>NZ_JBVJGN010000013.1:0-183679 GCF_055587305.1 Micromonospora sp. NPDC047521 | reverse complement strand
GCCCGGTTACATTCCGAACCCGGAAGCTAAGCCCTCCAGCGCCGATGGTACTGCACTCGTGAGGGTGTGGGAGAGTAGGACGCCGCCGGACAATCTTCCAGTCGAGGGCCGCCCCATCCGGGTCGGCCCTCGACTGCGTAGCGCCATTGGTGGCGCAATCAGGAAGGATGTACCTGTGAGTTCAGGACCGCAGGGCGGAGATCGTCCCCGTCGCTACGAAGACCGTACCGACGGCTCGGCTGGACGCGACCGCGGCCCGCGCCGCGACGACCGCGACCGGCCCCCGTACCGGGGCGACCGCGACAACGCTGGCGGCACCCGTGGCGGATACGCCGGCGGCCGCGATGGTGGTTCCCGTGGTGGCGACCGGGACGGTTCGCGGTCCGGTGCTCCGCGTGAGGGTGGCTTCCGGGGCGGTGACCGCCGCGAAGGTGGCTTCCGTGGTGGCGACCGCGAGGGCGGTTTCCGCGGCGGTGACCGCCGTGAGGGTGGGTTCCGGGACGGTGCGCGCTCGGGTGCGCCCCGTGACGGTGGCTTCCGTGGTGGCGACCGGGACAACTCCCGGTCCGGTGCCCCGCGTGAGGGTGGCTTCCGGGGCGGCGACCGTCGTGAGGGTGGTTTCCGCGATGGCGCCCGCCCCAGTGGCCCGCGTGAGGGTGGCTTCCGTGGCGGTGACCGTGAGGGCGGTTTCCGTGGTGGCGACCGCCGCGAAGGTGGCTTCCGCGGTGGCGACCGCGAGGGTGGCTTCCGTGGCGGTGACCGTCGTGAGGGTGGCTACCAGGGCGGGGACCGTGGTCGTTCCGGCCCGTCGCGTGAGGGTGGCTTCCGTGGCGGTGACCGCCGTGAGGGCGGGTACCAGGGCGGCGACCGTGACCGTTCCGGCCCGCCCCGCGAGGGTGGCTTCCGTGGCGGCGACCGCGAGGGTGGCTTCCGCAGCGGTGACCGCCGCGAAGGTGGTTTCCGTGGTGGTGACCGCGAGGGCGGTTTCCGTGGTGGCGATCGTCGTGAGGGCGGTTACCAGGGTGGCGACCGTGGCCGTTCCGGCCCGCCGCGCGAGGGTGGCTTCCGTGGCGGCGACCGCGAGGGTGGCTTCCGTGGCGGCGACCGCGAAGGTGGTTTCCGTGGTGGCGACCGTGGCGGTTCTCGCCCGGGCGCTCCGCGTGAGGGTGGCTTCCGTGGTGGCGACCGCGAGGGCGGTTTCCGTGGTGGCGATCGTCGTGAGGGCGGTTACCAGGGTGGCGACCGTGGCCGTTCCGGCCCGCCGCGTGAGGGTGGCTTCCGTGGCGGCGACCGCGAAGGTGGCTTCCGTGGCGGCGACCGTGGCGGTTCTCGCCCGGGCGCTCCGCGTGAGGGTGGCTTCCGTGGTGGCGACCGCGAGGGCGGTTTCCGTGGTGGCGATCGTCGTGAGGGCGGTTACCAGGGCGGCGACCGTGACCGTTCCGGCCCGCCGCGCGAGGGTGGCTTCCGTGGCGGCGACCGTCGTGAGGGCGGTTACCAGGGTGGCGACCGTGACCGTTCCGGCCCGCCCCGTGAGGGTGGCTTCCGTGGCGGCGACCGCGAAGGTGGTTTCCGTGGTGGCGACCGTGGCGGTTCTCGCCCGGGCGCTCCGCGTGAAGGTGGCTTCCGTGGCGGCGACCGTGAAGGCGGCTTCCGTGGCGGCGACCGTCGCGAGGGCGGTTTCCGTGGTGGCGATCGTCGCGAGGGTGGTTACCAGGGTGGCGACCGTGGCCGTTCCGGTCCGCCGCGTGAGGGTGGCTTCCGTGGCGGTGACCGTCGTGAGGGCGGCGCTGCACGCGAGGGTGGCTTCCGCGGTGGCGACCGCCAGGGTGGCTTCCGGGGTGGCGATCGGGACGGTTCCCGTCCCAGCGGCCCGCGTGAGGGCGGTTTCCGTGGCGGCGACCGTGAGGGTGGCTTCCGGGGCGGCGACCGTCGTGAGGGCGGTTTCCGGGCCGACGACAGGCCGCGTCGCGAGGAGACCCGCCGCGACGACCGTGCGGGCTCCGAGTCGTACGAGGGTGGGCGTACGTCCGCCCCGGCATTGCCTGACGACATCGTCGCGACGGACCTCGACAAGGACGTTCGCGCCGAGCTGCTGTCGCTGAACAAGCCTGTCGCCGAGACGGTGGCCCGGCACCTGGTCGCCACCGGTCAGTTGATCGACGAGGACCCGGCGGAGGCGCTGGCGCACGCGCTGGCCGCCCGTCGACTCGCCTCGCGTATCTCCGCTGTCCGGGAGGCCGTGGGTCTGGCCGCGTACCACGCGGGGGAGTGGCAGACGGCGATCGCCGAGCTGCGCACGTACCACCGGATGAGCGGCCTGCAGAGTCACATCGCCGTGCTGGCGGACTGTGAGCGGGCCCTGGGTCGGCCGGAGCGGGCCATCGACCTGTTCCGTGGGGCCGACCAGGACAAGCTGGACCAGGCCGTCGCGATCGAGCTGCTGATCGTCGCCGCCGGCGCCCGGGGTGACCTCGGGCAGAAGGACGCCGCCGTGGCGATGCTCCAGGTGCCGGACCTCACCAGCGAGGCCACGGTGCCGTGGACCGGGCGGCTGCGGTACGCGTACGCCGACGCCCTGCTGGCGGTGGGTCGGCGCGAGGAGGCCCGCGAGTGGTTCTCCCGCGCCGCCGACGCGGACACCGAGGGGGAGACCGACGCGGCCGAGCGGCTGCTCGAACTCGACGGCGTGGTCATCGAGGGCGACGACGAGGACGAAGCCGAGGAGATCGCCGCCGGTCCGGGCGCTCCCGGCGCGGTCCCGACCCAGCCGGACACCGACCTGGCGGCCGGTGACGACGACACGGCGGACCGGGACGCGGACGACGACGAAGACTTCGACGACGAAGCCGACGAAGCCGACGACGAAGACGACGACGACGAAGACGAAGGCGACGAAGACGACGACGACGACGACGAAGAAGAAGACGACGACCGCGACGAGGACTTCGACGACGACGAGCAGGGCGACGCTGTCGGTCGCTCGGCGGACGACGAGGGCTTCGACGACGAGGACGAGGACCAGCATCCCGACCAGAGCGGGAGCGCCGGGTCGGCGGACCGGACCGCGCCGGTCGCGGACGCGGTGAACGCCGACGAGACCGCTCCCGCCCGGGGCGACGAGTCGGGGCAGACGCAGCGGTGAGTGCGGACGCCGGGAAGCGGCTGGTCGACGGGTACACCCTTGTCGTTTTCGACCTGGACGGGGTGATCTACCTGATCGACCGGCCGATTCCCGGCGCGGTCGACGCGGTGAACCGGCTGCACGCCGAGGGGCGGGCGGTGGCGTACGCCACGAACAACGCCTCCCGACGGTCCAGCGAGGTCGCGGACCTGCTGACCGGGATGGGGGTGCCGGCCCGGCCGGAGGAGGTGCTCACCTCCGCCGCGGCCTCGGCTGAGCTGCTGCGGGACCGGCTGCCCGCCGGTGCGTCGGTGCTCGTGGTCGGCGCGGAGGCGCTACGCGCCGAACTGCGCGCGGTGGGCCTGACGCCCGTGTCCCGCGCCGACGAGGAGCCGGCCGCTGTGGTGCAGGGGTACGGCCCGCAGGTGGGCTGGGCCGAGCTTGCGGAAGCGTCGGTGGCCGTCCGGTCGGGCGCGATCTGGATCGCCACCAACACCGACCGGACGCTGCCCAGCAATCGTGGACCGTTGCCCGGCAACGGTTCGCTCGTCGCCGTGTTGCGGACCGCGTTGGAGCGGGATCCGGACGTGGTGGTGGGCAAGCCGGAGCCGGCCCTCTTCGAGACCGCCGCCCGGCGCAGCGACGGTGGCCGGGCGCTCGTCGTCGGTGACCGTCTGGACACCGACATCGAGGGCGCGCGCCGGGCCGGGCTGGACAGTCTGCTCGTGCTCACCGGCGTCCACGGCATCCCCGACCTGCTGGCCGCCAGCCCTCAGCGGCGGCCCACGTACGTGGCGCGGGACCTGGCGGGACTCTTCGACCCGCAGGGCGCCGTGGCGGTCCCGGGGGACGCCGCGGAGTGGTCCGTGACGGTCCAGGACGGCCTGGTGGAGCTGGCCGGCTCGGGTCGGCCGCTGGACGCGCTGGCCGCGCTCTGCGCGGCGGCCTGGTCGGCGCCGGAAGTGCCGAAGATCCGTGCGGTGGGCGCCGACGCGGCCCACGCCCTGGAGAGCTTCGGACTGCCCAGCGGCGGGTGAGACGGGCCCCGGGGGCTCGTCAGAGCAGTTTGCGCAGCTTCAGCAGGTCGAACGGGTTCGCCTTGATCGACACCCTGCGGGAGGTCACCGCGCTTGTGACGTCCAGATCGCCGCGGACCAGGGCCAGCAGGTCGTCGCTTGACGTGCTCAGCGCGATCTTGGCCTTGGGGTCGTCGCCGTCGGTCAGCTCCACCAGCCGGCCGCCGCTGATCCGGCCGTGGAACGCCGTGTCCAGGTCGGTGATCCGGCAGGCGAGCGTCCGGTCCAGGTCGATCCGGTCGCGTACCGTCTCGGCGTTGCGATCCAACCGGGCGGCCAGCTCCTGCAACGCCTGCCGGCACTCGTCCACGCTGGCCACATCTCCCCCTCGCTGATCGCCACGCCGTCCCCGGCACCGTACCGCACAGGACAGTGCGGGGTGCCCGGTAGCGTGACACCTGCACACCCCGCCCCAGGGAAGGACTCAGGCATGCAGGACGCGTGGCGCGCCTACCTCGAACTGGCCATGGGCCTCACGGAGGCGCCCCGGAAGAAGGCCCAGGACGTGGCGCGTCGCCTCGTGGGCTCCGGCGGGGCGACCGCCGCCCAGCTCCAGGCCCTCGGCGAGGAGCTGGTGAGCACCGGCGCCGCCAACCGGGAGGCGTTGACCAAGCTGGTCCGGTTCGAGGTCGACCGGGCGCTCGGCGCGGTCGGACTGGCCACCGCCGACGAGGTGGCCGAGCTGACACGACGGGTGCGCGACCTGGAACGGCAGCTCCGCGAGGCGCGGGCCGTCGAGCCTGCCGCCACGCCACCGGCCGCCACGCCGCAGCCCGACCCGACCCGCGCCGCGCAGCCCGACGCCGCCCTGGTGCCGTCGGACGGCCCGGCCGGCGCCCCGGTCTCCGCGCCGGTGGCGAAGAAGGCGGTCGCGAAGAAGGCAGTGGCCAAGAAGGCCATCGCGCGCAAGCCGCCGGCGACGATCAGCCGTACCAGCGACGAGGCCCCGACCCCGGCGGCGATGCCGGCGAAGAAGGCCGTGCGCAAGCGTCGCCCGGACGGTGAGTCGTGACGCCCGCGTCCCGGTGGAGCGTCCGATGAACGGCGACGTCCGCCCGGGGCCGCCCGGTGCGCGCCCCGGTCCGCCCCCTGGCGTCCGCCCCGGCCCGCCGGCCGGCGGGTTCGGTGCGCACCCCGGTCCGCCACCGAGCGTCCGACCCGACCTCGACGCGGTCGGTGACGACACCGACGCCGCGCGGCACCCGGCGGTCGACGCCGCCGTGCGGGCGATGGCGAACGCGGCGACGCTCGCCCCGGCCGACCAGATCGCCCAGTACGAGGCGGCCTACGAGACGCTGCGGGAAACTCTCGCCACCATCGACCAGACCTGAGCGAGACCGGAGAACCACCCATGGCACGTCGCAACCGGCTGGACGCCGAACTGGTCCGCCGCGGTCTGGCCCGCTCCCGCGAGCAGGCCGCCGCACTTGTGGAGGCCGGCCGGGTCCAGCTGCGCGGGGTGCCCGCGCGCAAGGCCGCCGCGATGGTCGATCCCGCCGACCCGCTCCTGGTCACCGGCGACGACCCCACCGAGGAGTACGTCTCGCGCGGCGGGCACAAGCTGGCCGGGGCCCTGGCGGCGTTCGGCCCCGGCGGGCTGCGCGTCGCGGGCCGTCGCTGCCTGGACGCCGGTGCCTCGACCGGAGGCTTCACCGACGTGCTGCTGCGCGCCGACGCCGCCGAGGTGGTGGCCGTGGACGTCGGCTACGGGCAGCTCGCCTGGTCGTTGCGCACCGACGACCGGGTCCGCGTCCTGGAGCGCACCAATGTCCGTACCCTCGAACCGCAGACGATCGGCGGGCCGGTCGACCTCACGGTGGCCGACCTGTCCTTCATCTCACTGCGGCTGGTGCTGCCGGCGTTGGCCGGCTGCACCCGCGACGACGGTGACCTGGCGTTGATGGTGAAGCCGCAGTTCGAGGTCGGCAAGGAGCGGGTGGGCGCCGGCGGCGTGGTCCGCGACCCGGAACTGCGCGCCGAGGCCGTGCTCGACGTGGCGGCGGCGGCGGGGCAGCTCGGCCTTGGCCTGGCCGGCGTCGCGGCCAGCCCGCTGCCCGGGCCGAGCGGCAACGTGGAGTTCTTCGTATGGTTGCGCCGTGGCGCACCACCGGCCGACCCGACGCGGGTGCGGGCCGTGGTGGCGGCCGGGCCGGACGGCCCGACGACGGCCGGCGACGTGCCGGCCGCGGCGGCTAAGGAGGTCGCAGGGTGAACGCGTACAGCGAGCGGTGCGCACCGGCACGCGGCCGTGCCGGGGCGACGGTGGACAGGCGGCCGCTCCGATGAGCGGTCGTACGGCGCTGCTGGTGACCCACACCGGCCGTCGGCGCAGCACCGAGCACGCCCGGTCGGTCGCGGCCGACCTGATCGCTGCGGGTTTCGAGGTACGGGTGGTCGCCGACGAGGCCGAGGACCTCGACCTGCCCGGCGTGGTGCCGGTCGCCGGCCCGGAGGCGGCCGAGGGCGCCGAGATCGTGTTCGCGCTCGGTGGGGACGGCACCTTCCTGCGCGCGGCGGAGCTGGCCAGGCCGGCGAAGGCCCCGCTGCTCGGCATCAACCTCGGCAAGGTGGGCTTCCTGGCCGAGGCGGAGATCGACGACCTGGACACGGCGGTCCGGGACGTCGTCAGCCGCAACTACACGGTGGACGAACGGCTCACCCTCGACGTCACCGCCGAGTTCGACGGCGGCCCCACCATCGAGTCGTGGGCGCTCAACGAGATCAGCGTCGAGAAGGGCGAGCGGGCGCAGATGCTCGAACTCCTCGTCGACGTGGACGGCCGGCCGCTGTCCCGCTACGGCTGCGACGGCGTCGTCTGCGCCACCCCCACCGGTTCCACCGCGTACGCGTTCTCCGGAGGCGGCCCGGTGGTCTGGCCGGAGGTGGAGGCGCTGCTGCTGGTGCCGATCAGCGCGCACGCGTTGTTCAGCCGCCCGCTGGTCACCGCGCCGACGTCCACGTTCGTCATCACCGTGGACCCGTTCACCACCCTCGCCGTGCTCTCCTGCGACGGTCGACGGGTGTACGACCTGCCGCCCGGCGCCCGGGTCACGGTGCGTCGGGGCGCCCTGCCGGTGCGCATCGTGCGGCTGCGGGCACGCCCGTTCACCGACCGTCTGGTCGCCAAGTTCGGCCTTCCCGTGCACGGGTGGCGGGGCAGCCGCAGGTGACCGTCGGGCACACCGTGGGTACACGGTGGTTGTCCACCTGACGACATGTCGCCGCTGCGGCGGCCGACGACTAGTGACCTGGTGACACGCTCCGACGCAGACTCCGATCGGCCCTCGTCTACGGATGGGGGCCCACAGGAGTAGAGGAGCGCATCGCATGCACTGGTCCCCACGCTGGCTCACCGCCGGCGCGGTCGGCGCGTTGGTGGTCGGGCTCGCCGCACCGGCGTCCGCCGACCCGCCCGCCCGGCCCGCCGGCCCCAACCCGGGCCCGAGCGCCCCCGGCGCCACGCCCGTTCGTGTCACCCTGATCACCGGAGACCAGGTCGAGCTCGCGCCGGCGGCGCCGGGTCGGGTCGCCGCCACCGTCCGCCCCGGCCCCGGGCGTGAGCGGGTCATCTTCCAGACCCTGGAGGTCGACGGCGGGCTGCGGGTGCTGCCCAGCGACGCGGTGCCCTACGTGTCCAGCGGGGTTCTCGACGCCAACCTGTTCGACGTGCAGGAGTTGGCCGCCGACGGCTACGGCGACGCCGCGCAGGGCGACCTGCCGCTGATCGTGCGCTACCAGGAGCCGGCCGCCGGTCGGGTCCGGCCGCTCACCGTCGCCGCCGACGCCCGCCCCCTGGCGAGCATCAACGGTGCCGCGTTGCGGGTCGGCAAGGGCGACCTCGGCGGCCTGTGGTCCACCCTCGCCGCCACGCCGGCCACCCGGGCCACGGCCGCCGCCCCCACGCTGGGCGGCGGCATCGCCCGCGTCTGGCTGGACGCCCGGGTACGCCCCGCGCTGGAGCACAGCGTGCCGCAGATCGGCGCACCGCAGGCCTGGGCGGCCGGCCGGGACGGCAACGGCGTGACGGTGGCGGTCCTCGACACGGGCGTCGACGCCACCCACCCCGACCTGGCCGGGCGGATCGCCGAGGCGCGGGACTTCTCCGACAGCGGCAGCGCCCGTGACGGCCACGGCCACGGCACCCACGTCGCGGCCACCATCGCCGGCAGCGGCGCCGCGTCGGCGGGGCTGCGCAAGGGCGTGGCGCCCGGCGCGCGCCTGCTGGTCGGCAAGGTGCTCGACGACGGTGGTTCCGGCAGCTCCTCGGCGATCATCGCCGGCATGGAGTGGGCGGCCCACTCCGGCGCGAAGGTCGTCAGCATGAGCCTCGGCGGTGACCCGACCGACGGCACCGACCCGATGAGCCAGGCCGTCAACGACCTGACCGCCGAGACCGGCGCGCTCTTCGTCGTCGCCGCCGGCAACTCGGGCGCCGCGCGTACCGTCGGCTCTCCGGGCGCGGCCACCGCGGCGCTCACCGTCGGCGCGGTGGACCGCGACGACAACCTCGCCGGGTTCTCCAGCCGCGGTCCGCGTCTCGGCGACAACGGCCTCAAGCCGGAGATCACCGCACCGGGCGTCGGCATCGTCGCCGCGCGGGCCGCCGGCACCACCATGGGTACGCCTGTGGGCGACGCCTACACGACCGCGTCCGGGACGTCGATGGCCACCCCGCACGTGGCCGGCGCGGCGGCGATCCTCGCCCAGGAATACCCCGACTGGGCCGCCGGGAAGCTCAAGGACGCCCTCGTGAGCACCACGAAGGCCAACCCGGCGCTCACCGTCTTCGAGCAGGGCGGCGGCCGGGTCGATGTGGCGCGGGCGCTCACCCAGCGGGTGTACGCGTCGTCCACAGTCGACTTCGGCCGGATCACCACCGGCGGCGCGACGGCCGAGCGGAGCGTGACGTACACCAACGGCACGACTACCGCGCAGACCCTGCGGCTGGCCCTGGAACTGCGCAACCTGGACAGCGGTGCGGCCGAGACCGACGGGGTCGCGCTCGGATCCGGCGAGGTGAGCGTACCGGCGGGCGGCAGCGTGGCGGTGCCGCTGCGCGCCGACCCGGCGAAGTTCGCCCGTGGTCCGCACGGCGGTTGGTTGGTGGCGACAGGTACGGACGGCGTCGCCGTGCGGACGCCGGTCGGGCTCACCGTCAGCGGCCCCCTGCACGACGTCACGGTGAAGGTGTTGGACCGGCAGGGTCAGCTGACCCTGTCGCCCGGGCTGACCATGTTCGGGGAGCAGCCCGAGTCGGACTACTGGGGCTGGTGGCCGGGGGAGGGCACCCTGCGGGTCGAGGAGGGCACGTACCTGCTGACCGCGCTCGTGGAGCACGGCGCCCCGCTGGACGAGCAGCTGACCCAGACCGTCGAGCCGGAGTTGACAGTCGACCGGGACCTGACGGTGGTGCTCGACGCCCGCAAGGGCACCCCGGTACGGATCGAGACGCCGAAGCCCAGCGAGCAGCGGGCCACGCTCAGCTTCTACGTGCACCGGGTGCTGGGCAACGGCCGGCAGATCGACCACGGCGTGATGGCCTACAGCACCGTGCAGCAGGTGAACGTCACGCCCACCCGCCAGGTGCGCCAGGGCGAGTTCGAGTTCGCCTCGCGGTGGCAGCTCGTCGCGCCCATGGTGCAGGCGACGGTCAGCGGGGTGTCCGGCCCGTCGGACATCAACCTGTTGGGTACCTCGCCGGCGCCGACCGGTCGGCGCAAACTGCCGCTGGTCTGGGCCGGCGCCGGAACACCCGCCGAGCTGGCCCGGGCACGGGGCGCCGCCGCGCTGCTCGCCGCCGACCCGAACCTCTCCGAGGAGGAGCAGGTGGCCGCCGCCGCGAAGGCCGGCGCCGCGGTGGTGCTGATCGTCCGGCCGGCCGACTTCTCCGCGTGGACGGTGTGGCGGCCGGCCGGGGAGCGCCTGCCGATCCCCGCCATGGTCGTCGCGTACGACGACGGGCAGCGGCTGATCGCCGCGGCCCGCCGGGGTCGGGCGACGCTGGACCTGACGCTGACCGTGGACAGCCCCTACCTGTACGACGTGTGGCAGGTGTCCAAGGGGCGGGTGCCGGAGCGGATCGTGCACACCGTGACGGCGAAGAACACCGCCGAGGTGACCGCCAGCTACGCCGACATGGGCGCGGGCTGGGCCACCGAGGAGCGGTTCGGCTGGCGTCCGTGGCAGGAGTACGCCTGGAACGACGACCAGCGGATCGTCCGCAACGGCACCACCAGGCAGGAGTTCGTCAGCGCCGGGGACAACTGGTGGCAGCACCGGGTGTTGCACAAGTCGATGTTCATGCAGTGGGGGCAGTTGACCGGTGGTCTCACCGAGGCGCCGCGGCGGTACGACGCCGACGACCGGGAGCGCGAGAGCTGGCACGCGCCGGTGGTCCGTCCGGCCGTACCGGCCGGCGGGGCGACCGTGCCGACGCGCACCGGTGACAGCCTGGACCTGCGGGTGCCCGAGTTCGTCGACGCAGGCGGCCACTACACGGTGGCCGGGAACAGCGAGGAGTCGGACACCGTCGAGGCGCGGGTAAGCCGCGACGGGCGGCAGATCGCCGACCTGTCCGACGGCTGGGCGCCGGTGCCGACCAGCGCGGCGGCGGCACGCTACCGCCTGGACCTGACGACCCGGCGGGCCTCGGCCGCGTGGCGCTACGCCACGCGTACCGAGACGGCCTGGGAGTTCACCTCGGCGAGGCCGTCGGGTGGCGCTGCCGTCCCGCTGTCGCTGCTGCAGGTGGACTACCGGGTGCCGGCCGACCTGCTGAACACGGTACGCGGCAACCGGTCGCACCAGGTGGGGCTCACCCTGCGCCAGCCGGCCGGGGTGCCCGCGCCCAAGGGCGCGAGCGTCCGGGTGGAGGTCTCCTTCGACGGGGGCGTCACCTGGCGGTCCGCGCCGACCCGGGGCTCCGGCACCCGGTACACCGCGACGGTGCCGGCCGGGCGCGGAACCGTCTCGCTGCGGGTGCACGCCCGCGACCGGGCCGGGAACACCGTCGAGCAGACCGTGGTCGACGCGTACGGCCTGCGCTGACGGGCGCGGGGGTGGGGCGGCTCGGGCCGTCCCACCCCCGGGGTCCCGGCGGCGTCAGATCCAGCCGCGGCGGGCCACCTGGAACGCCAACCCGGGTCGGGTGTCCACGCCCGCGGCGTCCATCAGGTCGGCGAGTCGTCGCTGCACGGTCCGCCGGCTCACCCCGAGCTGGGAGGCGATGGACTTGTCCGGTACGCCCGCCACGAACAGGGACAGCAGCCGCGCCTCGTCGGCGTCCGGCCGGTAGCCGTCGGCCGGGCGTTCGGTGTGCGAGCCTTCGCGGCCGGCGCCGGTGAGGGGATCCTCCAGCCGCAGCCGGGTGGCCACCCGCCAGTGGCTCTCGAACAGGGCGAGCAACGCGTCGAGCAGTTGACTGCGGCCGATCACGGCGGCGCTCGGCTCGCCGCCGTCGCGGTCGGGCACCAGCGGGCAGATGGCGGTGCGGGCGTCCACGATGGCCAGTCGTACCGGCAGGCGGTCCAGGACGCGGGCCTGTTCGCCGGCGCCGACGCCCTTGGCCAGGTCGGCGAGCGCGCCCGGTTCCAGCAGCAGTTCCCGTTCGTAGATGGCCCGGTAGCTCACCCCGCGGGCCAGCGCGTCGAACTCCTCCAGGTTCTCCGGCCCGGCCATCGCCAGGGGATTGGCCCGGCAGAACCAGAGCACCTCCGTACGCGCCGAGTTCTGCAGGTCGCGCAGGCGGTCGCGGAGCACCCGGGCGCCGGTGATCACCTCGACCAGGTGGTCGACGTGGTGCCGGCGCAGCCCGGAGCGGTACTCCTCGGCCAGCTGGGTGACCCGGTGACGGGCCGCCTCCAGGTCCTCCTGCCGGCGCAGCAGTGTCGCGCCGAGGGCGACGTCCGGGGCGTTCGGGCGCAGGGGCGCGTCCGGGTCGGCGTCGGTGGGCTGCACCAGGCCCTTGGCGCGCAGCGCCTCGACCTCGGCGACGACCTGCTCACGGGGCCGGTTCAGCCGGCGGACCAACTCGTCGATCCGGGCCGTGGTGAGCTGCAACAGGCAGCGGTACAGCTCCTCCTCGGCGGGGGTCAGGCCGATCACGTCCAACACGGGGCAGAACTGTACGTCGCCCAGGTGGGGGGCACGTCGCGGCCCACCGGCGGGGCCCGTCGGCTGGTCAACTGTCGGGGCACGCGTCTACTGTCGGTTGCTGTGCTGGAAGAGCTGCGCATCACCGGGCTGGGCGTCATCGACGACACGACGCTGCCGCTGACCGGCGGCATGAACGTCATCACCGGCGAGACCGGTGCGGGCAAGACGATGGTGGTCACCGGCCTCGGCCTGCTCTTCGGCGGCCGGGCCGACGCCGGGCGGGTCCGTGCCCAACCGGGCCGGGCCCTGGTGGAGGGTCGGCTGCGGCTGGACGGCCGGGTAGCCGACGTGGTGTACGCACGCATCTCCGACGCCGGCGGCGAGCCCGACGAGGACGGCTCGCTGCTGCTGAGCCGCACGGTGACGGTCGAGGGCCGCTCCCGCGCGCACGTCGGTGGCCGGAGCATGCCGGTGTCGATGCTCGGCGAGGTCGGCGAGCAGGCGGTGGCCGTACACGGCCAGTCCGACCAGCTGCGGCTGCTACGCCCGGCCGAGCAGCGTGCCGCCCTGGACCGGTTCGCCGGCCCGGCGCACGAGAAGCTGCTCGACGCGTTGCGCGAGGCGTACACGGGGTGGCGGCGGATCGTCGACGACCTGGCCGACAGGCGGCGCAACGCCCGCGAGCGCAACCAGGAGGCCGACCTGCTGCGGCTCGGCCTCGACGAGATCACCCGGGTCGATCCGCAGCCGGGTGAGGACGACGAGCTGAAGACCGAGGCGCAGCGGCTGGAGCACGCCGAGGGGCTGCGGACGGCGGCGCAGCTGGCGCAGCTGTGCGTGGCCGGGGGCGCGGAGGCGGCCGACGAGACACCGGACGCGGCGGCGCTGCTCGGCACGGCCCGGCGCACCCTGGAGGCGCAGGCCGGCACCGATCCGGCGCTCGGCGAGTTGGCGGCCCGGCTGGAGGAGGCCGCGACCCTGGTCACCGACGTGTCCGCGGAGCTGTCGGCGTACCTGGCGACGCTCGACGCGGACCCGGCCCGGTTGCAGCACGTCTACGAGCGGCGGGCCGCGCTGCGCGCGTTGACCCGCAAGTACGCCGACGACGTCGACGGGGTGATCGCCTGGGCCGATCGGGCCCGCACCCGTCTGTCCGATCTGGACACGTCCGACGATCTGCTCGACGAGCTGGAGCGCGAGGGCCAGCGGCTGGCCGGTGAGGTGGCCGACCTGGCCGGTCGGGTGTCGGCGTCGCGGCAGGAGGCGGCGGTGCGTTTCGCCGGCCAGGTCACTGTCGAGCTTGCCGGTCTGGCCATGCCGCACGCCCGGATCGAGGTGGCGGTGCTGCCCCGCCCGGCCGGTCGCGCCGAGCCGGCGTTGCCGGTCAACGGGGTGGAGGTGGGTGTCGGCCCGGACGGCGGTGACGAGGTGGAGCTGCGGTTGCTGGCGCATCCGGGAGCCCCGTCGTTGCCGTTGCAGCGCGGCGCGTCCGGCGGCGAGTTGTCCCGTGTGATGCTCGCCATCGAGGTGGTCTTCGCCGGCTCGGGAGGCCCGCCCACGTTGGTCTTCGACGAGGTCGACGCGGGCGTCGGCGGTCAGGCGGCGGTGGAGATCGGTCGGCGCCTGGCCCGGTTGGCCCGCAGTCACCAGGTGTTGGTGGTCACCCACCTGCCGCAGGTGGCCGCGTTCGCCGATCGGCATCTGGTGGTGGCGAAGGACACCGGAGGTGCCGTGACGACAAGTGGCGTACGGGTGGTGGAGGACACCGAGCGGGCCCGGGAGCTGGCCCGGATGCTCGCTGGTTTGCCCGACTCGGATCTGGGTATCGCTCACGCCGAGGAGCTTCTGGCGGTAGCCGCGAAGGAAAGGCGGCCGTGACCCCGCGTATTGTGAGCGCAAGCACACCGGCTTGTGCCGGTGTGTGCTTCCCTGGGTAGGCGGCCCTGCTCAGGCATGTCGCGACAGAAAAGCCTGCCTCACATGCCAGGATGGTCACGATGCGTCTACCCACGTTGCGCCGGAACCGAAACGCGGAGCCGGGCAGAGTCCTCGGCACCGCGCGCCTCGATCGCCGGACGAAGCGCCTGGTCGGCCGGCTGCGCCCGGGTGACATCGCGGTCATCGACCACGTCGATCTGGACCGGGTGGCGGCCGACTCGTTGGTCGCCGTCGGTGTCGCGGCGGTGCTCAACGCCAAGCCGTCGGTGTCCGGTCGCTACCCGAACCTCGGCCCGGAGGTGCTGGTCGCCGCCGGCATTCCGCTGCTCGACGACCTCGGGGAGGGCGTGTTCGAGCGGATCCGCGAGGGCGACCAGGTGCGCATCGAGGGCAACACGGTGTTCGCCGGCGACGAGCCGGTGGCGCACGGCACCCTGCAGGACGCCGAGTCGATCGCCAAGGCGATGGCCGACGCGCGGGAGGGTCTGTCGGTGCAGTTGGAGGCGTTCGCCGCCAACACGATGGACTACCTGCGCCAGGAACGGGACCTGCTGCTCGACGGCGTGGGCGTACCGGACATCGAGACGCAGATCCAGGGTCGGCACTGCCTGATCGTGGTGCGCGGCTACGACTACAAGGCCGACCTGGACGTGCTGCGCCCGTACATCCGGGAGTTCAAGCCGGTGCTGATCGGCGTCGACGGCGGCGCGGACGCGCTTGTCGAGGCCGGCTACACCCCCGACATGATCATCGGGGACATGGATTCGGTCACCGACGACGTGCTGCGCTGCGGCGCCGAGGTGATCGTGCACGCCTACCCGGACGGGCGGGCGCCGGGGCTGCCCCGGGTCAACGGTCTCGGCGTGCCGGCGATCACCTTCCCGGCTGCGGCGACGAGCGAGGACCTGGCCATGCTGCTCGCCGACGAGAAGGGCGCCTCGCTGCTGGTCGCCGTCGGCACGCACGCCACCCTCGTCGAATTCCTGGACAAGGGTCGCGGCGGGATGGCCTCGACGTTCCTGACCCGGCTGAAGGTCGGCGGCAAGCTTGTCGACGCCAAGGGCGTGAGCCGGCTCTACCGGCAGAGCATCTCCGGCTCGTCGCTGCTGCTGCTGGTGCTGTCGGCGATCGCCGCGATGGCGTCCGCGGTGGCCGTGTCGACAGTCGGGAAGGCGTACCTGGGCGTCGTCGCCGAGTGGTGGGACAATTTCGTGTTCCAGCTGTACCGGCTGTTCTAGTTCCCGACCGATCAAGAGGCTGCAAGCGTGATCAATTTCCGCTACCACGTGGTGTCCCTCACCGCGGTCTTCCTGGCTCTGGCGATCGGCCTGGTGGTCGGCACGGCCGCCCTCAACGGCCCGGTCGCCGACTCGCTCAAGGAGCAGGTCACCGGGCTGCGCAAGGACAACCAGCAGTGGCGTCAGCAGGTCAGCAACATGGAGAAGCAGCTCGGGCTGGAGGAGGAGTTCGCCGAGGAGATGTCCCAGGTCGTCCTGCCGGGCACCCTCACCGGCCGCCGGGTCGTGGTGCTGAGCCTGCCGAACGGGCGCGACCACACCGAGGGTGTGCTCAAGAAGCTCCAGCTCGCCGGCGCCACCATCACCGGCCGGGTCGACCTGCAGGACAAGTTCATCAACCCGGACAACAACTCCAACCTGCTGGAACTCGCCGTCACCGCGGCCCGGCCGACCGCGCAGACCACCGGTCTGCCGGGCAACGGGCACGGCGTGGAGACCTCCAGCGCACTGCTGGCCAGCGTCCTGCTGGACCGGGCGCAGGGCGTCGCGCCGGTCAGCGACGCCGACCGGCGTGCGGTGCTCGCCGCGTACAACAACGCCGGCTACCTGACCACCGACAACAACAAGGTCACCGGCTCGGCCGAGGCGGTCGTGGTGGTCAGCGGCCAGCCGTACGTGGACAAGGACTCCGACAAGCGTGACGAGTCCGTCGTCAAGATCGCCGAGCAGTTCGACCGGACCGGGTCGATCGTGGTGGGCGGCAACGGCTCGGTCGGCGGCAACCTGGTCTCGGTGGTCCGCGGTGACCCGGTGCTCGCGCAGACGATCTCCACGGTCGACAACGCCAACACCGTGCAGGGTCAACTGGTCACCAGCCTCGCCCTGGTGCAGCAGCTCACCGAGAAGAAGGCGGGTCAGTACGGCGTCGGCGACAACGCCGCCTCCCTGCTGCCTAGACTGCCCCAGTGAGCGAACGACGTACCCGCGTGTCCGTAATCGAGAAGGTGGCGGCGTGAGGGCGCTGGGCCGGCTGCTGATCGCCGGCGCCGGCGCCGCGGCGGCCCGGTACGCGCTGCGCGAGGTGCGCAGCGCCCCGGTCGGGCCCGCGCTGGAGCGCACCAACTTCCGTGGGCGGACGGTGACCCTGGCCGCCGGTCCGGCGCTCGCCGCCGGAGCGGCCACCGTCGGCGCGTTCGGCGCGACAAGCGGCGCCTCCGGTGCGGCGGCCCTGGTCGCCGGCCTCGGCGCGGGTGGTGTCGGGCTGTACGACGACGTGGTGGGCGGCCGGCCGGAACAGAAGGCGGCGAAGGGCTTCGCCGGTCACCTCGCCGCCCTGCGCGAGGGGCGGGTCACCGCGGGCCTGGTCAAGGTCGTCGGGGTGGGCGCCGCCGGGCTGGGCGCCGCCGCCCTGCTCGCCGCCGACGCCCGGGTCGCGGCGCATCCGCGCCGGCAGCGGCACGGCGCGTTCGGCAGGGGCGTCGACGTGCTGCTCGGCGCCGGCGTGATCGCCGGCACCGCCAACCTGCTCAACCTTCTCGACCTGCGACCCGGCCGGGCCATCAAGTCCGGGCTGCTGCTCGCCGCGCCGCTGACCGGCGGCCCGCACGGCGGGATCGCCGCCGGTGCCGCCGGCGCCGCCGCGGGCCTGCTGCGCGACGACCTGGCCGAGGACGTCATGCTCGGCGACAGCGGCGCGAACGCCCTCGGCGCGCTGCTCGGCGTCGCGCTCGCCGCCCGCACCGGCCCGCTCGGCCGGGCCGGTCTGCTGGCCGTGCTCGCCGGGCTCACCGCCGCCAGCGAGAAGGTCAGCTTCACGTCGGTGATCCAGCAGACCCCGGGGCTGCGGGAGCTTGACGCACTGGGCCGGCGCGCCGACTGACGTGACCAGACCGGCACCCCTCGCCGGCGCCGGCCGGCTGGCCGGGGCAGCCGCGCTCATCGCCGTTCTCACCGTGGCCAGCCGACTCGCCGGCTTCGGCCGTACCGCCGTGTTCACCTGGAGCCTCGCGCCCACCGACCTCGGCGGCGCCTACGTGGTGGCCAACGCGGTACCCAACTTCATCTTCGAGATCGTCGCCGGGGGAGCGCTGGCCAGTCTCGTCGTACCGCTGCTGGCCGGCGCGGTCGCGGCCGGGGACCGCACGGCGGTTGCCCGGACCACCGGGACGCTGCTGACCTGGACGCTGGCCCTGCTGGTGCCGCTCGCGCTGCTCGTGGTGGTCTCCGCCGGGCCGGTGATCGGGCTGCTCGGCGACGGGTTGAGCGCCGCCCAGCAGCAGAGCGGCGTACGGATGCTGCGGGTCTTCGCGCCGCAGCTGCCGTTGTACGGCGTCGGCATCGTGCTCGCCGGGGTGCTCCAGGCGCACCGCCGCTTCGCCTGGCCGGTGCTCGCCCCACTGCTGTCCAGTCTCGCCGTCATCGTCGTGTACCTGGGGTTCACCGCGACCCAGGGCCGGTACGCCACAGTGGGCGGGGTGAGCCGCGACGGCGAGCTGCTGCTGTCGGCCGGCACCACGCTCGGCGTGGTGGTGCTGTCGTTGTCGCTGCTCGTTCCGGTCCGGCGGCTGCGGCTGGGGCTGCGGGCCGGTTTCGGGTTCCCCGCCGACGCGCGGGCCCGGGTCGGCGCCCTGGCGGTCGCCGGCGCCGTCACCGTCACCACGCAGCAGATCGCGCTGATCGTCAGCCTGAAGCAGGTGACAGTTGGCGCGGTCAGCAACCCGGGCGTCTACAACCTGGCGCAGACCGTCTACCTGCTGCCGTGGGCGGTGCTGGCGGTGCCGCTGGCCATCGCCGCCTACCCGACCCTGGCCGCGGCACACACGACAGGGGACGAGGACACCTACCGCTCGACCCTCGCCCCCGCCGTACGCGGGGTGCTCCTGTTCAGCTGCCTCGGCGCCGCCGCGCTGATCGGGACCGCCGGCCCGGTGGGGCACTTCTTCTTCCCCGGGTCCGCGACGGCCGCTTCGACCGCCGCCGCCGCGATCATCGGGTACGCGCCGGGCCTGCTCGGCTACGGCCTCTTCGCGGTGCTCACCCGGGCGCTGTACGCCCGGGGCGAGACCCGGGCGGCAACCGGCGCCACAGCCGTCGGCTTCCTGGTGGTGCCGGCAGTCGTCCTGCTGTTCGGCGCGCTGCTGCCGGTGCGGGACCGGGTCCTCGCGGTCACGTCCGCCAACTCGGTGGGGATGCTGGTGCTCGGGGCGCTGCTGCTCACGGCGGTGCGGCGCAGCGCCGGCCGCGCGGCACTGGGCGGCGCGGCGCGGGCCGGGACGGCAGGTGCCCTCGCCGGGTCGCTTGCCGCTCTCGTCGGGCTGGGCGTCACCCGGCTGCTCGACACGCCGGACGGCGGCACCCCGACGATGGCGGCGGCACTCGGTCAGGGCATGCTGTCCGGGGTTCTGGTCGGGGTGGTGTTCCTCGCCGTGGTCTGGTTCGTCGACCGGCGGGACGTACGGCCGCTGCTCGCCGGGGCGCTGCGCCGCCTGAACCGGCGGGGGCCGCGACAGCCCGGCGGGGGGTCGACGTCGACCGCGCCGGAGCGGGGCGACGGGAAGGAGACGGTGGGCCAGTGAGCGGGGGACGTGAGCCAGCTCAGCAGGCCGGCTGGTCGGGCAGTGTCGCGTTGGTGCTCGCCTCCAGCACCGGTGGTGTCGGCCAGCACGTCCGGTCGGTGGCACGTGGGCTCGTCGCGGCAGGTGCGCGGGTGCTGGTGTGCGGGCCGGCGGCGACGCAGGAGCAGTTCGACTTCGTGAGCGTCGGCGCCCGGTTCGAGCCGGTGGAGGTCCCGGCCAGCCCGACCCCCGCCGACGCGCGCGCGGTGCTCGCCGTGCGCCGGGTGCTCGCCGAGGCCCGGGTCGACGTGGTGCACGCCCACGGCCTGCGCGCCGGGCTGGTGGCCGTACTGGCCCGTCCGGCCGCCCCGCTGGTGGTGACCTGGCACAACGCTGTCCTCGCCGGTGGGTTGCGCGGTGGTGTGTCCCGTCTCGTCGAGCGGGTGGTGGCCCGGGGCGCCCGGGTGGCCCTCGGCGCGTCCGCGGACCTGGTGGACCGGGCCGCCGCGCTGGGCGCCGCCGACGCCCGGCTCGCCCCGGTCGCCGCGCCGACCCTGCCCGAGCCGCGCCGACGTCCGGCGGCGGTGCGGGCCGAGTTCGGCGTACGCCCGGACCAGCCGCTCATCGTGTCGGTGGGCCGGTTGCACCCGCAGAAGCGCTACGACGTGCTGATCGACGCGGCGGCCCGCTGGCGTACCCGTACACCGCCGCCGGTCGTGGTGATCGCCGGCAGCGGACCGGCGTACCTGCCGTTGGCCGCCCGGACGTCCGCGGCCCGCGCGCCGGTGACCCTGCTGGGGCACCGTACCGACGTGGCGGACCTGCTCGCCGGTGCCGACCTGGCGGTCGTGAGCAGCGACTGGGAGGCCCGGCAGCTGTTCGCGCAGGAGGCGCTGCGCGCGGGCGTACCCCTGGTGGCCACCGCTGTCGGTGGGCTGCCGGAGCTGGTCGGGGACGCCGCGGCGCTGGTTCCGCCCGGTGACGTGGAAGCCCTCGACGCGGCGGTGCGCGCCCTGCTGGACGACCCGGCGGCCCGGGCCGAACTGGGCCGCCGCGGCGCCGAGCGGGCGTTGACCTGGCCCACCGAGGCGGACACGGTGGCCGCGCTGACCGCGCTCTACGCCGAGCTGACCGCCCCCACCGGTCCGACGGCAACCCGGGCGCCCGGAACGGGGCAGCGCTGATGCTGCGTCGACTCGCGCCCGCCGTGTTGACGGTGCTCGTGGTGGCGCTGGGTGTCGCCGGGCTGGCCGTGCGGCCACCGCAGGGCACCCCGCAGCGCACCGCCGACTTCGTGGTCCTCGCGGGTGTCGCAGGTCTGCGCTGGGAGGACGTGGATCCGCAGCACACCCCGACGCTGTGGCGGATGGCCCAGCAGGGTGCGATCGGTTCGCTGTCGGTGCGGTCCGCGCACCGGCCCACCTGCCCGGTGGACGGGTGGCTCACCCTCGGCGCGGGCAGCTTCGCCGCGTGGAACGGCAGCCGGCCCGACGGTGGCTGCCCGGCGGCAGGGGTGGCCGTGGAGCAGCCGGACGGCATCGGCGCCAACCTGCCCGACCAGGAGAGCGTCGTCCAGTACAACCAGCAGCGGCTGCCGTGGAACACCATGCCCGGCTCGCTGTCGGAGTCGGTGCGCTGCTCGGTCGCCGTGGGGCCGGGCGCGGCCGTGGCGGCCGCGCGACCGTTCGGCCGGGTCGACAGGTACGCCTCGGCGCTGCCCGACGACCCCCGCCTGCTGCTCGGCTCGTGTGTGCTGAGCATCGTCGACCTCGGCACGGTCACCGGGACCGACCCGGCGACGCGCGCCCAGGAGGCCCGCGAGGCGGACGCCCAGCTCGCCCGGGTGATGGCCGCCCGCCCGCCACGGTCGCTGGTGCTTGTCGCCGGGATCTCCGACACCGCCGGGCCGTCCCGGCTGCACGTGGTGGTCGCCGACGGGCCGGGCTGGGCGCGGGGGTGGCTCACCTCGGCCAGCACCGGCCGGGACGGGTACCTGCAACTTGTCGACCTCGCGCCGACCGCGCTTGCCGCGCTGGGCCGGCCGATGCCGGAGCGGCTCTTCCTCGGCCGGCCGGCGATCAGCACGGGTGACCGCCCGGACGACCTGGCGGACGCCGTCAACGCCCCGGCGGACGCCGACCGGGAGGCGGCAGCTCAACGGACCGTCTCCGGCGGGTTCTTCACAGTGCTGGCCGTGGTGCAGGTGCTGCTGGCCCTGGCGGTGCTGCCGCTGCTGCGCCGGGCGCGGCCGCACGCCGGGCCGACAGGTCCGACGCCGGTGCCGGTGCGGCTCGTGGCGGCGGTCGAGGTGCTGCTGGTGGCGGCGGCGTTGACGGTGCCGGCGGCGCTGCTCGCCGACGCGGTGCCCTGGTGGCGGGGCGAGCATCCCGGCTGGATCTTCGCGGGGGTGACCGCGCTGCTGGTGGCGGCCGGTACGGCGGCGGTCCGGTTCGCGCCCGGCTGGGCGGGCACCCTCGGTCCGCTCGGCGCGGTGGCCGGCCTCACCACGCTCGTCGTGGGGCTGGACGTGCTCACCGGGGCGCGGCTGCAGCTCAACGGTGTGGTGGGCTATTCGGCGTTGCAGGGTGGCCGGTACTCGGGTCTGAGCACCGTCGGGCTGGGCGTGCTGCTCGCCGGGGCGCTGCTCAGCGGTGGCTGGCTCGCCCAGCGGGTGCCCCGGGGCTGGCGGCCCGCGGTGGTGGTGGCCGTGGGTGGCGTCGCAGTGGTGGTCGTCGGCAGCCCGTACCTGGGCGCCGATCCGGTGGGGGCGATCGCGCTCACCGCCGGTCTGAGCGTGGCCGCGGTGATCAGCGGTGGCGGCTGGCTGACGATCAGCCGGTTGGCGTGGGCGTCGATGGCCGCGCTGGCGGTGGCCGTCGGCTTCGCCGTGGTGGATCTGCGCCGCCCGCCGGCGGAGCGGGGCAGCCTGGGCCGGTTCCTGTCGGCCGTCGGCGACGGTACCGGCGGGTTCACCGTGCACCGGTCGAGTACGGAGAACTTCGAGACGCTCGTCAACAGTCCGCTGACCGTGCTGGCGTTGGCCGGCGGGCTGCTTGTGTGGTTCGCGTTGCTCCAGCCGTGGGGCGGCCTGATGCGGCTGTTCGGCATCTATCCGGCGGTCCGGGCCGCGCTGGCCGGCACGGCGGTCGCCGCGGTGCTCGGTGGGGTGCTCGACGGGGCGGCGCTCGACGTCGCCGGCGCCGCCGCCGCGCTTGTGGTGCCGATGGCCGCGCTGGCGTCGCTGCGGGTGCTCGGGCACGCCGCGGACCGGACCCGCCCGGGTATGGGCCGCCTGCGAGACGACGCGGCCTCCGGCGACGGGGCGGGCGCCGCCGACGACGCTGACCCGGGCGGTGACGCGGGTCCCGGCGGTGTCGGTCCGGCCGGTGGCGGCCCGACCGGCGGTGGTGGGCCGCTGGGCGCCGTGCATCCCCGGCCGATCAGCGGTCCGCCCGCGAGCCCACCCCGACCCCAGGTGTCGCCGCCGGCCGAACGGTCCCCGGACGTCGAGGACGGGCCGGAACCGACGGCCGCCGTGGTGCCGCCCCGGCAGGTCACCCGATCATCGACCGAGGTTGCCGCTCCCTGAGCGTCGGCTGTCGTCGCGGTGACCCCTGTGGTGTCGCAGCCGGGGTGCGGCCTGCGGGTACCGGCCCGGGAGGTGTTACCGTCGAATCCCGTGGATCGCGTGATCAGTGAGCTGATCAAGCACGGCGGTCTGCATGACCGCGACAGACGACACGGGAGCAGGCCTTGGCCCCATCAGCACGGACGACCAGGCACATTTTCGTCACCGGGGGCGTCGCCTCCTCGCTGGGTAAGGGCCTCACCGCCTCCAGCCTCGGCAACCTGCTGACCGCGCGCGGGCTGCGCGTGGTGATGCAGAAGCTCGACCCCTACCTGAACGTCGACCCGGGGACGATGAACCCGTTCCAGCACGGCGAGGTGTTCGTCACCGAGGACGGCGCCGAGACCGACCTCGACGTCGGGCACTACGAGCGTTTCCTGGACCGGGCGTTGTCCGGCAAGGCGAACGTCACCACCGGCCAGATCTACTCCGACGTGATCGCCAAGGAGCGGCGTGGCGAGTACCTGGGCGACACCGTCCAGGTCATCCCGCACATCACCAACGAGATCAAGTCGCGGATCCTGTCGATGGCCGACCCGGACGACGACGGCCAGCAGCCCGACGTGGTGATCACCGAGGTCGGCGGGACGGTGGGCGACATCGAGTCGTTGCCGTTCCTGGAGGCGATCCGCCAGGTCCGGCACGACCTGGGCCGCGACAACTGCTTCTACCTGCACGTGTCGCTGGTGCCCTACCTGGCGCCGTCGGGTGAGCTGAAGACCAAGCCGACGCAGCACTCGGTGGCGCAGCTGCGCAACATCGGTATCCAGCCGGACGCCATCGTGCTGCGCTGCGACCGGGAGATCCCGGTGAAGCTCAAGGAGAAGCTGTCGCTCTACTGCGACGTCGACGCCGAGGCGGTCGTCGCGGCTCCGGACGCCCCGAGCATCTACGACATCCCGAAGGTGCTGCACCGAGAGGGTCTGGACGCGTACGTGGTGCGCCGGCTCGGGCTCTCCTTCCGGGACGTGGACTGGACCAGCTGGGACGACCTGCTGGAGCGGGTGCACCGGCCCCGGCACACGGTCACCGTGGCGGTGGTCGGCAAGTACGTCGACCTGCCTGACGCGTACCTGTCGGTGAGCGAGGCGATCCGCGCGGCGGGCTTCGGTCACCGGGCCCGGGTGCAGCTGCGCTGGGTGCCCAGCGACGAGTGCGTCACCCCGGCCGGCGCGGCGGCGGCCCTGGCCGGCGTGGACGGCATCCTGATCCCCGGCGGCTTCGGCGTACGCGGCATCGAGGGCAAGATCGGCACCGCCCGGTACGCCCGCGAGAGCGGCATCCCGCTGCTCGGCCTCTGCCTCGGCCTGCAGTGCATGACCATCGACGTGGCCCGGCACCTGGCCGACCTGGACGGCGCGAACTCCCTCGAGTTCGACGAGCAGGCCGCCCACCCGGTCATCGCCACGATGGCCGACCAGGAGGACATCGTCGCCGGCAGGGGTGACCTGGGCGGCACGATGCGGCTCGGGGCGTACCCGGCGACGTTGACCGAGGGCTCGATCGTCGCCGAGGCGTACGGCAGCACCGAGATCAGCGAGCGGCACCGGCACCGGTACGAGGTGAACAACGCCTACCGGGACGCGCTGACCAAGGCGGGTCTGCACATCTCCGGCACCTCGCCGGACGGCCGGCTCGTCGAGTTCATCGAGTTGGACCGGAGCCTGCACCCGTTCTTCGTGGCCACGCAGGCGCACCCGGAGCTCAAGAGCCGTCCCACCCGCCCGCACCCGCTGTTCGCCTCGTTCGTGAAGGCCGCCGTGGCGTACTCGCAGGCCGACCAACTCCCTGTCGACCTGGACGCGGCCGAGGCCCCGACGGCGCGCAAGGCCGCCCGCAACGGCGCCGCGTCGACTGCCGCGTCCGCCTCGTGAGCAACCTCGAGCACCGCTACGAGGTCCGTTCCCGCGAGGAGCGGTACCGGGGGCGGATCTTCGACGTGGTCACCGAGGAGGTGACCATGCCGGGCGGCGGAACGGGCGTGCGTGACCTCGTCCGGCACGTCGGGGCGGTGGCCGTGGTGGCGCTCGACGACGCCGGCCAGGTGGTGCTGATCCGGCAGTACCGGCATCCGGTGGGCCGGCACCTGTGGGAGCTGCCGGCCGGGCTGATGGACGTCTCCGGCGAGGAACTGCCGGCCGCGGCGCTGCGGGAGCTGGCCGAGGAGGCGGACCTCACCGCCGGGCGGGTCGACGTGCTTGTCGACCTGCACAGCTCGCCCGGTTTCACCGACGAGGTCGTCCGGGTGTTCCTGGCCCGGGACCTCGCCGACGTGCCCCTGGACGAGCGGCACGAGCGCCACGACGAGGAGGCCGATCTCCAGGTCGTGCGGATCGACCTGGACGAGGCGGTCGCCATGGTCCTGGCCGGCGAGGTCACCAACGCGTCCGCGGTGGCCGGGCTGCTGGCCGCGGCCCGCGCCCGGGACACCGGCTTCACGACGCTGCGCCGGGCGGACGCGCCGCTGCCGCGCTGAGCGCCGCCGCCGGTCCATCCGGCGGGGGTACGCGAAGGGGCCCCGCGGTCAGCCGCGGGGCCCCTTCGCGCGTCGATCCGGCCGCTCAGTCGCGCAGCGGGCGACCCTGCGCGTCGGTGCCGCCGTTGACCAGGATCAGGATGCCGTCGATGACGCCCCAGAGGGCGCCGACACCGCAGGTCACGAAGCTCACGACGAGCTGAAGAACGGCGATCTTGGTGTGTCCGGTGTAGAACCGACCGGCCCCGAAGGTGCCGAGCAGGATGCCGAGGATGCCCGCGACGACCTTGCTCTTGTCGGAGTAACCCGGGGCGTACCCCGGCTGGTAAGGAGGAGTGGTCATGGGCGGTCACATTAGTGATCCACTCGCCTGCTGTCCGCACCGCCACCCGGCAGATGGGACGATAATGGCCGAAGATTGTCCTGACGGCTGAGGCGACGCTCCACCGTCGTACCGCGCCGGCTGCCCTGACACATCGTCAGGACACCCGGCCACCGGATGCCACTGTGCTGGCCCGCGGCGGCGTCGGACGCGCCTAGACTGCCGCCGGCGGGACCGGTGGACCGTGGTGGCAATGGGGCCATCGCGGCACCGAGCAGTCGGGGGAGAGCAGCCCCGAAGAGAGGTGTCTGCATCGTGAAGGTCGGAATCCCACGCGAGGTCAAGAACCACGAGTACCGCGTGGCGATCACGCCAGCGGGTGTCAACGAGTTCACCCGCAGCGGCCACCAGGTCTTCGTCGAGTCCGGCGCCGGGGTCGGCTCCAGCATCACCGACGAGGAGTTCGCCGCCGCCGGCGCGAAGATCCTCGCCACCGCCGACGAGGTGTGGGAGACCGCCGAGCTGGTGCTCAAGGTCAAGGAGCCGATCGCCGAGGAGTACCACCGGATGCGCGAGGGGCAGGTGCTCTTCACCTACCTGCACCTGGCCGCCTCGAAGGAGTGCACCGACGCGCTCATCGACCGCAAGGTCACCGGCATCGCGTACGAGACCGTCGAGCTGCCCGACCGGTCGCTGCCGCTGCTCGCCCCGATGTCCGAGGTCGCCGGCCGGCTCGCCCCGCAGGTGGGCGCCTTCTACATGATGCGCACCGGCGGTGGGCGCGGTGTGCTGCCCGGCGGCGTCTCCGGCGTGTACGCGGCCAAGACCGTCGTCATCGGCGCGGGCGTCTCCGGCATGAACGCCGCCGCCATCGCGCTCGGTCTGCAGTCCGAGGTGCTGCTGCTGGACAAGAACGTCGCCCGGCTGCGGTCGGCCGACGCCATCTACCGGGGCCACCTGCAGACCGTCGCGTCCAACGCGTACGAGGTCGAGCGGGCGGTGCTCGACGCCGACCTGGTCATCGGCGCGGTGCTGGTGCCCGGCGCGAAGGCCCCGACGCTTATCTCCAACGAGCTGGTCTCCCGGATGAAGCCGGGCAGCGTGCTCGTCGACATCGCCATCGACCAGGGCGGCTGCTTCGAGGACTCGCGTCCCACCACGCACGCCGACCCGGTCTACAAGGTGCACGAGTCGATCTTCTACTGCGTCGCGAACATGCCGGGCGCGGTGCCCAACACCAGCACGTACGCGCTGACGAACGTCACCCTGCCGTACGCCCTGGAGCTGGCCAACCAGGGCTGGCGCGAGGCGCTGCGCAGCGACCCGGCGCTGGCGCTGGGCCTGAACACCCACGCCGGTCGGGTCACCTACGGCCCGGTCGCCGAGGCGCACGGCATGGACGTGCTCCCGCTGGCCGACGCGCTGAACTGAGCGGTGGCGGGCTGACCGGCATCACGGCCAGCGCCGGCGCGGACGAGCGGTCCGCGCCGGCGCTGCGTCGCGCCGTGCGCGCGTACCTCGACCACCTCACCGTCGAACGCGGCCTGTCCGCGAACACCCTGGCGTCGTACCGCCGGGACCTGGACCGCTACCTCGCGACCCTCGCCGACGCCGGCGTCGCCGACCTCGCGTCGGTCGGCGCCGGCGTCGTCGAATCGCACCTGGCCCGGCTGCGCGCCGGCGACGACGAGCACCCGCCGCTGGCGGTCTCCTCCGCCGCCCGCGCCGCCAGCGCGGTACGCGGCCTGCACCGCTTCGCGCTACGCGAGGGACTGACCGGCGTCGACCCGAGCCGCGACGTGCGCCCACCCACCCCACCGCGTCGGCTGCCCCGCGCCCTGCCGGTCGACGACGTGGTCCGGCTGCTGGAGGCCGCCGGCGCGGTCACCGCGACAGGCGACGACGCGCCGCTCGCGCTGCGCGACAGGGCGCTGCTGGAGTTCCTGTACGGCACCGGCGCGCGGATCTCCGAGGCGGTGGGCGCCGCCGTCGACGACCTGGACGTCGACGAGGGCACCGTGCTGCTGCGCGGCAAGGGCGGCCGGGTGCGGCTGGTGCCGATCGGCGGGTACGCCGTCGAGGCGGTGCGCGCCTACCTGGTGCGGGCCCGCCCCGGGCTTGCCGCGGCGGGCCGGGGCACCCCCGCGGTGTTCCTCAACGCCCGGGGCGGCGCGCTGTCGCGCCAGGGCGCCTGGATGATCCTGCGCCGGGCCGCCGCCCACGCCGGACTGCCGGTCGACGGACCCGCCGCGGTGTCCCCGCACACCCTGCGCCACTCGTACGCCACCCACCTGCTCGACGGCGGTGCCGACGTACGGGTGGTCCAGGAACTGCTCGGCCACGCCTCGGTCACCACCACCCAGGTCTACACGCTCGTCACCGTCGAACGGCTGCGCGAGGTGTACGCCACGGCCCACCCGCGCGCCCGGGGCTGAGGGCACCGGTCGCGGTCGGGCCCGACACGCCGGGCCGGTGCCGAACCCCCTGCTGGTCGGTGGCGTACAGTCGGCATCGGCGCGGACCTCCTGGAGCGACACGACCGGGGTGCGCAGCGGCGCCGCGAAGGACGTCGGACGGCTCCGACGCCGGGTGGGTCGTCGGGAGGGGGCAACGAGGACATGGCTGGCAACGGTGACCGTGCCGAGACCTGGACGTCGGAGCTCCGCGAGCAGCAGGCCACGCTCGGTGCGGACCTGGGTCCTGCGGATCCGGCTGCCTACACGATGCGCAAGCCCATCCCCGAGCCGATGCCCACCGATCGGCACGGCCCGGCGCGCATCATCGCGATGGCCAACCAGAAGGGTGGCGTCGGCAAGACGACCACCACCATCAACCTGGGCGCCGCCCTGGCCGAGTACGGCCGCAAGGTGCTGCTCGTCGACTTCGACCCGCAGGGCGCGCTGTCGGTGGGCCTGGGGGTCAACCCGCACAACCTCGACCTGTCCGTCTACAACCTGCTCATGCAGGACGACGTGACAGCCGAGGACGTCCTCATCAAGACCGACGTGGCGGGCCTGCACCTGCTGCCTGCCAACATCGACCTCTCCGCCGCCGAGATCCAGCTCGTCAACGAGGTCGCCCGGGAGATGGCCCTGGCCCGGGTCCTGCGCTCGGTCCGCAAGGAGTACGACTACATCCTGATCGACTGCCAGCCGTCCCTCGGTCTGCTGGCGATCAACGCGCTGACCGTCGCGCACGGCGTGCTCATCCCGCTCGAGTGCGAGTTCTTCAGCCTGCGTGGTGTGGCGCTTCTGCTGGACACCATCGACAAGGTGCGTGAGCGGCTCAACTTCGACCTGGAACTCGAAGGCATCCTCGCCACCATGTACGACAGCCGCACCACCCACTGCCGCCAGGTGTTGCAGCGGGTGGTGGAGGCGTTCGGCGACAAGGTCTACCAGACGGTCATCACCAAGACGGTGAAGTTCCCCGAGTCCACCGTGGCCGGCGCCCCCATCACGACGATGGACCCGGCGTCCTCCGGGGCACGCAACTACCGTCAGCTGGCCCGCGAGGTGATCGCCGCCCAGTCGGAGCGGTAGCCGGAACGCCAGGTGTCCGTCTCGTGCACTACGGTCGTGCGGTGACCGCGCCACCCCTCGACCCGCCCGGGACCGCTGCTCCGGCCGTGGTCGACGGCGCACCGTCCGCCGGTTTCACGGTGCGGCTGGCCAACTTCACCGGCCCGTTCGACCTGCTGCTGCAACTGATCGGCAAGCACAAGCTCGACGTGACAGAGGTGGCCCTGCACACGGTCACCGACGAGTTCATCGCGTACATCCGGGCCATGGGCGACGACTGGGACCTCGACGAGGCCAGCGAGTTCCTGCTGATCGCCGCGACCCTGCTCGACCTGAAGGCCGCCCGGCTGCTGCCCGCCGCCGACGTGGAGGACGAGGAGGACCTCGCCCTGCTGGAGGCACGGGACCTGCTCTTCGCCCGCCTGTTGCAGTACAAGGCGTACAAGGAGGCGGCCGCGCACATCGCCGAGCTGGAGGCGGTCGGCGGTCGCCGCTATCCACGTGCGGTCAGCCTGGAACCCCGGTACGCCGAGGCCCTTCCCGACCTGGTGCTCGGCATCGGCCCGCAGCGGCTGTTGAAGCTGGCCGTGAAGGCGATGACCCCGAAGCCGGTGCCGGAGGTCTCCATCGCCCACGTGCACATGGTCCGGGTCAGTGTCCGGGAGCACGCGGCGATCCTCGCCAACCGCCTGCGCCGCGCCGGCACGGCCACGTTCTCGCTGCTCTGCGCCGACTGCGAGGCCACCCTGGAGGTGGTGGCCCGGTTCCTCGCGCTGCTGGAGCTGTACCGGGAGGGTCTGGTGGCCTTCGTGCAGGAGCAGGCCCTGGAGGAGCTGACAGTGCGCTGGACCGGCCCGGCCGAGGGTGACACCGAGCTGCACGTCGACGAGTACGCAGGCACCCCTGCCGACCCGGAGCCGGCCGGAGCGCCACAACCGGAGCCGGCGGGGTCGGAGCCCGTCGGGCCGGAGCCGGCCGGGGGGCCGGCCGGGACGGGAACGACGGAGGATGAGCGGGATGAGTGACGAGGAACGCCGGGACTCGCTTGCCGACCAGGCTGCCGCCTGGGTCCCCCCGTGGGAACGCCCCCGCCAGCCCGACCCCACCACTCCCGCCCCGTCCGCCGCCGCACCGGCCGGGGCAGCCGACGTCGCCTCGGCCGACGACGAGGCCGCCGAGACCGTCTCGGCCGACGACGAAGAGGTCGCCTCTACCCAGGCGGCCGCCGTGGCCGTCCCGGCCGACGTAGCGGGCGCCTCGACCGGAGAGGCCGCCGACGAACGCGACAGCGACCAGGCCGGGCCCATGGTCGCCACCGTCCCGCCGCTGACCCCTGAGGATCCTGGAAGCGAACCGCCCCCGCGAGGGCCGGAACCTTCCACGACCGCGGGGGAGACCCGAGGGGCAGACGCGACCGGCGAGGCTGGAGAGGCGGGGCGCGCCGGCGTACCCCCTCGGGCGGTTGGAGGGCGGCGGCGGGTGACGGCCGCGCCGGAGCCCGCGCCGGAGCTGTCCGACGGTGAGCTGCGCGGCGCGCTGGAGGCGATCCTGCTGGTGGTCGACGAGCCGGTCAGCGAGCTGGTCCTGGCCCAGGTGCTGGAGCAGCCGGCCGAGCGGATCGGGCCGGTGCTCGACGAGATCGCCGCCGGCTACACGGCGGCCGGGCACGGGTTCGAGCTGCGCCGGGCGGCCGGCGGTTGGCGGCTGTACACCCGGCCGGAATACGCTACGTACGTCGAGCGGTTCGTGTTGGAGGGGCAGTCCGTCCGGCTGACCCAGGCGGCGTTGGAAACCCTCGCCGTCGTCGCGTACAAGCAGCCGGTGACGCGGTCGCGCATCTCAGCCATCCGTGGTGTCAACTGCGACGGAGTCATCCGTACGCTTGTGACCCGCGGCCTGGTCGAGGAGTGCGGCACCGAAACGGACAGCGGGGCGTTCCTCTACCGGACGACCACGCTGTTCCTGGAGAAGCTCGGGCTGAACACCGTCGACGAACTGCCACCGCTCGCCCCTTTCCTGCCCGACGACGTAGAAGAGCTTGCCGATGCGACCCGATAACCGTTCCCCGAAACCCGACGCCCCCGTCTACGAGGGTGCCGAGCGCCTGCAGAAGGTGCTCGCCGCCGCCGGCGTGGGTTCCCGGCGTGCCTGCGAGGACCTGATCTTCCGGCGCCGGGTCACGGTGGACGGGCGGGTCGCCAAGCTCGGCGACAAGGTCGACCCGGCCACCGCGGTGATCCACGTGGACGGCGAGCGCCTCCAGGTCGACGTCCGCCTGGTCTACGTGGCGATGAACAAGCCGCGCGGGGTGGTCACCACCATGGCGGACGAAAAGGGACGCAACGAGCTGTCCGACTTCATCGGCGCCCGGCTGGAGCAGCGGGTCTACCACGTCGGGCGGCTCGACGCGGACAGCGAGGGCCTGCTGCTGCTCACCAACGACGGCACCCTCGCGCACAAGCTCATGCACCCCTCGTACCAGGTGCTGAAGACCTACCTGGCCGAGGTGGTCGGGCCGATCCCGCGCAACCTGAGCAAGCGGCTGCTGGCCGGCGTCGAGCTGGAGGACGGACCCGTCACTGTCGACTCGTTCAGGGTGGTGGACACCCTGGGCAAATCCGCCCAGGTGGAGCTGAGCCTGCACGAGGGCCGCAAGCACATCGTCCGGCGGTTGATGGAGGAGGTCGGTCACCCGGTCACCCGGCTGGTGCGTACCTCGATCGGTCCCATCCGGTTGGGTGACCTGCGCACGGGGCGGATCCGACGGTTGACCAACGCGGAGGTCGCCGCCCTGTTCAACGCGGTGGGTGACTGACCCCGGAGTTCGGGGTACGGCAGCCGGTAGGCTCCACCGATGGCCGGAACGCGGCCGCCCGGGTGGCGTGGGTCGCCTCCGGCGGCGTCGCGCGGGGGTTCGTTAGCGCACCCGGGCATGATTGATGACGATTGACAACCGCTTGCGGCGCCAGATCACCGGGCGATCCGTGAGGTACGGGCTGAGGAGGACACGGTGGAGAAAAACGTACGGGCCGGGCGATGTGTGGTCGCTGTGGACGGGCCGTCCGGTTCGGGTAAGTCCACCGTGTCGCGGCGGCTCGCCGCGAGCATCGGTGCGCGCTACCTGGACACCGGGGCGATGTACCGGGCGATCACGTGGGCCGTGCTGCGCTCCGGCGTGGATCTCGCCGACGCCGCGTCGGTGGCGAAGGTCGCCGGCGAGGTCAACCTGCGCATCGGCACCCACCCGCAGGGGTACGCCGTGACCATCGACGGGGTGGGCGTGGACGCCGACATCAGGGGCCCGGAGGTGACCGGGGCGGTCTCCGCCGTCGCCGCCGTGCCGGCGGTCCGCGAGCTGCTGGTCGCCCGCCAACGCGAGATGATCGCCGACGCTGGTCGGATGGTGGTCGAGGGCCGGGACATCGGCTCGGTCGTGGCGCCGGACGCTGACCTGAAGGTCTTCCTGACCGCCTCCGAGGCGGCCCGCGCAGCCCGGCGCAGCGCCGAGGACGCCGCCGACGTGGCGGCCACGGCCGCCGACCTGGCCCGCCGGGACCGGCTCGACTCGACCCGCAAGGTGAACCCGCTCGCCCAGGCGCCGGACGCCGTCGTGCTGGACACCACCGAGCTGGGCATCGACGAGGTCGTCGCGCGACTGCGTGACCTGCTCACCGAGCGGGGTGTGGCATGAGCAGCGATGGTGGCGGCTGGGTGGAGTTGCGCGAGCCCGACCTCGCCGTCGAGGAACCGAGCGGCCCGCAGCCGGTGGTGGCCGTGGTCGGCCGCCCCAACGTCGGCAAGTCCACACTGGTCAACCGGATCATCGGCCGCCGGCAGGCGGTCGTCGAGGACGTGCCCGGGGTGACCCGGGACCGGGTCCCGTACGACGCGCAGTGGAACGGCAGGTCGTTCACGGTGGTGGACACCGGCGGCTGGGAACCGGACGCGAAGGACCGCGCGGCGGCCATCGCGGCGCAGGCCGAGACGGCGGTGCTCACCGCCGACGTGGTGCTCTTCGTGGTCGACGCCATGGTCGGCTCCACCGACGTGGACGAGGCCGCGGTGAAGATGCTGCGGCGCAGCGCCAAGCCGGTGATCCTGGTGGCGAACAAGGCAGACAACACCTCCATCGAGATGGAGGCCACCTCGCTGTGGTCGCTCGGCCTCGGCGAGCCGTTCCCGGTGTCCGCCCTGCACGGGCGCGGCTCCGGCGACCTGCTGGACGCCATCCTCGCGGCGCTGCCGGAGGCCCCGGCGATCGTCGAGAACCGTCCGCGCGGGCCACGCCGGGTCGCGCTTGTCGGCCGACCCAACGTCGGCAAGTCCAGCCTGCTCAACCGGTTCTCCGGTGAGGAACGGGCTGTCGTCGACTCGGTCGCCGGCACCACTGTGGACCCGGTCGACAGCCTTGTCGACATCGGCGGTCAGACGTGGCAGCTTGTCGACACCGCCGGTCTGCGCAAGCGGGTCGGCAAGGCCAGCGGCACCGAGTACTACGCCAGCCTGCGCACCGCAGGCGCGATCGAGGCCGCCGAGGTGGCAGTGGTGCTGCTCGACGCCAGCGAGCCGATCAGCGAGCAGGACCAGCGAATCCTGACGATGGTGACCGAGGCCGGCCGGGCCCTTGTCATCGCGTTCAACAAGTGGGACCTGGTCGACGCGGACCGCCGCTACTACCTGGACAAGGAGATCGACCGGGAGCTGCGCCGCATCCCCTGGGCGATCCGGCTGAACCTGTCCGCGATGACCGGCCGCGCCGTGGACAAGCTGGCCCCGGCCCTCAACAAGGCCCTGGCCAGCTGGGAAACCCGGGTGCCGACCGCCCAGCTCAACCAGTGGCTGACCGCCCTGGTGCAGGCCACCCCGCACCCGGTGCGCGGTGGGCGCGCGCCGCGCATCCTGTTCGCCACCCAGGCGGGCGTTGCGCCGCCGCGGTTCGTCCTCTTCACCACCGGGCCGCTCGACGCCGGATACCAGCGCTTCGTCGAGCGCAAGCTCCGCGAGGAGTTCGGGTACGAGGGCAGCCCCATCGAGATCTCCGTCCGCCCGCGCAAGAAGCTCGGCCCCGGCGGCCGAGGCAAGGCGCACGGCTGACCTGTCACCTCCGATAAGCCGGGTGGGCCGTGATCGGCCCACCCGGCTTCTCTCTACCCCACCCTCCTAGGACGCTCTAGGGGTTGTGCGGTGGTTCGCGGTGCACACGACCGGGTGGGGCCTGTGCGGACTGGCAGGAGCAGCTGCGCTAAGCTGTACCGGCTGTCGCAGGGGAAACCCTGCGAGGGCGGGACGTGGCGCAGCTTGGTAGCGCACTTGACTGGGGGTCAAGGGGTCGTCGGTTCGAATCCGGCCGTCCCGACGCAGGTCAAAGGGCTGATCCGGATATCGGGTCGGCCCTTCGCCGTTCTGGGGACCAAGATCAGCCAAGTTGAAGCGTGCCTAGCGCTGCTTGACCGACGGTCAAGTCTCAAGTGTCCAGGCGGGATGGCTGCCGAATCGTTCGCTTTCTGGATCGAGGCGGCCCGCAAGCCGGCCGCGCTCGGCCTGCTGGCGGCGCGAGCGCCGCATCGGCCGGCGCGCCGGCCGATACTCGCAGCCGCACCCGAGTACCTAGAGCCGATGCCTCCGGCGGGGATCTTCGAGAGATGGACTTTAGGCGGAGGAGCGGTTTACGTGGGCGCGGACCGGCGGCATGGCCTCTGACGGCATCCCTACAGTGATGGGGTGCGATTGATTCGGGGGATGGCGACCACTCTGGTTGTCGGTGCGGCGTTGGGCGCCGCCGCGGCCGTCGTCAACAGTGTGCCGCTCCTGCTCGGCGAGGGCGGCAGAGCCCGTGCAGACCGGAGCGCCTGGTCGCAGACTGCGGAGTTCGCCAGCCTGATTCTCGACTCCGGTTGGGCATGGGCCGCGATGGCTGTGGCCGTTGGTTGGCTGGTGAGCGGGGGCCTCCGACCGGTGGTTGGGGTGCTCGCAGGGGCGCTGGCAGGATGCGTCGCGCTCATCGAAGCCACCATCGTCTACGACGCCGTGCCCATGCTGTTCCCGTTCCACCAAGGCTTCGGGTGGGGTCAGACGCCATTCTGGTTGGTCGCAAGCCTGGTGCTGGGATTGCCGCTCGGGGCGGTGGGGGCCACCATTCGGCGTCCTGGGCTGATCGGAGTTCTAGCGGCCCTCGTTGCTCCCATCGGCGCGGCTCTCAACATGGTGGTACTGCCACCACCAGCGGAGAGCCCTGTGGCGGAGCCGGTAGTGCTGACTGTCTGGGCCGCCGCCGCGGCGGCCACCGTTCTGGTTCTGGTGTTTGCCTTCCGTGCCCGGCGGCCTGGTGATCGCGACTCCGGCACCGTCAGGTTGATCCGCCCGTTGCGCACTGACTCTGGAAGCCACGCGTGGGAGCCACCGGGGCGAGCTGGACCAGACGGGGCGGGACCGATCGAGTTGCCGAGTAGACGGCCGCACAGCGGCGGCGCTCTCAGCGACGCGGAGGGGGCCGCCGAGAACAACTGGGGTTTGACTGGCGACCTCGGGCCGGATCCACTGCCGAGCAAAATCGAAAAGGCCGTCTCCGACTAGCGGAGACGGCCTTTGGACTGGGGTGGAGCTCAGGTCACTTGGTAGGGGGCTGCCATCCGATGGCCGGAGCGATGGTCTGGGCGATGGTGGTGAGTAGTCGCAGGTTTTCGTCGACTCCGAGTTGGTTGGGGATCGTGAGCAGCAGCGTGTCGGCAGCCCGCACGGCTGCGTCGTCGCTCAACTCCTGGGCGATTCTGTCGGGTTCGCCGATGAAGCTCTTGCCGAATCGTGAAACAGCACCGCCGAGCACACCCACCTGTTCCTGGGCACTGTGGACCATGTCGGCGCCGAATATCTGACGGTCGCGCTCGGTGGTGATGGGCAGGACCGAGCGGGCTACGGAGACCCGAGGCTCACCAGTGTGTCCCGCATGCCGCCAAGCGCTGCGAAAGACGTCGATTTGTTTTGCCTGGGCTTCGGCGAACGGAATGCCGGTGTCCTCGGACAGCAGGGTGCTGCTCATCAGGTTCATTCCCTGTTCGCCAGCCCATCGGGCACTGGAGCGGGTGGATGAGCCCCACCAGATCCGTTGGCTCAAACCTTCCGAGTGCGGTTGGACGGTGAGTCCGGCTCGGACGCCGGTAGCATTCGGATCGGTGAAGGCGACCGGGCCTCCGCCGATCGCGGTCCGGTAGCGGGCCGCGTGCTCCCGGGCCAGGTCGGCGTCCGTGCCGCCCTCCGGCGCGAAGTGCCCGAAAGATTCGTACCCGCGCAGGGCGGGTTCCTGCGATCCCCGGCTGATGCCGAGCTGGAGCCGGCCGCCGCTGATCAGATCCGCCGCAGCGGACTGCTCCGCCATCGCGAGCGGGTTCTCGTAGCGCATGTCGATGACGCCGGTGCCGAGTTCGATGCGCCGTGTGCGCGCGCCCATCGCCGCGAGCAGCGGCCACGGACTCGCGAACTGCTGCTGGAAGTGGTGAACGCGGATCCAGGCGCCGTCGATGCCGAGTTCCTCGGCGGCGACGGCCAGCTCCACGGTCTGCGTGAGAGCATCCCGCGCGGTCGGTGTGCTGGTGCCCGGGATTCGTCCGTAATGGCCGAAGCTCAGAAATCCGATGCGCTTGTTCATGCCTGTTCCACCGCCAATTCGTCGATACGAGAGGTGGCACGGTGCTGCGCGCGCTGCAGCAGCATCACCCACACCGAGATCGCGGTGGTCACCACCGCCAAGATCACCATTAGAAGCCGGAAGGTGTCCGCGTAGGGGGCAGCGGCACCGGGACCTCCGGCCGCTGCGCTGTAGGCGAGAGCGGTATCGCCTGTCGCGCCGACCAGCAGGCTGCTCAGCGCGGCCGCGAACCCGGCGACGGCGAGCGTCTCGCTGCCCAATCGCGCGAAGTTCAACACCCCGGCGGCGGCACCGGCGGCCGCCGGTCGGACGGCGGCGAGAGCCTCACCATCGATGAGACCCACCGGCAGCCCCCAGCCGAAGCCGAGCAGCAGCATCGGCACGATCAGCACCGCCAACGGCATCGTCGGCGTGAAAAGCAGCATGAGCAGGTCGCCAGCGACGAGCAGGGCCAGCGATGCCCGGATGATCCGGGCCGGCGTGATCCCGGATACCCGATGGATGAGGGAGGTGGCCAGCATTGGGGCGACCAACACCGGCAGCGTGAGGAAGAGCATGTACAGCCCCGCCTGCCGGGCGTCCATGCCACGGACGGCGCTCAGCGCCACCGGCAGGTAGGTCAGCACGGCTACGTAGGCGACGGACCCGGCGACTGGAACGAGCATGGCGGCCGTGAAGGCACGGCTCCGCAGCGGCGAGAAGTCCAGAATCTTCACCCTGCCCGGCTCCTTGACCGTCTCCGACGTGGGCAGGAACCCTGTGGCCAACAGCATCAGCAACGAGACGCCACCGAGGAGGGCGAAGATGCCACGCCAGCCGACCGCGGAAACCAGGAGGCCCGCGATGGTGGGAGCGGCCGCCAACCCGACGCCGATGGTCGTACCGAGCAGCGCGAACGCCCGGGCTCGGGCCTTGCCCGTGAAGGCGTGCGAGATCAGTGCCGACCCTCCGGTGACGATCGCCGCGGCGCCGACACCCGCCAGCACGCGACCGATGTCCAAGATCAGCAGGTTCGGGGCGGTGAAGCTCAGCACGGAACCGGCGACCATGACGGCGTTGCCGACGGCGAAGACCCGCCGGTAGCCGAGCCGCCCGGCGACCGCCCCCCACGCGAGCGTCCCAATCGTCACCGAGAGGTTGAAGCCGTTGACGACCCACTGCAGCCCTGCGGGCGAATCCCCCAGGTCCTCCGCGACTGCGGTGAGAGTCAGGGCGGTGCCAGCGATGCTGATCGGCATCACGAAAATTGCCAGCAGGACAACGGGCAGGACCAAGTTCGCCTTGGTCGGCCTGGGTGAAACCACGATTGACACTCCTCCTAGGTACGAGATATTTCGTACCAAAGAAGAGCACGGAGCTGAGGTACGATGCAAGTCGTACCTCAGGAAAGGCCACGTGATGGAGACGACACACCCTGCGACAGCAGACCTGGATCTGGGTTCGATCCTCCAGGCGCTGGCTGATCCTCACCGTCGGCGGGTCATCGCCGAGCTCGCCGCCGACCGGAGCGACCCCGAGCGGACCTGCCAATCCTTCGGCCTGCCCGTCTCCAAGCAGACGTCGACGTACCACTTCAAGACCCTGCGTGCCAGCGGCCTGATCCGGGATTTCAACTACGGCAACCGGAAGGGCATCAGGCTGCGACGCGCCGACATCGACGCCCGCTTTCCCGGACTGCTGGACCTCCTGGCGGCAGAGCACAGTCGGACCCGGCAGCGGGCCGAGACCACGCCATGAGGGAACTAAATTGATCTTTAACCTGTTCGGCGCGGACGGGGGTCCGTGGTCTTCGTCGCGGGCCAGGCGGAGCTGGGCGTAGGCGGCGAGGATCAGCCGGGTCCAGCGGGGGTCAGCGCGTCGCCGTCGACCACCGCTGCGTCGATCCCGGCGGCACGCGCCGCGTCGGCTTCGAGAGCGAAATGGTTATCGGCCGGCGGGGCCGTAGGGGGGTTGCGGGACCAGCAGCGTCATCCCTGCAGCGTGCGCGAGTTACGACCACCGGTCGCCGAGGCCGGCGCACGCTTGGCCCGCTGGATCTGCGCGTAGACGTGGGTCCGCAGCTCGGTGAACCGGGGCAGCGCCCGGGTGGTGAGCTGATCGCGTTCCCGCGGGAGGTCGATCACGAGGTCTTCCTGCACCCGGGTCGGCGAGTGGGACAGGACGAGCACGCGCTGGCCCAGATACACGGACTCGTCGATGTCGTGCGTCACGAAGACAGTGGAGATACCGCGGTTCAGGTGCAGGTCGCGTACGAGGTCCTCCAGGTCCGCGCGGGTCTGCGCGTCCACCGCCGCGAACGGCTCATCCATGATCAGCACTTCGGGCCGGTACGCGATGGCGCGCGCGATGGCCACCCGTTGCTGCATCCCGCCGGAGAGCTGCCACGGATGGCTGCGCGCCGACTGCGGCAGTCCGACCGCGTCGAGGGCGTCGGCGACCCTCCGGTCGCGTTCGGCGCGGGAGAGCTTCTTGTGTCGAAGGGGAAGCTCCACATTGCCCCGGACCGTCAGCCAGGGATAGAGGCTGCGGCCGTACTCCTGGAACACCACTGCCATCGCCGGGCTGGGGCCCGTCACCGCGGATCCCTCCATCTCGACGAGGCCGCTGGTGGGCCGGAGCAGTCCGGCGAGGCATTTCAGGAGGGTGGTCTTTCCGCAGCCCGACGGGCCGACGACGCACAGCAGTTCGCCGGGCATCATGGTGAAACTGAGATCCCCGATCGCCTCGACCTCGCCCCGGCCGGAGGCGTAGACCTTCCGCAGGTGCTCGACCCGCAGCAGCGGGCTTGCGTCAGGCACGGGTGACCTCCTTCATTCCGTGGTACCAGCGCAGGACGCGGCGTTCGACGACGCCGAAGGCCACGGCGAGAAGGACGCCGATGAGGCCGAGCAGGAGGATGCCGCTCCACATCTCGGCGATGAGGTAGTTGCGCTGGAAGTAGGCGATCCGGTAGCCGAGGCCGGCCGAGGACGCGAACATCTCCGAGATGACCATGAGGATCAGGGCCACCGAGAGTGCCTGCCGTACGCCGGTCATGATGCGCGGACTCGCCGCCGGGAGGATCAGCAGCCACACCCGTTCCCATCGGGAGATCCGGTACGAGTCGGCGGTCTCCAGCATCACGCTGTCGGTCGCCCGGACGCCCTCGATCGTGTTCAGCAGGATCGGCCAGATCGCGCCGGACACGATGACGACGACCTTCATGGTGTCGGTGATGCCGAGCAGGAGCATCGCGACCGGAATCAGCACCGGTGGCGGAATCGCGCGGAAGAACTCCAGCAGCGGTTCGAGGATCTCGCGTAGCGGGCGGGACCGGCCGATGAGGACGCCGGCGGCGACGCCGAGCACGACCGACGCGAACAGGCCGGCCAGCAGCCGGTACACGCTCGGCAGCACGTCGTCGACGAACGCCGGGCCGATCCAGGTCTGCCGGAACGCGTCGAGGAGCGGGCGGGGGCCGACGAGGAACCGGTTGGCCGACCGGGTGGACCAGACGGCCCAGAGCCCCACGGCCAGGACGGGAAGCCCGACCGCGTACAGGACGTCCTCGGCGACCCGGACGCCGAGGCCGCGAGGGGCGGTCCTGCCCGCACCGAGGGCGGTCACCGGGTTGCCTCGTCCGCGAGCACCGACTGGTGCCAGGCCAACGAGCGGCGTTCGGCGAAGCGGAACACGACGTTCACCACCACGCCGAGGAGCCCGGTGACCACGACGAGGGCGTACAGGCCGACGGCGTCCCCGGCGGAGCGCGACAGCTCGATCATGCGTCCGAGGCCGGGGTTGCCGATCACCATCTCCGCGGTGACGGCCAGGATGAGCGCGACCGTCGCGGCGAGGCGCAGGCCGGTCATCAGGTACGGCAGAGCGGTCGGAAGGACGAGATACCGCAGCCGTTCGTAGCGGGTGAGGCCGAAGCTCCGCGCGGTGTCCCGGGCGACCGTGTCGACGTCGGCGACACCGTAGATCACCTGCACGAACACCTGCCAGAACGCCGCGTAGACGATGATGACGAGTGCGGCGCGCATCTGCAGGCCGAACATCAGCACGGCGAGGGGGATCAGCGCGACCGACGGCACCGGCCGCAGGAACTCGACTGTCGTGTGCGTGGCGCGACGCAGGAACGGCACCAGTCCGACCACCGTCCCCAACCCGACCGCGGCGAGCGTCGCCACCGTCAGGCCGATCGCCCACGACGTCATGGTGAGCCGGAGCCGCCGCCAGAACGCCAGGTCGCGGACCTCGTGGAACAGCCGTCCGAACACGTCGGTGGCGTACGGCAGGTCGTGCCGGTCGACCAGCCCCAGAGCCGGGAGCAGTTGCCAGACGGCGAGGAACCCCAGCAGGCCGGCGGCGCCCAGCAGGATCTTGCGCATCGGTCGGCTACTGCTGCTGGACGAGACGGTCGAAGTCGGGCTGCCGGTCGAGTACGCGGTACTTCTGAGCGAGCGTCGCCAGTTGCTCCAGGCCGGCCCGGTCGATTTCCCACCCGAACGCCGGGAGCCGGACGGAGTCCGCTACCGCATCCGGCAGTTCGAGGTTGTCCTTGATGGCCTGCCGCAGGCCGGCCTGGTTGGCCGGGTCGTTGGCCCAGGTGAGCGTCTTCTTCATCGCCGACGAGAAGTCCGCCACAAGCGTGGCGTCGGAGTCCTTCAGCTTGCTCGACGTGATCGTGGTCAGGGTGGTGAGTCCGGGAACGGTGGCCTGGTATGGAGCGACCACGAGAACGTCACCGCGCTTACGCATCTGGGTGATGAACGGCTCGGTCACCCAGGCGGCGTCGATGTTGCCGGCGGCGAGCTGGGCCGGTGCGTCCGGGAAGGCCACCTCGACGAATTTGACCTTGGTGGGATCGCCGCCGTCCTTCTCGACCGCTGCCATGATCGTGACGTCGCCGGCGGCGCCCAGGCTGTTCACCGACACCTTGCGTCCGGCGAGCTGGGCCGGCCGGGTGATACCGGACTTCGCGGACGCCACCACGGCGTTGATGTCGTCGCCGTCGGCGTAGGACGACGCGTAGTTCCCGATGATCACCACGCCGAGGTTCTGCAGATCGGCGCGGAACGGGCCGAACGGCTGGCCGATGGCGAAGTCGATGTCGCCGTTGATCATGGCCGGGATGGCCTGGGCGCCGCCCTGTGCGGGCACCACCTCCACGTCGAGCCCCTGCTCCCGGAAGATGCCCGCCTTGATGCCGCCCCACAGCGCGGCCGTCTCGCTGATCGGCAGCGCCGCCACGCGGACCTTCCGCAGGTCGCCGCTCGCAGCGGGGGACGGATCGGTGGCATCGGAATCCGTGCAGCCGGTCAGGGCGATCACGACGCCGGCGAGAACAGCGAGGGCAGTGACCTTCTTCATGGACGGGCCCTTCCGTGCGCAGCGCTTGTGCAGCCTGAGGAGTGGGGTCGACGGAGTGCCGAAAGCATCCGACCGCGTCGATCAGCGTCATGCAGAAGCGATTGATTGTCAAGAATTCCCAAAGGGCGAATCGCATAGCGGTGCGAGTGGTCCGATGGCGATTGAGAACACGTCTTGACGGCCGACGATTTTGTGACCAAACTGTGCGGTTGGTGGCGCGGGGCGGAGAGGGCGACGACGTGGCAATCGTGATCGTGGGCGCTGGTATCGGTGGCCTCACCACCGCGCTCAGCCTGCACCGGGCCGGCTTCCGTGAGATCACCGTCTACGAGCGCGCCGCCGCGCTGCGCCCACTCGGCGTCGGAATCAATCTACTCCCGCACGCCGTCCGTGAGCTGACCGAATTGGGTCTCGGGGAACGCATGGAAAGGCTGGGCGCCGCACCCGGCACGCTTGCCTACTACAACCGCTACGGTCAGCAGATCTGGAGCGAGCCACGCGGACTGGACGCCGGATATCGCTGGCCGCAGCTTTCCGTGCACCGCGGCCGGTTCCAGATGGAACTGCTCGCCGTGGTGCGGGAACGGCTGGGCGCCGACGCGGTGCGCACCGGGCACCGGCTCATCGGCGTCCGCGACGGCGTCGCGCACTTCGAGACGACGGCGGGGGAGGTGAGCGTCGCCGGCGACCTGATCGTCGGAGCGGACGGCATCCACTCCGCGCTGCGCCGCCACCATCGACCCGGCGAGGGGGAGCCACTGTGGAACGGGCTGACACTGTGGCGGGGGACGGCACGGGCACCCGGATTCCTGGACGGGCGGACCATGATCATGGCCGGGGACGCGGAACAGAAGTTCGTGGCGTACCCGATCGGCGCCGGCCTGATCAACGTCGTCGCCGAGCGGCGCGGGCCCGGTTTCGCAGGGCCCAACGCGGACTGGAACCGGACGGTCGACCCCGCGCCGGTCGTCTCGCTCTTCGCGGACTGGCGTTTCGCGTGGCTCAACGTGCCGGAACTGCTGGCCGCCGCCGACGAGATCCTCGAATACCCCATGGTGGACCGCGATCCGATCGACACGTGGACCCACGGCAACACCACGCTGCTCGGCGACGCGGCCCACCCGATGTATCCGAACGGTTCCAACGGGGCGTCGCAGGCGATCCTGGACGCACGTACCCTCGCCTTCCACCTCGCCACCGCGCCGACGGTCCGGGCGGCGCTCGACGCCTACGAGGCGGACCGGCGGCCCGCGACCACCGCGCTCGTGCTGAGCAACCGGCGGCAGGGCCCGGAACAGGTGATGGTGCTCGCCCACGAGCGCGCGCCGGACGGGTTCATGCACATCCACGACGTCATCCCGCCGGAGGAGCTCACCGCTATCGCCACCGGCTACAAGAAGGCGGCCGGTTTCCTACCCGCCGACCTCAACGAACGGGCCTCCCTGACGCCGACGGCCTTCCCGGGCGTCCTGCCGTGACCGGCCCGGAGCCGACCGAACTGGACGCGGTGCGACTGGCGTCGGTGATCTCACCGCTGCGCCGCACGCTGCTCGCCGCAGCCCGGGCCGCCGAGCACCTGCCGGAGATCCCGGACGCGCAGATCGAGATCGTGCGGGCCCTGCCCAGGGGCACCGTGGCCGGCCCCGGTGAGCTGGCCGAGCGGCTGCGCCTGAGCCGATCCACGGTCAGCAACCTGCTCACCGCGATGGAGGGCAACGGTCTCGTCGAGCGTCGCCCCCGTCCCGGCAACCACCGCCACGTCGACGTCCTCGCCACAGCGAAGGCCCTCGACCTGTTCGACCGCTTCGACCTCGCGAGCGGAGACCTGGTCGCCCGCGCCGCGGCGACCCTGCCGGCGGCGGACCGCGCGGCCCTCGCCGCCGCGGTGCCCGCGCTGGAACGCCTCCGCGACGCCCTCGCGCACGCCAAGGACACTCCATGAGTACGCGCCGAGCCGCCGGTCGGGACGCCGTGGCTGCCCCGCCGGTTCCCGGGCTGGAGGCCGCGTTCGAGGTGGAGGTGCGGCTGGGCGCGCTGCAGGACCACGGGATGACCCGTGCCGGTCACCGTCGCGTGGTGCCTGTTGTCGGCGGCCGGGTCACCGGTCTCTTCGAGGCCGACATCCTGCCCGGCGGCGCCGACTGGCAGGTGGTCCGCCCCGACGGCGCGATCGAGATCGACACGCGCTACTCGGCGCGTACCGCCGACGGCGGTCACGTCTACCTGCGGACGTTCGGTGTCCGCAGCGGCCGCCCGGAGATCCTCGAGGCGTTGCTGCGCGGCGACGCCGTCGACCCGTCCGAGTACTACTTCCGCCTGGGCGTACGACTGGAGACGTCGATGCCCGCGCTGGCCGTCCTGGAGCAGTCGGTCTTCGTGGCGTCGGCGATCCGTGAGGCCGACCTGGTGCGCTACACCGCCTACCGCGTCACGTAGCTGTTCCAGCCCAGGGCTGCGACAGGGCGCGCTTGTCGGGCTTGCCGCCGGGAGCCACTGGCACCCGGTCGATCGACTGGATGGTCCGGGGGACCGACGACAGAGATGGGCTCCAAGGCGCTTCGGCCAACCGCGCTTAGAGTTTCTGCCGTGACAGAGCCAGATCCACCACTACGACACCTGAGCACGAACGAGGCCGGTGTCCTGGAAGCACTTCTCCGCCACAACGTCGCAGGTGCTGAAGAACTCCGCGTGCAAGCGCGAGACGTCATGGCCCGCCCGGGCTGCGGGTGTGGATGCGGAACCGTCCATCTCTTTCCACAAGGCGAAAACCTTCCCGCCTCACCGGCACAGACTCCGGTACGCGTACAAGGGCAGTTTCCCGATCAAGAAGGGCAGTGGTTCGGAGGCATCTTGCTCTTCCTTGCCAGCGGGCAGCTCGCGGAGCTGGAGGTCCACTCGTTCGGTGACCCGTTGCCCATGCCAGAACCCGGTCAGGTGCGCTGGTTCCTGAGAACCGGCGAAAGCACCTGTATTCCACTGCCCAGCCAGCCGGATTGACGGCGGGCAGGAGATCAGTGATCCGAGAGGCGCGTACCGCATGACAGCCAGCGATGCCGGGCGACCCGAGGGCAGCTGGGCGTGCCCGCTCCGCGCCCGATGGGACGGGAGCCGAGGATCAACGGCGGTCAGCTCCTGGAGTCTACGGCGGGGCGATCGCCGGGCACCGCGCGCGGCTCGCGGCCGACCTGTGCGACCGGGGACCAGGAGGGGACCACGCGTCGTGCGCGATGGTGGGCCGAGCCGCTTAGCTCCGCCAGGAGGGCGTCCACCGCGGGCCGTTGCGGCGTGCCGCCGAGGGCGCGAGTGACTGCGAAGATGCGTCGCTCGGTGACCGGCTCGACCAGTGGCTCCACGTGCACCCCGAGTGGCACGTGGCGCAGCGCCAGCTCCGGCACCAGCGCGGCGCCCAGCCCGGCCGCGACGAGGTCCAGCGTGAGCGCGAAGTCGACGGCACGGTGCCGGATGTCCGGCTCGAAGCCGGCGAGCCGGCAAGCGTGCAATGTGGACCGGAGGCACGGCGTGTGCTCGGCGCTGGCGATCCATGGCACGTCGCTCAGCTCGGTCAGCCGGCCGGTGTGACGACGCCACCGGACCGGGGTGATCAGGTGCATCGGGTCGGTGGCGACCGGATGCCGGTCCAGGTCGTCGACCAGCGGCGCGGGCACGTGGTCGTACTCCTGCAGCACCGCCACATCGAGGGTGCCGGAGCGCAGGTCGAGGCGGCTCTGCTGGTCTTCGGCCTCGATCACCCGCACGTCCAGCTCCGGGTGCTTCGCCCGCAGGCGGGCGGCGGAGGGAGCCACCAGCGCGCCGGCTGCGGACGCGAACGCGCCGACCCGCACCGTACCGCTGACGCCGTGGCGGAGCGCGGCGAGTCCGGCCACCGCCTGCTCCACCGCGCCCAGCACGTCCTTCGCGTGGCTGGCCAGAACCTGGCCGGCCGGGGTGAGGACGATCCCGCGCCCGGCCCGCTCGACAAGCTCGTGCCCGGCCTCTCGGGACAGCTGGACGAGCTGCTGGGAGACCGCCGACGGAGTGACGTGCAGCGCCGCGGCGGCGGCGGTGACGCTGCCGCGCAGCGCGACCTCGTGCAGCACGCGGAGCCGGCGCACGTCAAGATTCATGTAGCCACGCTACAGCAGCAATGAAGAACGTTGAACTGGTCCTTAAGCGTTGCCTCGGGCAGCGTAGCCGGCATGAAAGCATCACACCGACTTCTCGCCCTGCTCGTCGCCGCTATCTGGGGCGTCAACTTCGTCGCCATCGAGCTGGGGCTGCGCGACCTGCCGCCGCTCGTGCTGACCGCGCTGCGCTTCGTCGCGGCGGCGGTGCCGCTGGTCTTCCTGGTGCCGCGCCCCAGCGCCCGGCTCCGCTACGTGGTCGCCTACGGGCTGGTGCTCGGCGTCCTGAAGTTCGGCGCGCTGTTCACGGCGCTCGCGGCTGGCATGTCGGCCGGTCTGGCCTCGCTGGTGCTGCAGGCGCAGGCCCTGATGTCGGTGCTGCTGGCGGCGGCGGTGCTGGGCGAGCGGCCGGCGCGGGCGCAGGTGGCCGGCGTGCTGGTCGGATCGGTCGGGATCGGCTTGCTGGCGATCCACAGCGGCGGCCACGCCTCCGTGATCGGCTTCGTGCTGACGCTGTTCGCGGCGGCCAGTTGGGCCCTGGCAAACCTGGTAATGCGGGCCAGCGACGAGACGCGACCGCTCTCGCTGCTGGTCTGGTCGAGCCTGGTGCCGCCGTTGCCGCTGCTCGGCCTGGCCGGCGTTGTCGACGGCGGACACGCGGTGCTGGATGCGATCACCGGTCTGTCGTGGCGCGGGCTGCTAGCCGTGGCGTACGTCGCGTACGTGTCGACCCTCGTCGGCTTCGGTATCTGGAACCGGCTGATCGCCCAGTACTCGATCGCGAGAGTGGCGCCGTTCAGCCTCCTGGTGCCGGTCTTCGGGCTCAGCGCGGCGTGGCTGCTGCTCGACGAGCCCGTCGGCCCGACGGAGCTGGCCGCAGCCGCGACCGTCCTCGCCGGGCTGGCGCTGGTGGTACGGCGTTCCACAGCGGACCGCGACATCGCCACGGATGCGAGCGACGATCGCGAGCCCGAGTATGCCCCGGCCGCGACTGCCTAGTCCGCGGCTACGTCTGCACCGCCCCGGACGTGTCACGAAGCGCGCGGCAGCGCCAGCCAGTCCTGCCAGGTGATGTCGCGGCCCAGGTAACGGGGCTGTTGGAAGGGCCAGTCGGCGGCGATCCACCCTGGCACCAGAGCGTCGAGGGCTCGCTCCGCCTCGCTGCCGACGAGGTCGTTCACCACCCACCAGGAAATCTCCCCGTCGGAGCCGGTGCGCTCGGGTGGATCGATGTAGACGCAGCCGAAGATCGCCGTCTCCTCCTCGTCCAGCAGCGCGTAGTTGAACGACTGGTGCGCGGCTATCTCCTTCTCGTGCCGCAGCAAGTCGATGCGGTCCTCGTCATTGGTCATCGTCTCCTTCGGCCAAGCCCAGGCCGGGCCGAAGATCTCCCACAAGCGCTCTCGGGAGCCCATTACTGCGGGGTAGTCGAGCGCGGTGTCCGCCTCCCGGATCGGCCGCAGGTGAAGCGCAGTGTTGGGTACGGGCACGTACAGGGGGTGGACGAAGTCCGCAGGCAACCAACTCACGAGGACCGAGGCTACGCTGCCTCCCAAACCATGCGCTGCGGTCATCGAGCGTGTGAACGTCCCGGGGACCAGGTGGGGACCAAACGGCCTGCGCGCTGGTGCGCGGCACGACGTTGACCGCACGGCCTGATCTTGGGGATAGCGAGTGTGACGTGCGTGGACGTGTGGCGAATCGTTTCGTCACACCTGGGCATCGTTGGGCAATGCGGGCGTGGGGCGTCGCCTGCGGTCGGGTAGGTGGATCAACCAGGCGAGGATGTCCACCGCGGTCGTGATTTCTGCTCGGGCAAGGGCCTGGCCAGCCAGGCTCAGGCGAACCTGAGCCTGGCTGACCAGGCCACGTGTGGTCAGGCGTTGCCGGACCGTGCCCCCGGCAGCGTCCGCTCGGCGGTCAGCGTCATGGCGCCGCCCTTGTAGGACACCCGGAACATGTGGCCGTCCACGTTCAGGACCCGCCGTTCCGGCATCGAGTGGAAGTTGCCCTTGATCGAGGCCCCGCTCATGATCGTCAGTACCGTGCCCGGGGTGATGGGCGCGCGGACGTCCAGGGTGAGTTCGCCGTCCAGCACCAGGGCACCCGTGGCCCGCACGCTCGTGTACTCGCGGTCGCCGGAAATGGTGATGGCGAGGCGACCCGCTCGGCTGATGGTCACGTCGCCGCCGACCTTCAGGACGTTGCCCTGCGGAACGTCGGTGAGACTGACGGACAATGCGGACGCCGCTTCCGCGGCCGACAGGCCGGGCTGCAACACGCCGCTGTTGACGCGGATGCTGCCTCCCACGAAACCGCTGCCGCCGAGCGTGCCGCCCTTGACGGCGACCGAGCTTGCGTGCGAGCCAGCGATCGAAAGCTTGCCGCCTTCCACCGTCGTGCCGCCCTCGTAGGTGGCGTGGCCCGACATGATCAGCATCCCGGAGCCCTGCTTGGTCAAAGACGCCGTGTAGAGCTTGTTGTCGATGTTGTTCCGAATGAAGGCCGCGCGCGCGTCCATCCATTCCTTACGCCACTTGGTGGCGTCCTCATAGCTGATCTTGTCGTACAGTTCCGGGTGGCCGTTGGTGATGGCTTGGACGTAAGGATCAGCCAGAATGCCCTGAAGCATGAAGGCGTTTTCGCTGAGCTTTCCATCCGGGCTCAGTACGTTGGGGCTGAATTCACCGGCGAAGGCGATGCCCTGTTTCTTGTAGGCCGCCAGCCACTCCCGATCCTCCCGCTCCCTTTCCTTGATCGCGACCTGGCTGATGTCGTTCGACCACACGTCCAGGGGAGCCTTGTCCATGTTGTAGGTCATGGGGCCCAGGAACTGGCCGGGGCCATACATGCCCTTGTCCAGATCGGGGATGCCCCAGCCCCAGCGCGCGTCCGGAACCCCGTCGGGAGCGGTCCAGGCGATGGATGCCCCGGAGGGGGAGGTCTGACCCGTGCCGAGGAACCGCACACCATCGGACATCTTGTTGTTCGCCGTGGTGAACATCAGATCACGGACCTGCTTGGCGTCCATGTTCGGATAGCGGGAGAGCAGAACCCCCATCACCGCTGTCGCAACGGGCGTCGCCGGAGACGTTCCGCTCGAGTTCGAATAGTTGGTGTCGCCACCGCTGTTCGTGGTCCGAACACTGTTCGACGGAGTGGACACGGTCCACCATTTGGCGAGCCCCGCCTCGTTGTACCCGAATTGCTTCGTGTATTCGGGGTCGGCCGCAGTGGGAGGCTGCACCCCGCCGACGCATACCCACTGCGCCTCCGCCGCGGGATTGAAGAAGGGGTACGCCGGGCGGAAGTACGGGTTGCTCCAGTCGTTGTTCCCGGCCGACCTCACGTTGACGGTGCCGCTATCCTTGATAGCGTCCCAGATGGCATCCATGAAGGAGCGTCCGGGGTGGTTCGGGTTGTATTGAATACCGTCTTTCGAATAGCTCTTCTTGAAGAGGAAGTACTGGTACTCCAGGTCCTTCAGATGCTCGTTGGGGATGATGATCGCCATCGCCGTGGCGCTGGCGCTGTCCTTGCCGCGCAGTTGGTAAGCGTTGGCGAGGTTGCCATTGACCCCAAGGTCGTTACCCAGGCCGTCGAAGCGGCTCCTGTCAAGAGTCTGGACATAAGAGCCCCAACTGCTGTTGATGACCTGGGCGCCTGCGTCAACCAGGGCCTTGTTGGCCGTACGCCAGTACACGTAGTCGTGGAAGGGGCCGTGGGACTGGGTGTCGGAACCGCCGGTCATGGCGACATACATCGTCGAGCCAAAGGCGATGCCGTGCTGCTCTTTTCCATCGCGAATGCCAGAGGTGACGCCAAGCATGCCGGTCCCGTGACTGTAGTCACTCGTTCGCGCCTGGTCGCCGGCCACAGTGAACCGCTGTCCCGCAGTAAACGGGTTCGACGGGGTTGCTGAGTTCCGGTACCCGAAGCCGGACGTTCCGTAGAACCCCTCCGCTCTCACCGGAACGATCAGACCGGTCTGGAATCCTTCGTGGGTAGGCCGGTAGCCCGAATCCATCATGCCCAGCGCGACGCCCTGCCCGCGGTACCCAAGGGCGTAGGCGGTGGACGCGTTTACCGCGACGAGCTGCCAGGGGGAGTCGATCGCTGTGCCAGGGTTGGCAGGATTGTGGCCGGTGTAGTAGCCATACTCCGGCGTTTCCCAACTGGCCTTAGCGGCACCCAGTTCCGCCGGCGTCCTGGCGACAAAACCGGGGTCTCCCGGATACGCCGGTCCGCCGGATGTACTGCCGGGCGTCGATGTCAGGCCGGTCCTGGGCGATGCCGATGCGAACCCGGCCGGAAACAAGGCGATGCCTGCGCCGGCAATGAAGGTGCCTCCCACTCGACGCAGTAAATCCCGCCGACTCAAGGAACTCATACTCATCTCCGATTCCTTCCGAAGGGTCGATCTCCAGCGGGCGGGAGCGCAGACCTGCCGCCCTTATCGGGCAGCGGATGTCGTTGGCTTTGTTCGGGATCCCGACTGCCGCGCGAGCCGACGCATGGACGTCGGAACGGCGAACTGGAACTCTCCCGCAAGTCGGCCTCCCCTATGTGCACCAAATTAGACTGTGGCAGAAGCCCCCCGTCAAGGGTCAACATCGGCTTGCCAGGACAGTTAAGCGACGATCTATATCGATATGAATAACTGCCACGCATCGGGTCACGGGTTGACTCCGCGGAGGCGCGGTGCGACTTGTCCGTGATGGACCAATTGCGCAGATGGGAGGCAGTCGCCTCGCGATCCTTCGAGACGCCACAGGCGCCGTCGCGACCAGCGCATCCTCTTCCGCGAACCCGAAGGCGTCAGTGACGGCTCAGACTCTGCACCCAGGATCGCTGGGGCCCGGCATGTAGTCGGAGGAGGATCCTTCGGACACGAGCCAGCACCTACGACCGGCGCAGAAGGTCGCTACCTGACTAAGAATGGACGTCTGATGTGGACGAACGGGCCTGTAGCCGGCTGATCGCTATCGGTATCCTGTGCTGGTGGTTGGACTCTCTTGGTGGGGCGACCTGGTGGTTTTCGGCGGCTGTGGCGTCGCCTGGGGCGGCTTTGGCGATCTCGCCCGCGGCGGCCGAGCGCTAGGCTGGGATTGCTGCGACATCAGAGCGCCTTTGCGCAGTCAAAGCTTGACTGGTGGGAGACTTGCAACGATCGGACCACGCTTGTTCTGGGTTCTAAGCGGGGCCAGCAACGTGAGCATTGGTCGACCAAGGTCGCTGTCCTTGATGCGCTTGGCAGTGGTCACATCTCCTGGCCAGCAGAAGGAATTCGTCTATGAGACCAGGTAGCCGGCGTCGGATTCTGCGCTGGACAGCTGGTGCCCTGGTCACGCTACTGAGCGCAATTATCGTGGTGGCGACTGCGACGTTCGTGCCTGCCTATATGGCTGACAAGACGTTGAGCAGCAAAGCTGGATACCTTGGCACAATTCTGGGCGCCGTCAGCCTTATCGCCTTTCTGGTGCAGCAGTTGGTTGGCCTAGTGCGTCGGGAAAAGCCAGCCGCCGTGATCGAGCAGCTCAGATCGGATCTCCTCCGTGAACTCAGTGCCCGGCTCCGGCACCTTCGACGTACATCGGAACACATCGCACTCAGCTACCGGAGCGCTGGTGAGCCATCGGAGGTGCGGCTGGAGGCGCTTGCGCAGGCGGTGTTGCGCGGACCTCAGCGTGCTGTGCTTTTGGGTCATCCCGGTCGCGGGAAGTCGTACACCGCGCTGCAGGTTGCCCTTGAGATCCTGAAACAGGATCCTGCGGTCGTGCCGCTGGTAGTCCCGGTCGGCCGCTGGATTGATGGCGAAGCGATCGACGCCTGGCTTCCAAAGTTCATTGCGACCGAGTTCAATGTATCCCGTGGCTCAGCCCAAGACCTCATCGGGTCGGGCCGGATCTTCCCAGTGCTTGACGGCATTGACGAGCTGTGCATCGATGAAACGATCGTTGAGCCTGCCGAGCGGCTGCTGCGCCAACTCGCCGAGTGGCGGTTGCGCGAGGAGCCGGCGCGCTTTCTGGCCACCTGCCGGCGAGTCACTTGGAGTGCCATCGATGAGGAATTGCGCGACCATTACACCCTGCGGGTGTACACCATCCGGCCCGTCGGCTACGCCGAGGCGACAAGGTATCTATCCCGGTCGATTGGCGGCGCTGACGTTTTCGCCCAGGCGCTCGACTTGGCGACGTCACTGCAGGATGAAGGCCGCGGAGCTCTGCTCGCCAGCCCCTGGCAGTTGAGCCTCATCGCGGAACTGGCCAGGAGTCGCCTAGCTACGCATCGCACCGACCCTGGCCGCATGCTGGTCACGACGGCGGAGACGGCCAATGCCGCGTCTTTGGTGGCGAACTATGTGGAGTCCGTCGGCACCGTCCGGGCAGCGCTTCCGATACGACTGCGAAACGTGCTGGACCTATGGTGGTTGTCGCGCTACGCCAAGTACTTGGAGCTAAACCGGTCTTCGCAGAGGGTCGTGGCTGGGCGTATCTTGCCTGCGCGAGACATCATTCTGCACCGGCTTTGGCCGGTCGCCGGGCGGGCGGCGTTGGTCACGGATTTCATCTTGTGCGTGCTGCTGTCTGTTCCGGGGTTCGTATGGGCGGCCATGTTTCTTTGGGATCTTGGTTGGGTAGCGCGTGGCGGACTTCTGCTCGGCGCCGCCGTCTGGTCGGCCATGCTCATACGAACAAGCACAAAGCCGTGGATGCCAGCCGCTACGCCGGACTGGTCACGGCTGACCGACCTGAGGTTCTCGCTGCGTCAGACGGCTACCGCACTGGCCATTGCGGTGGCGGCATGGCTGGTGCTGGGCCCGTGGATAGCATTGATAAGTTTCGTCACTGCTTGGCTTGCGATCGGGTTGACCGTCGGCTTCGGTCAGACTCTGGCGACGGACACTAGACCCGAAATCGTCGGCCCGTTGGGCGTCCTGCGCCGCGAGCGGACAGTGTCGCGACTGTCGGCCGCCGTCATGTTTCCGATCCTGGCATGGGGATTCAGCCTGGAATGGGGCGTGCTGTGGGGTATCCCTCTGGCGTTGCTCTATTGCGCAGTTGTCGGCGAGACGGTTGCTTGTGCGCTATGGCGGCGCTATCTCGCCATGATCGTGGCCTCGGCGTTCCGGCTACCACTCGCCCCTGCCCGATTTTTGCGGCGAATGTGTGGACTCGGGTTTGTTCGCGTCGCTGGAATCGCCTACCAGTTCCGTCACGATGAGCTTATGCGATACTTCGCCAATAATTACGACGTGCGCGACCATTTCCGGCGGTCGTGGCGAACTGAGGCACCGCTGCAGAATCGGACTTCGTCGCGACCTGTGGTCGAGTAGCGTAGGCGTCCTTCCATGCGAGGAAGTGCGCTACACGCCGCGGAATGTAGCTGTCGGCCGATGGCGACCCAATTAACGTCGCGCTAGATCGGATAATGATAATCGGTGCCATATTTGGGAGCTAATTCAAGTCGACCCGGTGGTGCACCTAACGCGAGTGCGACTGCTGACGAACACCCTGCTGGCTGCGCTCAAGCCCGAAGCTCATGTCGACGACGACCTGTCGTGGGCCTTGCAGGCCTATCCGCGTTCCCATGCTCAGTCTTGTAGGTTGCGGTTATGGATCTTGAGAGCCTGAGGTTGAGAGCGGTTGCGATCGCTGACTCGTATGACCGTCACAACGTTGCGGCGGGTCGTGCAGCGTGGAGCACCGGCGATCTGGCGCTGGGGTTTGTCGGTGACGTCGGGGATCTCGCGAAGCTCGTGATGGCTGTTGACGGGCGCCGTGAGATCACTGACGCTCGTGAGCGGCTCGGTCATGAGCTGGCCGACTGTCTCTGGTCGGTCTTGGTCCTTGCTGACCGATACGGCGTCGACTTGGCTGCGGAGTTCGCGCGAATGACGGCAGGGATTGAGGAGCATCTCGAAGCGCGTGGCCTGCGCGAGGCCGGGTAGCTGGTGGAATGGCGAACCAGTGGATCGACGTCAGGTGACGCGGGCTTGGCCGTCGATGGCGGTGAGGCGGACTGCGCCGGCCCGGCCCCAGCCTGCTGGCGACCTTCGGCCGTCATGGGCCGGGAGGTGTACCTAGTCTCGCTGACCCGGTGGACCGACTGATGGGGAGTGATGCGGTGACGAGCGGTGCGGCCGCAACTGGCGGGAGCTGCGTACGGTGACCCGGTGAGTACTGATGAAGATCGCGAGCGGCTCGCCGCACAGCTCGTGGCGCTCCCGGTCCATGAACTCGTGGATGTCATGCGGCGGGTCTTGCCGCACCACGCCGGGGACGAGGACGGTCTCCGATCGGTGTTGCTCCTGGCTACCGCGACCACTGATGAGGACACCCGGGACTTGCCTGACCTTGCGCTCGTCGTATGGCCTGACCGGGACTACTACGACGGTGGCCTCGGAGCCGACCAGGGCCTCTGGAACGAAGGCGAATGTGCGAAGTGCAATACGAGAGTGACCTCGAACGCCAAGCGCGGGTACTGCCCGGTCTGCGGCTCCAGGTGTGGCCTTACCTGAGTCGGCGGACTGTGGTTGACACGCAGGGTCAGGCCGGTTACTCCGGTGCTCTTGGTGACGCACTTGGCGATGTAGTCGGTGATCTGGACGAGGTTGACCGCGAGGGGATGCCGCCCGCGTCGGAGATGACTTGGTCTTTCGAGCCTGGCTTGCGGCGGTCGACCGGGCTCGGACCGGTTTTGGGCCGGCCTTGAGGGCCCGGATGTGCGTGCCCCCGATCACCGCCCGGGACATGTCCAGATGGTCGGCGGCCCGCGGCTTCCCGAGCAGGACTTCGCGCGGGCGTTGCCACACGCCCGCGTCGTTCCAGTCCCGTAACCGGCGCCAGCAGGTCATCTCCGACCCGAATCCGAGCTCTTGGGGCAGGTACTCCCACGGGATCGTGGTGTAGAGCACGAACACCTTGCGGTCGTCGAAGGCTACGGCCCGGGAACCGGTGGCTCCGTGGTGGTCGGGGCGGCAGCAGCGGTGCGATCTCGGCCCAAAGGTCGTCCATGACGATCTACGGCGGCTGCTGACCCCTCCTCACGCTCAGAGAGAGCGACTCTCACATCCCGGGGCTACGCCCAACATCATTTTGTTAGGGGTGGTAAGTCGGAAAGGTTCGACCTCGTCACCGGCTGAACGGCGGCGGGCCCGGCCTGGACAGTGAGACCAGGCCGGGCAACGCCAGGAGGCCGCGGAGAGCCGTCAGCTGTGCTGCGGGATGTCCGTCGTGTACGCCAGCTCGCGGCCCGCCTCCACGTCGGAGGTCAGCGCGTCGATGCGGGCCTTGGCCAGCGAGTAGGAGTCCGAGCCGAGCAGTTGGTGCAGAGGAGCCTTACCCGAGACCGCCACCTCGATGATGGCGGTTGCGGCTCGGACGGGGTCACCGAGCTGGGTGCCCGGCATCGCCAGGTGCGCCTCGGTCATCTTCCGGATCGACTCGTAGCCGGACACGGTGGTCGGCGGCAGGCCAAGGGAGTGCGTACGCAGAAAATCGGTCTGCATGTAGCCGGGCTCCACGAGGTTGACCTGCACGCCGAAATCGCCGACTTCCGCGGCCAGTGACTCGGTCAGCCCTTCGAGGGCGTACTTTCCGGCGCAGTAGAGACCCCAGCCCGGGAAGGAGGTCAGACCGAGGATCGAGGAGATGTTGATGATGTGACCGCTGCGCTGGGCGCGCAGGGACGGCAGCACCGTGCGATGTCCTTGATCGCGTCGCGTGGTAGCCACGAGGGCGCTTCCGACCGCGAGCGCGCCCGTCTGGAGCCACCTTGATCATCCGGAAGGCGGAAGTGGTGGTCAGGGACTCCTTCACGGCATGAGGATGGTCTTGCCCCGGGTGTTGCCCGCCTCGGCCTCGCGATGCACCGCAGCCAGGTCGGCGAGCGGGCGGGACGAGTCGATATTCAGGCGGACCGTGCCGGCGTCGACGAGTTTCACCAGTGCGGCGAGGTGGTTCACGTCGTTGCGGGCGACCATGTGCATTGCGCTCACTGAGGCGTTGGCGGACGGCACGATCGGGGTGGCGATTGAGACGATGACACCACCGGGCCGAACCAGCGGTATCAGGGCTGCGGCCTCCGAGGGGTTGATCGCGACGAGATTGAGGACGGTGTCGACCGGTTTGTCCACCGCATCCTTCACGGGTGCGGCGCTGTAGTCGATTATCTGGTCGGCGCCGAGTTGGCGGACCGCAGCTGCGCTGCGCGGGCTTGCCGTGGCGATGACCTGCGCCCCGGCGTGCTTGGCAAGCTGGACGGCGAATCCGCCTACGCCGCCACCCGCGCCGTTGACCAGTACCCGCTGCCCGGGCGTTATGCGGGCATGGTCGAACACCGCCTGCCATGCGGTGAGGCCGGCGACAGGGATGGCGGCGGCGTTAGCGAGCGGGATGGCGGTGGGTGCCGGGACAAGGGTGTCGGCTGGGGCGGCCACGTACTCGGACGCTGCGCCCCCGCCGTCGAGCCGGCCGACGACTCGGTCGCCGACGGCGAGCGTGTGCACCTTGCTGCCGATCTCGATCACGGTGCCGGCCACATCCCAGCCGAGCGTGTACGGCAGATTCAGCGGGAGGACGGAACGCAGCAGCCCGGAACGTAGCGCCGTCTCGGACGGATTGAACGAGGACGCGGCGACCTGGACCAGCACCTCACCCGGGCCGGGCACCGGGCGTGGGACGTCTTCATATCGGATGACTGACGCGTCACCGTACTCATGTATTCGTGCGGCTTTCATGCCACCGAACATATGGAGCCAGCTGACGACGAACCATGTGTGCTGGTCCTCGATTGATACTCGATCGTCTTCACGTAGGTACTGTCGCTGGATGGACGTGCTCAGTGACGTGATCCGGTCATGCGTACCGGTCAGCCGCGATCAGCGCGGGTGGTGTGGCGTGCCCCGTGGGCGCAGCGATTCGCCTCGGTGCCGGGAAGCGCCGGCTTTCAGGTGATCCTGCAGGGTCCGTGCTGGCTCGTTCCGCCGGCCACCGACCCCGTGTCGCTGACCGTCGGGGACGTGGTGTTCCTGCCGCACGGGCGGGGGCACGTGCTGGCCGACAGCCCGTCGACCCCGGTGGCCGCACCCGCCTGCGACCCGAACGAATCGCAGTTCCTCCAGCGCTACTCAACCGCCACCGTGGGCGAGCCCGCCGGTACCTATGGCCCTACCACCGTGACGCTCTGCGGCGCATACGAACTGGATCCAGCCCGCGCACATCCGCTCCTGAACGACCTGCCCGAACTCATCCACCTCCCGGCGCACCTCGGGCGCCACCCCGAGTTGCGCGCCACCGTGGACCTGCTCGCCGCCGAGTTGGAACGACCTCGCCTCGGCACCGACGCCATCGTGCCTGCCCTCCTCGACACGCTCCTGCTGTACATCCTGCGCGCCTGGTTCGACGAGCAGCCCGCACGTGGGGCCACCACAGGTTGGGCGGCGGCACTCAATGACCCGGCCATCACGGCCGCGCTGCGGGCCATGCACCGCGACCCCGCGCAGCCCTGGACGGTAGCGACTCTGGCCGCTGAGGCGGGGCTGTCCCGGGCACCATTCGCCAGGCGCTTCACCACCCTCGTCGGCCAGCCGCCGCTCAGCTATCTGACCTGGTGGCGGATGACCACCGCGGCTCGGCTGCTCCAAGGGTCCGACGCGCCGCTGAGCGCCGTCGCACACAGGACCGGCTACACGTCGGAGTTCGCGTTCGCCAACGCGTTCAAACGCCAATACGGCACTGCACCCGGCAGGTACCGGAGAGCCGCGTAACAGCACCGACGGTTCCCGCTCAGGGGACCGCCGGCTCGCGGGCCCGACGAGCGGCAGGCAGGAAGACGACGGATACTCTCCTGATGACTGGACCGGATCTCGACCCCGATCAGTATCCTCCCATCGACCCGCGTGAACCGGTGCCCGACGACGCGAGCGTCCTTCTGCCTGGCGCGCCGGACGAACTGCCCGAGGCCCCGGCCGAACCGAGGCTGGACGACGGTGGCAACGCCGGCGGCGTGCGCGAGCCGGCATAGATCCGTCCGCGCCTGGATCGACCCGTGCCCACAACGGCGGACACCCAGAGCTCCGCGGCTTCGCCAGCGGCCTGTCCTGGCGGCTGCAAGCGGTAACCGCCGCGCCCCCGGTGCGTTCCGGGTCTCTCAGTGGATGTCGGGGGTGTGGCGTTCCTCGGCGCAGAGCGCATCCAGTCGTTGCAGCGTCTCGGTCATGCTGGTGAGCCAGATGCGGCCGCCGTCCATCGACTCCCGCCGGTCCTCGGGCACGTGGGAACAGTCATAGATCTCGGTCACGACGGTCGCGTCCGGCCCGTCGGGGGTCAGCTCGTAGGTCCAACAGTGCCCCCAACTCCCGGGCGTCGTGCTGCCGGGTGTGGTGTCCGGGTGGCCCCGGCCAGGTTCGGGCCTCCAGCCGATGCGGCGGTCCGCCTCGTACTCGATGACGTGGTTGTCCATCTCGTAGTCGCCGTACGGCGGGTAGTGCATTCTCATCACGAACACGTCACCGACGGCCGAGACCACCTGGTCCGAGACGGCGCCCCGCAGCATTCCGGAGCCGTCGATGTCGTTGTGTCGCCGTGGATCCGCGAGGATCCGGAAGATGTCTGCCGCCGGCGCGGCGATCCGCCGGGACACCGACACGAGCCCGCGACCGGACACTGCGCGCTGCACCTCGGCGAGCCGTTCGGCGAGGAAGGCGCGTTCGACGCCGTTGTCGGTGAGGGTCATCGCCTCGTGGTACGCGTCGGCCGCCTCTGCCCACCTGTGGAGTTGCCGCAGGAAGTCGGCGCGGGCGGCGCTGAGGTAGCCGTAGGTGGCCAGCACCGGCTCGGCGAGCAGCGGTGTCAGCGCGTCCAGGCCGGCCTGCGGACCGTCGCGCATCCCCACCGCCACGGCTCGGTTGAGTTCGACCACGGGGGAGGGCCAGAGGTTGAGCAGGACGTCGTACAGTCCGACGATCTCCACCCAGTCGGTCTCCCGCCAGGTCGGCGCCTCGGTGTGCACGGCGGCGATCGCGGCCTCGACGGCGTACCGCGTCGGCGGCTGGCGGTGCAGCGCACCGGTCAGCAGCGCGACGCCCTCGCTGATCAGTTGGGTGTCCCAGCGCCCGCGGTCCTGCTCGGAGAGCAGTTGGAGCCGCCCGGTGGCGGACAGGCGGCTGTCGGCGCGCGCGTGGACGAGCAACAGCAGCGCCAGCAGGGCACTGATCTCGGCGTCGTTCGGCATGAGCAGGTGCAGCATCCGGGCGAGGCCGATGGCGCTGTCCACGAGGTCCCGCCGGACGAGGTGCGCGCCGGTCGGCGCCGTGTGACCGGTCGTGAAGATCAGATGAATGACCTCCAGGACGGCGTTGACGCGTGCGGCAAGGTGGTCGGGTGACGGCACGCGGTACGGGATACGGGCGTTGGTGATCTTCTTCTTGGCCCGGGTGATCCGCGCGGCCATGGTGGGCTCCGGCACCAGGAATGCGCGGGCCACCTCGGCCGTGGACAGGCCGCACACGAGCCGCAGCGTCAGCGCGACCTGGGCGTCACGGGACAGGGCCGGGTGACAGCAGGTGAACACGAGCCGCAGGCGGTCGTCGTCGAGACCGTCCTCGGGCCCGGCTACCACCTGATCGGGTACGAGCAGCGGTAGGGCTCGGCGCATCGCCGACTCCCGCCGCAGCACATCCCGTGCCCGGTTGCGAGCGGCTGTCGTGAGCCACGCGCCGGGGCGATCGGGGACGCCGATCTGCGGCCAGGTCCGCAGCGCCTGGGCGTAGGCGTCCTGGGTGCACTCCTCCGCGAGGTCGAGATCGCGGGTCAGGCGTGCCGTCGCCGCCAACACGTGCGCCCAGTCGCGGCGGTGCGCCTGCGCGACCGCCGCGACGACCTCGGCGCTCATCCGTGCTCGACAACCGGACGGATCTCCACCCCGCTGTGCCCGGCGGAGACCTCGTAGAGCTGCGAAGCCAGCTCGATCACCTCGTCGAGGTCCGCTGCTTCGATCAGGTAGTAGCCGCCCACCGCCTCCTTGGTCTCCAGGAACGGGCCGTCGGTGATGGCCAGTCGACCGGCCGGGTCCGTGCGCAGGGTGGTCGCGATCGTCGCCGGCTCGAGTTGCCGGCCGTCGAGGATGGCCGGCCCGGCCGCGGTGGTGAAGGCGCGGTGGGCCTCGTCGCGCTTCTGCAACTCCGGCGGTGGCATCGCGGCCCACTGCCGCTCGTCGCCGTGGATGAGGATCAGATACTTCGCCATGTCCCGTGTCCCGTCGTCTGGAGCCCGGTCGGACCCACCTACCTTTCCGACGAGTCAGCCTGGTCGTCCATCGACAGCCGAGCAAACATTCTTGGTACGGGAAGATGCGCCACCGCCCCTACGGTCCAGGGGCAGGTCGGTAGGAATGCGCTTCTGACAGCGCTCAGGGGGTTTGTAGTCGCTGCGTGATGAACAGGGCGGCGCGGTCCAGGGCGTGGTCGGCTTCGTCGAGCTGGCCGATGAAGGACTGGAAGACGTGCGGAACGCCCGCGGTGATGTCGAGGATGACGTCGACCTCGGCGTCGCGGGCGCGTTTCGCGAGCCGGACCGAGTCGTCGAGCAGCAGTTCGTTCGTGCCGACCTGCAGCAGGATCGGCGGGAAACCGGTCAGGTCGGCGAGCACGGCGGGCGCGGCGAGCTCCTGGTTGGGGTCCTGGTCGCGGAGGTAGAGCCCTGCCGTGTGGGCCATGCCCTGCCGGGTGAAGAACGGGTCGACACCCTCTTTGGTGTCCATCGACTCGCCCGTGCGGGTGTGGTCCAGGCCGGGCGAGAACGCGACCAGCGCGCCCGGCAGAGGCAGCCCGGCGTCTCGGGCGGCGAGGGTGGTGGTCACCGTGAGGCCACCACCGGCGGAATCGCCCACGAACGCGATCGACTCGGCGGCGATGCCGCTGTGGAGCAGGGCTTGATAGGCCGCGAGGCAGTCCTCGATCGCGGCCGGGAACGGGTTCTCCGGGGCCAGCCGGTAGTCGAGGGAGAAGGCCCGCACTCCTGTGCGCGTGACCAGACTCGCGGTCAGACCCATCGCGGTCTGCGGAGATCCGAGCGCGAACGAGCCGCCGTGAAAGTACAGGATCGTGCCCGGGCGGGTTTCGCCCTCCGGTTCGACGAGCACCGCCGGACGGCCGCCCAGGCTCAGGTTCGAGGTCCGCGCCTGAGGAACCGGGAACAGTGCCATGAGCGCGGCGAAGTTTTCCCGCATCGTCTCGATCGGCTCAGGCACGAAGTCCTTCGGCCCGTTACCCAGCCTGGCGCTGATTGCCGCTCGCTGTGCCCTGCTCATGTCTGTGCCTCCCACTGGCGTAAAATAGATGCCGTGGAAGCTAATATACCTGCCACGGCATCTTCTTCCGGTGCCGTGTCCGGCACACTCGCCCAGGTCTTCAGTGATCTGGTCCGCTGTGAGACCCGGCTCTACAACGCCTTGAACGAGACGTTGCGTCGGAAACACGGCATCGTGGCTTCGCAGTTCGAGTTTCTTCGCTACCTCCGTGACCATCCTGGATCGCGGGTCGCCGATCTCGCCGAGTTTTTCGCGATCGGGGTCGGAGCGACGAGCAAGGGTGTGGGACGGCTCGAGGCCCGAGCCTGGGTACGGCGGGTGCCGAACCCCGCCGACGGCCGGTCATTGCTGTTGGAGTTGACCCCACAGGGCGCGGAAGTCGTTGATGACGCCGAAGACACCTTTCAGGAACACCTGGCCACGCACATCGGCCTGTCGATCGCCCCGGCCCAGATCGCAGAACTCGGTCGAGCGCTGACACGGCTACGCGCCACCATGGAGCGCGGCGGTGTCGGCACGCCCGTCGGCTGAAGACCACGACAAGGCACTGCCGGGTAGGCCGCCGTCACAACGGACGCGACCAGAGGGTCCGGAGCGAACTGTGCCGCGCCGACACGGATTTCCGGCGCCCTGACCGCTCACGACGCATCGCCGGCCGCCAGTCCCGCTTCAAGGGCGGCCAGGAATTCCAGCAACTGACGCCGGGCGGCGTAGTCGTGCGTACGGTGGTTCAGGAATGTCGACGTGACGTGGTGCGAGCGGTCCTCGACCACCTCGATCAGCTCGGCGAGCTGAAGCCGAGCCTCGACCACCGTGCTTGACCCCACTCGACGACACCACGCCTCGAGAAGGGCCGAATCGGTAGAGACGGCGTCGATCCCGCAGCACCCGCGGACACACTCGACCTCGCAAAAGACGATGCACGTGCGCAGGGGCGACGGTATGTCGACCGACACGTCCACCATCTCGTCAGCCTCACTCATTCTCGGCAGGTGCACGGACACGATCACGCGATGTGGTCGACACGGCATGGCCGCGTCGTGCGTGCTGACAAGCTCGTACAGTCGCTCGGGGCTGCCCAGCGGGCGGATCCCTTAGAACAGCCTGCCCCGCTTTCGCTCGTTCGGACGGCGGATCGCTCGGTTGTCGGGTCGCATGTCCCACTGCAACCACTCGTTGGGCAGGGGCAGGCCGACGAACGTAACTTCCGGCAAATTGCTGACATTGGGTGCCTCCCGGAAGGGGGTGCCACCGCCGAAGCGCGCGGTGGCATCGGCGGACCCCACCACGTTCAGTTTGCGGTCCACCAAGTGGCGATACTTGACGATCCTGCCACCGCGCACGACGCCGAAGAAGTGATTCCAGTTGTCGTCGGTGTCGCCCCTTCTAGCGTCGAAATACACCACCGCGTCGATTGCCGACCAAGGCTCCAGCACCGCGGGGGTGTCGCGGTCGACCTGTCCCAGGTGCACCCCGCGCGAGTCGATGAGGACAATGCTCCGGCGCTCCAGGATCCCTCGGACGCGAGGACCGCCGGCGAGGGCGAGGGCGAGGGCGCATAAAGCAGCCACCACAAGCTCCATGAAGCTGAGTTGTCTCCAGTTGAGGACACCCAGGACGACGACCGGCAGGATCAGGACGACGAGCATGAGCAGGGTGTACGCCGACGCTGCGCCGAAGCGGACTTCGTACGAACCCGGCTCCCGTGTCGTTACCACGGGTGACATTCTACGAGAGGGCTGCTGGCCCGGCGAGGGTCCGTTATGGATGGCCGTAGATCATCGGCGGGCGCAGGGCTGATTGACGGCGAGAAGCTCAAGAGCTGTGTATAGAACTGGCTGAAGTTGGGTCGATCACCGAGCAGAGGGTTCGCCGGCCGTCTGGTCGACTGGGCCCGTGACACGCTGCGCACCACCTTGGAGATCGTGCGCAAGCCCGCCGGCCAGCAGGGGTTCGTCGTGCACCGTCGCCGCTGGGTGGTGGAGCTGACCCTGGCCTGGCTGACCGCCCACCGCCGGCTGGCCCGCGACTACGAAACCCGCCCCGCCACTTCGGAAGCCATGATCCGGTGGGCCGCCATCGCCGGCATGCTCGGCCGCCTCACCCGAGGCGGACCCGCCACCCGCCAACAACCCCGGACCTTCAACACACCCGACCGACAGACATGCGAAACGCTCTCTTAGACCGTCGACGCCGCCCGCCCACAGCCCGAAACCCCACAACGCCGTGTCACGCGGAGTTGCGCCACTTGCGGCCGTGCCGGCCGATCAGCCGGTCGGCGTCGGTCGGGCCCCAGGAGGCGGCCTCGTAGGTGGGGATCGGCGAGTTGTCCTTCTCCCAGTTGTCGATGATCGGGCCGACGATCCGCCAGCACTGCTGCACCTCGTCGCTGCGGATGAACAGCGATGCGTCACCGACCAGCGCGTCCAGCAGCAGACGCTCGTACGCCTCCGGGGACTCCTCGGCGAACGTCTGGTCGTAGGAGAATTCCATAGTGGCGGTGCGGACCCGGAAGGAGTGGCCCGGCACTTTGGCACCGAAGCGCAGCGAGATGCCTTCGTTCGGCTGGATCCGCAGGATCAGCGCGTCAGCGTCGAGGCCGGTGAGCTGGTCGGTCGGGATCGGCAGGTGCGGCGGCCGCTGGAACTGCAGTGCCACCTCGGTGAGCCGGGCCGGCAGGCGCTTGCCGGTGCGTACGTAGAACGGCACCCCGGCCCAACGCCAGTTGTCCACGTTGAGCCGCATGGCGGCGTAGGTCTCGGTCCGCGACAGGGGGTCGACGCCGGCTTCCTCGCGGTAGCCGGCCATCAGGTCCTCGCGGGTGCCGCCCCGGGTGTACTGTCCCCGGACCGCCGCCTCGGCGATGTCCCGGTCGGTGGGGAGCCGGATCGCCTGCAGCAGCTTCACCTTCTCGTTGCGCAGACCCTCGGCCTCGAATGAGGCCGGTGGCTCCATCAGTGCCAGCGCGAGGACCTGGAGCACGTGATTCTGCACGATGTCCCGCATCGCGCCCGCGTCCTCGTAGAAGCCGCCGCGGCTGCCGACGCCGAGGGTCTCGGCGACGGTGATCTGCACGTGGTCGACCCAGGAGCGATCCCAGATGGGCTGGAAGATCGAGTTCGCGAAGCGCAGCGCCAACACGTTCTGGACGGTGTCCTTGCCCAGATAGTGATCGATACGAAAGACCTGGTGCTCGTCGAACGCGCTGTGCACCACGCCGTCCAGCTCGCGGGCCGTGACCAGGTCGCGCCCGTACGGCTTCTCGATGACCAGGCGGGAGAAGGAGCCTTCGCGTGGCTGGTTGAGCCCGACACCGGCCAGTCCGTTGATCACCGGTTCGAAGGCCCCGGCCGGTGTGGACAGGTAGAAGAGCCGGTTGCCGGACGTGCCCCGCTGTGCGTCCAGCTCGTCGAGGGTCTCCACGAGCCGCTTGTAGGTCTCCGGATCGTCGTAGCCGCCGGCCACGTACCGCACGCCGCCCTGGAGCTGGCGCTTGCTGGCGAGGGTGCGTTCGCCGAGGACGCTCTCGGCGAACTGCTCGTCGGTCATCGACGTGCGCGCGACGCCGACCAGCGCGAACTGGTCCGAAAGCCGCTCGTGGCGAGCCAGGCTCTCGACTGCGGGCAGCAACTTACGCCGGGTCAGGTCACCGGAGGCACCGAAGATCACCAGCGTGGCCGGCGGGGCACTCCGCTCCTGGATGAGCTGAGATGCGTGGTCCATGGTCTGCGTTCCTCCGGGCACAAGGGGTGTGGGTTGAGGGCTGCTGTCACGCCAGGAATTGTGCGGGGGTTGGCGGTAGTGGCCGGGCCACGCGGCGTGGCCCGTTGGTCGCGGAGCTTGAGCCTCGCACGCCGGGCTCACGGGTAGGCGACTCGGTGACGATTCGGTGTGGTCCGCCGGCGTACGAGGTGGTGATACGAATGATCATGGCCAGGCAACCGGCGGAGGTCAATGGGCTCGCCGACGGCGACGCCGGGGATCGCCAGGCTGCGGCCGCGGCGTGACGGCGGTCCGCTCGTCCTCGCCGCGCCTGCCAGACCCGCCTGTCGTCGAGCACGATTTTGATGGGATCCAGCGCCACCGCCGCTACTGGTTCCGCCGGCCGCCGCCATTGTCGTACTCCGCTTGACGGGTTACCCAGGCCTTGAGGGTGCCCTGTACCGCCCTTGACGCGGACTGTCACGACGGCCGGTCTGTGAGGCCTCGGCCTCTTGCCGATGTCCGGGTTCCTGTCAGCTCCAGTCCCTTCCATCCTCGGCCCACACGTCCTGGTCGACTGGTCGAGGCCTTGCTGCAGCCACGTGATGCGCCGAGCGTGTTCCTCGGGTGCCCCGAAGGACGACTCCACGCGGAGGGCCTGCTCGGAGTAGGGGAAGGCGTCGACGCGTTCGCGGACGAGATCTTCGTCGAGATCCGTGGCCTGACGCCGCTTCCGGAACCGGGTCGTTGCCTCGTCGGGAGTCACGAAGAACTCAACAATCCACAGCGGCGCAGAGGAGTCGGCTAACGCCTCCAGCAGGCTGGCGCGCCGGTCACGGCGCGCGTAGGTGCATTCGAGGAACTGTCAACGCCGACCGGGTTGGACGTCAACGGACGAGCATGGACACCGGCGGACCATCCGGCAGCTCAGAACCTGTGAAAGAGCAGGTCAGTGAACCGTGTTGGTTGCCTGAGGGCCAAGGGCTCGTCGAGTCGCTCACCCACGCCCGCGGTGACCTGCTACAGCTCGGCGCCGACGTGGAGGTCCTCGCCCCGGCCGCGCCGCGCGACCGGCTCGCGCGCACCGCCGCCGCGCTGGGCGTCCTCTACCGCCGGCCGTCGGGCTGACCCGCGGCGCAGCACTGCGGCACCGGCGACCGCGCCGAGGGCCTGGCAGGCGGCGACGCCGAGGAGCAGGACGGCCGCGCCAGCGCCGGTGGTGGCACCGGCGAGCGCCGCGCCGCCTGCCGCGGCGGTGGTCTTCAGGCCGGCGCCGAGGGTGAAGACCTGGGTGTGCACCGCCGGTGGCGCCTCCTGGTCACGTACTGCCAGCACGCTGCAGAACAGCGGCCCGCTCAGGACGCCGACCAGGGCGAAGAGCGGCAGCGTGGCCCAGACCGTCGGCATGGCCGGTACGAGCGCGAACGGCACCGCAGTGGCGAGCAGGCTGGCCAGGACCACCCGTTCGGGCGGCTGCGAGCGGATCGGGTAGCGGGCCCACCAGAGCGAGCCGACCAGCCCGCCGGCCGACGCCACCGCCAGGAACAGGCCGGTGTACGACGGGTGCCGGAACTGGCCGGCGAGCAGCGCCGCGGCCACCGGCAGGGCCCCGATGCCCAGGTAACCGATGCTGCTGGCCAGGGTCACGGCACCGAGCCGGCGCCGCCGCCACAGCAGCGGCACGGCGGCCAGCGGCGTGGCCCGGCCGGACCCGTCGTGGCGGTACGCGCGCGCCGGCCGGTCCCGGATGGGCAGCGTCGACAGCACCAGGACGCCGACGGCCACCAGCGCGACCAGCACCGCCGTCGCGGCGGTCGCCCCGGCGAACCCGGCGGTGACCGCCGCGATCCCCGGCCCGGCGATGCCGGCCAGGTTGTAGGACATCGCGTCGAGGCCGAACGCCTTGTCCAGCCGGTCGGGTACCAGGTCGCGCAGGAGGCTGGTCAGCCCGCCCAGCATGACCGGTGCGAGACTGCCGGCCAGCACCACGAGCGCCACCGACAGCGGCCGGGAGGCCGTCGCCAGGGCCACCGCGGCGAGCAGCGCGCCGCCGTACCCGAGCAGGGTCAGGAGGTAGAAGAGTCGGCGGCGGCGGACCCCGTCGGCGATCGCGCCCACCACCGGCCCGGCGACGACGTGAGGGATCATCAGCGCCGCCACGAGCACCCCGCCGTAGGCGGCACTGCCGGTCCGCTCCATGGCCAGCAGCACCAGGGCCACGCGGGCCCCCTCGTCCGCCAGCCGCACCAGCACCGCTCCGGCGGCGTACCGGCCGAGCACCCCCCGCGCCCGCGCCCCGTCCCCACCCGTCACCATCCCACCCCCCTACCCATCCGCCTCCCCACGCACGCCCCGCGTCGATCAAGAGGCTCGCGTCGGTGTCGACCTCCTCGGCGAACGGGCTGGAGGCGGTGGGGTAACCGAGGTCAGGGGAGGGTCTGGCGGGCGACGGCGAGGGTGGCGAGGGCACGCTCGATGTGGTGGGGCGGGTTGGCGGCGTAGCCGAGGACGAGGCCGGGTGGTTGCGGGCGCTGGGCGTGCCAGGACAGCGGCTGTACCTTGACGCCCCGGCGCAGGGCCGCCGCGGCCAGTGCCGTGTCGTCGAGGTCGCCGGGGAGGGTGACCAGCAGGTGCAGGCCGGCGGCGGCGCCGTGTACCACCGCCCCGGGCAGGTGGGCGCGGACCGCCCGGATCATCGCGTCCCGGCGGCGTACGTGCCGGTGGCGCAGCAGTCGCAGGTGGCGTTCCAGCGCCCCGGAGGCCATCAGCTCGGCCAGGACGAGCTGCGGCAGGGCGGCGTTGCCGAGATCCGCCATCCGCTTGGCCGCGACCAGGTCGGCGTGCAGCCGCGGCGGGACCAGCACCCAGCCGATCCGTAGCGCCGGGGCCAGCAGCTTGGAGACGCTGCCGGTGTAGCAGATCCGGTCGGGCAGCATGCCGCGCAGCGCCGGCACCGGCGGGCGGTCGTAGCGGTGTTCCGCGTCGTAGTCGTCCTCAATGACCAGGCCGCCCCGCTCGGCCCAGCGCAGCAGTGCCCGCCGCCGGTCGCCGTCGAGCACCACTCCGGTCGGGAACTGGTGCGCGGGGGTCAGCATCACCGCCGGGGCGCCCCCGGCCGCCAGCTGGTCGACCCGCAGGCCCTGGGCGTCGACCGCCACCGGCGGGGTGTCCAGCCGCCAGTTGTTCAGGTGCTGGCGTACGCCGAGCGAGCCAGGGTCCTCCACGGCCACAGTGGACACGCCGTCGGCGTGCAGCAGCTGGGCGAGCAGGCCGAGCGCCTGGGACACCCCGGCCACCACCACCACTTCGGCCGGGTCCACCCGGATGCCCCGGTTGCGGGCCAGCCAGGTGGCGACAGCGAACCGCAGCGCGGGTGTACCGGACGGGTCGCCGTACCCGAAGTCGGCGGGCGCAAGGCGGTGCAGCACCGCGCGTTCGGCGCGCAGCCAGGCCGCGCGGGGAAAGGCCGCCAGATCGGGTACGCCGGGCGTCAGGTCCAGCTCGGCCGGGGCGGTGCGCAGCGCGTCGAAGACCGTGGTGTCCGGCCGGTCGGCGAACACCTCCGGCGGGCGGCGGGGGACGGGCGCGCGGTGGACCACCGCGGCCGGCGTGGCCACCACGACGGTGCCGGCCCGGCCCCGGCCGACCACGTGCCCATCCTCGGTCAGCCGCTGGTACGCCTCCGTCACCACGCCCCGGGAGACGCCCAGCTCGACCGCGAGCACCCGGCTGGCGGGCAACCGGGCGCCTACCGGCACCCGCCCGTCGGCGATCGCGGCGCGTAACCGCCCGGCCAGCCAGGCGGCGCGGCCACCGGGCGGGGCCTCGCCGACGTCCAACTGGAGGAAGTCGGCACCGGCCGTTATGGACCCGCGTTCGTCGCCTTGTTTGGCCCTGTCCACGGGGCCATTATGGCCGCAGGCTGGACCGCATGAGCATCGCCTTCCTGCTGACCGCCCTGGTCGTGACGATCACCCCGGGGACCGGAGTGATCTACACCCTCTCCACCGCACTGGCCGCCGGCCGCCGGGCCGGGCTGCTCGCCGCCGTCGGCTGCACGGTCAGCCTGCTTCCGCACCTCGCCGCCGCCGTCACCGGGCTGGCCGCCGTGCTGCGGGTCGGCACTCCGGCGTTCCGGGTGGTGACCTGGCTCGGTGTGGCGTACCTGCTCTGGATGGCCTGGTCCGCGCTGCGCGACCGGGGCCCGCTGCCGGTCGACGACGGGCGTCCACCCGCACCGGCCGCACGGGTGATCCGTGACGGGGTGCTGCTGAACCTGCTCAACCCGAAGGTGACAGTGTTCTTCGTGGCCTTTCTGCCGCAGTTCGTCCCACCGGACACGCCGGACGCGACGCTCGGGATGCTGCTGCACGGCACCGTCTTCGTGCTGGTCACGCTCGTGGTCTTCGCCGGCTTCGCCCTGCTCGCCAGCGCGCTGCGCCGCCGGGTGCTGGCCCGGCCCCGGGTCACCGCCCTGCTGCGGCACGGCTTCGCCGCCAGCTTCCTCGCCCTCGGCCTCGGCCTGGCTCTCACCGCCTGATCGGAGACCTCGTTGCGTTTCCACCATTCCCCCCACGTCTGGTCGACCTTCCCCGAGCTGAGCTGCGGGGTGCTGCACGCCACCGGACTCGACGGCACCGTCGAGGTGGGATACCGCCTCGACCGGTACGCCGACACGGCCCGGGCCCGCCTCGCCGGCGGCCCGGAGAGCGGCTTCCCGGAGATCCAGGCGTGGCGGCGTGCCTTCGGCCGGATGGGGTTGGCGCCGACCCGCTACCGGTGCGCCGCCGAGTCGCTGCTGCGCCGTCTCCGCCGCGACGGTGAGCTGCCCCGGCTGCACCCCCTGGTCGACCTGGGCAACGCGCTCTCCCTCGCCTACGCGGTCCCGGTGGCCGTGCTCGACCTGGCGCGGATCGGCGGCGACCTGACGGTGTGCCGGGCCACCGGGGCGGAGACGTACCTGACCCTCGGCGGGGAGACGGAGCAGCCCGAGCCGGGCGAGGTGGTCTTCGCCGACGCGGCCGGCGAGGCGCACTCCCGGCGCTGGACCCACCGGCAGAGCGGCGCGTCGGCGGTGCGCGCCGGGACCGACGAGGTGCTGGTGGTCATCGAGGCGATGCACGCGGGCGGGGCGGCCACGGTGCGGCGGATGCTCGCCGAACTGGCCGACGCCCTGCCCGTGCCGTCGCGGACCGCGCTGCTCACGGCCGACGCCCCGGAGTTCGCGTTCGCGTAGGCCCGTTGACGGTGCTGCCGGCCCGGCACGGGGCGGCGGCCGGCAGCACCGTGGCGATCCCCGGCGCCATCTCGTACCGATGCCGCGCTCGCCCCATCCCCGAGGAACCGGGTATGCGCCGGGAACAACCCCGGGTTCAGCCATGCTGGACCTGTGGTGATGGACAACGGCCTGCGCGTGTCACTGCTGGACCGGTCCCGGACCCGCGCCGGCGAGGCCGACTCCGAGGCGCTCAGGGGTACGGTGGGACGTGCGGTGCACGCCGAACGGCTCGGGTACGACCGTTTCTGGGTCGCCGAACATCACAGCGTCCCCGGGATCGCCGGAGCGGCCCCGGCGGTGTTGCTGACCGCCGTAGCCGGTGCGACGAGCACCATCCGGCTCGGCTCGGCCGGGGTGATGCTTCCCCACCACCAACCGCTCGTGGTCGCCGAGCAGTTCGCGACGGTGTCCGCCTTCGCCCCGGGCCGGATCGACCTGGGACTGGGCCGCTCGCCGGGGTTCACCGCGCCCGTGCGCCGTGCGCTGCGGCAGACCGACGGCGATTTCGCCGCGGACCTCGCCGAGCTGCACGGGTTCCTCAACGGGACGGCGGAGGTCACCCTGCACCCGCAGCCGCAGGGACAGGTGCCGCTGTACGCGCTGGCCACCGGAAGCGGCCTACAGATCGCGGCCGAGCTGGGCCTGCCGGTGATCGTGGGCGGCCCCCTCCTGGGAGTCGGCGGGGACCCCGCACTCGGGTTGGCGGCCCTGGCCGAGTACCGGCGCGCGTTCCGACCCTCGTCGCAGCAACCGGAGCCGTGGGTGGCGGTCAGCCTCGACGTGCTGATCGCCGACACCGCCGGGGAGGCCGCGGACCTGCTGCTTCCGGAGGCATGGGCAATGGCGCAGAGTCGGACCACCGGGGTGTTCCCGCCGCTGGAACCGGTGCAGGTGGCCCGGTCCGCACCCCGCACCCCGCGCCAGCAGGAGCACCTTGAGCAGACCGCGGCGAGGGCGATCAGTGGCACGCCGGCCCAGGTGGAACGTCAGCTCGCCGAGCTGCTCGACCGCACCGGGGCCGCCGAACTCGTCGCCTCCGGCAGCACCTTCGACCGGGCCGCCCTGGCCGTGTCGGATGCCGAGCTGGCCGCTCTGTTCGGGCGGCCGTGACCGATCACCAGGGAACTCCGGCGCGTCGCGCTCGACGTCTGGTGCGGCGCGCGCCGGTCACTGCCGTCGACCACCTCATTCATGGAGCCAACAGGAGGATCGCACGATGCGGCATGCGAACTCGACCGGGACCGACGTGATCCGGATCCTGGTGACCGGGGTCCGTGGCAAGACGGGACTACCGCTGGCGACGTCACTCGCGGCTCGGCAGGGCGTCGAGGTGCGCGGCGGCAGTAGTGATCCGTCCGCCGTGGACATCGTCGGCGTACACCCGGTTGCCTTCTCCTGGGACGAGCCCGCCGGGTGGGCGGCGGCGACCGATGGCGTCGACGCCGTGTACGTGGTCCGGCCGGATCGCGTGGACGCACCGGAACTCGTCGGGGCGCTCGTGGCGGGGACCCCACCCTCGACCCGGGTGGTCCTGCTGTCCGACAAGGACGGCGGCCACCCGGGCTCCGATTTCCCGGCAGGCTGGGCGCCGAGCGTCGAGCGCGTGGTACGCGGGAGTGGACGGCCCTGGACGATCCTGCGGCCGGGTTGGTTCATGCAGGTCCTCACCGACCCGCGCTTCTACGCCCACCAGATCGCCGACGCGGGGGAGTTGCCGTTCCCCAGCGGCGACGCCGCCATGGCCTGGATCGATGCCTGTGACATCGCGGCGGTCGCCGAGCGGGCGCTGGTCGAGGACGGGCACGCCGGTCGGACGTACCAGCTCTCCGGACCGGAGAGCCTGTCGTTGCCACGTACCGCGGAGTTGCTCTCTGCCGCTGTGGGACATCCGGTGATCCACCGGGACCTGACCATAGACGAGGCCGTGGCCGGGACAGAGGGCTTCGAACGAGACCTCAACAGGTTGACGTTCGAGCGTGTGCGCGCCGGCGGTTTCGCGGAGGTGACCGATACCGTCGCCTAGGTCACCGGCACGGCGCCGAAGACGGTGCGGGATTTCCTCTCCGCGAACGCACAGGCCTTGCGACGTACGGGCCGCTGACGCTCCGCGCCGTCACCGTCGCGGTGCCCTCCCGTCGCACCATCCGGCAGCGCGGCGGGGGTGCCGAGACCTCGAGCGTGGGGGTGCGTGGACAGCCGACGGCCAGGCAGAATTCGGCTGGTGACGATCACCAACTACCGGGAATTGTTCGCCACCGTCCGCATGCGGCCGAAGATGTGGCTCATCCGCGGGGATTTCGCAAGCGTCGCGGCCTTCGTCGAAGGGTGCAACCAGGCGAACGCCCGGACTCTGTTGATCGGCTTCCAACCGTGGCTGGTGACACGGGCCGGCTGCCTCGACAACCACACCTGGTGGAGCATCGTCGCCTACCTGACCGAACCCATCGGCCTCACGAACGTCCGCACCATGGACCCGGACCTGGACGCCCGTACCGTCGAGACCCTGTTCGACCTGCTCGACGAGTTCCTGGAGCTGCGCGACGAGCATGACGGCCTGAGCCGCATCTTCGCTGCGCACGAGCGGTGGCGTCGCCTCCGCGATCAGGACGGGTGCAGCGCCACCGACGGACACGCCTGCCCCACCGTCGCGTGGCCCAGAGCCGCCAGCCGGATCAGGGCCCACACCGACGACATCCATTGAGGCTGGTCAGCCGCCCGTCGTGTCCCACCCAGGTGGAGACGGAACGACGGACGCTATGACATAGATGAGATTAGATGTCTTGCGTCGTCTCAGGTATGAATGCCGAAGGCACGTCCCGGTGCTGATTCCTGAGAAGGAGCGACGGATGCATCATGCCCTGCGCCGCCTACGAACCGGAGCGGTCGCGCTCGCTGCCTGCACACTTGGGCTGAGCCTGCTGTCGGTACCCGCCGCCGAGGCGTACCCGGTTGTCCCTCTCGCCCCGCAGTCCGAGCGGGCGCCGGAATCGAACCAGTTTTCGGCAGAGGGCGTGACCACCGTCGGTGAACTCCGTACCGTCGACAGCTCCCTTTCCTACGCCCCCAACGGCGGGACACAGATCATTCAGCACCCCGGTGCCACCTACGTCAAGGTGCATTTCAGCGCGCTGCGACTGGCCGAGGGCGACTACGTCACCGTGTCGAGCCGCGACGGCAAGGAGAGCTACAGGTACGACCGCCACCTGAACCGGGGGACCGGTTCGGACTACACCACCGACGGACAGCCGGGGTTCTGGGCGATGTCGGTGGAGGGCGACACCGCCGTGGTGACACTGCACAGCAGCCGCCCCTCACGTGGCAGCGCCGCGACCATCGACAGGTTCTGGCGCGGATACGACCGCACGGAGATCGCCGCGCACAACTTCTCCACCCAGTCCGTGTGCAGCACCGACGCCCGCAGGGACGTGGTCTGCTACCAGAACAGCCACCCCACCGAGTACGCCCGCGGCCGGGCGGTGGCGCGGCTGTTGATCAGCGGCGGTGGACTGTGCACCACCTGGCGGGTCGGCAACACCAACCGGATGCTGACGAACAAGCACTGCTTCTCGACGCAGTCCGCCGTGAGCGGCAGCGAGATGCAGTTCAACTACCAGTGCGCCACCTGCGGCGGGGCGAATCCCGGCGCCGGCACCAAGGTCAGCGGTGCCACCCTCTACAAGGTGAGCAGCGGCGGCTCCAGCCAGCTGGACTACACCCTGTTCTCGGTCAACAACTTCGCCGCCATCCAGGGGTTCGGCACCCTGTTCCTGGCGACCACCGCCACCAGCAACGGCACCCGGATCTATGTCCCGGGGCACGGCGACGGCAGCCCGAAGCGGCTGTCGATCTACGAGGACGCCCAGAACGGCCCGACCTGCGCGGTCCGGAACGCGAACTACAACACCTGGAACATCAGTTACAGCTGTGACACCTCCGGCGGCAACTCGGGTTCACCAGTGCTGGACGCCAGCCACCGGGTGATCGCCCTGCACCACCTGGGTGGTTGTCCGTCGAACCAGGGCGCGAAAGCGCACCTGATCTACAACGAGATCGCCAGCCTGATCGACAACGGCTGAGACGGTGGGCCGCCGACGCGCGCTCTGCGCCTCGGCGGCCCACCTGCATCCTCGACGCCGGACGACCCCGTACGGCGGTGCGGTCAGAGAGACTGGCCGTTTCTGCCCCGTAGCGACTAGGGCAACCACCACGGTGCGAAGTACGGCGCCGACGCTCCCTCGTTCGAGAAGGACCATCCGCCCGCCGGAGCGCTCTGCAGCCTCACGACGACGTTCGCCACGTACGCCGAGCTGACCGGCCGGAAATCGACGTCGCTGTACCAGGTCCTCCCGTTCGGGGCGCAGAAGTCCGACGCGTTGTCGGTGTAGGTCACCACCACGCTGTTCTGGTAGGTGACGACCATCTGGACTCGGACACACTCGCCGGACGCGTTGTTGATGTAGATGCGGCCGAGCAGCCGAGGCTCCCAGGTGCCGTTGACCAGATCCCACTCCAGCCGGCCGTCAGCCTTGGGATCTCCGGAGATGTTGCCCAGGTCGCCGTCGCCGAAGTCGAAGTGTGGCTGGGTGATGGAGAACCTGTCGGTCCGTTGCACCGCGGCCTGCGCCGGGCTCGCCCCGATCAGCCCGAGTGCGCACACCACGGGCAACACCAGGAGCCGGGTGGCGGTTCTGCTGAATCGCATGTCGTTCCTCCTCGATCGCGCCGCGGCCTCTGCGCGGCGTTCGTCATCGAGTCTCGGCAGGGGCGTCAGGGTCACGTCACGATCCGCTCCGGGTGGCCGCTCGGGGCCGGCTCACCATGACGCCACCGTGAGGTCCGACCGGACCATCGGTGATGCCCGGCCTGAGTGGGCCGGCGACACCGACCTCGCCCGACCCGCCGGGCGGGCGAGATCGACCAGAGCCTGACCCGGACGGGTCGGCGAGCGAAGGAGCGACATGCGCACAATGGACATCGCACGACGGACTGTGGCAGGAGCGGTCGCTGTCGCGCTGTGCACGGCGGCTGGGGCAGCCGCGCCGGACCGGCCCGCCCACGCGGGAGGCCTCGCACCGGTACGGGTCGAGGAGGCCAGCGAGAGCGACGGGAGCGGGACCAAGGTCGTCACCGCGACCTGCCCGGGAGCGCGATCCGTCTTCGCGGCGGGCGCCCGGATCGTGAACGGAAACGGCGGGGTCGTGCTGACCGCGATGGAGCCCGATGCGGAACTGACCACGGTGACCGTCACCGCGAAAGCCCGCACGGGGCACGCGAGCGCGTGGTCGGTGGTGGCCTACGCCACGTGCGACTGGTCGACGAGCCCGCCGGTGCGGGCGACGGCCACTGTCGGATCAGCGTCAACGGTGGAGGTGAACTGCCCGGGCAGCACAAGGGTGGTCGGCACCGGCTTCCGCTTGGAAGGACCGGTGGACCAGACGTACGTCGACGAGGTCGGCTTCGGCCCCGGACTGCGGACGGTGCGGGTGCATGCGGGCGGCGACGTCGAGCCGGCGAGCCTCACCGCCGTCGGAATCTGCAAGGAGCCCACCCAACCGACCGGGCCGCCCGGCGAACGCGTCGAGGCCGCCAGCGGGTACGACGGCACGTGGCCGAAGACGGTCGTCACCGCGGACGCCGGCCCGGCCGCCCACGTGTACGCCGTCGGCGCCCGCGTGACGGGCGCGGGACCGTTCTTCCTCAGCGCGATCGTCCCCGGCCCGAACCTGCGGCAGGCGGGCGCCGAGGGCGTTCGGGCGAGCCAGTTGCCGGGGGCGTCCGCCGCCCGGGACGATGCCGCGGGCGACGGCGAGGGATCGCTCGCCGTATCCGTTCTGACGATGGCAGTCTTCCACTGACGGTGCCGTTCGCTGACCGGCGACCCGGGGCCGGTGGCGGTCCCCGCCGGTCAACGCCCGCGATCGGACGCCGGGTTCCGCCGGCCGTTGCGAGCGGCCGGCGGGACCCGGCGAACGGTGGCCTGTGGTTGTCGGCCCGGCCGGGCCGGCGCGAGGATGATCTCGTCCGGCGGGTGTACTCCGATGGCCCGCATCGCCTCGCGGTACCGGGCGAGTGCCCGGCGTGCTTCGCCGTGCTGGCCGCCGGCGACAAGCGCGCGCACCAGCGCCCGGTGCGCCGGCTGATCGTACGGATCCCGTTCGAGGAGCCGCAGCAGGTACGGCACCGCCGCCGCCGGGTCCGCCGTGGCGTGGCTGACCTGGGCCAGCATGCGCAGGAGGCCGAGGTACGCGGCCCGCGCCTCCTCGCGCAGCGGGCCGGACCAGTCGGCGTACGGCTCATCCTCGAACGCGTCGGCGCGGTACTGCCGGTCGGCGGACAGCAGCACCGTGCGCCCCTCTACCAGCGCCCCTCGTTCCAGCAGGCGTCGCGCGTGCGCGACGTGCGCGAGGAACTCCTCGACGTCCACCCGCAACCGGCTGACGTCGAGCGCGATGCACGCCTGATCGGCGACGAGGAAATGGTCGGGCGCGAACGTCTTCGTCGGGTCGAACACCCCGCGGACGATCGAGAGCAGGACCGACAGTCGGTGGCCGGTGCGATCCGGGTCGTCGTCCGGCCAGAGGAGTTCGCACAGCTCGCCTCGTGGCACCGGCCTGCCACGCCTAGCGACGAGGATACGCACCAGGTCACGCGCCTTGCGGGACTGCCAGCGCGAGGCCGGCACCGGTTGGCCGTCGAGATGCACCTCGAACCGGCCGAGGGCCCGGATCACGACCCGCTGGTAGACCGGCCCCGCGCCCGGCGCCCACCCGCCGAAGCCGCTCGCCGTCCGATCCACCAGGGCGCCGGCGAGGGCGACCTGCTCGCCCGCGAGCAGACCGGCCAGCCGATCGTCGATGTCGGCCCCGGGCAACCGCCCGAGCAGGACGAGCAGCCGGGCCGCCTCGACCGCCGCACCGGCCCGGGTCCAGATGGCGTACCCCTCGCGCAGCGCCTCGCGGGCGCGCCCGAGGTCCGGCTCGGCCGCAGCCCTCAGCTCGAGCGCGTCGGCCAACCCGGCCAGGTCGCCCTGAACGCGTGCGATGCGGGCCGCCTCGCCGGCGAGCACGGTGGCCCGGTCGGGCTCGGCCATCCGGAGCGCGACCCAGCCCTGGGCCAGCAGTGCCGGTACGACGATCTCGTCCCCGACGTCCCGAGCGGCCCGGTCGGCGTGCCGCGCGGCGGCCGCCACGTCGTCGTCCAGTCGCACCAGCGCCAGCCCCGCGAGCGCGGACACGAGGACGTGCACGTTGCCGGTCTCCTCGGTGACCCGGATCGTCTCCTCGTAGGCGGCGCGCGCCTGCTCACGCCAGCCTCGCCGCCGGTACAGCTCACCCAGCCCGAGTAGCGCGTGGATGAACCGGCGGGAGCCCTTCTGCTGGTAGAAGCCCAGCGCCGCCTCATACCGCCGCACCGCCTCGTCGTAACGGCCGAGCATCGCCAGCGCTTCCGCCTCGTTGCTGGTCGCGATGGCGCGCAGGCTCGGGGCGTCGGCAAGCGCGGCGTAGCGGGCCGACCGCTCGGCCGTCGTCAGCGCCTCGGCGAACCGGCCGGTACGCAGGAACTGGTGGGTGCGGTTGGTGTGGATCCGGGTGAGCAGCAGGACGTCGCCGATGCGTTCCGCGATCGGCAACGCCAGGGCGAAGTGCTCCTGGCTGCCCGCGATGTCGCCGGCCACACTGAGGCACAGGGCGACGCTGAGGTGGGTCGAGGCCAGCACGTCGTCCTGCCCGGCGCTGGTCGCGGCGGCCAGCGCCCTCCGCGCGTATGCGGTGGCGGTCCCGGTGTCGCCGGTCAGCAGGTGCGTGTGTGCCGTCCACGCGAGCAGCAGCGCCTGATCGGCGAGCGGCGCCGACCGGGCGAGTGGCCGGTCGAGGATCGCCAGGGCCGCCCGGGCGTCACCCCGCTGGTAGTGGATCCGACCCAGCCGCCAGGCCACGCCGGCGTCCCAGGTCTCCTCGGCGGCGGTGTCGTACTCGTGGGTGGCCGCGCCGAGGTCGCCGAGGGTGCGCAACGCGTCGCCGAGCAGCAGGCGCAGCCGCCGGCTGCGATGCCGTTCCGGCAGCATGCGGACCAGCTCGGTCACCGCGACGGAACGACCCGCCGCGATCATCCGATCGCCGTACGCTTCGAGCACCCGGGCGCCCGCGGCATGGTCGCCGGCCCGCAGGTACTCCCGGGCCGCGGCGACCGGCGGCCCGTGCGCGTCGTACCAGTCTGCGGCGGCGGCGGCCGTGTCGCGGATCTGCTCGGCGCTCGGTGTTCGGCGCCCGTGCCGGGCGGTCTCGACGACGATCGGCACGAGAAGCTCCTCGGGCGGCGGTGCGCCAGGCCCGGCCGCGGCTCGGGCCGGCCGGGTCAGCAGGCCGGTGCGGCGTAGCCGGTCGATGATGCGCGGGGCGCCGCGATGCCCGAGGGCACGGCACAGCCCCACACTCACCGGTGTCAGCGCACCTACCTGACGCAGCAGCCGGTGCGCTTCCGCCGGTAGCGCGGCCAGGACCTCGTCGGCGACGTAGCGCGCGATCGGCCCGCCGGGCTCACTGAGGATCGGGGCGAGCGGCCCGGACGGCACCCCACCCAGCCGCAGAGTCTCGGCCGACAGGTGGACGAGCGCCGGCCAGCCGCCGGTCGCCGCGTACACCCGGTCGGCGAGGTCCGGTGTGGAGAGACCGTACTCCTCGGCGATCAGGTCGGCGACCCGTTCCGGGGAGAGCGCCAGGTCGGCCGGGCCCAGCTCGGTCCAGAGGCCGCTGCCGAGCAGGCGGGTGGCCGGTGCCGGCAGGGGCCACCGCGAGGCGAGGACGACGGAGACGTCGTCCTCCCACCGCATGACCTCCTTGAGCAGGAGGTGCAACTGCTCCGCCGAGGTCGGCGGCAGGTCGTCGACCACGACCAGGCGGTCGCCGGCCGCGACGGCGTCGGCGACGAGCTGGCGTACGGGTGCCTCGTCCCCCCGGCACCAGTGGGCTTCCTCGCGGGGAAACCAACGGTGCAGCGCGGTGGTCTTGCCATAACCGGCGGCGGCCACGACGCAGTGGATTCCCCGCTGGTGGCCTGCCCGCAACGGATTCACCGCGTCCTCCCGGCCGTGCCGTGCGAATTCCGGACGACTGGCGTGCCTTCGTCTGTGGACAAGGGTTCACCGGCGACGCCGGGCCAGGCAAGACCCGCGTTGGTCGCGTACCCGATTCAGGGTGCGCGCGAGTGCCTGCGGTGCGGAGTGGGACCGCCGCATCAGGCTGACGTGCGGTCGGTCACGAGGCGAACTGCCGCAGCACCGTCGGGTCGGTGATCATGTCGTCGGCGGCGAGCATGATCGCCTTCGACAGGATCGTCGACAGCATCGGGTCGTCGTCGAACGGCAGGTGCAGGCGCCCGGTGCCCCCACGCGCCGGGACGATGCACAGGTAGGCGTCGTTGGGCTCCATCATGATGTTGCCCGAGCCGAGGTGGATCCGGTAGCCGCGCAGGTTCCCTCGTACGTGCAGGTACCGGTCCGCGAGGGTGACCCGGTCGGCGATGGCCATGCGGGGGAGCAGCCGGGCCAGGGCGTCCCGGCGTACCTGTGCCGACGGGGTCAAGGCCCCGACCACTGTGCTGTGCCAGTAGTCCCGGAACCGGTCCTCGCCGCGGTCGGCCCACTGCGGGTCGGTGGCGATCGAGGTGACGCCGACGAACAGGTCCACGTCCCGCATCGCCTCGGTGAACACCAGCGGCGGTACGGCGGTGATCGGTGCGGGTTGCCAGGTCGCACCCTCCTGCCGGGCGAAGCGCACCTGGTCCGTCGAGCAGTAGTGGACGTGGTAGTCGCCGAGATTGTCCGTGTCGACCAGTTCGTGGCGGAAGGACGCCCGCCACGCACCACCGCCGAAGACCTTCGTGGCCTCGCTGTCGTACCCGCCGTCCCAGGTGCCGAGGTAGCTGGCCTGCCAGCCGCGGGTGCGCATGAGCGCGTTCGCCTGGCGGTAGCGCAGGATGTGCGCGGCGAACCGGTTGGAGTAGGAGTTGGTCTGCTCCTCGGCGGGCGTGAGCAGGTAGACCTCACGGAACGCCTGCTTGAACGGCTGCGTCAGGCCGGCCGCGAGCACGCGCTCACGCCAGGCGAGGGTGTCGTCCACGCCGGCGCGCATGGGGTGCCACAGCCGGACCCGCTCACCGCGCGTCGGCCGCCCGTCCAGGCCGGCGATCGCCCACCCGTCGCCGTCCTCGCGGGGCAGGCCCGCCGACCAGTCGCGCCCGTCGGCGCTGGTCTCCCAGACCAGCCGCCGCCCGTACGTTCCGGTGATCGGATGGTCCAGGAAGCGGGACACCCAGTCCGCGTACGCCCAGGTGCGTTCCTCGGACAGCAGCGACTCCACCCGCTGACGCTCGGCGGCCAGTGTCGCGTTGACGCCCTTCACCAGGTCGCGCAGCTGCTTCAGCTCGGTGCCGTGCGTCTCCTTCACCGCGGCCGGGACACCCTTGAGCCCGACGTCGCCGCGGGCGAAGGTCAGACGCGCCTTCTCACCCGCGACCCGCACCGTTGCCTCGTACGGGCCGACCTGCGTCCGCCGGCTCCCGGCGGTGTCGAGCCCGTGATCGTCGATGGCGAGTTCCATCACCTCGCTCAGTGACCATCCGCGCAGCGCGCCGAGGCGGGCCAGCGAGGTGTGCACCCGACCGCGTACGGCCTTGTTCTTGACGGTCACCGCGAGCCGCGCCAGGGTCCGCACCGGCACCTCACCGTCGCGCCCCGCCAGCAGCTGCACGGCGGCGATCGCGGTGCGTTGGGCGTGCGGGAAGCCGGACGCGTGCCGGGGAGCGCCCGCGGCGGTGGCGGTGACCATCGCCAGCAGCTCCGTCGTGTCGTCGTCCGACTCCCGCGACAGCGCCCACACCAGACCACGCAGGAGTCGGTCCGAGTCGTCGTGCACGGACTGCCGGTGGGCGACGAACACCTCCAGGACCCGGCGGACCGCCTTCGTCCCCTCGGTCGCGGTCGTGAGGTGCCCGTCGAGGGCGCGCAGCCATCCCGCCGGCGCCGCCGGCTTGTCGAGCGAGGCGCAGTGCACCAGCAGCTCGGGTACGCCCGGCGCGGCGAGGGCGTCGCCCAGGTCGGCGCGGACGAGGGGACCGAACTCGTCCCCGTTGTGCAGCAACCGGGACGGCAGTCGGCGACCGGTGGCGCGGTCGAGCGCCTCCCCGAGCAGCGTGACGACCCGCAGCCGGGGACCGGCGGAGACGAAGTGGTTCCTGGCGAGTGCGTCGAACAGGCCCGAAAGCGCGGGCACCAGGTCGGCCAGGTCCGCAGGGGACAGTCGCCCGGCGATCGCGGCAGGCAACTCCAGTTCGGCGGCGTTCTGGTAGCCCCAGCCCCGTCCGGCGACGTCCAGGCACCACACCAGATCCGCCCGGGTCCATTCCCGCACGCCGTCGGCGAGACTCAGCACGACGTGGTTCAGTGCGCTCGGCGTCGAACTGGTCGACGCCTCCAGATGCATGGCCAGCGCGGCACGGCGGCGAAGCTCGGCCGGCCACGACTCGGTGACGGCCCACTCCGGCGTGTTGGTCACCTGCGCCGCCCAGTAGTCGGCTGTCGTCTTCCGGAGCACCTGCCGAATCTGGGCATCGGCCTCCACCAGGCCGGCCTCCACCTCCCGACGCTCCGACGCGGTCAGAGCGGGAAGCAACGACCTCCAGTCACCCACGTCAGCCACCCACCAGCGGGACGAGCCGCACGAAGGCCACCTCGGGATCCGCGAGCAGGTCGATCTCCTCGTCCAGATCCTCGACCTGGCGGTCACCGACCAGCAGCACGAAGCCGTTACGGGCGAAGGCGGCACACGCCGCGTCCGCCTGACGCTCCCAGTCCAGCCGCCGGCCCCGACCGACCCGGTAACCGTTAAACGTCGCCTCCGCGTCGGTGGGCCGCACCAGACCCCGGAAGACGTCGGCCTGGTCGGCGTTGAACCGGGCCACCTCCTCGCGTACGCGCAACCGGACCAGCTCCCGCGCGGAGATGCGCTCCGGCAGCCCGGTCAACGGCCACTTGTCGATAGCCCTGCCCGTCGCTGTCTCGTCCCGAACCGTCACCGTGGCCATCGCGCCGTGCTCCTTGCCTTGAGGTGACCGGCATCATGGCACGACGGTCCGACGGAACCGCACCGAGCTCATCGACGGTGCGACCGGCCGCAAGGAGATCGCCACTCGGGGCCGTACCCCGTTCGCGAAGGGTTCACGAACACCGCCCGCACCTCCTGATTCCCCGCCCACGGCCGGGCAGGGAATCAGCAGGTGGGGAGGCGGCGGCGGGCCGAGGTACGGCGTGGACCGTCGGTCAGGACAGGTGCAGCCGAGGTTCGAGGATCACCTCGAAGAGCCGGTCCCACGGCAGTTCGACGCGCGCCGACTCGAAGCGGGTCAGGGTCGCCGTGAAGGTCTTCGCGCCCCGCCGGCCCAGCACGATGCGGTGCCCGGCGAAGTGGTCGGCGAAGTACCGCTCGGTCAGGGGCACCAGCCGCTCACGCACCCAGCCGTCGAAGTAGCTCTTCTGCTCGGGGGTGAGCGCGAGCGGGTCCCAGCCCTGCGCCCGTGCGTGCGCGTACGCCTCGACCTGCACGATGTTCTTCCACGGGTCGTCCTTGACGAACCGGTAGAGCAGGTACTCGGCGTGCGCCTGGGCGGGCGCGCGCAGGTCGGGCACACCGAACCCGCTGCCGGAGGCGCGGAGGTACGCCCACCGGGCGGTGCCGTGGCTGAGCGCCAGGCCGAGCGCGTTGCCACCGGTGTTCCACCCCGAGTACGACAGCAGCGCCGCGAGATCCAGGTGGTTCTCCATCCGCGCCACCAGGTCGTGGTCGGCCTTGTTCACGATGAGTGGGTCCACCACGATGACCGGGGTGCCGGCGGTCAGCAGCGTGCCGACCCGTCCGACGAAGGCGTCCAGGTCGGCGGCCCGTTGCCCGGGTGCCGTCGAGGGGGTGTTCACGGCGAGCACGATGTCCGCGTCGCCGCCGACGACCCGTCCTCCGACAGAGGTGACGTGCCGCCGGATGTTCTCCGCGAACGGGATGCCCTCGAGTTGTGCGGTCCAGGCCTCACCGGAGACGCCCGCGTACTCCACGCGGTAGGTGGGTCCGGTGCCGGCCGCGATCACCCGCGCGACCAGCAGCGCGTTGACCTCGTCGGCGCCGGGGAAGATCTCCACCCGCTCGCCGACGCCGAGTTGGTCGACGAGTGCCTCCAACTCCACCCGCTCGGCTCGGGCCAGGCCGACAGGCGCGGTGTCGTCCTCGGAGAGGACGAGGTGGTCGATGGTGCCGTCGGCGACCCACTCGACCATGAGCCGGTTGACCTGGTGGTTGCGGGCCCGCGCGGCGAGATAGTCCTCGACGACCTGGTCGGGGATCTGCGCGCGGGCGGCGTCGAGCTGCGCTCGCAGCTCCTCCTGCCCGAGGTTCGTCACCTGGTCGTAGAGCTTCGCCCAGGAGACGAGCAGGTCGCGGTACCGGTCCAGTTCGGTGCCCGTGCTGGTGATGGCGAGGCGCTGGATGGTGTCGTGCACCTCGATCACCGCCCCCGGCCGGGTGGAGCGCAGGGCGCGGATCGCGGCCAGGTTCGCCAGGGCGGCCGCCAGGGTCGGGGCGGCGGTTCGGGAGGCGATGAGGCCGCCGTACGCGAGCATGCTGACGGAGATCACGTACCCGTCGACGCCGTCGGTGGTGCCGAGCCAGCGGGCGATGGCCGCGCCGTCGCCGGGGGTGAAGAAGCGGCCCAGCGACTCCCGTGGCGGCAGCTGCACCTGGGCGCCGGCGCTGGCCGCGGTCATCTGCGCCGCGTACGTGTTGACGGGCCGGTCGTCCAACGGGACCAGCGCCACGGTCAGCTGCCGCTTGGCGGGGCCGGCGAACGCGGGTCGGCCGATGGCCACGGTGGTCAGCCCGGCCACGCCGGTGGCCAGGAGGGTACGCCTTCTCATGCTCACTCCTTCTCTTTCGGCGCGCTCGCCGCGCGGGGGGTGGCCGGCACGAGCCGGCGGGTGATCCAGAGCGGTGAGGTGACGGCGTTGCCCATCACCACCGCGTGGGCACCCGCCTCGAAGGCTTGGCCGATCTGTTCCGTGCTGCGGTACCGCCCTTCGGCGATCACCGGCACGGGCAGCAGTGCGACGAGTCGCTCCACGAGCCCGAGGTCGGGCCCGACGGTCGATGGGCTGGCCCGCGTGTAGCCGGACAGCGTGGTGGCGACGGCGTCCGCGCCGGCCTTGACGGCTGCGACGCCCTCGGCGGTGGTGGAGACGTCGGCCAGGACCAGCGCGTCGGTCCGTTCGCGGAGCACGCGGACCGTGTCGGCGAAGGCGCGGCCGTCCGGTCGGGGGCGGTCGGTGGCGTCGATCGCGACGATGTGCGCCCCGGCCAGCGCCACCTCCAGCGCGTGGGCCGCGGTCGGGGTGATGAAGACGCCGTCGGTGCCGTGCTTGTACAGCCCGATCACCGGAACGTCGACGGCGCGGCGTACCGCTCGGACGTCGTCCGGTCCGTTGACCCGGACCGCCACGGCGCCGCCGCGGACGACCGCGGCCGCCACGCGGGCCTGGACGTACGGGTCCCGCATCGGGTCGTCCGGGTCGTCGGGCAGCGGTTGGCAGGACACCACAAGCCCGCCGGCCAGGTCGTCGAGCACGCTCACCTGCCGGTCCTTTCCGGTGTGTCGATGGCCAGCCGGGCGGCGCCGACCAGGACGGCGTCGGCGCCCAGCGTGGCGGGCAGCAGCGGAACGTCGGCCCAGCCGGAGGGCAGCTCGGCCGAGTACGAAGCCGACGCGGCGGGCAGCAGGGAACTGGCCGCCCCGCCGGTCACCAGGACGGCGTCCGGGTCGAGCAGCGCCACCAACCCGGCCAGGGTCGCGCCGAGGACGGCTCCGGCCCGTTCCACGACCCGCCGGGCGACGCCGTCGCCGGTCGCGGCGCGCTCGGCCACGGTCCGCCCGGTCACGTGGGTACCGGTCTCGATGGCGTACGCGGCGGCCAGCCCGCTGCCGGAGGCGAGCGCCTCCAGATGCCCGTACCGGCCGCACCCGCACCGCAGCCGTTCGGCGCCCGGAGCGGGCAGGTGCCCGACCTCGCCGGCCGCCCCGCGCGCGCCGGCCTCGACGCGACCGTCGCGCACGAGTGCCCCGCCGAGCCCGGTGCCGACGGCCACCAGCAGCACGTGGGCGCGGTCCCGTCCAGCGCCGGCCCAGCTTTCGCCGAGCGCGGCGGCGTTCACGTCGTTGGTGACCCGAACGTCGCGGCCCAGCCGGGCGGCCAGCGCGCCGGCGACCGGGGTGCCGGTCCAGCCGGGCAGGCTGTCGGTGGCGTACCGGATGCCGCCGGTCGCCGGATCGACAGTGCCGGCGGTGCCCACGCCCACCGGCCCGGTGGTCGCGCCGAGCAGGTCGGTGGCCAACCGGGCGGCGACGCCCAGCACGGCCTCGGGCCCGGCCCGGGCGGGCGTGGGCGCCTCGCGGCGCTCCAGCACCCGCCCGGCCCGGTCGACAAGCGCGGCCGCCGTCTTGGTGCCGCCGATGTCGACGCCGACAACCGGTGTCGTCATCCCTTGAGGCCGGTGTGCGCGAGACCCTCGACGAACTGCTTCTGCGCGATGACGAAGACCACCAGGACGGGTAGGGCGGTCATCGACGCCGCGGCCATCTGGACGTCCCACATGGGGCCGCCGTAGGCGTCGACGAACTGGGTGAGCGCCTGGGGCAGGGTGAACTTCTCCGGCGAGGAGAGGAACACGATCGGCTCCAGGTAGAGGTTCCAGCTGTGCAGGAAGGTGAAGATGGCCACCGCGCCCAGTGCCGGCCGCGACAGCGGCAGGGCGATCCGCCAGAAGGTGGCGAACCGGCCCAGCCCGTCGACCCGGGCGGCCTCCTCCAGCTCACCGGGGAGGCTGATGAAGAACTGCCGCATGATGAACGTCGCCAGGACGCTCGGCGCGCCGAAGATCGGCACCAGGATCAACGGCCAGTGGGTGTTGACCAGGCCCAGTTTGAAGAACATCTGGAACAGCGGCACGATCGTCACCTCGCTCGGAATGAGCAGGCCCGCGAGGACGACCAGGAACAACACGTTCTGGCCCCGGAACCGGATGCGCGCGAAGGCGTACCCGGCAAGCGCCGCCACCGCCATGGTGCCGACCGTGACGACAAGCGCGATGTAGAGGCTGTTCAGGTACTGCTGCCCGAACGGCTGCAACTCGAACACCCGCTCGTACGCGTCGAAGCGCGGGTTCGTCGGTAGGAGCTGCGGCGGGAAGGCGAAGATGTCCGCCACCGGCTTCAGTGACGAGGTGACCATCCACCATGTCGGGAAGACGAACGGGATCGCCAGGACCAGCAGCACCCCGTAGAGCACCAGCTTGGTCCGGCGGGACAGGTCACGACTCATGGAAGACCCACCTCTTGCGCATCTGCCACTGCAGCACGGTGAGTGCGAGCACGATGGCGAACAGCACGATCGACAGCGTGGCGCCGTAGCCGAAGTGATGGAACTGGAAGGCCTGCTGGTACAGGTAGTAGACGAGGACCGTCGTGGATGTGCCGGGGCCGCCCTGGGTGAGCACCGAGATCTGCGCGAAGACCTGCAACGACCCGACCACGGTGATGATCGAGGTCAGCAGGATCGTCGGGCTGATCAGCGGCACGGTGATCCGCCAGAACTGGCGCATCCGGCTCGCCCCGTCCACCTCGGCGGCCTCGTACAGCTCGCCCGGCACACCCTGCAGGGCGGCCAGGAACAGCACCATGTTCAGGCCGACGTTCTTGAACACCTGCACGACGATCACGGACACCATCGCGGTGCTCTCCCCGCGCAGCCAGTTCGGGCCGTCCACGCCGAGGGTGTCGAGCAGCCCGTTGATGCCGCCGTTGTCCTGGAGCAGGAAGCCCCAGACGATGGTCCAGGCGACAAGCGAGACGACGACTGGGGAGAAGAACAGCGTGCGGAACACGATGGTGCCCCGCAGCTTCTGGTTGAGCAGGACGGCCAGCAGCAGGGCCAGGCCGAGGTTGAGCACCACCAGGCCGATGGAGAACAACCCGGTGGCGCGCAGCACCGAGCCGAGGTTGGGATCGTCGGCGAGGGCCTTGTAGTTGTCGCCGCCGACGAACTCGAAGGTGCCGGCGAGCACGTTCCACTCGTGCAGGCTGTACCAGAGCACGAGGATCAGCGGCAGGATCACGAAGACGACGCTGCCGAGCATCTGCGGGGCGATGAACAGGTAACCAGCGAGTTGGTCCCGGCGGCGGCTGGTCCAGAACGGCCGGGCCGGGCCCGGGGTGGGCCCGGCAGCAGCCGAGCCCACCCTGGTGTCCGTCTGGGTCATGGTCGTTGGCCCTACTTCGCCAGCAGCGGCTGGATCTTGGCGCAGACGCCGTCGAGTACGGCCTTGACGTCCGCGTTCGGCTGCCACAGCGGGTCGAGCCCGGCGCGGACCTGCTGGCTCAGCTCGGCCTGGCCGGAGTGGCTGGGCTTGACCACGCCGTTGGTGATGCCGTCGATGACGACCTTCTGCAACTGCTCCGGCTTGAGCTTCGGGTTGGTCTTGGCGAGGGTCTCGGCGGTCAGCTGCGACTGCCGGGGCGCCGGGAAGAACTGGGCGAGCTTCGCCGAGTTGGTGGGGTTGGTGAAGAAGGCCAGGAAGTCGGCCGCCTGCTTGGCGTGCGGGCTCTTCTTCATGACCCCGACGCCGGCCTGGCCGACCACCGCGTAGTTCCCCTTCGGGCCGGCGGGCAGCGGCACCAGGTCCCACCCGAAGCCGCCGTCCTTGAGCAGCGAGGCGCGGGAGATCTGGGTGACCGTCATGGCCGCGTCCCCGGCGAAGAAGTCGGCGGTCGTGCCCGGGCCGGGCAGCGCCTTCTGGGTGAAGGTGGCCTTGTGCAGGGTGGTCATCGCGTCGACCATCTCCGGGCTGTTGAAGCCGCAGGACCTGCCGTCCTCGCTCCACGCCTGGGCCCCCCACCCGGTCCAGAAGGTGGACAGGTTGTCCCAGCCCTTGTAGTCGAAGTCCCGGATGACCAGGCCGGCCTTGCCGGAGTCCGCCGCCGTCGCGCCGGCGGCTGCCAGAGCGTTGTCCCAGGTCCACTGACCGGCCGCGATCAGCTCGGCCGGAGTCTTCTGCCCGGCCTTCTTGAGCATGTCGGTGTTGACGAAGACCCCGAACGGCGAGGTGGAGAAGGGGTACGCGTACAGCTTGCCGCCGTCCTGCCAGAGCTTGAGCGTGGCGGGGGAGATGTCGTCGTACTGGTAACCCTCGGCCTTCTTCAGCGTGTCGTCGAGGGGCAGCAGCGCGCCCGAGGCGACGAAGTCGGGGGCGGAGTTCTCGAACACCCAGGCGAGATCGGGTGCGTTCCCGCCGGCGATCTGAGTGGTCAGGGTCGTGGTGTAGGTGTCGAACGGCAGCGGATCGAACTTGATCTCGGTGACGTCCGGGTGGCTCTTGCGGTACTCGTCGGCGATCTCGTTGAACAGCTTGAGATGTGCCTCGTTGGCCGACCAGACGGTCATCCGCAGCTTCGCCGGGCCGCTGTCGTCGGCCTCGCCACCGCCGCCGCAGGCGGTCAGGGCGAGCGCGCCGGCCATCGCCACGGCGACGCCGCGCAGGGCCTTTCCTGCTCTCACAATATTCTCCTTACCGGGGGTGTGTTCAGTAGCCCGCGATCTGCGGCCAGCGCTGTTCCACGCCGGCCGCGGTGAGGCGGTCCTGGAAGTCAGCCAGCAGACGGGGGGTGTTGCGGACCGCACGCGGGGACTCGCCCCGCGCCAGGCAGAAGTCGGCGAGCAGACCGGCGACCTCGCCGACGTTCCACTCGACCGGGTGCAGCCGGTAGCTGCCGTTGGTGATGTGGGTGGTGCCGATGTTCTTGCCGGCCGGAAGCAGGTTCTCCATCCGCTGCGGGATCAGCGCGCCGAGCGGGATCTCGAACGGGCAGGAGCCGACGTCGATGTAGTTGTCGCCGCCGGTCGACGGGTGCAGATCGATCCGGTACATGCCCACGCCCACCGCGTCCGGGTAGCTGACCGCCCCGTGGTCGCCCCGGACCGCCAGGGACAGGTCCTGCTCGGCCACCGTGTACTCGGCGCGGATCCGGCGGGACTCGCGGATGTACGGGGCCTGGGCCAGGCCGTCCGCGCTGCCGGTCACGTCGCCGCGCAGCCGCAGGCCGGGGAAGCCGGTGCCGCCGTCCGGTCGGGGCGCCTCCGTCTGCATCCAGTAGAGCACCGAGTACGACAGCTCGCGGGCCTTGGACAGGTGCCACGACGCGTTCGGCACGTCGATGACCGGGCCCTCGAAGTAGTCGATCATCGGCCAGTTGACAAGCGTGATGTCGCTGTCGTACGCGCCGTCGGTGAAGTTGCGCCGCGCGGCGATCCGGCGGAACGTCCACAGGTTGCCGTCGCCGGGGTTGACGCGTTGGTCGGCGTTGACGCTCAACGGGTCGTCGTCCGGGTTGGGGGTGAAGCTGCGCTCGACGATCTCCAGCGTGCGCGGGTGCGGCGACTTCCAGGACAGCAGCCGGTCGCCCCAGAAGTCCGGCTTGTAGTCGCGCCAGAAGTCGTAGCCCGCCGGGCGGTCGATGGTGTGGTCGCCGTCGACGTGGTCCAGGGCGAAGCAGACGGACACCGCCTGCATGTTCATCGGCTGGGCCTCGGCCGGAGCGCTCGGCTCACCGGTCTGCGCCTGCGACTCGAACCCGGTGACGTACTCGGTGCCGGTCAGCGGCAGCAGCTCGCCGGTCTCCGTGGCGTCCAGGATGTACGGCGCGACCACGTCGATCCGCTGGTCCCGGTCGCGGTGCGCGAGGGTCACGCCGGTCACCCGGTCCCCGTCGGTCTCCGCGGCCACCGGCCGGTACGGCTGGAGCACCCGGAGCCGGCCCGAACCGAGGTACGGGGCGAGCATCTCATCGAGGACGGCGACGGCCACCCGCGGCTCGTGACAGAGCCGGCTCACCCAACCCGCACCGGGGTTGAGGTCGGTCCAGGCCCGCGACCGCTCGGTCAGCGGGTAGTGGCGACGGTAGTAGTCGCGGATGCCGTTGCGCAGCTCCCGGTAGCTGGCGGTGGCGCCGAACTGTTCGATCCAGGAGTGTTCGTCCGGGGGGACGGCCTGGCTGGTGAGTTGCCCGCCGAGCCAGTCGAACTCCTCGGTCAGGATGACGGACCGGCCGGCCCGGGCCGCGGCGAGCGCCGCGGCGACGCCACCCAGTCCGCCCCCGACGACGAGGACGTCCGTACGCATGAGTACCACGTGTTTCCTTCCAGTTGCTCGGTCGACCGCTCAGCTCCGGTCAACCGCCTGATCAGGGGTGCCGAGGGTGCTGCCCTCGACGAGTTCGCAGGGGAGAAGTCGCTGCTGGACGCCGTCCGCACTTCCGTCGATGACGCCCGTGAGCACCTCGACCGACTGGCGGCCCATCTCCTCGCGGGGAATGCGGAACCCGGTGAACGTGATGTCGGTGGGGACCGGAACGGTCGGGTCGCCGAGGGTCACGATCGACAGGTCGCCGGGCACGGTGAGGCCACGCCGGCGGGTGGCCGACTCCAGCGCGACCGCGGTGGCGAAGTCCTCCACGAAGGCGACTGTGGTCCCGGCGGCCAGCAGCGTGTCGAGTGTCGTCTCGGCCTCCCCGGCCAGCGCCGACATCTGCCCGGCGCTCTCCGCGGTCGCCGCGGCGGCGTGGAACCCACGGCGCCGGTCTTCGGAGGACTCCGCGGTGGTGCCCATGCTCACGTACGTCAGGCGGCGGTGACCGTGCCGCAGCGCCACCTCGACGAGCTGGGCCACCGCCGAGGCGTAGTCGGCGCCGACGTAGGGGACCGGTCCGTCGGTGTCGTCGCGGCGCCCGACGGCGACGTACGGATAGCCGTCGCGGTTGAGCCGTTGCAGCTCCGCGCCGTCGATCTCGCGTCCGAGCAGGATGCACCCGTCGGCCAGACGGAGCCGGTTGTCCTGGTGGAAGATGCGTCGCCGGCCGTCCACCACCGGTGCGCTGGTGAACAGCAGCAGGTCGCAGCCGACGCTCTCGGCGTACTCCTCGATGCCGAGCAGGAACGGGTGGAAGAAGTCCCGGCTGCCGCTGGGGAAGGCGGGCTCGTACGTGAAGACGCCGATGATCCGGTTGAACCGTGAGGCGAGGCGACGGGCCACGGGATCGGCGGCGTAGCCGGTCTCGGCGATGACCCGCAGCACCCGGTCCCGGGTCTCCGGGGCGATGCGGACGTCAGCGTCGGTCCGATTGTTGAGCACCAGCGACACCGTCGCCTGACTGACGCCAGCCATCCGCGCAATGTCACGTTGGGTGACACGTCTGGGGGGAGCGGTCACGTCGGGTCCCTTCGGTGCTGCTAATGCGTATTAGCGATCGGCGTTGGGAAGGAGCTTGGCCGGTGGTCCGGCGTGTGTCAAGAGGTGGACGAGAGATTTCGGCGCGGTAAACCCGCTGGAGTAATGCGCATTAGCGGTCCGGGTTCGCGGCGGGTTGGCGTCCGGCCCGGGGTGGACGCCGCCTCTTGACAGCGGCGCCGCCGGTCGCGCAACATTCGAGAAACATAGATGCTAATACGTATTAGCTCGGCGCTGCCAGGGGTGCTCGCCGATCGATGTCCCCTGCGTTCTTACTGAGCGTCACATCGCGCCGTTCGTGCCGCCGATCCGACCGACCGAAGAGGAAGCCGCATGACGAGACCACCCGCCCCGTCGTCCCGACGCGCCACCCTGGCGGCTGCCAGTGCCGGCCTGCTCGTCGCCGCACTGGCCGGCGCCCGACCGGCAGCCGCCGAGCCCCCGCTCGACTTCCCCCAGTTCACCTACCAGGGCACCGCGTTCGACAAGGACGCCCTGGCCTACAACCCGACGAACGAGTTCATCTTCCCGAGCGTCATCCGGGCCGCCGACTACTTCCCCAACCCGCTCGGCACCTACTACCTGTACTACGCGCCGCACGAGCGTCCCGGCGGGATCGCCCTCGCGTACTCCGACTCGATCGACGGTCCGTGGACGGAGTACGACGCCAACCCCCTGATCAGCAACACCTGGCTGCCGCACTACGCCACGGTCAGCCACATCTCCTCACCGCACGCGGTGTGGATCGAGGGCGAGAACAAGCTGTTCCTCTACTTCCACGGCGAGAACTCCATCACCAGGTACGCGACCTCCGACGACGGCATCCACTTCGACTACGGCGGGACGGCGGTCAGCCGGAACTACTCGACGGGCGGCGAGACCTCCTACGCCCGCGTGTTCGAGCAGTCCGTGCCCCGCCTGGGCACCCGGTACCTGATGGTCTTCATGGACAATCCGACCGCCGCGCTGCCGGGACCGACCGGGCCGGTGTCGCGGCGGATCCGCTGGGCGGTCTCCAACGACGCGCGGACCTGGACCATGCAGCCCGAACCGCTCGTGACACCGCAGGGCATCGAAGGACCGAACGCCTCCGGTCCGTTCTTCCTGCGCTGGAACGACCGCAACCTGGTGATCTACCACGCCGCCGACGGCAACATGCACGCGGTCGACGTCGGGCAGGACTTCGACCAGGAGATCCACCTCGGCGTCGTGCACGACTCGATGTCCGCGGCTCCCGACCTCGGCCGCTCGGCCGCACCGACGTTCTACTTCGACGGGCGCACCGCGCACATGTACTACGAAGCAGGTGGTCGGCTCACCGCGACCATCGGACACGCCACCGCCACCCTGGCGGAGCCGCTGCCGGTACGGCAGCTCGACTGCGCGGCGGACCGACCGGTCCTGTGGCCACCGAACCACAAGCTGGTCGACGTCAACCTCACAGTTGACCTGCGCGACGGTGTGCTCGGCCCGAACGCGTTCACCCTGACCGGCGTGACCGGGGGCGACGCCACGGACGTCAGTGGCTTCACCGTCGGCGCGCCGGACACGAGCGGCAGGCTACGCGCCGAACGTGCCGGCAACGGCGGGGACCGGGTGTACCACCTCACGTATGCCGGCCACGACGAGATCGGGCGGCCGGTCGGGTGCACCGTCACAGTCACCGTCCCGCACGACCGGGGGAGCAACTAGCGGATCGTTCCGGTTGGACAGGTCGCCACCAGAAGGTGGGCGAACTGCCGGGGGCGTACCACCTGATGTTCGCGCCGCCGAAGTGGGTGGCAACGTCGGAGCCGGCCGACATCCGGGGGTGTCGGCCGCTTTCCGGTTGTCGGAGCGCGGTGTCCCACGCCGCCCGGTTCAGCGCCGTACCATCCGGGACATGCGAGCGACCGGAATATTCGACGTAGCCGACTTCACTCCGGCCGCCGTGCCGACATCCGAGATCAAGACCGGCGTACCGGTCGGCGTCGCCACCATGCGCAAGACGTACACCGGCGAGATCGGCGGCCGGTCCGAGACGCTCTTCACAGCCGCCTTCGACGCCGAGACCGGCACCGGCACGTACGTCGCGATGGAGTCCTTCGAGGGCGGCATCGCCGGCCACGCGGGCACCTTCAACTTCGCGCACTCCGCCACCACCACGGGTGAGGACCGGCAGGCCGAGTTCCTGACGATCGTCCCCACGAGCGGCACCGGCGACCTGGCCGGCATCCGCGGCACGGGAGGCATGACGGTCGACCCGGACGGCACCCACCGCATCTGGTTCGACTACGAACTGTCCTGACACCGGCCATCGGTCCTGCGGACAGTCTCTGAATAGCACTGCAGCCAGCTGTACCTCCCGTCCGGGAGTACGGGGTATCGATCCAGGCCGCCGCGAGACCTGACGTCGGATGGCATGAGATCAACGAGGGGCCTGTCGAGACGGCGTGTCGCGTAGGCCGGGACCGGTTGCAGCGGTTCGCCGGACACTCCAGCGAAACCGACCGTCACGGCATCGCCGTACGCGGTACGCCCGGATTCGGTGACGAAGGAGTACGGGTCGGGAAGAACGCGGTACGCGCACTCGACGCGGTGACGGCCCAATTCCGGCCCGGTACGTTCACCGCCGTCATGGGCCCCTCCGGTTCGGGCAAGAGCACGTTTCTGAACTGTGCGGCCGGTCCTGGACCGGCCGACGATGGGCCGGGTCCTGCTGGGTGACACGGACCTGTCCCAGCAGTCGTAGACCGAGTTGACCGAGCTGCGGCGCGATGGATCGGCTTCCTGTTCCAGGCGTGCAACCTGCTGGGCGCGCTGACCGTGCAGGAGAACGTCACGCTGCCACTGCGGCTGGCGTACGCGAAGACCGACCAGACGTGGCTGAGTCAGGTGCTGACCGCCGTCGGCATCAGCGAGTACGGCAGGCGGCGCCCCAGCGAACTCTCCGGTATCCCGGAAGCGCGCGCCGCCGGCACGGCGTCGTACCCTGCTTGATTCTCGCCGCCCACGTCCCTCAGCCGCGCTGCCTGACACCCGTTGTACGGGGGCAGCGGTCCACCCGAGTGCCGGACGTGCAGGCAGTGGCACGGCGACGCGAGGCGCTTCGGCGCGGCCTGATGCGTGGGGCTGACCGTGGCGGTGCCGTCCGCGACCGAATTCGGTGGCGGCGGTCATAGCGGGCGTGCGAACCTCAGGACGCCTCACCGCTGCACGCGGTGAAGGACAGCGGCACCTGACCATGACGAGGAGTGACAATGCGAGCAGCTTCCACGCTCCGGACCCTTGACCGTCCTATCGTGGAGTTCTGCTTTGGCCTTGTTGAACCTTGGAATCGTCGCCCATGTTGATGCCGGAAAGACCAGCCTGACCGAGCGTCTGCTCTACGAGGCAGGCGCCGTGTCCCAGTTGGGTAGCGTCGACGCTGGCACGACACGGACCGACTCGATGGAGCTGGAGCGGCGGCGCGGTATCACCATCCGGGCGGCCGTCACGTCGATCGCCATCGGTGATCTGAACATCAACCTGCTGGACACCCCCGGACATCCGGATTTCATCGCGGAGGTCGAACGGTCGCTGGCCGTGCTCGACGCCGCCGTGCTCGTGGTGTCGAGCGTCGAGGGGGTCCAGCCGCAGACCGTCGCCATCTGGCGGGCGCTGCGCCGGATCGGCGTACCGACGGTCGTCTTCCTGAACAAGGTCGACCGCCGCGGTGCCGACGTCGACCGGGTGCTGACCCAGGTACGCCAGCGGCTCGGGGCGCGTCCGGTCCTGCTCACCACGGTCACCGGCCAGAGCGGTCGCGACGTGCGGGTGCGGGCCGTCGGCCTCGACGCCGAGCCGGTGCTGGAGGCGGTGGCGGAGGTCGACGACGCGGTGGCGGCGCGGTGGCTGACAGACGAGCCGGTACGTATCCGCGACATCCGGCGTGCGATCCGGAACGCGGTGCGCCGCGCCGAGCTCACGCCGGTGGCGTGCGGTTCGGCGATCACGGGAGCAGGCGTACGGCAGCTGTGCCACCTCCTGGCCGACCTGCTGCCGCGCGGCGAGCAGCGGGACGGTCCGCTGGCGGGCACGGTCTTCGCCGTCGATCGGGACGGCCACGGCCGGCGGGCCTGGCTGCGCTTGTGGTCCGGCCGTCTGCGGGTGCGAGATCGGGTGCAGCTTGCCGGAGCCCGCCCGCAGACGGTGACCCAGATCGCCGTCATCGAGCCCGAAGGCGTGCTGGTGCGCCAGTCGGTGTCCGCCGGCCAGATCGCCGCGGTGCGTGGTGTCTCGGCCCGGATCGGCCAGCACATCGGGGACCCGCCGAGGCGGCACGGCTACCGGTTTCCGCCACCCACCCGGCAGGCGGTCGTCGAGCCGGTGAAGCCGGAGCAGCGGCTCGCGATGTTTGCCGGCCTGGCCGAGCTGGCCGATGAGGATCCGCTGGTGGACCTACGGCTCGACGAGCAGCAGGCGCAGGCGGTGATCCGTCTGCACGGAGAGGTGCAGAAGGAGGTGCTCGCCGCCCTCCTGGAGGACCGGTACGGCGTCCGGGTGCGCTTCTCCGGCACGCTGACGGCCTGCATCGAGCGGGTCGTCGGCACCGGAGCCTTCGAGGAGCGGGTGCACGAGCGTGGCAACCCGTACCTGGCCGGGCTCGGGTTACGGATCGAGGCCGCCCCGGTCGGGCACGGCATCGGGTTCCGTCCCGGCGTCGAACCCGGCCGGCTGCCACCGGCATTCGTCGCTGCCACCGAGGAGGGCGTACGGGCCGCGATGCGGCACGGCCGGCACGGCTGGCCGGTCACCGACTGTGTGGTCACCATGACGGCCTCCCGGTACTTCCCGCGCCAGAGCAGGCCGCATCAGAAGTTCGACAAGTCCATTTCGACAGTGGCGGCGGACTTCCGCAACCTCGCCCCGGTCGTGCTCGCCGCGGCGCTGCGCCAGGCCGGTACCCGGGTGTGCCAGCCGATCGAGCGGTTCGACGTCAACCTTCCCCAGCACACGGTGGAGACGGTGCTGGCGCTGCTCGGCAGGACGGGAGGGGTGGTCCACGAGACCGCCGTCGCCGGCGGTTACCTCGAGGTGAGCGGCACTCTGCCGTCCTCCCGGGTACCGCAGGTCGTCGCCGCTCTTCCCGACCTCACCGGCGGGGAGGCTGTCCTGACCACCACGTTCGACCACTACGCGCCGGTCACCGGTGCGGACCCGCCCACCCTGCCCCGGCGCGGACCGGACCCGGGCGACCGGGAGGCGTGGTTCCGTGCCGTACCGCGGTAGACCGGCCGGGGCTTTCCCGTTCCCGTCCCGGCCCGGCTGCGTTCACCAGGCACGGTCGCCATGCGCGACACCAGTGACACCACGATGGTGAGGTTGTCCTGGGTGCGGCGTGAGGATCAGCTGTCCGAGTTCCTGGGTGCATCGGGTGAGCGCGACGTAGAGGCCGTTCCAGCCGCGCGGTTCAGCGGCGATGCCCTGCGGGTCGACGAGGAGTGTCGCGTCCCATTCCAGTCCCTTGGACTCGGACGCGGTGAGGACCGGCACGTCACGCAGAACCGCTGCCAGCCCTGCGACACGGTGGGCGGGGGCAATGACGCCGACAGTGCCTTCATGCCACCGTTGCCGCAGTCGTCGGACAACTTCGGCGGCGGCGCCGGGAAGCTCCGCGGACGTGACCGCGAGCTCCCAGGGGGCGGTGCCGGAGGAGCGCACCGCCCGCGGCGGCGGGTTGTGGCTGCCGGCCTTCGTCAAGACCGGGCCGGTGAGGTCCATGACCTCACGCGGGGTCCGGTAGCAGATGGTCAGTTCCGCGGCGGTCCAGCGGTCTCCGAAAACAGCCCGGACCGCCTGTGCCCAGCTGGTGTGCCGGTGTGCCGCCTCGGCCTGGTCGATGTCGCCGACCGCCGTGATGGAGCGACTGGGGCAGCGCCGCAGGACCATCTGCCACTGCATCTCGGACAGCTCCTGGGCCTCGTCGACGACGACGTGGCCGTACACCCAGTCGCGTTGCCGGCGAGCCCGCTCGGCGACGAACTCGCCCTGTGGTTGCGGGGCTTCGACCCGGCCCAGCAGATCGGCGAGGGCGTCGAGCAGGGGGATGTCGCTCGATGCCCACGTGGCGGGCTCGGCCGCGACAGCGGCGATCTCCTCCGCGGAGAGTTGCGGGGCGAACCGGGCCAGCAGGGTGCGGTCGGCCAGGAAGTCACGCAGCAGGGTTCCGGTGTCGAGGGTGGGCCACCAGGCCTCGATGAACCGGGCGATGGTGGCGTTCTCGGCGATCCGATGACGCAGGTCGTCAATCTCGTCGTCGGAGAACAGGCCGTCGACGTCACTGCCGGTGGACGTCCTGACGGGCCGGTGGTCGTTCTGCATGCTCTTGTCGACGCCGGCGAGGATGTCCTCGAAGCCCTCCTCCATCTCGTCCAGCAGCGTCTCGCGTTGCTCGACGACGACTTCGGCAAGGAGGTGGTGCAGCTGCTCGGCGAACGCCGCTCGGGCACGATGGTACGGGCGTCCCTGCACCGCCGAGGCGAGTGCCTGCGCCACCGTCGCGGCGGTGATGACGTAGAACTCGCCCTCCCAGCGCACCTTCAGCTCACGAGGTCGGGGGAGCAGCGACGTGACGTGGTTTTCGAGCGCGCTCTGCCAGAGGGCACGGCCCTTGATCTCGGCGAGGAGCCGGCTCTCGTCGCGCTGCACGCTGATCCCGGCCAGCAGAGTGTCGCAGGTCGCCGAGACGACTGCCGTCTCACCGAGCGCGGGCAGCACCTGGGCGATGTACGTGAGGAATCGCGGCGAGGGGCCGAGAACCAGGACCGCCTGGTCGGCCATCCTGCGGTGGGTGAACAGCAGGTAGGCGACGCGGTGGAGAGCGACAACGGTCTTGCCGGTGCCGGGGCCGCCCTGAACGATGAGCGGCCCGGTCGCCTCGGCCCGGATGATGTCGTCCTGTTCGCGTTGCAGCGTGGAGATCGCCGTCGACATGCGGCCGGTACGCCGCTTGTCGAGAGCGGCAAGCAGGGCGCCCTCGCCGACGAGTTCCGTCGTTGTGGATCCGTCCAGTGGCTCGTCGTCCACGCCGACGACCGTCGATCCCTCGGTGCGGATGTGGCGGCGCCGCGCCTGGCCCTGGGGGTCGACAGCCGTCGCGGTGTAGAACGGCCGAGCCGCCGGAGCGCGCCAGTCCACCAGCAGTGGCTCGCCGTCCTCGCCATCGTCGCGGAGACCGACACGGCCCACGTGCCGTACAACGCCGTCGAGGCCGTCGAGGCGGCCGAAGACCAGGCCTTCCCGTGCTTGCCGTAGCTCTTCGTACTGCTGGCGGAGCATGCGGTGCCGGGCCCGCTCCAGTGCGTCCACGGCCCCTGCGGAGAGCTCGGCCCGCAGGTGCTCGGCGAGCCTGTCGCGCCGGGCCGTGGCCAGGTCGAGAAACTCCTGCTCCTCGGCGACCGCGGACCGGAGCGTGCCGCCCGGTGCGGTGGGGGTCGGAGGTCCGTCGTGTGGTGCCACGTCACTGACGCCGGCAGCGCCGTTGTTCAGAGCAGAATCCCGGCGCATTCGCCAATCCCCGTATTGGTGTTCCCCCTCGGCCCGGATCAGCCGCGGGCTATTCCGGCGGCAAGCATAGAGTCGATGTCCACTCGTCGACCAGGAACTCCGTCGGCAGAGACAGGAATCTCAATCCTTGCGATCGCGGGACGTCTGTGGCCTCGTCGAATCGCGATTGGCTTGTCGACGGTTCGCGAACCAGCGACTGCCATCGATGTTGCCCGATCGGTCGCAGGTGTGCTGCAATGGCGACCATCGCTGCAGCGTGGGGGCAACCGCGCTGGGAACGGTCAGCGCGGGAGCATGGAAGTGCCGGCAGGGCGCCGTTCTGGCGGACGCGCGCCGCACCGCCGAATCACCTCCACGACGACGGGCAGGTGTCGTACCTGAACCCGCGACGAGGTGGCAGCGATCGCCATGTCCGTAAGCACTGTTCCGGCCCTTGCCGCGGCAGAGGGCTCAACGCCTTGAAGGATGACCATGCGCCGTTTCCTCGCGGTGTTCACCGCAGCACTGATCCTCGGCACCACAGCCGGCAGCATCCCGGCCGGCGCGTCGGGTGCCTCCCCCCGCTCGTGCACCGGTGGCCTGCTCTTCTGCGAAGACTTCGAACGGTTGCCGCGCGGGGGCGCCAGCACGTTGGACTGGGGCGTCGACACCCGCAACGGCACGCTCACCGTCGAACGCGCCCGCCACGGCAACCAGGTGTTGCACATCCACACTGTCGACAACGGACGCGCGTTCCTGCGCGTCGACGGCTTCTCCGCGCCGGGCAACCGCTTCTACGGCCGGATGCGACTGCGCGTCGACGCGTTTCCCACCGCCCCCGACTGGGCGCACTTCACGCTCGTGGAGGCGACCGGCACCGGCAGTACGGAGGTCGTCCGCCCGGTCGGCGGCCAGTACGCCCCCACCGTCCCCGGAACCTTCTGGGGTGTGGGCGCCGACGGTGGCCCGACCGGCGACTGGACCAACTGGCGGGAGTCCGCCCCTGTCGTCGAGGACACCTGGCAGTGCTTCGAGTGGAAACTCGACCCGACGGACAATCGCGTCACGGTGTGGATCGACAACGTGGCCCAACCGGAACTGACCGCGTCGACCACCGAACACGGCGGCAACGACGTGCCCTTCGTCCTGCCGACCGTGAACACGGTCAAGGTCGGCTGGCAGCTCTATCAGGGCGGCACCACACCCGGCGAATTCGACATGTGGATCGACGACATCGCTCTCTCGGCCCGGCGGCTCGGCTGCTGACGTCGTTCGTCACGTTCCACCGCGTGACCTGACCAGGCACGGCCCGCGGATCTCCGGCGAACGTGCGCCCACCCTGCCGCCAAGCGGGGCGGGGTGGGACCCTCGCGTACCGGCTGCCACGGGCCGTGCCACCCCTCTACCGGCCGGAGACCGTCGTTCGGACTGCGCTACCGTCAGGACGCCCGCACCGGCACCGAACAGTCCGCGTCCGGCGGCTGTCGATGGCCCGCAGGGCGCCCCACGAATCCAGGGAGATGCCGATGCCGGAGCCTGAGCCCGTCCGAGACGATCACGCGGCGGATGCCGACACCCCGGCCACTGCCGAGACCGAGCAGCCTGCCGTTCACGCCAATCGGGCCGCCCGACGCGCGAAGGGCAAGGGCACCTCGCCCCAACCGCACGGCAAGGGTCAGCACTTCGGCGGCCGGGGCTCGGTCCAGAGCCCGCGCCAGTGGGGCAACCGCCGAAGCGGCTGATCCCGTCGGACGTCCTGACCGGCCTGCCGGCCGACAGCGCGTGGAGAACCGGACGCGACCGCGTACCGAAATCCCGCCCGCCCGGGACACCTGCCCCTGGTTCGCGGGACGGCTCACTTCGGACACTGCGCCTGCGTCCGCCGGTCGGCGGACGCGGAGCAGACCAGGAGGATCCCGAAGTGCGTGTGCTTTTGAGACCGGGCCGGCGGGGCGGGCGCCTGCGGGTGTTGTTCGCCGCCGTCGTGGCCGCGGTCGTGGTGCTGACGCAGAGTCCGGCGGTCGCCGCCGATCCGGTGGACTACCAGGCGGCCCGGTTCCACGACGGAGCGTTCTCCGCCTACATGCGGGCGCACAACAGTGGGGTGGCCGGGCTGAAGAACCTGGTCCTCACCGCCGAGCTGCTGGACTGGCGCGAGCGCAACCCCTCCGCCAGCCGGGACGACGTGGTGCGGCACATGGTGGCGACCCGGCAGGCCGTGAACGCGGCGGGCATCTCCGACACCTCGGCCCGGACCACGTACGCCACGGTCATCAAGGTGATCGACGCGGTCTCCGGGGTGCCCGGCGTGTCGATCGGGACGCCGATGGTCAAGGCGTTGCTGGACGCCACCATCGGCGGCACGATCAGCGCGTCCGCCGAGGTCGAGGACGCGGTGACCAGCGCCTACCAGAACTACCGCTGGATGGACGCGCTGTACGCGGTCCAGGAACGCGCGTGGGGGCAGCTCACCCGGGCCGCGGCACTCGACGCCGACCTGGCTGCCGCCTGGGACGGGGCGATCGGCGCGCAACTCAACGTGCGGGCGACCGCCACCACCGAGCAACTGCTCGCCGACCCGCTGCTCGCCACGTACGTCAACACCGAGGCGATCCTGGAGCATCTCGGCAACGAGCAGGCGTACCTGGCGGCGCTGCGTACCGAACTGCGCGCCGCCCTCGACCGGGTCTCCGGTCAGAACAGCGAGATCCTCGACCGGATGGCCGCAGCGGACCTCAAGTACCCGGTCGGCCCGGGGCCGAAGCCCACCCCGCAGGACTACACGAACGCGCTCGCCGAAGCCGCCAGCCGCCAGGTCGCCATCGACGCGGCCGGCTCTGCCGTCGGCATCCTGGCCACCCTCGCCGGCTTCGCCGACGAGAAGGCAGGCAAGGACGTCCTCGCGATCGGCAAGGCCGCGATCAGCATCGCCACCGCGATCAACCAGTACCTCCCGACGGTCGTCGGCCTCGGCCTCAGTGACGCCATCGGCTCGCTGAGCACCGTGATGCTCACCGGCAACGTGCTCGGCGCGGTGATGACGCTCGCCCCGATCTTCTTCGGGTCCGGTCCCACCGAGCACGAACTGGTCATGCAGGAGATCGGCAAGCTGCGCGAGCAGGTCGGTCAGCTGCGTACCGAGATGCACGACCGGTTCGACCGGGTCGAGGCGATGCTCACCGCCATCTACGACGACGTCATGTCGATCATGCAGCGGATGAGCAACGACCTCGGCGGGGTGATCCGCGACCTCGACGCGATCAAGCGGCAGATCTACGGCCTGGAGACCCGGGTGGACCAGCTCAGCCTCTCCATCCAGGAGGCGCTGAAGAAGAGCGCGCTCAACGATGCCGAGTACGTCACCAACACGTTCGTCGGCTACAAGATCCGGACCGGCCGGACCCTCTCCGTTCCGCAGTACGACGAGACCGAGGGCCGTCTCTTCACCGCCGCCACGTCGATCAGCACCGGGGCGCCGTTCGTGTTCACTCCCGCGGAGTGGTCCCAGCCGAACGTGGACCCGGTCCGGGTGCTCGACGAGAAGAGCCCGTACGGGGCGATCGACTACCTGTCCTACCTGGCGCGCACCTGGGACCCGAACTACCCGGCCACCAGCAAGGTGCCGCACGCCGGAGTGTGGACCATGTCGGCGCGGGCGTTCAACGCGTTGGCCCTGGAGAATCCGAGCCTGGCCGGGGACATGGCCGGCGACGACTCGTTCGCCGGTCGGATCCGGCGTGCCGGGCAGGGCATCGTCGACGCCGGCAGCCGGTTCAGTGAGCCCACCTCCGACGGACACCGCAACGCGCTGTTCACCGGGTTGGTGGACAACTACCGGGGCGCGGTCAACGCCCAGTCGGCGGAGATGCGCCGGCTGCGCGACACGGTCACCGGCGGCGGATACAACCCCTGGTACGGCCCGGACCAGGCGCCCCCGGTACGGCTGTCCAACACGCGGGAGTACTGGTCACCGACCCTGGACCAGCAGGGCCGACAGGTCAAGAGCTACAACGCCGACAGCCGGATGTCCGGCTGCGCGCCGTTCAGTGGTCTGCCCCGGGTGCTGATGCCGGCCAACGTGCGCCTGGCCGACCTGCCCAACGCGTTCCAGTTGCTCGCGCACGGCACCAAGGAGCGGTTCGAGCCGCATTTCCGGCTCTGCTACGACGCGGAGTTCGTCAACCACGTCACCACCACCGGACCCCGCCTGGAGATCACCAAGGCCGATCTCCAGCTCACCGTGCACGCGCAGATGAGCCTGGACCAGGGCGGCTTCTGGATGGACGTGCGCACCTGGCGCAACACCAGCCCGGCGGGCATCATCTGCTCGTGGAGCGTGCGGGGTGATCTGCCCGACGGCTACTGCCACGACGAGGCGTACGTGATGCGGTACGAGGACGGCGGGCACCGTGCCGCGTTCGAGGCGGGGGCCGGGTTCGCCGACAATCCGGAGCGGCTGACCATCGCCCGGACCAAGGCGGACCGGATGCTCTGGGGCAAGCAGAAGCAGTACTACCAGGTGGTCAACGACGCGTTCGCCGACCCGACGTCACCGCTGCGGGCCAGGAACAAGAAGATCACCGAGGCGCTGCGGCTGCTTCAGGCGTACACCAAACTGGGTTTCCCGGTGGCGCTGGAGGCGGACGGATCGCTCGACGGGCATCTCTTCGGTGATCTGCTGCTGCCCAGCGACTACCGGCATCCGGGCGCACCGGTCGGCCGGGAGACACCGCAGACGAACATCATCCAGGCGTACGGGACAGCCGAGGCCAACTACGCCCCGTGCACCCAGGCCGCCGCCGGCGATCCCTGCCCGGACGCGACGACCGAGATCGACCCCCGGGTGGGGCAGAAACCGATCTACTCGCCGACCTGCTCGGGCGCGGACAGCCCCGGCTCGCCGAACGAGTATCTCGGCAACTGCATCCACGCGGTGGCCATCGAGCGGGCCGGGCACCTCGCCGACCTGTACGAGACGTACTCGCAGCGGCTCGCCGCGAACGTGTACGTCGAACGGCTGCCCCAGGTGACCTCGGTGCTCGACCAGATCCGGGTCACCGGCACCGCTGTCGCTCAGAGTTGACAGTGGCGGGGGCCGGTTCGGACCGGCTCCCCGCCAGCTCCGGCCGGGCGGGGGATCTCACCCGCCCGGCCGGACCGGCACAGTGGACTGGACATGTCGAACGTTCCCAGGTCACACCGGGTCGCCGCCTGGGCCGTCCTCACGGCCACCGCGGCGCTCACCGTCGGTGCTGTCGTCGCCTGGTGTGTCGCGCTGCCGGCGTTCACCGCCACTCAGCTGTATTCGCTCGTCGACCTGATGGACGGTGTCGTCTACGGCGGTGTGGCCTGGCTCGTGCTGACCCGGCAGCGGACCGGCAGCACGATGGCCGGCTGGATCGTCGCCAGCGTCGCGCTCGGCGGCTCGCTGTCCGCGTTCGCCGCCCAGTGGACACTGCTGCACCCGGGACCGGCCTGGCTGCTCTCGGCTCACCACTGGGCGTGGGTGCCGGGCCTGTACGCCCTGGTCGTGGTGATGCCGTGGCTCCTGCCGGACCGGCGCTGGACAACTGTCGACCGGGTCGCCGTCGGGGTGGGCCTCGGCTACCTGGCGCTTCTGGTATTGCTCCTGGCCACGGGGCCGCCGCCCGTCGGGCTGTTCCCGCTGCCGTCCGGCGTACGCGACGTGCGGGACACGCTTGCCCGCCCGCTGGCGCCGGTGTTGCCGTACGTGCTGGTGGCGCTCGGCCTGCTCGCCGCGGCAGGGGCGGCGTGGCGGTGGCGACGGGGCCCGGCCGACCAGCGCCACGGCATGGGCTGGGTGACCACCGGAAGCGTGTTGCTGACCGTCGCCTTCCTGGTCACCGTGCTGCCCCCGGTGGTGCCGGCGACCGTGCCGGCGCTGCTGATTCTCGCCTCCCAGGCGTTCTTTCCCGCCGCCGTCGCCGTGGTGGTGCTGCGCCAGCAACTGTGGGGCCTCCGGCTGGCGGTGCGCCGGACCCTGGTCTGGTACCTGATGACCGGGGGAGTGGTAGGCGCGTACAGCGTCTCCGTGACAGTGCTCGACCGGCTGTTGCCGATCACCTCGCCGGTGCCGCAGCTCCTCGTCACCGGAGTCATCGCGGCGGCGTTCCAGCCGGTGCGGGAGGCGGTGCAGCGCCGGGTGGACCGGCTCGTGCACGGGGAGGGCCCGGAACCGCTGCTGCACCGGGTCGCGCACAGCCTGGGCAATCCGAGCGACGTCGGTACGGCCGTCGCCGCAGCGCTGCGGTTGGCCGAGGTCCGGGTCAGCACGGACGGCCCGGAGCCGCCGGCGTACGACGGCGGACCGCCGGTGACCGTACCGCTGGTCAGCGGCGAACGCCTGGTCGGGCACCTGCACGCCTGGCCACGTCCCGGTGAGCTGCTCGGCGCCCGGGTGACCGAGGCGCTCACCGGACTGGCCCCGGTGGTGGCAGCCGTCGTGGATCTGGCCCGGACGAACCGCGACCTGAGCCGCTCCCAGCGGCGGTTGGCAGAGGTACGTGACGAGGAGCGGCGAGCGCTGCGGCGGGATCTGCACGACGGGCTCGGGCCGGCGTTGAGCGGCATCGCGCTCGGACTGTCGGCCAGCCGCAACCTGCTCACCCGTGACCCGCGCCGCGCGGACGAGTTGCTGGAGCGACTCATCGTCGAGCTGACCAGCCGGGCCGAGGACGTCCGGGACCTGGCGCACGGGCTGCTGCCACCTGTGCTCGCCGACGGCGGGCTCGGCCCGGCGGTGGAGTTGCTGCGCGAGCGCTACGCGCTGGCCGGCCTGACAGTTGTCGTTCGCGTTCCGGTGCCGCTCGAACCTCTCTCCGACGCCGTCGCCACCGCGGCGTACGGCGTGACCGCCGAGGCGCTCCGCAACGTTCAGCGGCACGCCGGGGTGCAGCGGTGCGTGGTGACCCTGGATCGTGGCAGGGACAGGTTGCGGGTCACCGTCACCGACAACGGTCGGGGTCTGGCCGCCGGCGCGATGGGCCCGGGGGTGGGTATGCACGCCATGCGGGAACGCGCCGACGGTGTCGGCGGGACTCTGAACGTCGCCCCGGCGCTGCCCCGGGGCACCACCGTGTGTCTGAGAATTCCGTTGGAGCCGTTGTGACCGCACCGATCCGGGTCGTCGTGGTGGACGACCATCCCGTCTTCCGGTTGGGCATGAGCGCCCTGCTGTCCACCCTCGACGGGATCGAGTGCGTGGGGGAGGCCGCCACCGTGGCCGACGCGTTGACCCTCGTGGCCCGCGTACGTCCGACTGTGGTGCTGATGGACCTGCACTTCGGGCAGGACTCGGGTATCGCGGCGACCCGGACCCTCACCAGCGATCACCCGCAGGTGGGGGTGCTGGTGGTGACAATGCTCAACGACGACGCGTCGCTTGTTGCGGCGATGCGTGCCGGCGCGCGGGGGTACCTGCTCAAGGGGGCGACCGCCGCGGACGTGGAACGCAGCATCCGCGGCGTGGCCAGCGGCGACCTGGTGCTGGGCGCGGCGGTCGCCGGCCGGGCCAATCTGCTCTTCCGCGCCGGGTCGGCCGGCCCGGCGCCCTTTCCCCAGCTCACCGAACGGGAACGCGAGGTGCTCGACCTGTTGGCCCGAGGGCTGCCCAACGACGGCATCGCCCAACGCCTGGGGGTGAGCCCCAAGACGGTACGCAACAACGTCTCGACCCTGCTGGTGAAGTTGCGCGTGGGCACGCGTGCCGAGGCGATCGCCCTGGCCCGCGACGAGGGACTCGGCGCGCCGCTGCCGGGGTGACCGGCCCGGGCGGCAACACTCCGGCCCAGGACGACGACGCCCTGGGCCGGAGTGGACCGGTCCTGCCGATCAGGTGATGTTGATGTCGCTGCACCACATGTAGGTCTGGTCCATGTGCGACGCCTTCCAGATCACGAACAGGACGTGGCTTCCGGAGCGGCCGGAGACCGAGACGTTGAACGAGATGTTCTGCGCCGGCGCGTACCGCCCGGTCGTCGTGATCAGGTCGAGGTTGCCCCACCCGAGCCGCTGGGTGGCCGGGTTGAACCCCTGCTTGGTGACGTAGACCCGGAAGTAGTCAGCACCGTGGCTGGCCTGGTCGTACATCTGGACCGTGAAGTTGCGGCCGACGGTGGTCGCCTTCCAGGCTCCGGGCTGGTTCACCGCGTCGTTGCGGGAGAGGGCGTTGCTGCACAGCTGTCCGTCAGGGGTGCGGGCCTGGAACTGGCCGGCGAGGCCGTCCCGCAGCTGGCTCATCCAGTTCCACATGGTGTCGGGGTTGGCCTGGAACGCCTGCCAGCACATCGGGTCCTGCTGCTGCATGGCCGGGTTCGTGTGTTGGTTGCCCCACGTCTTCCAGCACTGGTACGCGCGACTCGCCGGGTTGATGACGGTGCCGTGGGCCTGGGCCGCGCTGGTCCACGGCAGCGTCCCGACCACCATGGCGAACAGCAGGACGAGCACTCGGAGGGACTGGCGGACGGTTGACCGGGATCGCCCGCCGGATAGATCGGACGTGTGTGGACGCACTGTTCATCCTCCGTTCTTCGGGACTGGAGATCAGATTGGGAACGCTCCCAGACAACTGTTACATCCATGGCTGTAAATATCAACGTTGATCTACCTAAAGTCGGATGTGGATCGAGTTGACCGTTATTACCGTCGGGTAGACCCGGCCGACCGGCATGGTCACAGCCCGGCTGCGGCGTCGTACCTGCGGCGCTGGTCGGCCATCTCCGACGGGGTCAGCGCCTCCTTGAGCGCCAACTCCTCGTACCTGTCCGGGAACATCTCCCGCAGCCGGTCGACGAACCTGACGTCGGCGGTCGCCTCGACCACCTGGATGCCCGGTGGTTCGGTGGTCATGTCCATGATCACGGGGCCGGCCAGCTTGACCGCCACGTCCCAGGGGCGCTTCGGCTCGGCGATCCCGCAGAGGTGGAAGCCGTAGACCGTCCGTACGTCGGCGAGCGCGGTGACCTCGGCCGGTTCGTAGCCGTAGACGCGGACCCCGCAGATCACCGGCGGCTTCTTCTCCTCGGTGGCCGCCTGCTGGGCGCTGTGCCCTGCGTGGTTGTGCTGCCCCGGGTCCGCCTGTTCGAGTGTGGTGCGCATCCGGCTCACGATCTGCCCCTGTAGATCCGCCGGCTCCGTCCTTGGGTCGGCCCGGTTGAGGAGCACGACAGTGCCGGCCGACACCGCCAGCAGGGTCACCCCCACCCACACGAAGCGGTTGCGGTACCAACCCGCGAGACTCTCTCGGGAAATCATTGCTGTTTTTCACCTCGTCGCCGGTTCTGGTGCGCTGGCAGGCCGGATCGGGCACCCCGGGTGAGGTCGGACGTCGAGCGCGTCGGCCGTCGAGGGCGCGTACCGGGGATGCGGACGCGGGCGGGGATGGCTGCCCGTCGTCACGGAGGTGGCCCGGCGGTGCGGCATGCGGGTGCCCGTCAAAAGCGGCACGCTGCCGGCGCTGTGATGCTCCCGTGCTTGCCGTTCCCAGCACGGTTGCCCCCGCGCCGCGGCGATGTGAGCCATTCCAACACGGTTGGACCCGCTCTGGCAACATCGATGACCATCAGCGTGGATTCGGGTTCGGCCGCCGTCTGTCGTTGCGGTCTGGCCGGTGCGTCGCGGGTCAGCGGCGGGGTAGCGCGCCCAGAAGGGTCGCGGTCAGGGCCTGCTCCAGGTAGTCCCCCAGTTCCAGGTGGAAGCGGGCCAGTTCCGGTTCGGCCTGGTAGGCGGCCCGCAGGCTGGGTGGGGGTGTGCTGTACGCCGACACCGCCCCGGCCATCACCATGGTCTGCAGGCTGAACAGTGTCGCGTTCTCGCCCAGTTCCGGCAGGTGCCTCTCCACCAGGGCGGTCATGGTGGTCAGGTGCTCCAGGGAGGCGCGCTTGTAGCGTGCGACGACCTCGACGGAGACGTTGTGCTCCAGGACGCTGCCCTGCGCGCCGAAGAGGTCGCACATCACCCGCTGGCCGGAGAGTGAGCGGCTGAGGATCGCGGCCACCGCCGTCGCCCGCTCGGTCATCGGCAGGCTGTCGTCGATGCCGGCGGCCAGCTCGCCCGCCAGTTCCGTAAGCCACTCCGCCAGGAGGCGGTCCAGCAGCTCCAGCAGCACCGCCTCGCGGGACTCGAAGTAGCGCAGCACGTTCGGCTTGGCCAGGCCCACCCGGCGACTGAGCTCGTTCAGGGTCACCGAGGTCACGGACATCTCGTCGAGCATCGCCGACGCCGTGTCGAGAATCGCCCGGCGGCGGATCTCCCGCTGCTCCCCGCTTCGCGCCCGCTGGAAAGTCACGATCACAGCCTAACTTACGTACCGCCGGTACGTTGACAACGTACCGGCGGTACTTTACTGTCGTCGGTACAAGATACCGACGGTACGTTAGGGGCAGGGACATGAACCACACGTGGACGACGGCAAGCATTCCGGACCAGCGCGGACGGGTGGCGGTGGTGACCGGCGCCAACACCGGCCTGGGGTACGAGACGGCCAAGGCGCTCGCCGAGCGAGGAGCGTCAGTGGTGCTCGCCGTCCGCAACGTCGAGAAGGGCGAACAGGCCGCGGCCCGCATGACAGGCGACGTGACAGTGCAGGCGCTGGACCTGACCTCGCTCGACTCCGTCCGTGCCGCCGCGGCGGCGCTGCGGTCCCGGCTCGACCGGCTCGACCTGCTGATCAACAATGCGGGCGTGATGTACACCCCGAAGCAGACCACCCGGGACGGCTTCGAGATGCAGTTCGGCACCAACCACCTCGGCCACTTCGCGCTCACCGGGCTGCTGCTGGACCTGATGCTGCCGGTGCCCGGCTCACGCGTGGTGACGGTCAGCAGCACCGGCCACCGCATCCAGGCCGCGATCCACTTCGACGACCTGCAGTGGGAGCGGTCGTACAGCCGGGTCGCCGCCTACGGTCAGGCCAAGCTCGCCAACCTGATGTTCACGTACGAACTCCAGCGCCGGCTCGCCCCGCACGGCACCACAGTCGCGGTGGCCGCGCACCCCGGCATCTCCAGCACCGAACTCGCCCGCCACGCCCCCGCGCTCCTGCGGCTTCCGATGACCTGGCTCGCGCCGCTGGTCGGTCAGGCGCCGGCGATGGGCGCGCTGCCGACCCTGCGTGCCGCCATCGATCCCGCCGCGCTCGGCGGCCAGTACTACGGCCCCGGCGGACGCGGCGAGATCAAGGGTCACCCCCGGCTCGTCACCTCCAGCCCCGCGTCGTACGAGGTGGCCGTCCAGCAGCGGCTGTGGGCCGTCTCCGAAGACCTCACCGGGGTGACGTTCCCCGCCGTTCAGTCCGGGCCACACACCCGATCCGCCGGCTCGACCGGGCCGGTGGGCGGTCAGTACACGGTCAATCCGTGATCGCGGAACTGGCCACGGACCCGACGCAGCAGCGCCTCATCCGGCGGCGGCGTGTCCGCCAGCGGGAACGGCAGGCCGAGGGCGGCGTACTTCTGGGCGCCGAGCCGGTGGAAGGGCAGTACCTCGACGCGTTCGACGGTGGGCACGCCTGCCGCGATGGACGCGACGGCGTGGACGTTCAACGGGTCGTCGGTGAGGCCGGGCACGAGGACGAAACGGACCCAGATCGGCGTGCCCCGGTCGGCCAGGCGGTGCGCGAACCGCACGGTCGGAGCCAGCCGCCCGGTGCGGGTCACGGTCCGGTAGGTGCCCGGGTCGCCGGATTTGATGTCGAGCAGAACCAGGTCGGTGGCGTCCAGCAGGGCATCGTCGGCGCGCTCGCCGAGCAGGCCGCTGGTGTCCAGGGCGGTGTGCAGCCGCAGGTCCTTGCAGCGGCGCAGCACCTCGCGGGTGAAGACGGGCTGTTGCAGCGGTTCGCCGCCGCTGACTGTGACGCCGCCGTGGGCGACCTTCAGGAAGCGTTCGTAGCGCCGGATCTCGGTGAGCAGGTCGTCGACCGAGGTGGGCTTGCCGTAACGGCGGTACTGGGTGTCGGGGCTGTGGCAGTAGAGGCAGCGCAGCGGGCACCCGGCCAGGAACGCGACGAACCGGGTGCCCGGCCCGTCCACTCCGGTGGAGATGTCGAAGGAGTGGAGCGAGCCGGTCACCGGCGCCGTGACGACGGTCATCACAGCGACCCGTGGAAGGTCCGGGAGATGACGTCGCGCTGCTGCTCGGGGGTGAGCTTGACGAAGTTCACCGCGTACCCGGAGACCCGCACGGTCAGCTGCGGGTACCGCTCCGGGTGGGCCATGGCGTCCTCGAGCGTCGCCCGGTTCAGCACGTTGACGTTCATGTGGAAACCGCCGCCGTCGGTGTAGCCGTCGAGCACTCCGGCGAGGTTGGTGATCCGCTCGTCGCGGGCGTGGCCGAGGCCGTCCGGGGTGACGGTGATGGTCAGCGAGATCCCGTCGCGCGCGCTGCGGTACGGCAGCTTGGCGACCGACAGCGCGGCGGCGACCATGCCGTGCCTGTCGCGGCCGTTCATCGGGTTCGCGCCGGGCGCGAACGGCTCGCCGGTGCGCCGCCCGTCGGGCGTGTTGCCTGTGTGCTTGCCGTAGACCACGTTCGAGGTGATCGTGAGAACCGAGAGCGAAGGCTCGGCGCCACGGTAGGTGGGCTGCCGCCGGATCTTGGCCATGAACCGTTCGACCAGGTCGACGGCGATCGCGTCGGCGCGGTCGTCGTTGTTGCCGAAGGCGGGGAAGTCGCCGTCCACGGCGTAGTCGACGGCCAGACCGTTCTCGTCGCGCAGCACCTTGACGTGGGCGTGCCTGATGGCGCTCAGGCTGTCCACCGTGACCGACAGGCCGGCGATGCCGGTGGCGAGGAAGCGGTGCACGGGGTAGTCGTGCAGGGCCATCTCGAGGCGTTCGTAGGCGTACCTGTCGTGCATGTAGTGGATGACGTTGAGGGCGTCGACGTAGGTCTCCGCCAGCCAGTCCAGCGTCCGGTCGTACGCAGCCAGGACCTCGTCGTAGTCGAGCACGTCGGCGGTGATCGGCTCGGCGACGAATACCTGCTCGCCGGTCATCTCGTCGCGGCCGCCGTTGATCGCGTACAACAGGGCCTTGGCGAGGTTGGCGCGGGCGCCGAAGAACTGCATGTCCTTGCCCACCCGCATGGCCGACACGCAGCAGGCGATGGCGGTGTCGTCGCTGTAGGCCTGCCTGATCAGGTCGTCGTTCTCGTACTGGATGGCGCTCGTGTCGATCGAGACCTGGGCGCAGAACAGCTTGAACCCTTCGGGCAGCGCGGGCGACCACAACACGGTCAGGTTCGGCTCCGGGGCCGGACCCAGGTTGTACAGGGTCTGCAGGTAGCGGAAGCTCGTGCGGGTGACAAGCGGGCGGCCGTCGCAGCCGATCCCCCCGAGCGCCTCGGTCACCCAGGTCGGGTCGCCGGAGAACAACTGGTCGTACTCGGGCGTCCGCAGGAACCGGATGATCCGCAGCTTGATGACGAAGTCGTCGACCAACTCCTGCACCTCCCGCTCGGTGAGCAGGCCCTCGGCGATGTCGCGCTGAAGGTAGACGTCGACGAACGTGGCGGTCCGGCCCAGCGACATCGCCGCGCCGTTCTGCTCCTTGGTGGCCGCCAGGTAGGCGAAGTACAACCACTGGATCGCCTCGCGGCCGGTGCCCGCCGGGCCGGAGATGTCGCAGCCGTACCGGCTGGCCATCAGTCGCAGCTCCTCCAGCGCCCGGATCTGCTCGGCCAACTCCTCACGGTCGCGGATCACGTCCTCCGACGACAGGTGGGCGTCGAGCGACGCCTTGAGCGCCTGTCGCTCGGCGATCAGGCGGTCCACGCCGTACAGCGCGACGCGCCGGTAGTCGCCGATGATCCGGCCACGACCGTACGCGTCCGGCAGGCCGGTGATGATGTGCGAACGGCGGGCGGCCTTCACGTCGGCCGGGTAGGCGTCGAAGACACCGTCGTTGTGCGTCTTGCGGTACCGGCTGAAGATCGTCCGCACGGCCGGGTCGAGGGTGAAGCCGTACGCCTTGAGCCCGGCCTCCACCATCCGCAGCCCACCGTTCGGCATGATCGCGCGGCGCAGCGGTGCGCTGGTCTGCAGGCCCACGATCAGCTCATGGTCCTGGTCGAGGTAGCCCGCCTCGTGCGAGGTGATCGTGGACGGGGTCTGGACGTCCACGTCGTGGACCCCGCGACGGCTCTCCTCGACGAACAAGTGCTGAAGCTGGCCCCAGATCCGCTCGGTACGGGGCGTCGGCCCGGTCAGGAAATCCGGCCCACCGGTGTACGGCTCGACGTTGTCGTGGATGAACCCGCCGACGTCGACCGTCTCGCGCCAGCCGGTGCCGCGGAACCCGCGCCAGGCTTCGTGGGATGTGGTGGCCATTGCCCCTCCTTCGTCTCCTCCCAGCCTTGCCGAGCGACAACCCGCGGTTCAGGGCCAGAGGTCCCGGACGGGTCGGGACCGTCCGGGACCTCTGGCCTCAGCCGCGTTCGGCCCAGTCGCCGAGCGCCCAGTCGCGGACCTCGGGCATGTCCTCCAGGTGCTCCACCACGTACGTCTCGTGGCGGTCGAGCTGACTCTGGCACCACGCCTTCAGGTCCGCGGCGCCGCGCGGGAGGCGCTTGGCGTTGTTGATGGCGTCCATCACGAGGTGGTACCGCGACGCCCTGTTGCGCACCGTCATGTCGAACGGGGTGGTGGTCGTGCCCTGTTCGATGAAGCCGCGGACACGGAACCGGTCCGCGTCCGGGCGGCCGTGCACGAGTTGGTGGATCGCGCCGGGGTAGCCGTGGAAGGAGAACACCACGTCGACGGTGTCGGTGAACAGCTCGGTGAACAGGGTCTCGCTCATGCCGTGCGGGTGGTCCTTGGGCCGGACCAGGGTCATCAGGTCGACCACGTTGACCACGCGGACCTTGAAGCCGGGCAGTCGGTCGCGCAGGATCTGCGCCGCCGCGAGCGTCTCCATGGTGACGACGTCGCCGGCGCAGGCGAGGACGATGTCGGGGTCGCTGGTGCCGTCCTCGGTGCCCGCCCAGTCCCAGACACCCGCGCCGCGGGCGCAGTGCTCGACCGCCTTGTCCATCGAGAGGTACTGCAGCTGCGGCTGCTTGTCGATGACGATCAGGTTGATGTACGACCGCGACCGGAAGCAGTGGTCGGCCACCGACAGCAGGGTGTTGGCGTCCGGCGGCAGGTAGACCCGGGCGACGTCGCCGCGCTGGGTGAGCACCACCTGGATCAGGCCCGGCCCCTGGTGGGAGAAGCCGTTGTGGTCGTTGCGCCACGCCGTCGAGGTGAGCAGCACGTTGAGGCTCGGCACCTTCTCGCGCCAGGGCAGGTGCTTGGCCTCCTGCAGCCACTTGCCGTGCTGCACGGTCTGCGAGGCGCTGACCATGGCGAACGCCTCGTACGTGGCGAACATGCCGTGCCGGCCGGTCAGGTTGTAGCCCTCCAGCCATCCGTGGCAGTTGTGCTCGCTGAGCACCTCCATGACCCGGCCGGCTCGGCTGATCGCCACATCCTCCGGCGTCACCCGCTCCATGAAGGCGCGGTCAGAGACCTCGAAGACGGAACCGAGTCGGTTGCTGTTTGTCTCGTCGGGACAGAACAACCGGAATCGGTCGGGGTTGCGGGTGTAGATGTCCCGCATCATCTCGCCAAGCTTGCGCGTCGACTCGGCCCGCCGCTGCGCGGGCCGGGGCACGTCGACCGCGTAGGCACGGAAGTCCGGCAGGTCCAGATCCCGGGTCAGTCTCCCGCCGTTGGCATGCGGGCTGGCGCTCATCCGCAGGTCACCGTCGGGGGCCTGGTCCCGGACCAACGCCACGGGCGCGCCGGCGGCATCGAACAGCTCCTCCGGACGGTACGACCTGAGCCAGCGCTCGAGCAGCGCGAGATGCTCCGGGTTGTCCTTGACGCCGGACAGCGGGACCTGGTGTGACCGCCAGGTCCCCGTGACGGTGATCCCGTCGACGGAGTCCGGCCCGGTCCAGCCCTTCGGTGACCGCAGGACGATCAGCGGCCAGACCGGGCGGGTGCCGTCCCAGGAACCGTCACGGGCGGCGGTCTGGATGTCGCGGATCCTCGTCCAGGCGGTGGCGAGGGCGGCGGCGAAGCGGTGGTGCATGCCGGGCAGGTCGGAGCCCTCGACCTCGATGACGTCGTAGCCGTGGCCCCGCAGCAGGTTGCGTACCTCCTCGGGATCCTTGCGTCCCAGCACGGTGGGACCGGAAATCTTGGCGTCGTTGAGGTGCAGGATCGGCAGGACCGCGCCGTCGCGCTCGGGGTTGAGGAAGGACACGCCCTTCCAGGAGCCCTCCAGGGGCCCGGTCTCGGCCTCACCGTCGCCCACCACCGCGATGGCCAGCAGGTCCGGGTTGTCCATGACCGCGCCGAACGCGTGGACCAGGACGTAGCCCAGCTCGCCGCCCTCGTGGATGGAGCCGGGGGTGGTCACCGACACGTGCGACGGGATGCCGCCGGGGCTGGAGAACTGCCGGAACAGCCGCAGCATCCCGGCCTCGTCCTGGCTGACCTGCGGGTAGATCTCGCTGTAGGTGCCCTCCAGGTAGCCGGCGGCCACCAGTGCCGGGCCGCCGTGGCCCGGGCCGGCCAGGTAGATCGCCTGCTGACCGGTGTGCCGGATCAGCCGGGAGACGTGCGCGTAGATCAGCGACAGGCCGGGGCTGGTTCCCCAGTGACCGAGCAGGCGCGGCTTGATGTGCTCGGCCGACAGGGGTTCGCGGAGAAGCGGATTGCCCTGTAGGTAGATCTGTCCGATGGTCAGGTAGTTGTTCGCCCGCCACCACGCGTCCAGACCGGCGATGTCGGTGTCGTCGAGCTCGGCGAGCATGCGGGGTTCGGATACGACCGCCGTCACGGTGGCTCCTTTCACAGATCTCGGCTTGTCACAGTCACGCTAGGCCCAGCCGAAGACGCCGGCCAAGGTCCGGAAGCCGTCCGCCGAGGGACTTTCGACCCGGTACCCCGGGCGCTGTCGCGGTGAGCCGATGCCGACGATGCCGGCAATCCGCTGCCCTGCCGGGCGATCAGCGCGGGTCAGGTGACGAGCCGACCGACGAGCGCGGCGAGACGATCGGGGTGTTCGTCGGTGAGGAGGTGGCCGGCAGCGTGAACGATGTCAGCGTCGACGTGGATCCGCTGTCGTGCCCCCGAGCGCAGCCGGGCCGGCGGCAGGAACACGTCCTGGTCTCCGCCCGCGATCACGGTGGGCACCGTGCGACGCGACTCCGGTACGAGATCGTCCGAACTCACCGGACGGGTGTGCCGGGCGACAAGGGTCATCCACTCCACCAGGTCGGCGCGGGGCGTTCGGCCGGAGGCGGACAGGAGGCGCAGCAACCGGAGACTCGAGGCGGTTCCGGGCCGCGCCAGCCAGCCCAGGAATGCGAGCAGGACACGGGGGGTGATCCTGAGCCGGCAGAGTCCTCCCGGGGCCACGGCTACCCTGCCCCGGATCCGGGGATGATCCGCGGTGAGCGCGACAGCCCCGCCGAACGAATGCCCGAAGACGACCACCGGCCCGGCGGTGGCCTCCTCGACGACCTCGTCCAGCCACGAGCCGTACCAGCTGAGCCGGCCACCTGCCGTACCCGCCGCACCGGCGCTGAGCCCGGGTTGGCCGGGGACGTCGGCGCCGACCACCCGGTAACGCCGAGCCAGGGCCGTGAGCAGTGGCAGGTAGGCGGCTGTGCTGAAGCGGTCACCAGCGAGGAGGACGACTGTGGCTGGACCCGCGCCCGCGGTGACGACATGCGTGTCTTCATCCTGCGCACGGATCACACGGCGACCGTGCTGAACCGGCCAGGAATCCAGCTGATCCACGCACCACTGGCGAACGCTGTCCCTGCCGGCAGGGGTCCGGTAAATCGATGCCACAGCCGTATCGTGCAGCAGGATGACCGGATGCTCCACTGCGTCGAGCGGTGTGGAGCATCCTGCGGAGACCACCGGGACGACCGAGGTCGCGCCGCGCTGGGTGGTCCAGCGGTGTGCCGCTCAGCTCAGTGTGAAGGTCACATCGTCGACGTCGAAGGCGGTGGCGCCGTTGCCGGCCGTCTCGCTGGCGAAGAAGCTGGCCGTCGCGGTGCGTTCGGTCGTCGCCGTCCCCGTCGACATGCTGTACTGCCGCCACTGCGCCCCGCCGTCGAAGGCCAGCGAGAACCTGGTCTTCGGGGGTATCCCGGTGACCGCCAGGCCGACGTTCAGGTAGTCGCTGCGACTGGTCTCCGTGGTGATGGTCCGGACCCAGAAACGGACCGTCAGGTCGCAGTCGGCAGGCACCGTGACGGTGGTGCGCAGCAGGTCGCTGTGGGTCACGTCCAGGCCCGCGAAGCTGGCGTACGCGCGGCCGGTGTGCGCGGGCCGGGTCGCGTCGCCCAGCACGACGATGCGGGGGCCGGCGGTCCAGCCGGTGGTGCCGCGCTCGAACCCGGGGTTCGGGTGGATCTGCCCGGCGCAGGGCGCGTCGGCCGCGGGCCGGCCGTACGACGCGCCGCCGGTGCTCAGGAGCAGCAGGGCCGCGACCGAGGCGGCGGTGACGAAGGCTTTCATGCGTCCTCCCCGTGGCAACACATTCGAGACTGTCGATGTAGATCGACGATGCGTGATGGACGTGGGCGCGTCAAGAACTTCCCAACGCCGGCCCGACGGCGAGGGCCACCGCCTGCGCTAACGGCGGCGGTGGGAGTCGGCCTCGGCGTCGAGCAGGTCGTTGAGCGTCAGCGCCGAATTGATCAACGACAGGTGGCTGAACGCCTGGGGGTAGTTGCCGATCTGCTCCCCGGTCGCGGCGATCTCCTCGGCGTACAGGCCGAGGTGGTTGCTGAAGGTGAACATCTTCTCGAACGTGAGTCGGGCGTCGTCGAGCCGGCCGGCCCGGGCCAACGCCTCGACGTACCAGAACGTGCACATGTTGAAGGTGCCCTCGTGGCCGGGCAGGCCGTCGGGGGAGTGGACCGGGTCGTACCTGTGGACCAGGCTGTCGGAGACCAGTTCGCGTTCGATCGCCGTGAGGGTGGACTGCCACAGGGGGTCGCTCGGCGTGACGAAACCGACAGCGGGCATGGCGAGCAACGCCGCGTCCAGCACCGCCTCGTCGTACGCCTGCACGAAGGTGCCGCGACCCCTGTCGTACCCACGCTCCATGACCTGGTTGTAGATCCGGTTGCGTTGTTCGGACCAGCAGGTCAGGTCCCCGGGGCGGCCGGTGCGGGTGGCCAGGCGGATGGCCCGGTCCAGCGCCACCCAGGACATCACCCGCCCGAACGTGTAGTTGCGGGGGTGGTGCCGGCTCTCCCAGATGCCGGCGTCGCGCTGATCCCAGTTGTGGCAGAGCCAGTCGACAAGCCGGACGGTGCTCTTCCACACCTGGTGTGAGACGCGGATGCCCTGCTCGTCGGCGAGATGCATGGCGTAGAGCGCCTCGCCGTGGATGTCGAGCTGGAGTTGGTCGGCGGCGCCGTTGCCGATCCGCACCGGCCGCGAGCCCCGGTAGCCCTCCAGGTGATCGAGAACCTCCTCGTGCAGGTCGGAGGAGCCATCCACCCGGTACATGATCTTCAGCGGGTCCTGGTGGTCGCTGGCCTCGCGGATCCGCTCGTCCAACCAGTCCATGTACCGGCTGACCTCCTCGGTGAACCCGAGGCCGAGCAGCGCGTGCACCGAGAACGACGTGTCCCGTACCCAGGTGTAGCGGTAGTCCCAGTTGCGGGTCCCGCCCACCAGCTCGGGCAGCGCGGCGGTGGGTGCGGCGATCATCGCGCCGGTCGGCGCGTACGTCATGAGCTTCAGCGTGATGGCGGAGCGTTCGACCATCTCCCGCCAGCGACCCGTGTAGCGGGAGCGTTCGAGCCAGCGCCGCCAGTAGTCCCTGGTCCACTCGAACATGCCCTGGATCTCCTCCGGCGGGAAGATCCGTGGCTCGGTGCCGCCCGTCTCCAGGACCACGCCGCCGGTGTCGCCCTCGTTCAGGGTGCCGTACGCGACGAGGTCGCCGCCCTCGAGGCGGACGTCGCCGCGTTCGGCGAGCAGCCGCCGCACCGGGTCGACCGGGTTGAACGTCATCGTCGCGGACCGGCTGCGAAAGACGTAGCCGTTGCGGTGCCGCTCCAGCTGATGCTCCTCGCGGGCGTAGTCGAACCGCGGCCGGCACTCCACCCGGAAGCGCATGGTGCCCCGGACCATGGTGACGATGCGGACCAGGCGGTGCGCGTCGGTGGCCCGCTCGCCGGTGACAGGCATGAAGTCCATCACCTCGGCCACGCCGTCGGCACTGATGAACCGGGTGATCAGGATGGGCGTACCGGGGAGGTAGAGCTGCTTGGTGACGTACCGGACGTCGTGCGGTGAGATGCGGAAGTAGCCGCCCTTCTCCTTGTCCAGCAGCGCGGCGAAGATGCTCGGCGAGTCGAAGCGCGGCGCGCAGAACCAGTCGACCGTCCCGTCACACGTCACCAGCGCGGCGGTCTGCAGGTCGCCGATGAGTCCGTGATCCTCGATCGCCGGATAGCTGTCCACGTCTCTCCCCGGTTCGGCTGCGTCCTGCGCATCGAACATAGGGGGAGAAATGTCGCGTTAGGTGAGATTCACGTTCCGCCACCCTCTCGCGTGCCCGGTCCGCCTCCGCCGTATGGGGGCCGCCCGGCGCGGCGCCGTCTCGTTCACCTGTGTGACAGCCACCGCCGGTGGATGCCCCGCACGGCCGACCACAGCGCGTCGACGTCTTCGTAGCCGTACCAGTCGGACTTGAAGTCGATCGACACGGTCGTCTCGTCCGAGGTGACCCAGACAGCGTTGATGGAGTCGTCCCGCCCGCCGATGCGAATGGGCAACTCCCGCACCGGCATGCCGGCGAAGGTCGGGGCGGACGCGGACGGGGAGGCGTCGATCGCGTTGAACGTCAGGTACGGAACGCTCGTGAAGTCGCCGAACACGTCAGGGTGCTGCTCGAAGAGGAGCCGCTGCCACGACACCGCCGGCGTCCGCAGCGCGGTGTAGAACCGTTCCCGGAAGTGGGCGAGGAAGTCGGCACCCGGATGATCCAGTGGCCGCGAGGTCAGCACGAACTTCGTCGCCATCCAGCCGACGACATCGAAGTCCGCGCGGCGGCGGCGGTTGCTGGTGACGACCGGGGTGCCGATCCGGGGTGCGCCGGACAGCTCCGCGACCGCGAGGTGGGTGGTGGCACACAGCAGCCCTGAGAGCGTCAGCCCGGTCGTGCGGGCGAACGCCCTGAGCGCGCTCGTCTCGTCCGCTTCGATCCGGCCGACGAGTCGTTCGTGACGCGTGTAGTCGATGTCCTGACGGGCGACGAAACCCGGGAGCCGGATGTCGGGAAGTGCCCCCAGTGGCTCGATGGCGGCCAGCGCGGCGGCGATGTCGCGCCGTCCGGCCGAGGAGTCGAGGTGTGCGTTCTCGCGCACGACGACGTCGACGTACGACCGCCCGGGCGGCGCGAGCGGCCTGTCGTCGTTGCCGAGCTGTGCGCGATAGAGCGCGTCCAGGTCGGCCGTCAGCAGGTCCATCGACTGCCCGTCGCACACCAGGTGGTCGACGACCAGGGCGACGATATGCACATCGGGCGCCGTCTGCGCCACGACAAGTCGGCACAGGGGGCCGGAGTCGAGCGCGAACGGAGCGCGTACCGCGGCCTCCACGCCCTTCTGGCCGGCATCGCCGTCACACACGATGACGGCGCCGGGATCGGCGGGTTCTCCGACGTGCCACCTCTCCCGCTCGGCGTCGAAGCCGCACAGCAGCACCGGATGGCGGCGCTGCAATGCCGTCCAGGCATCGTTCAGGGCTTCGACCATCAGCGGCCCGGTCAGCTCGACGAGCCAGACGACGTGGTGCGGATTGTGGCGACCGGCCTCGGCCTCTTTCAGGATCTGCCCGAGTCGGTGCCGCTGGATCCAGGACGCCGTTATCCAGGTCATGGCAACAGTCGCCCGACGAACACCAATTCAGCACCCCTTCGTGTACGTCGTCCTCGGAGTCGGTGGGGTCGAACCACCGCGGATCCTCGTCGTCGATCCGCGCGAAATGACGGCGAATCGTCGTGTGCCGAGGTGCGACGAGTCCGTGCTTGGCTCGCTCTATTTGCCGCCAATATCCTACCCCGGCGAACGGCGGGCGTGGAACCCGTGAATCGATGACCTCCGGGGCCGCGCGGTAACCCGTCGACGACGTGCCAGGGATCGGTTGGATGGCTCTCGTCGCGGTAGCGCCGGCCGCAGCCGAGCTGTGCAGACCCGGTCTGACCAGCGGTTCTGGTGCCGCGGAAGCAGGTCCGCCGCCCGGTGCTGGTTCCCGGAAGCGGTCGCCTCCGATCGACGACGCATCGATGACGACCTTGTGCCACGCGGGCCGATGTGGCTAGTGTCGGGCTGGAGCTGAGGCCCGCCACGGCCGGCCTGTCATCTGTGACGGGCCGTTGCCGAAGGTGGGCCCGAAGCTTCTGTGGCCGCGTGAGGACATGGTCCTCCTGCAATCTGTTCCCAATTGGCGCAGAACTGCGAACCGTGGCTCGGCCCGCTTGGTCGTTGCGATTTTCCAGCGGTTCGGCGCCGCGCGCGGCACGCGTGGATCAGCAACAAACGGGGGATTCGATGAACCATTCGCACCATCATCCGTACGGCGTCGATGAGCCGTGGCAGGTCGGCGTGGTGATACTCGGCGCCGGGTACGGAGAACGCCTGGGTCACGGGCCCAAAGCACTTATCGACCTCGGTGGCAGGCCGCTGCTTCGGCACGTGCTGGACGCCGTGTCCGCCAACGACAGCGTCCGCGCGGTCGCCGTCACCGCGCCGGCGGACCTGGTGGACGCCTTCGACCGTGTCGTCGCCGATGCCGAGATGACGGTGCCGGTGACTGTCGTGCCCGGCGGTGGAACCCGGCAGGCCAGCGTGGGTCGCGGCCTGGCCGCCCTGCCGGACACGCTGGGATGGGTCGCGGTCACGGACGTCGCCCGGCCTTTCACCCCGCACGGCATCATCGACCGCCTCCTGGGCAACCTCCGCGACGGCGTCCGGCACTCGACGGCGGTCTCCCGTCCGTGTGGCGTGGTGCCGACGCTTCCGCTGGTGGACAGCGTGCACCTGATGGGCGACCCGCCGCTGCTCGCCGAGCCGGCGGACCGTGCCTCACTGCGGGCGGCCCAGACGCCACAGGTCCTGCGCCGCGAGTGTCTGGCAGCCGCGTACGACAGGGCCATGGCCCACCGCGAGGAGCACACCGACGAGGCGGGTCTGGCCAGTCGGGCCGGTGCGACGGTGATCGCGGCTCCGGGGGACTGGGACAACTTCAAGATCACATATCCCCACGACCTCAGGCAGGCACGTGCCGTTCTCGCGCAGTCGACCGCCTCCGGGAGCAACGCGCAGGAGCGGGCATGAGGGGCCTCGACGGAAGGACGATCGTGATCACCGGTGCCAGCTCGGGCATCGGGGCCGCCACGGCCCGGCAGCTGCATCGGCTCGGCGCACAGGTGGTGTTGGGCGCGCGACGCGGTGACCGGCTCAAGGAACTCGCGGACGAACTCGGTTCGGCACGCGTCACGTGGGCCGAGGTGGACATCCGCGTGCCGGAGCAGGTGGAGGCGCTCTTCTCCTGCGCCGTGGACACCTTCGGCCGGGTGGACTGCCTCGTCGCCAACGCGGCCATCGGGGCGTACGGCGGGATCCTCGACCTGTCCGACGAGGATGTGCGCGACCTGGTCGACACCAACCTCACGGGGACGGTGTGGTCGGTCCGACACGCGGTCCGGCACTTCGCCGACGGCGGCGACATCGTCCTGATCAGCTCTGTCGCCGGGCTGCGCGGTCGGCCCGACGAGGCGGTCTATGCCGCGACGAAGCATGGCGTCGTCGGCCTCGCCGGTTCGCTGGACCGTGAGCTGCGCGAGCGCGGCATCCGCGTCACCGCCCTGTGCCCGGGCGCCACAGAGACGGAGTTCGCCATGGGGCGGGGGCGAACCCCGGACATGCCGAAGCTCAAGGACATGATGCGCCCCGACGACATCGCCGAGGCGATCTCCTACGTCCTGACCCAGCCACGATCGATGCGGACGCTCCTGTGGAGCCTGCGTAGCGTCGCCTCGGAGAACTGAGCCGATGGTGGACAGGACCGACCTCGTCGTCCCGGACCGCGCCGACTGGCCAGCGACGACGGGTCGGCAGGCGGTGTCCGTACGCGCCCCCGGCAAGGTCAACGTGCAACTCTCCGTCGGGGGCCGTCGGCCGGACGGGTTCCATGAGCTGGCGAACGTCTTCATGGCGGTGTCACGGTACGACGTCGTGACCGCGTCCCCGGCCGAGCGGCTCCGCGTCACGGTCTCCGGTGACGGCACCTCTGGCATCCCGCAGGACGAGAGCAACCTGGCGGTTCGGGCGGCGATCCTGCTCGCCCGACGGGCCGGTCTCGATCCCCGGATTCACCTCCATATCGCCAAGCATCTGCCGGTCGCCGGCGGGATGGCGGGTGGGAGCGCCGACGCCGCTGCGGCGCTCGTCGCCTGCGACGCGCTGTGGCGGTTGGGCACACCTCGCGACGACCTTCTGCTTCTGGCCGCCGAACTGGGCAGCGACGTTCCCTTCAGTCTGCTCGGCGGTGTCGCTCTCGGCCGGGGCCGGGGCGAGGAGTTGACGTCCCTGCCCTGCCGGGGCACCTACCACTGGGTCTTCGCGGAGGCTCACCACGGGCTCTCCACGCCGGAGGTCTACCGGGCCAAGGAGGCGCAGCGCCGGGCCGCCGGGTTGCCGCACACCGCAGCGCAGGTACCGCCTCCCCAGCCGAGCGGGGAGGTGCTGGAAGCGATCGCACGGGGATCGGTGCGGCGCCTGGCGGCGGCGCTGCGCAACGATCTCGACGATGTCGCCGTCGGCATGCGACCCGAGTTGGCCGCGACCCTCGCCACGGGCCGCTCGGTCGGAGCCCTCGCGGGGATGGTCTGCGGCACCGGTGCCACGACGGCGTTCCTGGCCCCCGACCAGCCCGCCGCACAGCGGATCGCGCGCCACCTGCGCGACGCCGCGACCTGCGCCCGCGCCTTCGTGGCGCGTGGGCCGGTGCCGGGACCGGCAGTCATGCGACAGGGGTGATCAGCCAGCCCGGTGGATGTCAACGCGGCTTGGTTCGACGGTGGCGACACCTGGCACGCTCACGCCGAGGCGCGCACACCGACCGGGATCTACCGCAAGGCGGGCGTGGCCTCCCGGTCGGTTCTGGTCGCGTGGGTGGCCCGGCTCGATGACACCTGTTCCGCCCTGAGCTGGGCGCGGCGGCCGGTACTGCGCCGGCCGGCGCGGCGCAATAGGCTTCAGCGATGAGTGGTGTGCTCAGCGGTGCCCGGGACACGACGAACCCCCTTCGGCAGCTCACGCTCGACCAGCTCCGTCAACGGACCAGCCTCAAGTGGCGGGAGTACCCGGACGACGTGCTGCCGCTCTGGGTGGCGGAGATGGACGTGCCGCTGGCCGAGCCGGTCGCCCGGGCGATCACCGACGCCGTCGCGCGCGGCGACACCGGCTACGCCGCAGGTACGGCGTACCCGCGCGCGCTGGCGGAGTTCGCCCGGCGGCGGTGGGGGTGGGACGGGCTGGCCGTGGAGCGCACCGCGCTGGTGCCCGACGTGATGCACGGCGTCGTCGAGGCGTTGCGGCTGGTCACCGGTCCGGGGGACGCGGTGGTCGTCAACTGCCCGGTCTACCCGCCGTTCTACGAGTTCGTGGCGCACGCCGGCCGCCGGATCGTGGAGGCCCCGCTCGGCGATGACCTGCGGATCGACCTGGACGCCCTGCAGGTCGCCTTCCGCGGCGCGCGGGCCGGTGGGCGACCGGCGGCGTACCTGCTGTGCAGCCCGCACAACCCGACAGGTGTCATCCACACCCCCGACGAGCTGGCAGCCGTCGCCGATCTGGCCGGGCGGCACGGGGTGCGGGTGGTCGCCGACGAGATCCACGCTCCGGTGGTGGCCGGGGGAGCGCGCTTCACGCCGTACCTCTCGGTGCCCGGAGCGGAGAACGGCCTGTCGCTGATGTCCGCCTCCAAGGGATGGAACCTGGCCGGCCTGCGCGGCGGGCTCCTCATCGCCGGTCCGGCCGCGGCCGGGGACCTCGCCCGCGTGCCGTTCGAGGCGAGTGTGAGCACCAGCCACCTGGGCGTCATCGCCCACACGGCGGCCTTCCGCGACGGCGGCGAGTGGCTCGACGCCCTGTTGACCGGCCTGGACGACAACCGCCGGCTCCTGGCCGCGCTGCTCGCCGAGCACCTGCCGACCATCGGGTACCGGCCCGGCCAGGCCACCTATCTCGCCTGGCTCGACTGCCGCGCCCTGGGCCTCGGCGACGATCCCGCCGCCGTGTTCCTCGACCGTGGGCGGGTGGCGCTCAACTCCGGTTCGGCCTTCGGCACCGGCGGCGCCGGTCACGTCCGGCTGAATCTGGCGACCGCACCGGAGCTGATCACCGAGGCGGTACGCCGGATGGCCGCCGCCGTCGCCTGAGCAGCCGGCGGGGCGGTGTGAGCATGGGCTGGCAGGACTGGGTCAGTACGTTCACCGGCGTCGTCCTCATCACGGTGGCCGCGCTGCCGGTGGCCGCACTGGCGGTGTGGGCTCTGGCCCGCTGGCGGAGTGCCACAGGCGCCACGTCGGCCTGGCGGATGTCGCTTGCCGAGGTCGGCGTCGTCTACGGCACGGTCCCGTGGGTGTGGATGATCCTGTTGCCGGGCGAACGGGCCGGTGCCGTCAGCGGGCGGTTGAGCCTGGTGCCGCTGCGGGACCTGTTCACCATCGTCTCCGACGGAAGGCCGCTGACGCTTACCGTCCAGGTCGTCGGAAACCTGCTGGTGTTCGCGGCGCTTGGGTACCTCGCGCCGCAGCGGTTCGCGGCGCTGGCGTCGGTGCCGCGGATCCTGGCGCTCGCGGCGGCCTGCTCGATCCTCGTCGAGACCGCGCAGTACGCCCTGCGCCTGGACCGCGTGTCCTCTGTGGACGATGTGCTGCTCAACGCCGCCGGCGCCGGACTGGCCGCGCTCGCGTCACGCCACCGGTGGCGCCGAACAGCCTATTGACCGACGCCTATTTGCCGATAGGCTGGCGGCACGCCGGAAGCACATCATCCGAGCACGGCACAACGACGGCCGTCCGACCATCCGGCGACGAACCTCCATCAGCACCGCACCATTCGCAGAACGGCTCAACGGGGGAGCTGGATGCATGCCGTGTGTTGCACGCTCACGCGCCTCCATCGCGATCGAAGCCCACGATGAGGAGACGCCTGTGCCCTTCCGCCGACCTTCCGCCCGACGTTCGTCACTCGCCGCCGCCGCGCTGGCCGCGGCGCTCGTCGCTGCCCAGGCAGTGCCGGCCCCAGCCCTCGCCCACTGGAACGGCACGGGCCAGCTCAACGCGTACATCAGCATCTACCCGTACAACTACAACAACACCTGGATGGCGCCCCTTGACCGTTCCCTCTCGAACTGGAACGGCACCGCCAGTCCCGCGTACTTCTACAAGGACACGCTGTCCAGCTCCACGCTGACGGTGACGTCGTACAGCGACACGTGGTACGGCTACTACCAGGCGTGCGGATCGAGCTGCATGTACGTACGCGTGAACTCCCGGACGATCAACCGGGACGCCAGCAACTTCAGCAATTTCGTGACAAGTGTGGTGGTGCACGAGCTGGGTCACGCGTTGAACCTCGCGCACAACGACCTGTCCGCATCGATCATGAATCACAGCCGCAATCGAAACTCGATGACCACTCCGCAGTCCCACGACGTGGCGGACGTCAACGCCTACTACTAGGCCGACGGCCGACCACGCCGTACAGCCCGGGACCAGCAGTTCACAGTCATCGACCTGAACAGGAGTTTCGAATGAGGACACCACTGATCGTCCGCGCCGTCGGCGCGCTGTTGCTGGCGGCGGCCACCGCGTGCTCCGCGAACGCCGACCACGGCGACGCCCCCCACCCGCAGAACGTCCTGTACCGCGCCGACTATCCGTCGTACGCCACAGCCGGTGAGCTGTACGCCGGGGCGAGCGTGGTGGTGCAGGGGCATGTCGAGTCCGCCCAGCGGGTCGTCCGCCTGGTGCAGGCGGCACCGCCGGGGCAGGCGCTGCCGGCGCCGGTGGAGGCGGAGCGCCGGGAGGGGATGGTCGTGACCGTCCGTACGGTGAAGGTCTCCCGGGTTTTCAAGGGGGCCGTCAAGCCGGGTGACGTCGTGCAGGTCAAGCAGTTGGGCGGCAAGCTGGACGGGGTGACCTACACCGAGGAGCACGGCGTGCCGCTGCGGGAGAACGGCCAGTACACGCTCTTCCTGGAGACGTATCCCGACCAGCCGGCCTCGCTCCTGAATCCGGTGCAGGCGCAGTACCCGGTCGAGTCCGGTGACGGGCTGCGCTCGCTGCCCGGAAACGGGATCACCACGTCGGTCGCCGAGCTTGCTACGTTGGCCCGGAAGTAGCGGGTACGCGAGTCGGTGACCTGACAGCTCACCTGCGGAGGGGGCCACGTGTTCGACGTCAGATCCCGGTGGCTCCCTCTCTGCGCGCTGGTGGGCGCCACGCTCCTCGTCACGGCCTGCGGGTCGGACGACGCCGAGGTCGCGTACTGGAGCAACGGTACCGACCAGGACAAGGCCGTCGAGTCGTACGCCGGTTCGGCGCACTGCGGGTGGCAGGACCTGACCTTCCTGCACGTCCGGTGGCCCCTGACCGGGCAGACCGGCGAGCCGGCGAACCGGCAGTACGTCAGGGATCCGGCGGGTCAGCTCGATGCTGAGGTACGCGCCAGCTACGCCCCGCGCGCCGAGTTGCCCGCCGACGCCCGTACCACCGACTACACAGGCCCGGACGGGCAGCAGCTGTGGTTGGCGCCGAGCGACGCCGACAACCTCGCGTACGTGGTCTACCCGGGTTCGCAGCGGGTGGAGGCCTGGCCGCGCACGACGCAGACACTCGGCTGCGACTGAGCCACCCTTCAACGGGGCGTCCAGCTCACCGCGCGGGCCGCTCCGGCGCGGTCTCCCGGGCGAAGCGCAGCAGGGCGGTGAACGCCAGCGCGGAGGTCACCGCGCCCCCGACAAGGCGTACCCAGTGGCCGGCGACGAACTCCCGGGCGACCTGACGCAGGTACTCGGGGGAGTGCGTGCCGACCGGGTCGACGAACATGATCTCGTTGCGCGGCCAGAAGAAGACGGCGGAGAACAGGAACTCGCAGATGATGAAGGTCGCCGCGGAGGCGGCGACGAACCAGCGCAGCCGCCGGTTGCGCCAGGTGAGCGCGATCGCGGCGAGGCTGCTCAGCACGACTGTGGCGCCAAGCGGCGGGAAGTAGTCGCTCGGGCCGCCCGCGACGAGGAACTCACGGGCCCGGTCCAGTGACGCGGGCGCGTCGCCGAAGATGTTCGGGTAGAGCGTGACGGTCTCGGCGGCGACCCCACCAAAGGACATCATCGCCGTCCAGACGAGCACGATCAGCACGATCCACGTCAGTTTGGTACGGGACACGGGGGCACTTCTCCTCGGTCGGTCCCCTCGGGGACACGTTCTGCGTTGTCGCCGTCGACGCTAGGTCGGCGGAGGGGGACCGTCTGCCGCGCGGCCGCGCGAGCTGTTGTCGCTTCTCGACGTACGTGCCGGCGCCGAGGTGATGCCTGCGGACGGCAGCGGCCCGCCCGCGCGCCGACTTAGGCTCACGCACGTGCAGGCCATCTCACCCACCCGGACCGAGGCGCTGCTCGCCGTGGCCATCCTGGGGCTGATCACGGCGGCGGTGGTGACCGACGACGCGGCGCCCGCCCGCGCGGCGCTCGCCTACGTGTTCGGCGTCGGGTGGGCGGTGCTCCTGCTGGTGGCCCGGCGATGGCCTGTCGCCGCGCTGCTGGCCACGGCCGCCGGCATCCTCTGCTACTACGCGCTGGACCTGCCGCCGATCGGTCTGGCCGGCCCGGCCGCCGCGGTTCTCTACGTGGCCGCCCAGCGGGGCCGGGTGGTCCCCGCCGCCGCCGTCGGCGGGAGTCTGCTTGTCGTGTCGGTGGCCGCCCGGCTCATCGAGGGGGACGACGTCTCCGTCGTGATCGGGGCCGAACTCGGCACCGAGGCGGCGTTGATGCTCGCCGTGATCACGCTTGGTGACGCCGTGCGCAACAGGCGTTCGTTGCGGGCCGCCCTGCTGCGCCAGGCGGCAGCGGCGCAGGAGGAGCGCCGTCGCGAGGCCGCCCTTCAGGTCGAGGCCGAGCGGCTGCGGATCGCCCGGGAGCTGCACGACACGCTGGGGCACACGATGTCGGTGATCACCCTGCAGTCGGCGGTGGCGCGGGAGGCGCTCGCCGACGCCGAGCCCGGTCAGGTCGAGACCGCCCTGGCGGCGATCCACTCGGTGAGCGGCAGTGCGATGGCCGAGCTGCGCGCGACGCTGGGCACGCTGCGCCGCTCCGGGCCGCGCGTGCCGGTCCCGGGCTTCGCCCAGCTGGAGACGCTCGTCGACGGTGTCCGCCGCGCTGGACTGACTGTCGACCTGCGCGTCGACGGGCCCGTTGACGCGTTGCCCACGGTGGTGGGCAGCACCGTCTACCGGATCGTGCAGGAGGCGCTGACAAACGTGGTACGTCACGCGTGGGCCACACGCGTCGCGGTGACGGTCCGGGCCACCGCGTCGGCACTGGCGCTGGACGTGGTCGACGACGGCCGCGGGGCGGGCGCCGACGGCGTCGAGCGCGGTCAGGGGCTGCGGGGCATGTCGGAGCGGGTCGCCCTGCTCGGCGGGACCGTCGAAGCCGGCGACGCCGAGGGCGGCGGTTTCCGGGTCGCCGTCCGCCTGCCGCTGGCCGGGGTCGTCACGTGAGCGCGGTACGTGTCGTCCTCGTCGACGACCAGCACCTGGTGCGCACGGGACTCCGCGCGCTGCTGGAGCGCGCCGGGGACATCACTGTGGTCGGCGAGGCAGGCGACGGCGGGACCGGCGTGTCGGTGGTTCGCGAGCAGCGGCCCGACCTGGTCCTGATGGACGTCCGGATGCCCGGCGGCGACGGCATCGAGGCGACCCGGCGGATCCTCGCCGACCCGGTGCTGGCGGACGTGCGGGTGGTCATGCTGACCACGTTCGACGACGACGAGTACCTCTTCGAGGCGATCCGCGCCGGTGCCTCCGGTTTCCTGCTCAAGGACACCCCGCCCGACGCCCTGCGGGACGCCGTACGCGTGGTGGCCGGTGGGGACGCGTTGCTGTCGCCGGCCGTCACCCGGCGGGTGCTCGCCGCGGCGGCACGCTCGCCGGTTGCCGATCCGGCGCGGCTGGCCGGGCTCACCGGCCGCGAACGCGACGTCCTCGCCCAGGTGGGCGCCGGGCGGTCGAATGTGGAGATCGGCGCCGCCCTGCACCTCAGCCCGGACACCGCCCGCACGTACGTGAGTCGCCTGCTGCACAAGCTGAACGCCCGCGACCGCGCCCAGCTCGTGGTCATCGCGTACGAGAGCGGACTGGTACGCCCCGGCGACGGCTGAGCCCGCCCGGTCGCGGCACCGCCTGCGCTGCGGCACGTACCTCGACACACGGGACGACGCGAGCGCGCCGTGACGCGGCCCGTCAGCGGCGGGCGTTGAGCCGGGCGGCCTGCCGGGTCAGGTGGTCGCGCTCGGCGAGGTTGGATGCCCGGCGGGCCGCCTCGACGTACAACCGTGCCGCCGTCGCCAGTTCGCCGTCGCGCTCGTGCAGGTACGCGGCGACCGCCGTGTGGCGGGGCAGCGAGTCGTCAAGCGCGGCGAGCGCCGCCAGCCCGGCGCGCGGCCCGTCGGCCTCGCCGACCGCCACCGCCCGGTTGAGCCGGACGACGGGGCTGTCGGTCAGGCGCGTGAGTTCGTCGTACCACTCGACGATCTGCACCCAGTCGGTCTCCTCGGCGGTGGGCGCGTCGGCGTGCAGCGCCGCGATGGCGGCCTGGGCCTGGAACTCGCCGAGCCGGTCGCGGGCGAGCGCCGCCTGCAGGATCCGGACGCCCTCGGCGATCGAGGTGGTGTCCCACCGGCCGCGGTCCTGCTGGGCGAGCGGTACGAGGCTGCCGTCGGGCGCGGTGCGGCTGGCGCGCCGGGCGTGGTGCAGCAGCATGAGGGCGAGCAGCCCCGCCACCTCCGGATGGTCGATCACGGCCGCGAGTTGCCTGGTGATCCGGATGGCCTCGGCGGCGAGGTCGACGTCACCTGAGTAGCCCTCGTTGAAGACCAGGTACAGCACGCGCAGCACCGTGGCGACGTCGCCGGGCTTGTCGAACCGCACGCCGGAGACGGTGCGCTTGGCCCGGCTGATGCGCTGCGCCATCGTCGCCTCGGGCACCAGGTAGGCGTGCGCGATCTGGCGGGTGGTGAGCCCGCCGACGGCACGCAGGGTGAGCGCGACCGCGGACGACGGCGTCAGCGACGGATGCGCGCACAGGAAGTAGAGCTGGAGCGTGTCGTCCACCGAGGGCGTGGGCCCGGGCGGCGGTTCCTCGTCGACGAGGTCCTCGCGTCGTCGCCGGGCGACGTCCGCGCGGGTCGTGTCGAGGAACCGCCGCCACGCCACGGTGACCAGCCAGCCCTTCGGATCCCGTGGTGGGTCGGCCGGCCAGACGCGTACCGCCTCGACCAGCGCGTCCTGCACGGCGTCCTCGGCCGCCGCGAATGTCACTCCGCGGCGGACGAGGACCCCGAGGACGCCTGGCGTGAGGCTCCGCAGCAGAGCCTCGTCCAACTGAGCGGTCATTCCGTGATGGTCGGCGGCTCGGTGAGGAAGGGCCGCAGCTCCAGCCACTCGTGGATCGGCTTTCCTCCGGCCCCGGGGGCTGCCGACAGCTCCCCGGCCAGCTCGACGGCCCGCTCGTAGCTGTCGACGTCGATCACCATCCACCCGGCGATCAGGTCCTTGGTCTCGGCGAACGGCCCGTCGGTGACAGGCGGGTTCCCCTCGCCGTCGTACCTGACGAACGTCCCCTCGGGGGCGAGCGCCTGGCCGTCGACGTACTCGCCGGTCTGCTCCAGCCGGGTGGCGAAATCCCTCATGTACGCGATGTGGGCCGAGATCTCCTCCGGCGTCCACTTGTCCATCGGTACGTCGTTGACCGCGCTCGGGGCGCCGCGGTAATGCTTGAGCAGCAGGTACTTCGCCATGGTCAGGTCTCCTCGGTGCGACTGCGACCCATCATGGTCGCTCTCACACCGGGGACGAAGCCGGCCACGCGTTCTCGACATGGCGCTCTGCCGGATCGCGGATCTTTTTTCGCGGGGAGGCGCCTGATGGCGCGGCGGCGACGACGGCTCTGGCGTGGCGGCCGGTGCCGCCACGCCAGAGGGTGGTGTCAGGAGGTGGTCGACGTCAGCCGGTACGGCAGGTGACGGTCGGCCAGGTCCAGTTGCCGTTGGCCATGATGGTGACACCGAAGTTGTTGCCGTTGCCGTTCGGTCTCGCGGTGACGGTGCCGGAGGTGCCGCTGACGGAGGCGTTCCAACTGTTCTGGATGCTCTGACCGCCGTTGAGGCCGAGGCTGACCACCCAGCTGCTGGTGCCGCTGACCGCGACGTTCAGGTTGAACCGGTCACCCCACTGCTGCCCGGCCGAGAGCGTCGCGGTGCAGTTGCCACCGCCCGGGTTGCCGGTCGTGGGGGGCGGGGTGGTCGGGCTGCCGCCGCCGCCCTCCCACACGGTGACGTCGGAGCTGCCCTGGCTCTGGTAGCCCTCGGTGGCCAGGATCTGGTAGGCGTGGTTGGTGCCGAGGTTCAGGCCGGCGCGGGCCCAGGCGTCGAAGTGGTTGGCGGTGGTGATGGTGCCACTCGAACGCTTCTGCTGCCGGACGCTCCAGTACTGGTAGAACGTCTGGTTGCCGTCGATCGAGGGGGCGTTCACCCGCTGGCTGCGCAGGATGTCGTAGGTGCCGCCGTCGGTGGTGACGGTGCCCAGCCGCTGGGCGCCGCTGCTCGGGTTGTAGTTGCCGAAGTTCTCCACCACGTAGTACTCGATGAGCGGGTTGCGCGTCCATCCGTACAGGGCGAGGTAGGTGTTGTTGTTGCCCGGGTTGTAGTTGGCCGTGTAGCTGACCGTCCGCCGCGAGCCGGTGGCCCAGCCCTTGCCACCGACCCAGTTGTTGGTGCTGCGGTCCCAACTGCTGGAGTACCGGCCGTCGGCGCGCAGCGTCATGCTGGCGTTGCCGCTGTCCTTCCAGAAGGAGAAGTAGTAGCCGTTGTGGGTGCCGACCAGGTTCGACGTGAGGGTCCGGTCGGCCTCGGCGTACGCGTTCGTCGCCGTCATCGTGCCGGCGACGGCCAGGACGGCGGCGCAGGCGGTGCCGAGGAGCAGCCGCATGCGGCCGCGCCTCCTCGGTCTGGCGGGGGTGTGGTGGGTGTCGGTCATGAACCTGTTCCTCCTCGTGGCGGCCCGCGCCCGGTGACCGGGGGACGATCACCGGGCGTCGTGCCGCCTGGTGGTGGTGGCCGGTCGTCCCGCACGACGACCGGAGGAGTGGGTCGCGGTTATGCCAGTGACGGTGATAGAGCCCCGTCGATGGCGACCGTATTAACCCGACCGTCAAGATGTCAACACTTTCCGGAAGCCTCGCGGAAACGTCCTGGACCGTGCCGGCGGCCGGGCCGACGACAGTCCCGCCAGGTCAGTAGTCGATCTGGAATCCCGCAGGTCACCTCCGCGCCGCACCTGACGGCTCCTGGGGGCGGCCTGTCGCAGCCGAAATTTCCGGAGGCTTTCCGGTCCATGGGCGGCCGGTACGGCCGGGTACCCGGCCGCGGCGACCGCGCCGGGGACCGTCGGCGGGTACAGCCTGCTGTACTTTCCGCGCCGGACGTCGTCCGCGCGGCGCACGGCGGCCTATGGTGGCGCGGGAGGTGACCGATGGCGTACGTGTGGGGGCGGGTCCGCGTCGTGCGGCACCTCGTCGGCGGGCTCGGCACCGCCGTGCTGGCGTTCGGCGCGCTGCTCTGGACGTTCGTCGTGGCGGTGGCCTGCCTGATCGGGGTGGGGTTGTGGGCCGCGCCCGGCGCGCTGCGGGCGGTGCGTGCGGTGGCCGACCGCGAGCGTGCCCGACTGTCCCGCCTGGGTGCGCCGATCCCCACGCCCGGGCCGGTGCCGGCCGGGCTGCGGGCGGCGGTACGCGACCCGTTCGTCCGCCGGGAGGTCGGCTGGGTGACGCTCCACTCGGTCACCGGCCTGACGTCCGGGCTGGTAGGCGTCGCGCTCCCGCTCTACGCCGCGCAGGACATCACGTTTCCGCTGTGGTACCGGTTGCTCTCACCCGAGGACGGCGCGCCCGGCATCTTCTGGTGGCGCATCGACGGGCTGCCCGACGCGCTCCTGGTCGCTGTGGTCGGGGTGGGCTGGCTCGCCGCCACTGTCGCGTTCACTCCGGCCCTGGCCCGCTTGCAGGCGTGGCCGGGCCGGTGGCTGCTGCCTCCACCGCCCGGGGTGGACCTGTCGCTGCGGGTCGCCGCGCTGACCGCCACCCGGGCCGCGGCACTGGACGCGCACGCGGTGGAGCTGCGCCGGATCGAGCGGTCGCTGCACGACGGCACCCAGAACCGGCTGGTCGCGGTGAACGTGCTGCTGGGCGCCGCGCGGCGGGCCGTGCGGCGCAACCCGGACCGGGCCGACGAGATCCTCGGGCAGGCGCAGGACGCCGCCGAACAGGCGCTCGCCGAGCTGCGTACGGTGGTGCGCGGGATCCTGCCGCCGGTACTGGACGACCGGGGCCTCGCCGGGGCGCTGGCGGGCCTGGCCGGCAGTTGCGCGATGCCGTGCCGGCTGGAGGTGGACGTGGCGGTGCGCTGCGCGGCCTCCGTCGAGGCCACCGCGTACTTCGTGGTGGCCGAGGCGCTGACCAACGCGGTCCGGCACAGCGGGGCGAGCCAGGTGGACGTCGCCGTCCGCCGCGAGCGGGGCCGGTTGCTGGTGACAGTCGAGGACGACGGGCGCGGCGACGCCGACGAGGCACGCGGCTCCGGGATCACCGGCATCCGCCGGCGGGTCGAGGCGTACGACGGCCGGATGACACTGACCAGCCCACCCGGTGGGCCGACGAGGATGCACGTGGAGCTGCCATGCGGATCGTGATCGCCGAGGACGACCCGCTGCTGCGCGAGGGGCTGGCGCTGCTGCTGCGGGCGGAGGAGCTGGACGTGGTCGCCACGGCGGGCACGCCTGGGGAGTTCCTGGTCGCGGTCGACGAGCACGCACCCGACGTGGCGATCGTGGACGTGCGGATGCCGCCGACCCACACCGACGAGGGCATCGTGGCCGCCGTGGAGGCCCGCCGGCGCCGGCCCGGTCTCGCGGTGCTGGTCCTGTCGGCGTACGTGGAGCAGGCGTTCGCCACCGATCTGTTCGCGGTCGGTGCCGTCGGGCTCGGCTACCTGTTGAAGGAACGGGTGGGTCGGGTGGAGGAGTTCCTCGCCGCGTTGCGCCGGGTGGCGGACGGCGGCAGCGTGATCGACCCGGAGGTGGTGGCGCAGTTGCTTGCCCGCAACCGCCGCCCCGACACGGCGCTGAGCGAGCTGTCGCCGCGCGAGCGCGAGGTGCTGGGGCTGATGGCCGAGGGGCTCGGCAACACGGCGATCGCCGAGCGGCTGTTCGTCACCGACGGCGCGGTGCACAAGCACATCCGCAGCATCTTCGCGAAGCTGCAACTGCCGCCCGACGACCGTGCCGACCGTCGGGTCACCGCGGTGCTGCGCTACCTCGACGGCGGCCAGCGGTAGCGCCTGCTGTACCCCGTCCCGGCAGCACGCGGGATGGTGACCGTCTCCGCAGGTCAATAGCGTTCGTGGTGCGCGCAGACCACAACGACGACCTGCAGAGAGGCCACCAGGATGTCCACCTGTCCGGTACCCACAGTCGACGCCGCCGTACGCGTCGAACACCTCACCCGGGTGTACAAGACCGGCCAGAACCGGGTGAACGCGCTGGCCGGGGTCGACGCCGACTTCACCCGCGGCACCTTCACCGCCGTGATGGGGCCGTCCGGTTCGGGCAAGAGCACGCTGTTGCAGAACGCCGCGGGCCTGGACCGGCCGACCTCCGGTCGCGTGTTCATCGGGGGCGTCGACCTGTCGCCGCTGTCCGAGACCCGCCTCACCGAGCTGCGGCGTACCCGGATCGGTTTCGTCTTCCAGGCGTTCAACCTGATCGGCGCGCTCACCGTCGAGGAGAACATCGTCCTGCCGTTGCGGTTGGCAGGCGTCCGTCCGGATCGCGCCTGGCTGACCCGGGTGATCGAGCGGGTCGGGCTCACCGACCGGCTGCACCACCGGCCGGCGGCCCTGTCCGGCGGCCAGCAGCAGCGGGTGGCGATCGCGCGGGCGTTGGCCACCCGTCCCGAGGTGATCTTCTGCGACGAGCCCACCGGCGCGCTCGACACAGGTACCGCCGCGGAGGTGCTGACGCTGCTGCGCGCGGTCGTCGACGAGCACGGGATGACGGTGGTGATGGTGACCCACGATCCGGTCGCCGCGTCGTACGCCGATCGGGTGCTCGTGCTGGCCGACGGCCGGATCGTCGCCGACCTGCCGCAGCTCGGGGCCGCCCGCATCGCCGAGCACCTGGCGTCGCTGGATCGGCGGGTCGCGCGATGACCGCGCTCGCGGCCCGGCTGCTGCGCCACCGCGCCGGCCCGTCGGCCGCCACGCTGCTCGCCCTGCTCGCCGGAGTGATGATCCTGGTTGCCATGGGCACCCTCGTCGAGTCCGGACTGCGCTTCCGGCCGGAGCCCCGGATCTGGGTCGGCGCCGACCTGGTCGTCGCCGACCGGACGGTCAGCCACACCAGTAGGGAGTTCGACGGCGAGATGACCACGAGCACCGCCGCGCTGCCCGAGGGCGGCACTGTGGACGCCGCGCTGGTGGACCAGATCCGGCGGCTGCCCGGCGTGGCGGCGGTGACCGGCGACGACCGGGTGGTGATCGGGGCGCCCGCCGCGGTGGGGCACAGCTGGGGCACGTACGCCTTCACCGGTCGCCCGATCACCTCAGGCGTCGCCCCGCGCGCCGACGACGAGGTGCTGGCCGACTCACGGCTGGGCGCCGCACCGGGGGACCGGCTCACCCTGACAGTCGGCGGGGTCAGCCGGTCGTACCTGGTGAGCGCGATCGCCGACACCGGCGCGGCCGACGTGTTCTTCACCGACGCGCAGGCGGCACGGCTGTCCGCGCGGCCGGGTCGGGTGGACGCGATAGGTGTGCGGGTGGCCGCCGACGCCGACCGTGGCGCGGTCGCCGACGAGGTCCGTCGGATGGCCTCGGCGGCCGGCGCGAGCACGTACGCCGGTGGGGACCGGGGGCAGGCCGAGCAGTCGGCGAACCTGGCCGCCCAGTCGATGCTCGTCACGGCCGGCTCGGCGTTCGGCGGGTACGTCATCCTGCTCATCGTGTTCGTGGTGGCTGGCACGATCGGGCTGTCCGTCCGGCACCGTCGCCGTGACCTGGCGCTGCTGCGGGCGGTCGCGGCCACACCGGGCCAGATCCGCCGCATGCTGATCGCCGAGGCCGCCCTGCTGGGCCTGGTCGGCTCCGCGATCGGAGCGCCCGCCGGTCTGCTGGCCGCTCGGTGGGTGCGGGGCGAACTGGTCGGGCGCGGGTTCGTCCCGGCCGACTTCCCGATGGCCGGTGGCCTGCTCGCGGTGCCCGCCGCGGTAGGTACGACTGTGCTCGTGGCGGTGCTCGCCGCGCTGATCGCCGGTCGCAGGGTCGCCGGGATCAAGCCGGTGGAGGCGCTCGGCGAGATCGCCGTGGAACCGCGACGTAGCGGTCGCGTGCGGCTGGTCGCCGGTGTACTGACGCTGGCGGGGGCCGTCACGTCCGGCGCGTTCACCCTCAGCGGCTCCGGGGCGACCGGGGCGCTGGCCGCCGCGGTCGGCATGCTGTACCTGTTCGTCATCGCGGTGGCGCTGCTCGCGCCGAGGCTCAACGCGTACGCGGCACGCCTGCTCACCCCCGCGCTGTCCCGCTTCTCGCCGGTCAGCGGCTATCTGGCGGCGGCCAACCTGCGGGCCAACGCGCAGGGCATGGCCACCGTGCTGACCGCCCTGGTGCTGTCGATCGGGTTCGGCGGCTCGGTCTGGTTCCTGCAGACCAACCTGGAGCGGCAGACGGTGGAGCAGAGCCGGGCGGGAACGGTCGCCGAGCGGGTGCTGGCCGCCCCGGGTGGGCTGGCGCCCGAGGCGGCCCGGGAGGTCCGCGAGCTGGCCGGGGTGCGGGCGGCCACCGGGGTACGCCATACGCAGGTGGTGGTGCGCTCGTTCGACGGGATCGAGCCGGTCGCCGCGCAGGCGGTCGACCCGGACCAGATCACCTCCACCATGGACCTCGACGTGCGCGAGGGCAGCCTGACCGAGCTGCGCGAAGACACTGTCGCGCTGTCCGCCACCCAGGCGTCCGCGTCCGGTTGGCGGGTCGGTGACACGGCGCGACTCTGGCTGGGTGACGGCACCCCGGCCGAGCTGAGGGTGATCGCCGTCTACGGTCGGGGCCTCGGCTTCGGCGACGTCACGCTGGCCGCCCAGACGGTCGTCGGGCACACCGACGGGGTCGCCGACGACGAGATCCTGGTCCGCGCCGACGGGGACGCCGACGCGGCGCTCGCCGACTGGTCGGCCCGGCATCCGGGCAGCGCGGTGCTCGACGCGGCCACCCGTACCCGGCTGATCGGCGGGGATCTGGCGCTCGGCGCCTGGCTGAACCGGCTGCTGATCGGCGTGCTCGTGGGGTACGCGGCACTGGCCGCGGCCACCACGATGGTGCTCGCCGCGCTGGCCCGCCGCCGGGAGTTGGCCCTTCTGCAACTCGTCGGTCTGACCCGCCGGCAGATCCGCCGGATGGTCCACGCCGAGCAGGCCGGGCTGCTCGGTGTCGCGGTGCTCGTCGGCGCGACGGTCGCGGCGCTGACGTTGGGCGCGATCGTCAACGCGGTGACGGGCAGCCCGATCCCGTACGTGCCGCCGCTCGGCGGCGTGGCCGTGCTCGGTGGCGCGACCCTGCTGGCGCTGGCGACGACGGTGTTGCCGGTGCGGCGACTGCTGCGTGTTCCGCCTGTCGACAACATCGGCACGAGGGAGTAGTCGGAAGCGGGCCTGGCGGGTGCTGCGGCACCCGCCAGGCCCGCACGACTGCAAACAACCTGCAAACGCTAACCCTTGCATCGAGGGAAACCGCTTTCCTACGATTGCGTCACGTCGATGTCTCATTCTTCGTCCGGCCGAACGAATTCGAGTGACGCCATCAGTGACGTGCCCATTCCGCGCTCCCAGCGAGGCTGCGCGCATTCACTGTGGGCAATTTTCGGGTCATCAGGAAAGCAATTCGAAGGCGAAGGTGAGGCGAGATGGGACGACCAGTCGCGCTGCGACTTCAGGCAGTGCTCGCAACGGTGACAGTCGGTGTGGCGGTAGGGGTGGCCCTGGCCATGCCGCAGGCCTCGGCCGCGGTGGGCAGCGCCACCGGCTACGCCACCCAGAACGGCGGGACCACAGGCGGCGCGGGCGGGCAGACGGTACGCGCCACCACCGGCACCGCGATCCACGCGGCCCTGTGCGGCCGGGCCAGCAGCAGCACCCCGATCACCATCGAGGTCTCCGGGACCATCAACCACGGCAACACCACAAAGGTGTCGGGGTCGAGCTGCAACACCGCCGCCGGCGTGATCGAGCTCAAGCAGATCAGCAACGTCACCATCATCGGGGTCGGCGGCGGCGCGGTCTTCGACCAGCTCGGCATCCACATCCGCGACTCCAGCAACATCATCATCCAGAACGTGACCGTCCGGAACGTCAAGAAGTCGGGCTCGCCCACCTCCAACGGCGGCGACGCCATCGGCATGGAGAGCACGGTGCGCAACGTCTGGGTCGACCACGTCACCCTTGAGGCGTCGGGCGGGGAGTCAGAGGGGTACGACGGCCTGTTCGACATGAAGGACAACACCCAGTACGTGACGCTGTCCTACAGCATCCTGCGCAACTCCGGTCGCGGCGGCCTGATCGGATCCAGCGAGAGCGACCTCTCCAACGGCTTCATCACGTACCACCACAACCTGTACGAGAACATCGACTCCCGTACGCCCCTGCTGCGCGGCGGCGTCGCCCACATCTACAACAACCACTACGTGAGCCTGCACGAGTCCGGCATCAACTCCCGGGCCGGCGCCAGGGCGAAGGTGGAGAACAACTACTTCCGCGACTCCAAGGACGTGCTGGGCACCTTCTACACCACCGAGCGCGGCTACTGGCAGGTCAGCGGCAACATCTTCGACAACGTGACGTGGTCCGGCGCCGGCAGCGAGACGTACCCGGCCGGCCCGAACCCGACGTCCAACACGACGGTCAGCATCCCGTATTCGTACCGGCTGGACGGGGCGAGCTGCGTGCCGGACGTCGTCCGTCAGACGGTGGGCGCCAACACGGGTCTGCGGGTGTCCGACGGCAGTTGCTCGCCGCAGACCCCGCCGCCCACCACGCCGCCGCCCACCACGCCCCCGCCGACCACGCCGCCGCCGACCACGCCCCCGCCGACCACGCCGCCGCCGGGTAGCGGCACCAACCTGAGCCTGGGCGCCGGCGCCGACGGCTCCAGCAAGGCCAGCGGCACGAGCTACGGCAACGTGCGCGACGGCAGTCTCGGCACGTACTGGTCGCCCGCCGGGTCGACGGGCACCATCTCGATCAAGTGGGGTTCCGCCACCCGCGTCTCCCGGGTGATCATCCGGGAGCCGTCCGGCACCCAGGGCTCGATCGGGTCCTGGCAGCTCGTCAACAACGACACGGGGGCGGTCCTCGCCTCCGGCAGCGGGGCGGGCGCCATCACCTTCGCCGCGACGTCACTGACCAAGATTAATTTCACGATCACCAGCTCGGGTGGCGCGCCCAGGGTCGGCGAGTTCGAGACGTACGCCAGCTGACCGGAATGGACGGTGCGGCCCTGACCTGGCGGTCAGGGCCGCACCCGCCTGCGCGGTTCGCGGACCTGGACCGGGCTGGCGCACAGGACCCGGCCACCAGTTTGCCTCCGATACGCGGGGGTAGGGACACCTGTGCTTCGGGTGGTGCCGGGGCGGATTGTCCGGCAGCACGCTGGTCCAGGAGGCAGTAATGCGCGCAATGGTCTACCGCGGTCCCTACCGGGTGCGGGTGCAGGAGAAGGACCGCCCCACCATCGAGCACCCCAACGACGCCATCGTGCGGGTGACGCGGGCCGCGATCTGCGGGTCCGACCTGCACCTCTACCACGGGATGATGCCCGACACCCGGGTCGGAATGACCTTCGGTCACGAGTTCATCGGCGTGGTCGACGAGGTGGGATCGTCGGTGCGGAACGTCAAGCCCGGCGACCGGGTGATGGTCCCCTTCAACGTGTACTGCGGCTCCTGCTACTTCTGCGCCCGGGGCCTGTTCAGCAACTGCCACAACGTCAACCCCAACGCGACAGCCGTGGGCGGCATCTACGGCTACTCGCACACCAGCGGCGGCTACGACGGTGGCCAGGCCGAGTTCGTCCGCGTGCCGTTCGCCGACGTCGGCCCCAGCCCGATTCCCGAGTGGATGGACGACGACGACGCCGTCCTGCTCACCGACGCGCTCGCCACCGGCTACTTCGGCGCGCAGCTCGGCGACATCGCCGAGGGTGACGTGGTCGTGGTCTTCGGCGCCGGCCCGGTGGGTCTGTTCGCCGCCAAGTCCGCCTGGCTGATGGGCGCCGGCCGGGTCATCGTCGTCGACCACCTCGACTACCGGCTGGAGAAGGCTGCGTCCTTCGCCCAGGCCGAGACCTGCAACTTCGCCGAGTACGACGACATCGTCGTGCACCTCAAGAAGATCACCGACCACCTCGGCGCGGACGTGGTCATCGACGCGGTAGGCGCCGAGGCGGACGGCAACTTCCTCCAGCACGTCACCGCCACGAAGCTCAAGCTCCAGGGCGGCTCCCCGGTGGCCCTCAACTGGGCGATCGACTCTGTCCGCAAGGGCGGCACGATCTCGGTCATGGGCGCGTACGGGCCGATGTTCAGCGCCGTGAAGTTCGGCGACGCACTGAACAAGGGTCTGACCCTGCGGATGAACCAGTGCCCGGTGAAGCGGCAGTGGCCGCGCCTGTTCGAGCATATCCGCAACGGCCACCTCAAGCCCAGCGACATCGTGACCCACCGGATCCCGCTGGAGCACGTCGCGGAGGCGTACCACATCTTCTCCGCCAAGCTCGACGGCTGCATCAAGCCGATCATCGTCCCGAACGCCGCCTGACCGACCGGGAGCGCCGCCATGCCCTACACGCCGGACAAGCCGAAGCTTGCCGAATCCACCGACGAGCTGCGTGCTCGCATTCCCGGGTGGGGTGTCGACCTCGACCCCCGGGACCGCCCCTCGGTGCCGAAGGAGCGGTTCGACCCGGGCCTCAACGGCGCCCACTGGGAGTTCCCGGAGCGGCAGCCGGAGAGGTGGCCGCGGGAGATGTCGATCGAGCACAAGTTCCTCACCCCGGTCTTCGGCACCTCGTGCCCGCCGCGGGGGCTCTCCGGAGTGATCCGCCGGTACTCCTACCGGACGTACAGCGAGGCGCGGGCCGCCCACTGGCTGCTCCTGCTCGCGGCTGACCGGGTGGACGCGGTGGAGAGCTCCCTGCGCTCGATGCTGACCCGGCACCCCGACAACCCGGTCACCGAGACCGGCGTCCTGAGCGAGTTCACCCACCACGGCCTCTCCTCGCGCCTGCGCGGCAAGCGGGTGGACCGGGTGCACCACCCGCTGGACCCAGTCGTCGTCGCGGCGCCGTGGTTGCTGGCCGGAGGCGTCGCGTACCTGGCCGCCCGGCGGGTCGTTCGACGCAGGAGGGGCTGATCGGGCACGATCGGCAGGAAACGGACGCGGCGAAATTCGGCGAAATTTGATTCATTCCAAAAGAGTGGACTAATGTTCGGCACATGAGGTCCGGCTTCGAGGCGCAGCTACGAGCCGTCTCGTTGCGCGTGACCCGACCCCGGCTGGCGGTGCTCGCCGCGCTGCGGGACCATCCGCACGTCGACACCGACACCGTGCTCCGGCTCGTCCGCGCCGAGCACCCCACTGTCTCGCACCAGGCGGTGTACGACGTCCTGCGGGCGCTCACCGACGCGGGTCTGGTGCGGCGCATCCAGCCCGCCGGCGCCACCGCCCGCTACGAGGCGCGGGTGGCGGACAACCACCACCACATCGTGTGCCGCTCCTGCGGCGCGATCGCCGACATCGACTGCGCCGTCGGCGACGCCCCCTGTCTCACCGCTTCCGACGACCACGGCTTCGTGGTCGACGAAGCGGAGGTCGTCTTCTGGGGCGTCTGCCCCGACTGCGCGACCGAACGCACCGCCCAGCGATCCGCCAGTTCGGAAGGAAGTACATGAGCGACACCCAGGACCAGGCCCCCAGCAGCGCACAGGGCGTGGACAAGAAGGAGGCGGCCGGCTGCCCGGTCGCGCACGACTCGGTGACTTCGCACGGCAGCGAGAGCGAGAACCCGGCGATCGACTCGCCGACGCCTAAGACCGGCGGTCGCCCGCGCACCAACCGGGACTGGTGGCCCAACCAGCTCGACCTGTCGGTGCTGCACAGCAACTCGCCCCAGGGCAACCCGCTGGGGCCGGACTTCAACTACGCCAAGGAGTTCGCGAAGCTCGACGTCGAGGCCCTGAAGCGGGACATCGTCGAGGTCCTCACCACCTCGCAGGACTGGTGGCCGGCGGACTTCGGCCACTACGGCGGCCTGATGATCCGGATGAGCTGGCACTCCGCCGGCACGTACCGCATCCACGACGGCCGTGGCGGCGCCGGCGACGGCGGTCAGCGGTTCGCGCCGCTCAACAGCTGGCCGGACAACGCCAACCTCGACAAGGCCCGCCGCCTGCTGTGGCCGGTGAAGCAGAAGTACGGCCAGAAGATCTCCTGGGCCGACCTGCTCGTGCTCGCCGGCAACGTGTCCCTGGAGTCGATGGGCTTCAAGACCTTCGGCTTCGGCTTCGGCCGGGAGGACATCTGGGAGCCCGAGGAGATCTTCTGGGGTCCGGAGGACACCTGGCTGGGTGACGAGCGCTACGTCGGCGAGTCCGAGATGGCGCCCGAGGTCGGCGCGACCGAGATGGGCCTCATCTACGTCAACCCGGAGGGACCGAACGGCAACGCGGACCCGCGGGCGGCGGCGTACTTCATCCGGGAGACCTTCGGCCGGATGGCGATGAACGACGAGGAGACCGTCGCGCTGATCGCCGGCGGCCACACCTTCGGCAAGACCCACGGCGCGGCTCCCGCAGACGACCACGTCGGTCCGGAGCCCGAGGGCGCCCCGCTGGAGGCGCAGGGCCTCGGCTGGCTGAGCACCCACGGCAGCGGCAAGGGCCGGGACACCATCACCAGCGGTCTCGAGGTGACGTGGACCGACGTGCCGACGCAGTGGAGCAACCGCTTCTTCGAGATCCTCTTCGGCTTCGAGTGGGAGCTCACCACGAGCCCCGCCGGCGCGAAGCAGTGGGTCGCCAAGGACGCCCCGGAGATCATCCCGGACCCGTTCGACGCGTCGAAGAAGCACAAGCCGACGATGCTCACGACCGACCTGGCGCTGCGGTTCGACCCGGCGTACGAGAAGATCTCGCGCCGGTTCCTGGAGAACCCGGACCAGTTCGCGCTGGCCTTCGCCAAGGCGTGGTACAAGCTGCTGCACCGCGACATGGGCCCGATCGACCGTTTCCTCGGGCCGTGGGTGGCCGAGCCGCAGCTGTGGCAGGACCCGGTGCCGGCCGTCGACCACGAGCTCGTGGGTGACGCCGACATCGCCGCCCTCAAGGCGAAGGTCCTGGACTCCGGTCTCACGACCGCCCAGCTGGTCTCCACCGCCTGGGCGTCCGCCGCGAGCTTCCGGCACACCGACAAGCGCGGCGGTGCCAACGGGGCGCGGATCCGTCTGGAGCCGCAGCGCGACTGGGAGGTCAACCAGCCCGAGCAGCTCGCCACGGTCCTGGAGACCCTGGAGGGCATCCAGCGGGACTTCAACGCGGCCGGCGGCGCCCGGATCTCGCTTGCGGACCTGATCGTGCTTGCCGGCTCGGCCGCCGTCGAGAAGGCGGCGCGTGACGCCGGCGTCGAGGTGACAGTGCCGTTCCGGCCGGGCCGCACCGACGCCACCCAGGAGCAGACCGACGTCGATTCGTTCCGCGTCCTGGAGCCCCGCGCGGACGGCTTCCGCAACTACCTGCGGCCGGGCGAGAAGACCCAGCCGGAGGTGCTGCTCGTCGACCGGGCCTTCATGCTCAACCTGACCGCGCCGGAGATGACCGTCCTCGTCGGCGGCCTGCGTGCCCTCGGGAACAACGTCGGCGGTGCGACGCACGGCGTTCTCACCGACCGGCCCGGTGTGCTCACCAACGACTTCTTCGCCAACCTGCTCTCCCCGGGCACCCGGTGGACGGCGTCGAAGTCCGAGGAGCACGTGTACGAGATCCGGGACCTGTCCACCGACGAGGTGAAGTGGACGGCCACCGCTGTCGACCTCATCTTCGGCTCCAACTCCCAGCTGCGGGCCCTGGCGGAGGTCTACGCCAGCCAGGACGCGCGCGAGAAGTTCGTGGCCGACTTCGTCAAGGCCTGGACCAAGGTCATGGAGAACGACAGGTTCGACATCGCCTGACAGCCACACCGATGAGCCCCGGCCGATCCGCGAAGGATCGACCGGGGCTCGTCAGTGGGCGCGGCTGTCGCTCAGCGGGCGCGGACGGCGACCACCGAGTACGGCGTGGTCGGCGTCGGGGTGGTCGAGAAGCGGGCATTGGGCAGGTAGAGCCGACCCAGTGCCGGGGCGACAGTGGTGGGCACGTCGAAGTTCGGGTCGGTGATGGTGCCGGTGACCGTTCCGGCGGTGCCGGCCCGGTTCAGCGTGACCACCGCGATCTGGTTGAGGCGGTTCTGTACGACGTACAGGGTGCGGCCGATAAGCAGCAGCCCGTCGCCGTTGGTGAAGGTGTAGCCGGGCACGTCCACGACCGTGGTGGCGCCCGTCGCCGGGTCGACCCGGAACAGCGCGCCGGTGGTCGACTGCACGACGATCAACGCTCTGCCGTCCGGCGTACTGACGATGCCGTTGAGGTTGACGCCCGTGCCCACCTGCTCGTACGCGCCGGTCAGCGCGATGGTGGTGAACCCGTCGGCGGGCGGCAGGGCGCCATCACGGCCGAGCGGCAGCCGGTAGAGCACCGGCCGGTTGGAGTCGGTGAAGTACGCGGCGTCGCGGGTCAGCACGACGTCGTTGACGAACGTCGGGGCGGTGGCGAACTGGTAGCTCGCCAGCACTTCGCCGGTGCGGGTGTCCAGGACGCGGGCGTCGCCGGCGGTGCCGCCGGCGACGAACAGCCGACCGCGCGGGTCGACCTTCAGGCCGAGCGACGGCGTGCCTGTGGGTGCGCCGATCGTCGCGCCCCGACCGGTGCGCAGGTCGACCCGGTAGATGGCGCCGGTGGCGCGGGAGCCGAGGTACGCGTACCGGCCGGCGGTGGCGATGCCCTCGGGCTGGAACCCGTCGGGCAGCGCGATGACGGCGGGCGGGCGACCCGCGCCGTGCGCCTGCGCGGGCGCGGGCGCGGCGGTGGTCAGTAGTGCGGCACTCAGGACGACGCCGAGGGCGGTCCGGAGGGGACGGTTCACTGTGCTCCTTCCGGGCGGGCCGGGAACGTGCCCGCCACGATCACTGGGGCCAGGACCTTCCCCACTGTACGACCGCCGCGGGGAGCCCGCCGGGGACGAACGAGTGCTCCCGCCCGGGTCGCACCGCTTCGACAGTCGTCAGTGCCCTGGTCCGGGCGCGCGATGCCGCAGCAGGTCAGTGACATGATTGCGTCCATGGCAAAGCAGCAGGACGTCGGCGGGTCCGACGGTCACAGCGGGTCAGGCACCACCGACGAGCGCGCGATCGATGGCGACGTCGACGCGCGGCTCGCCCTCGCCCAGGATCCCGCAACGCCACAGATGACCCTTTTCGACCTGGCGTCCGACCCGTCGGCGGCGGTGCGTAAGGCCGTCGCGTCGCGGGCCGACGCTCCCGCCCAGGCTCTGCGCCCGCTGACCCGGGACCCTGACCGTGGGGTACGGGAGGCCGTGGCGAGAAACCCCTCGGCGTCGATCGCGAACCTGGTGCGTCTCGTCAAGGACGCCGACCGGTGGGTCCGCTGGGCGGTCGCCGGCAACCCGGCGTGTGACGAGTCGGTTCGTCGGGTGATGTCGGAGGCGGCGGACAAGGAGCTTCGCGGCCTCCTCGCCGAGTCGCGCGAGTTGGAGCCGGAGCTGGCGGCCAGGTTGGTCGAGGACGTCTCACCGGAGGTGCGGGAACGGCTCGCCACCCACACCCGGGACCCTGACGTGATCACCGCGCTGCTCGCCGATCGCACCGCCCGTGTCCGTAAGGGGCTCGCCCGCAATCCGCGGACCACCGCCGAGCAGCGCAGCGCGCTCGCCCAGGACCCGGTGGTCGACGTCCGTGTCGCCCTCGTCGGCGCGGTCGAGCTGGACGACGCGGATCTGGCCCGACTGGTGGACGACCGTTCCGTGCAGGTCCGACTGGCGCTTGCGAAGTCCGAGGTCGTCCCGGCGCACATCCGGCAGGCACTGCGGCGCGATCCCGACGAGATGGTGGCCAGCGCGGCCCGCGACGTCCGTCCGGAGTCGGCCAGGCCCTCGGCGGTACGGGCGCCGCGCATCGGTCACCGGCCGTCCGGCGGCGGCACGCGTCGACCGGGCGGCGCCGCGCGCTGAGGCGCGGTCCCAGCCTCTGCCGGCCCGTCGACCCAGGAAGGGAAGGCCCAGCCACCGAACACACCCCTGACCCGGTCGCGAGAACGACTCATATCGCTGTGTTAGGTTAGCCTTCCCTTACCTAGCGATGGAGCTCAGTTCTATGCGTGCTAACCGTTTCCTGACCGGGGTCGTCGCCCTGGCCGCGACGTTGGCGCTCGCCGCCTGCGGCGGGTCGTCCACGGCCGAGGACGCCGCCGACGGCAGCCCCGCCGCCGCCTTCCCGATCACGATCACGCACGCGCTCGGCACAACCACGATCAAGGAGAAGCCGAAGCGGGTCGCGACAGTGGCCTGGGCGAACCACGAGGTTCCGCTGGCCCTCGGCATCGTTCCCGTGGGCATGGCCAAGGCCAACTTCGGCGACGACGACAACGACGGCATCCTGCCCTGGGTCGCCGAGAAGCTCACATCGCTCGGCGGCACCAGGCCTGTGCTGTTCGACGAGAACGACGGCATCAACTTCGAGGCGGTCGCAGACACCCGGCCCGACGTCATCCTCGCCGCGTACTCCGGGCTGACGCAGCAGGAGTACGACACCCTCAGCAAGATCGCACCGGTGGTCGCCTACCCGCAGGCGCCCTGGGCCACGGCGTGGCGCGACACGATCAAGTTGGAGAGCCAGGCCCTCGGCCTCGCGAAGGAAGGCGACGCGCTGATCGCCGACTTCGAGAAGCGGATGACCGACACCGCCGCGAAGCACCCCCAGCTGGCAGGCAGGTCGGCGATGTTCATGACGCACGTCGACCCGACCGACCTGAGCAAGATCGGCTTCTACACGACGCACGACACCCGGGCCCAGTTCTTCACCGACCTCGGCCTGAAGGTGCCGGCCAGCATCGCCACGCTCTCCGCCGGCACCGACAAGTTCAGCCTGGAGCAGAGCGCCGAGCAGATCCAGGTCTTCGACGACGTGGACGTCATCGTCGCGTACGGCGACGACAAGCTCCTCGCCGCCGCGCAGGCCGACCCCCTGCTGTCGAAGATCCCCGCGATCAAGCGCGGCTCGGTGGTCATGCTCTCCGGTGCCACCCCGCTGGGCACCGCGGCGAACCCGACCCCGCTGGCCCTCCCGTTCGTGCTGGACGACTACGTCGCGATGCTCGCCAAGGCTGCTGACCGGGTCTCATGACCGCGCTCGACCCGCGTACCGTGCCGGACGTCGCCGTGGTGCGGCGTCCGGCACGGGTACGCCTGGTGTGGTTCCTCGTGGCTACCGCGGTGCTCCTGGTGCTCATGGTGGCGTCGGTCGCCCTCGGATCCCGCGACGTCGGGTGGTCCGACATCGTCGCCGCGTTCCAGGGTGCCGACGAGACGATGGAACAGGCCGCCGTCACCAAACGGATCCCGCGGACCCTGCTCGCCGTGCTCGTCGGCGCCGAACTCGGCCTGGCCGGGGCGGTGATGCAGGGCGTGACCCGCAACCCGCTGGCCGACCCCGGCATTCTGGGCGTGAACATGGGGGCGTCGCTCGCGGTGGTCACCGGAATGGTCCTGTTCGGCCTCTCCTCGCCGACCAGCTACCTGTGGGTGGCGATCCTCGGCGCCGCCCTCGCGGCCGTCTTCGTGTACGCCGTCGGCTCGCTGGGACGCGGCGGCGCGACGCCGCTCAAGCTCGCGCTCGCGGGCGCTGCCACGTCCGCCGCACTCGCGTCGTTGATCAGCGCCTTCGTGCTGCCCCGCAACGACATCGCCGGCAACTTCCGCTCCTGGCAGATCGGCGGGGTCGGTGGCGCCACCTACGACAGCATCCGGCAGGCCCTGCCGTTCCTCGCCGTGGGTCTCGTGATCTGCCTCCTGTCCGGCCGGGCCCTGAACTCGCTCGCCCTCGGTGACGACCTCGCGGCAGGGCTCGGCGAGCGGGTCGCCGTGGTGCGCGGCGTCGCGGGTGCCGGTTCCGTGCTGCTGTGTGGCGCCGCCACGGCGGTCGCCGGACCCATCGGGTTCGTCGGTCTGGTGGTCCCGCACGTGTGCCGCCTCCTCGTCGGGCTCGACCACAGGTGGCTGCTACCGTTCTCCGCGCTCATCGGCGCGGCGCTGCTGACCGCCGCGGACGTCGTCGGCCGGGTGGTGGCACGCCCTGCGGAGATCGACGTCGGCATCGTGACGGCACTGATCGGCGCCCCCTTCTTCATCTACATCGTCCGACGGCAGAAGGTTCGCGAGCTGTGAGCACCACGACCCTTGAGGCCGTCACCAACGGCCGGGTCCGCCGGACACGCCGCCGCGGTGCCGTTCTCACCGTTCTCGCTGTCCTCGTCGTCGGGGCGTTCGCCGTCTCGTTGATGGCGGGACGCTCGTTCTACCCGCCGGCCGACGTCCTGGCGGTGATCGCCGGCCAGGACGTCCCCGGAGCGTCGTTCACCGTCGGCACGCTGCGTCTGCCCCGGGCGGTCCTCGCGGTTCTGGTCGGAGCCTGCTTCGGGTTCGGCGGCGTCACCTTCCAGACGATGCTCCGCAATCCGCTCGCCAGCCCCGACATGATCGGCATCAGCTCCGGCGCGAGCGCCGCGGCGGCCTTCGCGATCGTGACGCTGCAGCTCGGAGGGGCGGGGGTGTCCGCCTTCGCGATCGTCGCCGGGCTGGCGGTGGCGGTGGTCATCTACCTGCTGTCGTTCTCCGACGGCGTCGCCGGTACGCGCCTCGTGCTGATCGGCATCGGCATGGCGGCCATGCTCGACAGCCTCACCGCGTACGTGCTCACCCAGGCCGCCGAGTGGGACCTGCAGGAGGCGTTGCGTTGGCTGACCGGCAGCCTCAACGGCTCCACCTGGAAGCAGGTCGGTCCGGTGGCAGTCGCCGTGGCCGTCCTGGTGCCGGTGCTGCTGAGCCAGGGCCGCAACCTGTCCATGATGCGGCTCGGCGACGACACCGCGGCGGCGCTCGGGGTGCGCCTCGAACGCACCCGGATCCTCGTCATCATCGCGGCCGTGGGTCTGATCGCCTTCGCCACCGCGGCGACCGGGCCGATCGCCTTCGTGGCCTTCCTGTCCGGGCCCATCGCCGCCCGGCTCGTCGGCCCGTCCGGCTCACTGCTGCTGCCGTCCGCGCTGGTCGGCGCGCTCCTGGTGCTCACCGCGGACTTCGTCGGCCAGTTCGCCTTCGACACGCGCTACCCAGTGGGTGTCGTCACAGGCGTGCTCGGTGCCCCCTACCTCATCTACCTGCTCATCCGGACGAACCGCGCGGGAGGATCGCTGTGACCACCACCCATACGCTCGCGGTCGAGGGTCTGACCCTCGGCTACCGGGACCGGGTCGTCATCTCCTCGCTCGACCTGGACGTGCCACCCGGGAAGATCACGGCGATCGTCGGGGCGAACGCGTGCGGCAAGTCCACACTGCTGCGGTCGATGTCGCGCCTCCTCGCACCCCGTACCGGTCACGTCCTGCTCGACGGCAAACAGGTGCACCGGCTGCCGGCCAAGCAACTGGCCCGTACCCTCGGTCTGCTTCCCCAGTCGCCGACCGCGCCCGAGGGGATCACCGTGGCCGACCTCGTCGGGCGCGGGCGCAACCCGCACCAGCGGATGCTCTCGCGCTGGAGCAGGGAGGACGACGCCGCGGTGGCGGCCGCCCTGGACGCGACACGGACGGCGGACCTCGCCGACCGCTCGGTCGACGAACTCTCCGGCGGCCAGCGACAGCGGGTGTGGATCGCCATGGCCCTGGCCCAGCAGACGGACCTGCTGCTGCTCGACGAGCCGACGACCTTCCTCGACGTCAGTCACCAGATCGAGGTCCTGGACCTGCTCACCGACCTCAACCTGACGCGCGGAACGACTATCGTCATGGTGCTGCACGACCTCAACCTCGCCGCCCGGTACGCGGACCACCTCATCGCCCTGACGGGCGGGCGGCTGCACGCCGCAGGTGAGCCGGCGCAGGTCCTGACCCAGGAATGCGTACGCGCCGTCTTCGGGCTGGACAGCACTGTCGTCATCGATCCCACGTCGGGCAAGCCGTTGATGCTGCCGATCGGCCGCCACCACGTCGTCCCGGCCACCGACCGGCCGGACGACGCGCTCGTCCAGGTCGCCCGGTCGTGACGCCGGTGACGGCTGTCCCGGGAGTCAGCGGCGCGGCGGTGCTGCGTCGGGCGCTGCGCCGACAGCGTGGACGTGTGGTTCTCGGCATCGCACTGCTCTGCACCCACCAGGCCGCCGAGGCCCTCATTCCGGTCGCCATCGGCGTGGTCATCGACCGTGCGGTCGCCACCGGGGACGTACGCGCGCTGGCGCTCTCGCTCGGTGGCCTCGCCGTCCTGTTCACAGTCCTCGCCTTCGCCTACCGGACCGGCGCCCGGATGGCGTACGCCGCTGTGGAACACGAGGCGCACGCCATCCGGGTCGAGATCGCCAGAAGCGCGCTCGACCCGCACGGGCACCGCTCGGGCATGCGCGACGGAGAGCTGCTGTCCGTCACCGCCTCCGACGCCGAGCTGTCCGCACTCGTCGTGCGGGTCGCGGGACTCACCGCGGCGGCGCTCACCGCCATCGTGGTCGCGGCCGTCGCGCTTGTCGTCGTCGACATCCCGCTCGGCCTCGGGGTGCTCATCGGCGTACCGCTGCTGGTCGTCGCCCTGCAACGGATGGCACCGTTGCTCACCCGGCGCAGCACGTCCCAACAGGAGGCTCTCGCGGCCACGACCGCGCTCGCCGTCGACCTCGTCACCGGCCTGCGTGTGCTGCGTGGCATCGGCGCCCAGGACCACGCCGCCCGCCGGTACGCCGGCGCCAGCCGGCACGCCCTCGACGTCACCCTGCGCGCCGCCACCACCAAGGGCCTGCACCTCGGGCTCACCACGATGGTCAACGGCCTCTTCCTCGCGACGGTCGCCGGCGTGGCGGGGTGGCTCGCACTACAGGGCCGACTCACCATCGGTGAACTCGTCGCCGTCGTCGGGCTGGCCCAGTTCATCGCCGAGCCCGTGCAGACGCTCGGGTACTGCGTGCAGCTGTTCGCCATGGCCCGCGCCTCCGCGGGCCGGGTCGCCCGGATCGTCGGCGCCGCACCCGTCGACCGTCCCGGCAGCGCGGACCCGCCCGCACCGGCGTCGTCCCGCCTCGCCCTCGACTCGGTCCGTTACGCCGGTCTCGACGACGTCAGCCTGCGCGTCGGCGCCGGTGAGATCCTGGGCGTGCTCGCCTACGACCCGAGCGACGCCGAGGCGCTTGTCACGCTGCTGGCGGGACGGGTCCCACGCCAGGACTACCGGGGAACGCTGCACGTCGACGGCGTACCCGCCGACGAGCTGCACATCGACGCCGTACGGGCCACAGTCCTGGTCGAACAGCACGACGTGGCGCTGTTCGAAGGGACCCTGCGGGACAATCTCAGCGCCGGCGCCGACCTCGACGACTCGGTCCTGCGCGCCGCCGTCCGCGCGGCCGCGGCCCAGGACGTGCTCGCCGCGCACCCGCACGGATTCGACCGCGTCCTCACCGAGCGGGGGGCGAACCTGTCCGGCGGGCAGCGGCAGCGCATCGGGCTGGCCAGGGCACTCGTCGCCGACCCGCCGGTGCTGGTGCTGCACAACCCCACCACTGCTGTCGACGCGGTGACCGAGGGGCTGCTCGCCGAGGGTCTGGCCTCCGCTCGCGGCGGGGGAGGCCGTGGCACGGTGCTCATCACCACGAGCCCGGCCCTGCTGCGGGTCACCCACCGGGTGGCCGTGCTCGACGGTGGGCGGGTCGTCGCCGAGGGGCCACACGGGCGGCTGCTCGCCAGCGACGCCCGCTACCGGGAGGAGATCCTGCGATGACCGACCAGTCCACAGTGACCGGTGTCGAGTCCCGGCGGCTGCTGCCGACGGCCACCGGCCGGCAGACGTGGGTGGCCCTGCGTACCGAGCTGGCGCGCCTTCCGGGGCTCAGCCTCCTCGCCGGCACGTTGCTTGTCGCCGCGGCCGCGACCGGGCTCGTGGCACCGTGGGTGCTCGGCCGCCTCGTCGACGACGTCATCGCCGGGTCCGACACGCGACGCATCGTGGCCTGGGCGGGCGTGATCGCGGGCGCCGCGGTGCTCGCCGGACTCCTCACGGCGGTCGGGGCGGCGATCGCCGCACGACTGGGCGAGACAGTGCTGGCCCGGCTCCGGGAGCGGGTCCTCGACCGCGCCCTGCACCTGCCGTCGGCCACCCTGGAGCGAGCCGGGACCGGGGACCTGGTGGCACGGGCCGGCGACGACGTGGCAGTGGTGACGAATGTGATCGCCACCAGCGGCCCCGCCTTCCTCGGCGCGTTGCTGACGATCGTGTTGACCGGGGCGGGGCTCTTCGCCCTCGACTGGCGACTCGGCATCGCCGGGCTGGTCGCCGTGCCGGCGTACGCGCTGGCGCTGCGCTGGTACCTCAAGCGGTCGGTCTCCTACTACGCGCGTGAGCGCGTGGCGACGGGCGAGCGTACGCAGGCGACCGCCGAGGCGCTGCGCGGCTCGGCGACCGTTCGTGCGTACCGGATGGAGGACGCCCACGTCACCCGCATCGCGGATCGCTCCGCTGTCGCCCGCGACCTGTCGCTGGAGATCTTCGGTCTGTTCACGCGGTTCGGGTTGCGCATCAACAGGTCCGAGTTCGTGGGGCTCGCCGCCGTGCTGCTCGCCGGCTTCCTGCTGGTACGCGACGACCTCGCCACAGTGGGAGCGGCCACCACCGCCGCGCTCTACTTCCACCGCCTCTTCAACCCCATCGGCCTGCTGCTGTTCGAATCGGACTCCGTGCTGCAGGCCGGAGCGAGCCTGGCCCGGCTCGTCGGCGTCACCACACTGCCCGACACCACCGCGTCCCCGGCCAACCCCGAACCCGCCCGACAGCACCGGCCCGAACCGGCGGCGCTGGAGGTGACGGTCGCGCGGCACCGCTACGACGACGGGCCCGTCGTCCTGCGGGACATCACCCTGCGTCTCGCACCGGGGGAGCGGGTGGCGCTCGTCGGCGCGAGCGGAGCGGGCAAGAGCACGCTCGCCGGCATCATCTCCGGCATCATCACGCCCAGCCACGGTTCGGTGCGCCTGCGCGGCGTGCCGCTGGCGCACCTCGGCGAGCACCGCCTCCGTCGCGAGATCGCCCTGATCAGCCAGGAGGTGCACGTCTTCGCCGGCCCGCTCGCCGACGACCTGCGCCTGGCCGACCCGGACGCCACCGACGCCGAGCTGACCGCCGCCCTCGACCTCGTCGGCGCCACCGACTGGCTGCGTACCCTCCCGGACGGCCTCGCCACGGCCGTGGGGGAGGGGGGCCGACAGCTCACCTCGGCACAGGCCCAGCAGCTCGCGCTGGCCCGCCTCGTCCTCGCCGACCCCGCCGTCGCGGTCCTCGACGAGGCCACCGCGGAGGCGGGCAGCGCGGGCGCGCGCGACCTCGACCGCGCCGCCGTGGCGGCCACCGAGGGCCGGACCACACTTGTCGTCGCCCACCGTCTCAGCCAGGCGGCCACCGCGGACCGCATCGTCGTCCTGGACCACGGGCGCATCGCCGAGCAGGGTACGCACACCGAGCTGCTGGAGGCCGGCGGAGGGTACAGCCAGCTGTGGCGTTCCTGGAGCATGCCCGACCTCGTGGCCCAGACCGGACGCGGAAGCGCCGCGCCCGTTACCGCAGACGCGTCTCGATGGTCTCGATGATGCGCGGACGCAGTTCGGCGGCGCGGATGACGGCGTCCACCGAGCCGACCTCGACGGCCCGCTGGATGTTGTGCACCCGGTCGAACTCCGTGGCCACCTCGCCGAGCTTCTCCGCGCGCACCGACGAGCGCAGCTCGTCGAGTTCGGCCGTCAACGCGGCGCGTTCGGTGCCGGACGTGGCGGCGACGCGCGCCTCCAGGTCACGTACCCGCGGGTCGGCAGCGGTACGGGCGTTGACGTCGGCGGAGAACACCACGGCGGCGGCGGGGGCGCCGCCGAGCACCGAGGCGAACGAGCCCTCCAGGGCCAGCACCGTCATGTTCGGGTTCAGCGCCTTGGAGAACACCACGAAGGCTCCACCGTGGTAGCGCGAGATCACGCAGAAGACGATGGGTCCGCGGAAGTTCACGATCGCCCGGCCGATCTCGGCCCCGTACTCCAGTTGGAGCTTGCGCATCGACTCCGGTGAGCCGTCGAAGCCGGACAGGTTCGCCAGCACGACCAGCGGCCTGTTGCCGCTCGCCGCGTTGATGGCCCGCGCGGCCTTCTTCGACGACCGGGGGAACAGCGTGCCGGCCGTGTAGGTGTCGGGGCCGTCGGTGGGCGGGAAGCCGTGCCGGGGCACCGAGCGGGACTCGATGCCGAGCAGGCAGACCGGGATGCCACCGAGGTGGACGTCCTGCACGACGGCGGTGTCCGCGTCGGCCATGCCCGCCCAGCGTTCCAGCACCGGGTGGTCCTGGTCGGCGAGGGCGCGCATCACCGTACGGATGTCGAACGGCTTCTTGCGGTCCGGGTTGGCCTCGGCGGAGAAGATCTCGCCGACGGTGGTGAAGGCGCTGCCCGCCACGTCGTGCGGGAAGGCGGAGATGTCGCGGTCGGTCGGGTCGGTGGTGGTCGCGCGCCGTGGGGCGTCCTCGCCGGGCGCGACGTACGTGTGGTCGTAGTGCGCCATCAGCACGTCCCGCGCGGCGGTGAGGTTCGGCGCCCAGTACTGCGCCTGCCCGTTCGGTCCCATCACCCGGTCGTAGCCGCCGATGCCGAAGTTGTCCTCGGCGGAGACGCCACCGGAGAAGTCGAGCGACTGCTTGCCGGTGAGCACCATCGCCGAGTCCGGTGTCATCACCAGCACGCCCTTGGTGTGCATCAGCATCGTCGCCTCGGCGTTCCAGTACGGCTGCGCGCCGACGTTGATGCCCGCGACCACGATGTTGATCTCACCGCCGGCCTGGGTGAACTCGACGATCCGCTTGAGGGCGGCGGCCACCCAGTCCATGTTCTCGGTGCCGGAGGTCATCGAGATCCGGGCGCCTGCGGACAGCGCCCACCACTCCAGCGGCACCTGCATCCGCTCGGCGAGGTCCAGGGCGGCGATGACCCGCCGGCACTCCGGCTCCGACAGGGCGCCCAGTGACTTCGTCGGGTCGCCGAGCAGCACCACCCGGGTGACACCCTGCGGGTACCGCTCGGTCGGGGTGGTCACGACGCCGGCGACGATCGCGGCGCGGTTGCGCCCCTTGGGCCGGTCCACCGGCACCAGCACGTGCGCGTCGTCGAGGTCGTGCTCGACGAAGTCGCCGAGCCGGCCGGTCAGCTCGTACGGGTACACCGTGTTGCGGCTGCTCGCCCGCAGCACCTTCAGCCGGTACTCGTCCAGCGGCTCGACCGGCTCCACAGGCGGTTCACCGACGGCCAGCTCCGCGCCGCCGGTGGCGTCGAAGGAGATCCGTACGGCGATCTTGGCCAGTTCGCCGGTCCGGCGGTCCCGCTGGCGGGCGATGAACAGGATCTCCTCCAGCCCGGCGCCCACTGTCGTCGGGCGCACCCGCCCGGCGATCATCTCCATCTCCTCGCGGGTCAGCTCGCTGGGCGGCCAGACGTAGACCACGATCCGGTTGGTGTTGAACCGGGTCTTCGACGGCCGGCGGGACTGGGCGCGGCGGATCGAGTCGAGGCAGGCCGCGATGGCGTCCTCGGTCGTCGGCAGCGCCACCAGGCGGCCGTCCTGCTCGCGCAGCTCGGTCAGGTCCCGCACCTGGGCGAACGCGACGAGGCGCTCGTCGGCCGGGTTCTCCCGCGCCACGCACTGGAAGAGGTAGACCTCCTCGTCCGACGACGGCAGCCGGGTCAGGTCGAACTTGTGCAGCCGCTCCAGCTGCATCCGCTCGGCGATGTACGGGTGCAGGCCACGGATCAGCCGGTCCTCGGCCAGGGCGGCGCCGGACGGGCGGAACGTGAAGTGGTGGTGCATGACGGCACCGCCGCGACCCGCGACGGTGGCGGTGAGCCGGCGGACCTGCGGGGGCAGCGGGTGCGCGGTGATGACGGCGAGCAGCGCGGCGGCCATCGCGTCGAAGTCCTCCGGCTGGTTCTCCCAGCCGAGGTAGATGTCGGCGTCGACGGACTCCTCGCCGGTGGCCAGGTCGGCGAGCCCGCGCAGGGCCCGGTCCAACGCGTCGAAGCTCACCGCGGCGGAGACCACACTGGAGTCGGCGCGCTCGGCGACCACGAACGAGCAGTCCGCGACCGTGCGGGTGCGGACGCTGGTGAGCGCCTTGTTGCCGTAGTACCGGCGGGTGAGCACCTCGAGCATGACCGTGTTGTCGAGGTGGTCGCGGACGAGGCGCTGGCCGAGCAGCCGGACCAACGGTTCGGTGCTGCGGACCATCGCGGCGACGCGCTCGGCGCGGTCCGGCGAGTCCGGCTGGGCGTCCAGGTGCCGCAGGTGTCCACGGACCTCGGCGTAGACGCGGGCGCGGTTGCGGCGCAGCAGCGGCTGGGCGAACCAGGCGAACACCACACCGCGGGCGAGGTCGGCGACGACCGGGAAGCGCACCTGCGTGGCGGCGATCAGCCGTTCCAGTGCGAGGCCGGCCGGCTCGCGCAGCGTCTCGTCCGGCGGGGTCTCCCGCAGCCAGGCGCGCAGCAGCGCCGCGACGACAGTGGCGTCGGCGGACGCGCGCTGCTGGGCCAGGAAGATCCGGAACACGGCGGCTTCGAGGTCGGGGCTGCGGTCGAGGTCGGTGACACCGTAGTGGCCGAGCGCCTTGCCGAGCCGGGCCTGGAAGGCGTCCGGCAGGCCGGCGCGTTCGACGTCGAGGCTCTGCAGGTAGGTGTGGAAGTACTCGCGGGCGCTGTGCACGTGCGCGCCGCCGTCCTCGCCGGTGGGCCGGTTACGGCTCAGTTCGGCCAGGTCGGCGAACACGGTGAGCAGGTCGAGTTCGGCGGCCAGCGGTCGGTGGCCGTCCTCGATGGCCGCACGGCGGTCGGTGAGGTAGTCGTCGAGCACCCGGCGGTCGTCGTGCGGGTCGACGTCGAAGCCGAGCAGCAGGCCGCGCAGGTCCTCCTGGCCGCGCCGGCTGCGCTCGGACGCCGAGAACCGCTCGGCGGAGGTGGGCAGGTCCAGTTCGACCGACGGGGTGGCGGTGGTGTCCGCGGTGGCGTCGCCGTCGTCGGCGAGGGGCTCCAGGCGCAGCAGCGGCGCGCCCGCCTCCACCTGGCTGCCCACGGAGACGGCGCACTCCTTGAGCCGCGCCCGGAACGGCGCCCGCAGCACCGTCTCCATCTTCATGGCCTCCAGCACCAGCACCGGCGCGCCCGCCTCGACCTCGTCGCCGATCTCCAGTGGCGTGGCGACGACGAGCGCGGGCATGGGGGAGCGCAGGACACCTCCCTCGTCGCGGCTGACCCGGTGGGTGACACCGTCCACCTCGACCAGGTGCGTCGGTCCGTGCGTGCCGGTGAGCAGGCGGTACCGGATGCCGTTGACGACGATCTGGCCGGTGTGCCTGTCGAAGCGGTCGAGTTCGACGTCCGCGGTGCGCACCACACCACCGGATTCGATGCCCACCCGGAAGCGGTGCGCGCCGACCCGCGCCACCCGGGTGCGGTAGTCGACGCCGCGCAGCTTGAGGTCAAGCGGTCGACCGCTGGCGTGCTGCACCTGCGGGCGCCCACCGGACGCCGTCGACAGCAGCCGCTGGCGCTCGACGCGCTCCTCCTCCTCGTACGACTCGATGGCGGCGGCGGCCAGGGCGACCGCGCTGTGCCGGTGCGCGACGAGTCGACCCTCGCCTCGGACCCGGTCGATCCAGCCGGTGTCCGCGCTGGCGTCGATCACCTCGGGCTGGTCGAGCAGGTCGAGCACGAAGCTCTTGTTCGTGGCCCCACCGTCGATGATCACGGTGGTGTTCGCCATGGCCCGCCGCAGCCTGCCCAGCGCCTCGTCGCGGTCGCGTCCGTACGCGATGATCTTCGCGATCATGGAGTCGAAGTCGGCGGGGATGGTGTCGCCCTCGCTGACGCCGGTGTCCACCCGGATGCCGGGGCCGCTGGGCAGGTCGAGCCGTGCGATGCGGCCGGGGGACGGCGCGAAGTCGCGGTCGGGGTCCTCGGCGTTGAGCCGGGCCTCGATGGCGTGGCCGCGCTCGGCCGGGGGAGCACCGTCCAGGCGCCCGCCGGAGGCCACGTGCAGTTGCGCCTTGACCAGGTCGAAGCCGGTGGTCAGCTCGGTGATCGGGTGCTCGACCTGGAGGCGGGTGTTGACCTCAAGGAACGCGAACAGCCGGTCGCCCGGGTGGTACAGGAACTCGACGGTGGCCGCTCCCCGGTAGCCGACCGCCACGGCGAGCCGCTCGGCCGACGCCTTCAACTCGGCCGCCTGCGACCGGTCCAGCACCGGCGACGACGACTCCTCGATGACCTTCTGGTTGCGGCGCTGCACCGAGCAGTCCCGCACGCCGAGCGCCCACGCGGTGCCCTGCCCGTCGGCGATCACCTGGACCTCGACGTGCCGCGCGCCGGTGACCAGCCGCTCCAAAAAAACGATGCCACTGCCGAAGGCCCGTGCCGCCTCCTGGCTGGTGCGCTCGTACGCCTCGGCGAGGTCGGCCTCGCTGGTGATCACGCGGATGCCGCGCCCGCCGCCGCCCGCGGTGGCCTTGAGCATCAGCGGGTAGCCGATCTCGGCCGCCGCGGCCCGCGCCGCGTCGAGCGTCTCGACGGCGCCGCGACTCCACGGCGCGACAGGCACGCCTACCTTCTCGGCGATGAGCTTCGAGCCGATCTTGTCGCCGAGTTGGCGCATCGCCTCCGGGCTCGGCCCGACGAAGGTGACGCCGATCTTCTCGCACAGCTCGGCGAACGCCGGGTCCTCGGCGACGAAGCCCCAGCCGACCCACGCGGCGTCGGCCCCGGTCTCGACCAGGGCGCGCTCCAGCGTGGCGAGATTCAGGTACGGGCGGGCGGACGCCGGACCGAGGTCGTAGGCGATGTCCGCCTCGCGGACGAAGGTGGCGGTGCGGTCGACGTCGGTGTAGAGGGCGACGGTTTCCAGCGGGACGCCGGTCTCCGCAGCCAGCTCGCGGACCGCGTGGATGAGCCGCATGGCGGCCTCACCTCGGTTGACGATGGCGATACGGTTGAACACCCGACTGACCCCTTTGGTAGACCATGGCCTGCGCGCCGCGAGTGGACGACTCCCGGCAGTGATCACTTTTCCGGCTGCGGGCGGGCGGCGCCATGACGCAATCACCGAACCAACCGGCCCTCAGTTGTAGGAACTCCACAAATCTTTTGGTCCCCGTCCGACATAGGGCGACTGTGGCACGTCGTGTGCCGGGGCTGCTACTCCGAGCGAGCGGCGCTGCGCATCCGCCACGCGTCGGTGACCAGCTCGGTCAGGCGCTCCACGTCCACCCGCTCGAGCCGCAGCAGGACCAGGGGCAGCCCGTCGTACCCGGGCGCGGTGAAGAACAGCTCGGGCTCGCCGAGCAGGAGCGCCTGCTTCTCCGCCTCGTCGCCCACGTACAGCACCGCGACGTCGGTACGGATGCGGCGGCGCTGTCCGGGTCTGCGCTCGGGATAGGACCAGACGAAGCCCCTGTTGGCGACCCGGAAGTCGAAGCCCTCGCTGTCGATCTCGACGACGTCCGGCAGCGACCGGACCAGACTCCGAAGATCGTCGGCGTCAGCCATGGGGATCACTCCCGGACACCGACTCGCGCATGGGGACAGGCTAGCCGCCGCGTCGGGACCGCGGGAGCCGCCCGGTTGCGGGCGGAGTGTCGTGTTCCGCGCTTCCGCGGAGGTCGGCCACCTGCCGCGATCTGGGTGCTGCCCGTGTGATCGGGTACCGTCGCCTGTCACACAGTCTTCGCACCAACCTGGCTGCCCCGTCACAGGGGGAGCCGCACCGGAGGGACACAGCCGTGAGGTTCTCAAGCGCAGCCCGCCAGGCCGGGCTCCTCGTGACGATCGCCGCGCTGGCGGTGACCGCGGGATGCGCCAAGAAGGATGACAGCGAGGTCCAGGCGAACGGCGTCAAGCTCGTCCAGGCGGGCAAGCTGACGGTCTGCACCCACCTGCCGTACCCGCCGTTCCAGTCCAAGGACGCCAGCGGCAAGGTGACAGGCTTCGACGTCGACCTGATGGACCTGGTGGCCAAGGAGCTGGGCGTCGAGCAGACGATCATCGACACCCCGTTCGAGGGGATCAAGTCCGGCCAGGACCTCAACACCGGCAAGTGCGACGCCGCCGCCGCCGGCATGACGATCACCGAGGAACGGCAGAAGGTGATGAACTTCTCCGACCCGTACTTCGACGCGACCCAGGCGATGCTCGTCAAGACCGGCAAGGCGTACAAGTCGCTCGACGACCTGCGGGGCAAGAAGCTCGGCGTCCAGGCGGCGACCACCGGCCGCGACTACGCCAAGAAGTACGAGAAGGAGAAGGGCCTGCAGCTGGTCGAGTTCGAGGACCTCGCCGCCCTGCAGCAGGCCGTCGCCAACGGCCAGGTCGAGGCCGCCATCAACGACCTGCCGGTCTGGACCGAGTACCTCAAGAACAACCCGGGTGGGTTCGAGGTGGCCGCCGAGTTCGACACCGGTGAGCAGTACGGCTTCTCGGTGAAGAAGGACGGCAACCCGGAGCTGCTCAAGAAGATCAACGAGACGCTGACCAAGGCCAAGCAGGACGGCTCGTACGACACGATCTACGAGAAGTGGATCGGCAAGCGGCCGAGCGCCTGATCGACGCTCCACCGGGCAGGGCGCGCCCCGGCGCCCTGCCCGTCGGCACCCCCCTCTGGGAAGGCAACGACCGAACGTGAAGCTGCGACGCCGTCAGCGGGAACGACTGTCCCTCGGTATCCAGTACCTGGTGTTCATCGCCGTCATCGCCGCGGTGCTCTTCGCCGCGGACTGGGACAGGTTGGCCGACGCCTTCTTCCGCGTCGACATCATCAAGTCGATGTTCCCGACGATCATCACGGTCGCGCTGCGCAACACCATCCTCTACACGCTTGGCGCGTTCGCCTTCGGCCTGGTGTTCGGCACCATCCTGGCGCTCATGCGGCTGTCCCGGGTGGCGCCGTACCGCTGGGTGGCGACGGCGTACATCGAGTTGTTCCGGGGCCTGCCCGCGCTGCTGGTGCTCTTCCTCGTCGGGTACGGCATCCCGATCGCCTTCCCGGAGCGCCAGATCCCCGGCGGCGTGTTCGGTTCCATCGCGATCGGCCTCGGGTTGACCGCGGCGGCGTACATGGCCGAGACCATCCGGGCCGGCATCCAGGCCGTCCCCAAGGGGCAGATGGAGGCGGCGCGCACCCTCGGCATGTCGCACTTCACCGCCATGCGCACGATCGTCATCCCGCAGGCGTTCCGGATCGTGATCCCGCCGCTGACGAACGAGTTGATCCTGCTCACCAAGGACTCGTCGCTGGCCTACGTGCTGGGTGTGACGGCGCAGACCATCGAGATCACCAAGTTCGGCCGGGACATGCTCAACGACCGGGTGAACGCGACCCCGCTGCTGGTGGCCGGCCTCGCCTACCTGGTGATCACCCTGCCGCTGTCCCAGGTGGTACGACGCCTCGAACTCCGCTACGCCAAGGCCCGGTGACCCGCATGACGACCACGCCATCCCGTCCCGCCGTCGAGATCCGCGACCTGCACAAGTCCTTCGGGCCGCTCGAGGTGCTCCGGGGCATCGACTTCGAGGTCGCCGAGGGTGAGGTGGTCTGCGTCGTCGGGCCGTCCGGCTCCGGGAAGTCGACGTTGCTGCGCTGCGTGGACCTGCTCGAGGAGCCGACCGCCGGCCGGATCTGGGTGAACGGCGTCGAGATGACCGACCCGGACGTCGAGGTCGACGCCGTGCGTCGCGGCATCGGCATGGTCTTCCAGTCGTTCAACCTGTTTCCGCACCTGACCGTGCTGAACAACCTCACCGTCGCGCAGCGCAAGGTGCTGCGGCGTGGCCGGGCGGAGGCCGAGCGGATCGCGCGGGCCAACCTGGAGCGCGTCGGGCTGAGCGACAAGGCCGACGCGTTCCCGGCGCAGCTCTCCGGCGGGCAGCAGCAGCGCGCGGCGATCGCCCGGTCGCTGTCGATGGAGCCGAAGCTGATGCTCTTCGACGAGCCGACCTCCGCGCTCGACCCGGAACTCGTGGGCGACGTGCTCACCGTCATGCGCAAGCTGGCCGAGGACGGCATGACGATGATGGTGGTCACCCACGAGATGGCGTTCGCCCGCGACGTGGCCGACCGGGTCGTCTTCATGGACGGTGGCGTGGTCGTCGAGCAGGGGCCGCCGCAGGAGGTGCTCGGCGCGCCGAAGCACGAACGGACCCGTGCGTTCCTCTCCCGGGTCCTCGACCCGACCCGTGTCGCGCAGCTCGGCCAGCCCGACCAGGCTCCCGAGCCGCCGGCGGCCCCCGGCCTGCCGGCCGACGACCGCCACCGCATCTGACGCACCTCTCCACAGCCCGCCGGCAGGTGCCGGCGGGCCGTTGGTGCGTGCGGTGGCGCCGCACCGGCAGGTTCATGCTCGATCGAAGCACGTCGTGATGTCAAGGTAATCTTTTTGCAATCAGACCTGTACTTTCGTCGATGGATTACATAAGTTGCTGTCATCCACCGAAAGTTCTGAGTCTTCCGAGCAAAGCCCGCGACGAGCCTCACCCTCAGTCGTGCCTGGACCCCGTGCTCGGCGGTCGATGCACCCTGCCCTTCGTCGCGTCTTCGCCCGGTCGGGAACGGAGACCCATGGACGATCACGCCGTTGGCTCCCACCGCCACCTGTCCCGTCGATCCCTGATCGCCACCGGGGCGCTCGCCGCCGGAGCGTTGGGCGCGTCAGCTCCCACGCTCGGCACCGCGTTCGGAGGTAGCCCTGCCCGGGCCGCCGCCGGCGTCACCAGGAAGGTCACCCTCTACGCCGAGCAGCTGCCCGGAGGGCTGTTCGGGTACGGCCTCGCACCCGGCCGGGCCACCGTGCCGGGGCCGGTCCTGGAGATGTACGAGGGCGACACCCTGGAGATCACCCTGGTCAACACCACCAACCAGCGGCTGTCCATCCATCCGCACGGGGTGGACTACAGCACCGACTCGGACGGCAGCCCGTTCAACGCCTCGTTCAACAATCCCGGTGAGACGCGGACGTACGTCTGGCGCTCGCACGAGATGGTGGCCTCGGCGGGCCGGCGGTACATGCCTGGCAGCGCCGGCTACTGGCACTACCACGACCACGCCATGGGCACCGACCACGGCACCGGCGGTGTCGCGAAGGGACTGTACGGGGCGCTCGTCGTCCGGCGGCGCGGCGACATCCTGCCGTCGAAGCAGTTCACTGTCGTGTTCAACGACATGATGATCAACAACCTGATGGCACCGGACACCCCGATGTTCGAGGCGAACCTCGGCGAACGGGTGGAGTGGATCGCCATCGGGCACGGCGGCACCTTCCACACCTTCCACCTGCACGCGCACCGGTGGGCGGACAACCGCACCGGGATGCTGGAAGGTCCGGCCGACCCGAGCCTCGTGATCGACAACAAGGACCTCAACCCGGGCAGCTCGTTCGGGTTCCAGGTGCTGGCCGGCGAGAACGTCGGCCCCGGCGCCTGGATGTACCACTGCCACGTGCAGTTCCACTCCGACGGCGGCATGGCCGGGATCTTCCTGGTGCGCAACGCCGACGGCAGCATGCCGCCCGGAGCCGAGGAGGCGATCCACCGGTTCCAGGGCCACACCCACACGCACGGAAGCTGACCGAAAGTGGGGACGGGGATGACCAGAGATCTACGACGAGCCCTCGCCGCGGTAGCGGCAATCGCGACACTGATCCCAGCAACGGCGACGGCGTCGGCCGCGGCCGCGCCGCGAACCGCCGCGCCGGCGGCGGCGACACCGCAGACGAAGACAGCGGTCCTCGTGTTCCACGGCCCGGTGGCCGAGCAGCACGACCCGGTTTCGCGCGCCGTGGACACCATCCGACAGCTTGCTGTCAGTAATGACATCGATGTCACGGCCACCACGGACCCGGGCGTGTTCACCACGGCCGGGCTGTCCGCGTACCGCAGCGTGGTCTTTCTCTCCGCGACGGGCGCCGCGCTCAACCGCGACCAGGAGTCGGCGCTCCAGAGCTACATGAAGGCCGGCGGCGGCTTCGTCGGCATCGCCGACGCCGCCCGCGCGCAGGTCGACTCCACCTGGTTCACCGGCCTGATCGGCACCCGGCCGGCCGGCGCCATCCCGGTGGCCGAGCCGGTGGCCCGGGTGACCGCCAGCGGCGAGAACGCGCCGAACGAGACGAAGGAGAAGCTCACCGACGGCGACGCCAACACCAAGTGGTTGGTCCGCACCCCGACCGCCTGGGTGGCGTACGAGCTGGCCGCGCCCAAGCGGATCACCGGGTACGCGCTGACGTCGGCCAACGACTCCGCCGGACGCGACCCGAAGGACTGGACCCTGCAGGGCTCCACCGACGGGCAGACCTGGTCCGATCTGGACCGACGCACCGGCCAGAGCTTCCCGGACCGGTTCCAGACCCGCCGGTTCGACATCGCCACCCCGCAGGAGTTCACGCGCTACCGGCTGAACATCACCGCGAACAGCGGCGAACCACTGGTCCAGCTCGCCGACCTGCGCCTGTTCACCGGCAGCACCACCGCCCCGGAGCCGCCCGCGGTGAACCGCGCGGTGGTGAACATCCTGGACCGCACGCACCCGGCCACCGCGTCACTGCCGTTGACCATCACCCGGTCCGACCGGTGGGAGAACTGGGACCCGAACCCGATCGGCAGCGTGCACACCCTCGCCCAGGTCGAGGAGCGGCACTACAACGCGGGAGCGGCCGCCAACGGCCCCTTCCACCCGGTGTCCTGGTGCCGGGACTACGACGGGGGCCGGTCGTTCTACACGGGCATGGGCCACACCGAGGGCAGCTACGGCGAGGAGGCGTTCCGCGCGCACCTGACCGGCGCCCTCAACTGGACCACCGGCCGGGTACGCGGCGACTGCCAGGCGACGATCGCCGCGAACTACAAGGTGGAGCGGCTCACCGCGGCCAACCAGACCGGTCAGCTCGACCAGATCGGTGAGCCGCACGGGCTGACCATCGCCCCGGACGGCACGGTGTTCTACGTCGGCAAGGCGGCCTGCCCGAGCGGCCCGGTCGCGGACTGGACCAACCCGAACGTCGGCCTGGGCTGCGGCACCATCCACTCCTGGGACCCGCGCAGCAAGCAGGTCAAGCTCCTGACGACGCTGAAGGTGATGGGTAACCGGGGCAGTGGCTCGGAGCTGGTGAAGAACGAGGAGGGCCTGCTCGGCATCGTGCCCGACCCGGCGTTCGCCGACAACGGCTGGCTCTACGTCTACTGGATGCCGCACGAGTCGATCGACCGGGTGAAGCGGGTCGGTCAGCGCACGATCTCCCGGTTCACCTACGACCGCCAGGCGCAGACCATCGACCAGGCGACCCGCAAGGACCTGCTCCAGTTCCCGGTGCAGATCCACAGCTGCTGCCACGCCGGCGGCGGCATGGCGTTCGACGACAGGGGCAACCTCTACGTCGGCTCCGGCGACAACAACTCCTCCGAGGGGTCGCAGGGCTACTCCGGCAACAACTGGACCGAGGAGTACCAGGGGATCTCGTTCCAGGACGCCCGGCGCACCTCGGGCAACACCAACGACCTCGCCGGCAAGATCATCCGAATCCACCCGGAGCCGGACGGCACGTACACCATCCCGCAGGGCAACCTGTTCCCACCGGGGACCGGGAAGACCCGACCGGAGATCTACGTGATGGGCGTGCGCAACATCGCCCGCCTCCAGTTCGACCCGGTGCGCAAGTGGCTGACCGCCGGCTGGGTCGGCCCGGACGCGTCGACGCCCAGCCCCACCCTGGGCCCGGCCAAGTACGAGACCGCCACCATCATCACCTCGGCCGGTAACCAGGGCTGGCCGTACTGCATGGGCAACAGGCAGCCGTACCGCGACCGCAGCGACACCGACGCCACGGTGCTGACCGGCTGGTACGACTGCGACAACCTGAAGAACACCTCGCCGCGCAACACCGGCCTGGTGGACATCCCGGCCGCCCGGGACAACATGATCTGGTACTCGCCGAGCGGTGGCGGCCCGGTGTTCCCGAAGCGGACCGACGGCAGCGACCTGCCGACGTACGTCGCTGCGGACGCCACCTACACCCAGCCGTACCTGCGCGGCGGCGGGCAGGCCATCATGTCCGGTCCGACCTACCACCGGGAACTCGTCGACACGACAAGCGGCGTGGCCTGGCCGGAGCACTGGGACGGCAAGTGGCTCATCGGCGACCAGTCGAACGCGGCCAACCGGGTCGCGGTCACCGTCGACCCGGCCGGTGTGCCGACCGCGGCCCCACCCGTGTACGCCGAGTCGCTGCGGGCCATCATCCCGAGCGGCAACGGCGACAACAGGTTGCAGAGCTGGATGGATGCCAAGTTCGGCCCGGACGGGGCGCTGTACCTGCTGGACTACGGAGGCGGGTTCTTCAGCCTGCACCCGAACCAGAAGCTGATCCGGATCACCTACACCGGTGGCGCTCCCACCCCGGCGCCGGCCGCGACCTCGGTGGCCGTGCAGAACAAGCCCCTGACCATCGCCTTCACCGGCTCCCGCTCCGGCGGCGTCGGCTACCGGTGGGAGTTCGGCGACGGCGCCACCTCCACCGAGGCGAACCCCCGGCACACGTACGCCCGGGTCGGGAGCTACACCGCGAAGCTGACAGTCACGTATGCCGACGGTGAGACGGCAACTGTGCGGACCACTGTCACGGTGGGCTGCGCGGTGCCCGACGCCCGGCCGAACGTGTGGCTCGGCGACACGGACACCGGGGTGCCCAGCCGTACGGTCGGGCAGGGCTGCACGGTCAACGACCTGATCGACGACGAGAGCACCTGGACCGACCACGACGCCTTCGTCAGGCACGTGAGCGCGGTGGCCCGCGCGGCGCAGGATGACGACCTGCTCACCAGCAGGGAAGCGGGCACGCTCACCCGGCTGGCCGCCGCGTCCCCGATCGGCCGGGACGGGCACACCGGCTACGAGCCGCTCTTCGACGGCACCGAGGAGTCGCTGCGCGGTTGGCAGCAGGCGCCGTCGGGCTCGTTCGCCATCCAGCCGGACGGGTCGCTGCGCTCCAGCGGCGGCCTGGGCATGCTCTGGCACACCAGGGAACTCGGCGACTTCTCGCTGAAGGTGCAGTTCCGCGACATCGCACCGGGCACCGGCCGGGCCAACACAGGCGTCTTCATCCGGTTCCCTGACCTGCGAACCCCCCTCGACCAGCGGCCACCGGGCAGCTGCGGCACCGTCGGCTCGGCTCGTACCTCCCCGGCCTGGATGGCCATCTACTGCGGACACGAGATCCAGATCTACGACGGTGAGACCGGCGAGCCGCAGAAGACCGGCTCGGTCTACAACTTCGACCCCGTGCCGCTGGCCCAGGCCGGTGTCACCCCGAAGGAGCAGTGGAACGACTACGAGATCCGCGCGGTCGGGCAGCACTACACGATGATCCGCAACGGCGTGGTGATCAACGAGTTCGACAACACGCCCGGCAAGCAGTCGTCCCGGGCCGGCGACCCACCGACCGACCTGCGGCAGTTCCTGCGCGGCTTCATCGGCCTGCAGAACCACGGCGACAACGACCTGACCGAGTTCCGCAACATCCGCGTGCGGGAACTCTAGGAGACACGATGATCAGACGCCTCACGGCTGCGCTGTCGGCGCTGCTGCTCACGGTGACCCCGTTTGCCGCGACGCCCGCCTCCGCCGCCCCGATCGTCGCCGACCAGGTCCTGACCTGGACCGCCGACGACGACACCACCCGCTACAAGTCGGTGCCCACCCAGGCGGTGGCCGGCCCGACCACGATCATCTGGGAGAACAGCGCGGCCACCGGCAACACCACGGGGATGCCGCACACGCTCACCTTCGACACCTCCACCGAGGGCTACAACCACGACGTCACAGTGAACATCCTGGCCAACCCGTTCGACGCCAACGACGGCCGCCACCAGGCGACCGTGACGCTGACCCCGGGCCGGTACCGCTACTTCTGCGCGATCCCGGGGCACAGCCAGATGGTCGGCGAACTGGTGGTCACCGACGGCGGAGGTGGTGAGGACACCACCGCGCCGACGGTCTCCGCCGCCGTGGCGGGTGACCGCGACGCGGACGGCAACTACATCGGCGCCGCCACGGTGACCGTCTCGGCCACCGACGCCGGATCCGGTGTGGACACCGTCGAATACCAGGTCGACGACACCAGCTTCCAGCCGTACACCCAGCCGGTCCGGCTGACCGCCGTGGGCGACCACTCGGTGCAGTTCCGCGCCACCGACAAGGCCGGCAACGCCAGCGCCGTCGGCTCGGTGGCGTTCCGGATCGTCGAGCCGACACAGGAGGACACCACCGCGCCTGTGGTCACTGCCGCCCTGGCCGGCGACCGCGACGGCGACGGCAACTACGTGGGTACGGCCACCGCCACGCTCACCGCCACCGACGCCGGTTCCGGTGTCGCCACCATCGAGTACGCCCTCGACGGGGCCGCCTTCACCCCGTACACGAACCCCGTGGTGGTGACCGGGGTCGGGATGCACATGCTGCACTACCGGGCGACCGACGTCGCCGGCAACACCTCAGCCGAGCAGATGGCCCACTTCACTGTCGTCGCCCCGGCGGAGGAGGACGAGACCCCGCCCACGGTGTCCGTGACGGTCACCGGCGACCGGAACGACGACGGCGGGTACGTCGGCGCCGCGACGGTGACAGTCACCGCCGCCGACGACGGCTCAGGTGTGGCGTCGGTCGAGTACGCGCTCGACACCGGCGCCTGGACCGCGTACACGGCCCCGGTCACCGTGCGCGCGACAGGCGCGCACACCATGCGGCACCGGGCCACCGACGCCGCGGGGAACGCCTCCACCGAGCAGTCGACGACGTTCACAGTGGTGGCCGACGGCACCGACGCCTGCCCCGCATCCGACACCCGGGCCACTGTGGTCATCGACGGTGACGACACCGGAGTCGCCAACGTCGACACCGGTGACGGCTGCACCATCAACGATCTGATCGACGAACACGCCGACTACCCCGGCCACGCCGCCTTCGTCAGGCACGTCGAGACGGTCACCACCGCGCTGGTGACAGACGGAACGCTCACCAAGCGGCAGCAGGGCGCCATCGTCCGGGCCGCGGCCCGATCGGAGGTCGGCGCATGAGTCCTCGAATCTCACCGACAGGGAGAACCACGATGCCCGGACGTACCGTAGCCAAGCTGGCCACCGTGAGCGCCGTCGTCGCCGCCTCGGTGCTGACCGTGGCGCCCACCGCGCACGCCGACCTGGTCACCCACTGCATCGGCACCGGCGGTGCGGTGACCGTGCCCAACGACCTGTACGTGCCGGCCGGCGAGTCCTGCGCGCTGACCGGCACCACGATCACCGGCAACGTCACGGTCGCCGCCGGCGGCAACCTGGTGGTGACCGGCGGGCGGATCAGCGGTGAGGTACGCGTCAGCGCCGACGGCTACCTCGACGCCACCGACACGACTGTCGACGGCCAGGTGGTGCTGGCCGCCGGCGGGTACGGGATCTTCCTGAAGGACGCCCGCACCGGCACGGTGACCGTACGCCCGAAGGGCTCCGCGACGATCGACAGCTTCCTGTTCGCCGAGGCGTCGACTGTCGCCGGGCATGTCACAGTCGGCGCCGGCGAGGTGCGACTCGACAGGGGCACCCAGGTGCAGCGCAACGTCAGCAGCACCGGCACCTACTACACGGACGTGCACGACTCGTTCGTCGACGGCACCCTGTCGGTGCTCAACAGCGCCACCGGCAGCGTCGTGTGCGGCAGCGCGGTGCGCGGCAAGGCCACGTTCGCCGGCAACCTGGGCGGCGTGCAGCTCGGCCCGAACGGCGGCCTCGACAGTTGCGCCTCCGGCGGCTACTGGGGCGCGGACGTCAGCGTCACCAGCACCACCGGTGGCGTCACCGTCGATGACAACATCATCAACGGCGCGTTGACCGTGACGGGCAACGAACCGGCCGCCCAGGTGGCCGCCAACAACCGGATCCGCGGCGGCGTGACCGGTGACCAGGCGGCCGCGACCGCCAACCGGGCGGCCCGGGTGGTCGCGCCGGACCGGGAGGACGCCGGCGACGAGCGCGCCGAGGTGCGCCGTACCTCGGCGGTGCGGGAGGCCACCGAGGCGGGCGCCGCGAGGCTCTAGACGGGTGAGTCCTGACCCTGACTGGGGCGGTGGGCGCAGCCAGCGGCCGTCGGTGACTGTCAGTCACATCCGTCGGGGAGTAAGCGGTAGTGAGCGATATACCTCAGAGTCATATTCATGCCTCTGAGGTATATCGCTCAACAGCACATCGGCACAGCGGGCCAGCCGGAGTGCACGCCGTCAGCGTCGACTAGAAGTTGCCGGCCGAGTCGCACTTCACGCCCTGGTCGAGGCAGTTGCGCGCCCGGGACATGCCGGAGGCGAGCGTGATGTCGTCGGTGTTCGCGCTCAGCGGGTACGAGATGACGAACGACACCGAGGGGACCGGCGCCGGGTGGCTCTTCGGGCAGTGATCTGCCGGACGGTGTGCGCGGTCTTCGCGCACACCGGGAAGGTCGTGTCGGCGCTGCGGCCGATCTCGCCGCCGATTCCGGCGCACCAGAAGTGGTTGTCCTGCTTGTCGGGGGCGTCCACCTGGTTCTTGGCGTTACCGGTGATCATGCGCAGGCCGAACGGGAACGGCTGCGTCCTGCTCGGGTCCTTGAGCCGGGAACCGTGGTAGACGGTCACCTCCGTCGGGTCGACGACAGTGCCGTTCTGGTGCATGGTCGGCACCCGGTAGGCGGACTGGTCGTCGGGGGAATTGCAGGTGGTGGCCTTCGACGCCCGCAACGAAACGGCGGTCGAGGTGGTTGTGCAGCCGACGTTGAACTCGGGCACCTGCTTCTTTTGGGAAGACTGTAATCGGCGGCGTCGCCGACACTCCGCATCTTTGATCCTCGCCGCACGGACCCGCTGTCGAGGCACCACTTCGGACCGGGGTCTCGTGGTCGCCGCCTCGGTGGCTTGTCACGGCTGCTCGGTCGCGGCCATCCGCGACCCACCCGCGCCGGCGGCGCTGGCGACGAGGAGCACCGCCGCCGGCAGGAACGCGCCCCCGATGCCCAGCCCGAGCAGCAGCCCCCATCCGGCGATGACAAGCGCGGCGACCAGGTCGGCGAGCCTGTCCGCCCGAGCGAACCGCTGGGCGAGGACCGGCAGCATCGCGGCGACGACTGGCACCCCGAGCAGGTAGCTGGCCGCGGCCCCGGAATCGTCCACGGTGAAGGGAGTCAGCATGGCGGCCACCAGAACGGTGATCGCGAGGGCCGACCATCGGACGACGTGCGGAGTGTCGACCGGCCGGCGGACCAGTACCACGACACCGACGAGCAGGACACCCGCGATCGCGATGACCGTCGCCAGATGAATCATCAGATTCTCCTCGACCCCGGGTGGCACCTCATCGAAGATGACGGATCGTTGCTTCCGTCTCCCACGATACGGCCGGTGGGGTGTTCGCGGCCATTCGGTCCGCCCGTCCGTATCGGGTTGTCCGCGGCTCGCCCGACTGCCCGAAATCTGTTTCGCCTTTGTGCGCCGAATCGGTCCTGACCGGCTTTCGGCCTGGTTAGCCTCGCGGTGACGGGTCCGACCCGCAACGCCACGGCCTGCGGCGGTTGTCGGGAAGCGTTGACCAGAGGTGGGTTTCCGTTGCCTGAGACGTCGTTGACCAATCGTCACACCGTGCACACCGGCGGGCCGTCGACCATGGCAGCGGACGAACGCCGCGTGCTCCTCGCGGTCGCGGTCGCGGACGCCCCGTGCGACGGGTGGTTTCTCGACCAGATGATCGCCCGATCAGGCCACGAGCCGGTACGGCCCCTCGACGCGACGGTGGCGGCGTTGATCGCCGACGATCTCCTGGTCGACACGCCGGTCGGGCTGCGACTGGCCTCGCCCGAGCTGCGCGACGCGGTACTGGGTTCCGTCGCGCCGCCCGAGCGTCGCGCACTGCACGAGACGGCGGCCGTGGTGCTGGCCGAGACGGGACACCCGGCCCAGGCCGCCAGTCAGATGCTGCGGGCCGTGCCGCTGGCGAGCGCCGCCGCTCGGACGGCGGCCGCCCACCTCGTGACCGAACCGGCGGTGAGCCCGACACTCGCGGCGGACCTGCTGCTCGCCCAGGGCGCGCCCGACGAGCCGGCTGCCCGCCTGGACTGGCTCATCGCCACCGCCGACAACCTCTTCCTGGCCGCGCGGCTCACCGAGGCGTTGGCGTTGCTGCACGACGAGGTGACCGCCGACCGGTACGGGCCGCACCAGCGCGCCGTCGTGTTCGACCGCATGGGCGCCTTCTACGCGTCCCAGCGCCCCTTCCTGTCCATGGCCTACCTGGAACGAGCGCTGGAACAGCACCCGGATGCCGCAGGCCGAAGCTGGGTCCTGACGATGCTCGCCGAGGTGGCGGCCCGGTACGGCCACCGGGACGCCGATCGGCTGCTCGTCGAGGCCGAGCGGGCGCAGGCCACCGCGCCGACGGCCGGCGGCGCGGTCCGGTTGGCCATGGCCCGCGCGGCCGGCGCCACCGGCTCCGGGCATCTGCCGCGTGCCGGGCGGATCCTGCGCGAGGCGGACGCCGCCGAACCTGCGGCGCGGAGCCAGATGCTGTTCCTGCGCGTCGATCGGATCGCCAACGACATCTCGCGGGGCCGCTTCGCCGAGGCGCGAACCGCCCTCGACGCCCTCACCACGGAGATCGACACCTTCGAGGTGGCGGCGCGGCCGCTGGTCACCGCCCTGGACTGCGTCGCGCGCCTCGCGGTGGGGGAGTTCTCCGAGGCCGAGGCGCGTGCCCGGCTGGCGCTCAAGGGGCCCGGCGACGCCCGGCTGGACGGCGCACGCCTCAGCCTGCTCGCCACGGTGGTGGAGGTTCTCCTGCACCGGGGCGAGGTGACGGTGGCACGCGCGCTGCTGGCGTCCGAGCAACCCGCGCCGCACTGGCCGGACGGCATGCAGTGGTACCGCCTGGGCTGTGCCGTCGCCGGGGATCCCGAACCGCAACGCCACGGGGCGCTCATTCGGGCCACCATCGACATGACCGGACGTTCGCTGGCTCAGCTGCTTCTGGTGCCGCATTGCGGGCCACGACTGGTCCGTGCCGCGCTCGCGCTCGGCGACACGCCGCGGGCCCAGGCGCTCGCCAATCACCTGAAGCGGGTCGCCGTCAGGACGAACGACCGGCTGTGGCGAGGCGTCGCCCATCACGTGGACGGGCTCGTCACGGGTGATCCCGACGCGTTGCGGACGGCCGTTGCCCGGCTGCGGACCACGTCCGCGCGCCCGGCGTTGGCCGACGCGCTGCTTGACCTGGCCCGCTCACCGGGGGTCCCGGCGCCGGAGGCGCTCGCCGCCTCGGAGACCTGCGCCGCGCTCTCCGCACGCCTCGGCGCCAGCGGCGACGAGGACCAGGCCCTGCGGGTCAACCGCGCCATCGGCGACCGGGACCTGAGCGGCGCTCCGGCGCGCTCCGGCGGCGTCGACGCGCTCACCCCCGCCGAGGCCCGGGTCGCCGAACTGCTGGCGCGTGGCGCGACGAAGCGGCAGGCGGCGAGCGAGCTCTTCCTGTCGTTCCACACCGTGGACACCCACCTGCGGGCCATCTACGGCAAGCTCGGCGTCCGGAGCAGGGTGGCGCTCGCCCGAGCCTGGGACGCCCGGGATCCCGGCGTCTGAGCCCCGCAGTCGCTGTGGGAACTCAGCGCCGCACCTCGACCGTCAGCTGATCCGCGCGTGGTGGACGGGCGTCGTCGGGGTGAGGCCCCCGGGACGGCAGCAGCAGCGCGCGGACCGGCCCGACGCCCTGGGCCGCGACCGCGAACGGAATGGCGACACAGATGAAGATCGGCGCCAGGACGCTCCACAGGGGAGCGCCGACGACGATTCCGGCAACGGCCACGAGGGCGAACGAGTAGAGCTTCAGGCGCATTCTGGCCATGCGGGCCTGGTCCATCGCGTCCTCCTTCTCCGTCCGGTGTCGTCGCAAGGCGGCTGGTCCTCGCGCCTCGTGTCTCCCTGCCTACGATTTCGCACCGGAGTCGCCTGGTGAATCGCGCGATCGCGCCATTCGGCCGCCCTGAGCGGGTGTTTTACGACATGCGTTTCGGGAAGGGTGTCGAATGTCTAAGTCGCAGGCCGGATCCGGACGATCGACCCAGGTCTCACCGGACCGGTGGCGGACGACCGAAGTGGCCTTCCGGGGACCGTTGTTCGCGTTGACGATGGGCGTCGTCCTGGCCGGCGTGGTCGACGGCTTCGCGATCCTGCGGTACAGGGTCTTCGTGGGAAATCAGACCGGAAACGTGGTTTTCGTAGGCGTGGGACTGGCCGGGCATCCTGCGTCCTGGCAGTCCGCCCTGGCGTCTCTTGTCGCCTTCGGTCTCGGTGGTCTGCTCGGTGCCGGCCTCCGACGGATCCCGGCGGCCGGTCCGATCGCACCGCCCACCGTGGAACTGGGCGTCATGTTCGTGCTGCTCGTCGTCTGGGGACTTGTCGACCTGGGGCTCGACTCGGGTCACGATTCGCCGACCGAACGCACCCTGCTGACCGTCCTGTGCGCCTTCCCCACCGGCATCCTCGGCGGCCTCGTGGTCCGTACCCTCGGTGTGCAGACGGCGACGTCGTACCAGACCGGGACCCTGCTGCGTACCACCCAGGGTCTCGCCGAGTGGGTCTTCGGTCGTGGCGACACCTCACGTGTTCGCCGGCTCGCCATGATCGGGCTGCTCTGCCTGGTCAGCTACGCCGTCGGAGGGGCCGTGGGTGCGTCAACGCAGGATCGGCCGCTCCGGAGCTTCGTGATCGTCTGGGCGCTGGCCCTGGTGATGATCGCGCTCACCCTCGGCCGCCGCTCGACGCGGGCGCGTACGGCGGGGCGACGGTGAGGTCGCGGCGGACCCGACGGCCTGCGGTCAGCGCACCTTCGTGGCCAGCAGGTCGCCGACGGCGGCCCGGACCGGATCCGGGTTCGCCCAGCTCCAGTTGGGGTGCGCCCGGTTGGTGAGCAGCGCGAGGACGAGTTGGCGGCCGGGGTCCACCAGGAGCGAGGGACCGGCGAACCCGGTGTGGCCGAAGGTCCGCGCCGATGCCAGCCCACCCATGAACCAGGCTTGGTTGAGCACCACCCCGAGGCCGTGGGCCGAGGTGCGGCGGGGGCGCTCCGGGTCGACGGCCGGCTTCCCGGCGTTGAGGTTGGTGAGCATCCGTCGCACAGTCGCCGCGGCGAGGATCCGCCTGCCCCGGTAGGCGCCGCCGTCGAGAAGGAGCTGACCGACGGCGGCGAGGTCGGTGGCGGTGGCGAAGATGCCCGCGTGACCGGCGACCCCGCCGAGGTGGTTGGCGACGTCGTCGTGGACTGTGCCGCGCAGCAGGCCGCGCGAGGAGCGGGCGTCGGTGGCGACCAGGCGGGCGGTCCGGGCACCGGCGGACAGCCACGTGGCGGGGTTGAAGCCGGTGTCGCGCAGGCCCAGCGGACCTGTGAGGTTGGACTTGAGAGCCTGGTCGAGGCGTTGACCGGTGACCTTCTCGACGATCCTGCCGGCGACCATGAGCCCGACGCTTGAGTAGCGGAACGTGTCACCGGGCACGGCGCCGGAGACCAGCGGCGTGGCGAGCACTGCGTTCCAGCGGGCCGCGTTGTCCGGCAGGCCGGTGACCTTCGCGCCGACGGGGAGGCCGCTGGTGTGGGTGAGCAGCATCTCGACGGTGATCCGGTCCTTGCCGGCACCGGTGAAGCCGGGCAGGTAGTCGCGGACCGGCGCGGCCAGCTCGACACGTCCCCTGTCGACCTGCTGGAGCAGCAGGATGGCGGTGTAGACCTTGGTGACCGAGGCGAGATCGAAGACGGAGTCGGGTCGCATCGCGACGCGTTGGTTCGCGGGGAGCAGCCTGGGGCCGGCCCCGTACCGCAGCGCCTCACCGACGGCCGTGTGCACAGTCGTCTTCCCGCCGACCAGGACGACCGCGACCGCGCCGGGGAAGCCCTTGTGCTGGACGGTCTGCGGGGTGCCGGGCAGGTGCCGCCGGAGCAGGGCGGTCACGTCCGCGGCGTAGCGGGCCTGACCGGCGGGCGGGGCGACACCACTCGGGGACGGGGCGCCGGAGGCCGCCGGGCTCTGCCCGGCCGTGCCGAATCCCACCCTGTTGCCCGCCGCGTCGGTCGCGGTGACCGCGCCTGTCGGGCCGTCGCCGACTGTCGCGCCGTGGTCGCCGCAGCCGGTCAGGGCAGAGGTCGCGGCGGCCAGGCCAGCTCCGAGCAGGGTACGACGGGCGATGGGCATCGGGTGATCGTGACAGCCGACGGAAGGTGACGCCAGAGCGGCTCACCCGAACGTCGACCTCGTCCAGCGTGCTGGCCGGTATCCGACACCCGGGTGGAGCCGTCCGGGCGACGTCCGACGTGTGTGCAACGATCGATGGGCATTGTCTGAACGGCCGTCCACCGCCCCCGTCCCGCGTAGCGTCCGCCGACGGGCTCGGGGAGGCGCCACGCCCCGTAACTTTTGGAGAGCACGATGTCCCTCTCTCCGGCAAAGGTCTTCGCCGCGCTCAACGCCGCATCGCCTCCCGGCCAGGCGTCGCCGGTCGTGGGCAAGGCCGTCGTGGTCGGCGGCAGCGTCGCCGGGCTGCTCGCCGCGCGGGTGCTGTCCGACTACGCGCAGAGTGTTGTCATCATCGAGCGTGACGACCTCCAGGTGGCCGGCGAGCGGCCCGGTGTCCCGCAGGGCACGCAGCTGCACGCGTTGCTGCCCGGTGGGCTCCTCCAGCTCGAACGGCTGTTCCCCGGCTTTCGCGAGCAGGCCCTGGCGGCGGGGGCGGTAGAGGCTCGGCCCTCGGCCAGACGGACGTACCTCGACGGTCGGTTGAAGGTTGTCGTGCCCGACGACGCCGACAGCCTGGCGGGGAGCCGGCCGCTGCTGGAGGGGCTGATCCGCCAGCAGGTGCTGCGGCTTCCCAACGTCAAGACGGTGGTCGCCCGCGCCACAGGCCTCGTGTTCGACGGGGCCGCCGTCGCCGGGGTCCGCTGCGATGTGGACGGACTGCCGGGCGCGGAGAGCGCCGACCTCGTGGTGGACGCCATGGGGCGGTCGAGCAGACTGTCGGACTGGCTGGAGCAGGGCGACTGGGAGCGGCCCGTCACGCGGCGGATGACTGTGCACCTGAACTACGCGACGGCGCTGTTCCGGCGCACCGAGGTGAGCCCCGACCTGGCGGTCGTCATGGCGCTGCTCAGCCCGAAGATGTCCTCGGACGTGGCGGGTGCCGCGTTCTTCGCCATCGAGGACGGCAGGTGGATGGCCATGATGGCCGGGTACGGGGACCATCGCCCGGGTCGTACCGCCGAGGACTTCGTACGCCGGCTGCGTGAGCAGTTCCCGCCGGAGTTCGGCGAGGTCGCCGGCAGCGAGATGATCGGTGACGTCCGGACGTACGCGCACGCGGACAGCCGGCGACGGGACTTCCACGCGTTGGCACGGTTCCCCGCCGGGCTCGTCAGCGTCGGGGACGCCGTCGCCTCGTTCAACCCGGTGTACGGGCAGGGGATGACTGCGGCCGCGCTGCACGCGGCGTGCCTGTCGACGTACCTGCGCTCCGACCCGGACCTGAGCGTGCCCGCCCGCGCGTACCTCGACATGCAGAAGGTCGTGGTGGACGCGGCCTGGTCGATCTCGACATCGGCCGACCTGGCGCTGCCCCACGTCGAGGGGCCCTACCCGCGCGGCTACCGGCTCTCCAGCTGGGCGGGCCGGCAGATCGTGGCGGCGACGGTCACCGACGTCGCGGTCGCCAGGCGGTTCAACGACGTCGTCTCGATGCGGGAGCATCCGCGCACGCTGAGCACCCCGGGGATTCTCCTGCGGTCTCTGCGCGCCAACCTGCGCGCCGGCCGCTGACGCTCGCCCGTGGGCCGGGCCGGTGGGTCCGGCCCACGGGCGGCGGGGTCAGCGCGGGAGTCTGCCGAGGATGTCGACGACGAAGCGGTGGTCGTCGAGCTGCGGGAGCCCGGACACTCCGAACCAGCCCACGACGCCCGTGCCGCGAACACGCAGCGGCACCGCGCCGCCGGCGGCGGCGTACCGCGAGGCGGGCAGACCGAACTTCTCGGTGAGCGTCGTCTGCTTGTCCTGGCAGAGCCGGGCCATGTACAGCGACGAGTGCTCGAACCGCATGACCACCCGACCCTTGCGGCGCAGCCACCCGTCGTTGTCGGCCGTCGAGCCCGGCAGACCGCAGTGGAACAGCTGACGCCCGGCCCTCCACACCCCTACCGAGACCGGGAGCCGCTGCTGCGCGGCGGCCGTGACGGCCAGCACACCCAGCTCGTACGCGTCGGTCTCGGTCAGGCCCGCGAGTTCCAGCTCGCTCTCCTCGCGCAGCAGATCGTCGAGCGTCGGCCACTGGTCATGGTCGGATGGCATGTCTTCTCCTCGTCGAGCGGGTGGAACGTCGATCACCAGGCGCAGGGCGCGTAGTCCTTCAGGAAGACCCCGTGCAGGTCCTCGCCCTGCTCGCCGCGCACGATCGGGTCGTACACCCGCGCGGCGCCGTCGACCAGGTCGAGTGGGGCGTGGAAACCCTCGTCGGCCAGGCGCATCTTCGTCGGGTGCGGCCGCTCGTCGGTGATCCAGCCGGTGTCCACGCTCGTCATCAGGATGCCGTCGGTAAGCATCTCCTGGGCGCTGGTGCGGGTCAGCATGTTCAACGCGGCCTTGGCCATGTTGGTGTGCGGGTGCCCCGGCCCCTTGTAGCCGCGGCCGAACTGGCCCTCCATCGCCGAGACGTTCACCACGTACTTGCGGCGGGCCGGCGCTGCGGCCATCGCCGGGCGCAGGCGGCTGACCAGCACGAACGGCGCGGTCACGTTGCACAGTTGCACCTCGAGCAGTTCGACCGGGTCGACCTCGTGCACCCGCTGGACCCAGCTGTTCACCGGGTCGAGGTCCGGCACCAGGCCCCCGGCGTCGATGGCGGTGGACGCGGCGATCCGCTCCGGTGAGGCCGAGCCGCTGGTCAGCGCCAGGGCGGTGAGCGCGTGCGGGGTGAGCGCGGTCGACTGCGGGCCGGCGGTCAGGCTGCCCGCCGGGCCGCCCTGGCCCTCGGGCTTGGCGAACGTGATCAGCTCGGGCAGCGGACCGTCCGGCAGGGCCGCGGACTCCGCGGCCGCGAGCTGGGCGTACGCCCCGGGGGAGCGGCGAACGGTCTGCGCCGCGTTGTTGATCAGGATGTCCAGCGGTCCCTGGCTGCTGACCGAGTCGGCGAGGGCGATCACCTGGGCCGGGTCGCGCAGGTCGATCCCGACGATCCGCAGGCGGTGCAGCCAGTCGGCGCTGTCCGGCATCGCGGCGAACCGGCGGACCGCGTCGTGGGGGAAGCGCGTGGTGACTGTCGTGTGGGCGCCGTCGCGCAGCAGCCGCAACGCGATGTACATGCCGATCTTTGCCCGGCCGCCGGTCAGCAGGGCGCGCCGACCGGTCAGGTCGGTACGGGCGTCGCGGCGTTCCCGGTTGAGCGCGGCGCAGGACGGGCAGAGCTGGTGGTAGAAGGCGTCGACCTCGCGGTAGCGCTGCTTGCAGATGTAGCAGCCGCGCGGGTTGTGCAGGAAGCCGGCGGTGGTGCCGGTGGTGGGCGAGGCGAGGGGGATGCCCTGGGTCTCGTCGTCGATCCGGCCCGGGGCGCCGGTGGCGGTGGCCTCCGTCACGGCGCGGTCGGCGGCCAGGATGGCGTCCCGCCGTTCCTCGCGCCGCCGCTGCTTGATCACCTTGTACAGCTTCGCGGTGGCCCGCTGCACCCGCACCACGTCGGGGTGGTCGGGTGGCAGGGACTCCAGCGCCTCGAAGACGCTGAGACAGGTCTCCAGCCGGTCCTGGTCGATCCCGTCCTGACCGTTTTCGGTAATGCTGTCCGCCGTCATGCGTCTTCGTCTCGTCCCGTTCCCCACGCCGGATCATTCCGGCCCGCCCACGTCCGACCCGGAACTGTACGCACCTGGGTGGCCGTGCTGCACCCCACGCGTCGGCACGTCGGCGGGGTGAGAGGTGGTGGCACGGGGTGGCCGTGCGTGGCGACCGCCGAGTCGCCACGCACGGCCGGTGGAGCCGTCGGCGTTCAGCCGGCGGTACAGGAACGGATCTGCGGTCGGGCGCCGCTGTTGCCGTTGAACATCGTGGTGAAGCCGAAGGTGTTGCCGCTGCCGTTGGACCGCATGGTCATGTTGCCGCTGCCGTCCCAGGAGGCGGTGCCGTTCCAGGTGGTGGAGACCTGCTGGGGTGAGGGGATTGCCACGACCACGGTCCAGGTGCTGGCGCCGCTGACCGTCACCGAGGTGTTGTACCTGTCACCCCAGACGTTCGTGGTCGTCGCCGCCGCTGTGCAACTGCCGCTGGGCGGTGGGGTGGTGCCGCCGCCGGTCGGTGGGGTGGTGCCGTCCGGCGCGACGGCGCGTCCGGTGGACGGCGAGATCATGCCGGGGCACAGGTTGCGGCTGGTGAGGTTGGCCATGATCTGCGGGATGGCGTCGCGGGTGTTCTGGATCCCGTCGTGCATGAGGATGACCTGCCCGCTCTGCAGCCGGCTGGCGTTGGAGACGATCTGGCTGACGCTGGCGCCGTTCCAGTCCTGGGAGTCCACGTCCCAGATCACCTGCCGCATACCGAGTGACGAGGCGACGGACTGCAGGGTGCCGTTGGTCTCCCCGTACGGCGGGCGGAACAACTGCGGTCGGCTCCCGGTGGCCGACTGGATCGCCGAGCTCGTCTGCGACAGGTCGGACTGCATCTGCGACTGGCTCATCGAGGTCATGTGCGAGTGGTTCCAGCTGTGGTTGCCGACCCACATGCCGGCGGCCACCTGCGCCTGGGCCGCCGACCTGTTGTTCTGCACGTTCTGCCCGACGTTGAACATCGTTGCCCGGACGCCGTTGGCGCGCAGCACGTTCAGCAGCGCGCTGGTGCTGCCTGTCGGTCCGTCGTCGAAGGTCAGCCCGACGTAGCCGTTGCAGGTGGCGGCGCTCGACGGGGTGGCGGTGGCGGCGATGACGACGCCGCAGGTCGCGACGGCGGTGGCGAGGACGGCGAGCGCCGCGCGAAGTCGCTTGGGCCCTCCGACCGTGCCAGCGGAGACTGTGCTCATCTGGTGCCCCTTCGGCCAAGCCCGCACGCGCCTGGACATGCGGCGGCGCGCGGCGGACAGGTGGGTATGGGTGGGACGGTCGATCGACACCGACGAGGCTCATCGCATCGACCTGAATGAATCGGAGTATTGCAGCGTGATTTCCGGCGCGTCAACAACTTCCGGAAGTGCTCCGGAAGCGTCTGCATCGGCGTCGGATGGTTCGACCGGGCGTTCCGCAGTGGCCGGACGGTGGAGTTCGAACTGGATGATCATGGATGGACGCGGCCATTCGTCAGATGATCCGGAATGCTGTCGAAACTTTCGACGAGTCCCGACACGCGTGTGGCGGGGGGGGGGGGGGGCCCCCCCCCCCCCCCGGGGGGGGGGGGGGGGGTGGGGGGGGGGTTGGGGGGGTCAAACCACGGAAATAAAGGAACAAACAAAAACAAAGCGGT
>NZ_JBVJGN010000012.1:0-188881 GCF_055587305.1 Micromonospora sp. NPDC047521 | reverse complement strand
CCGTCGGCGTACTCCTCCAGGGGTGCGCCGTCGCTGTGGCGGGTGACGACCGTGACCTCGTGGCCGGCGGCGGCGAGCGCGACGGAGAGGGCGTGGACGTGGCGGCCGAGGCCGCCGACGAGCACCGGCGGGTACTCCCAGGACAGCATCAGGATGCGACGGGTCTGCGGCGGAACTCCCGGGCCGGGCTGCGGCGGCACCGCCGCGCCAGGCTGCGCGGGCCGGGAGGTGAGGGTGGGCCGGTGGGCCCGGTCCGTGGCGCCAGCGAGCTGCTCGCCGACCCGCAGGGTCGTCACATCAATCTCCGTCCATGCATGGTGGTGCGCGCCGGCATCGGTGGCGGCGAAGCGTGAGGTGTCGGGGTGGCCGAGGGCCGAGTGGGCGCGCGCGGGCGCGTGTCCCCAACCAGCAAAGGGCATCGAGCGCGATACCGCACCTTGAGAGCCGCCATGGTGACGGAAGACACCTGAGGGGTGTAGCGCGCATCAGACAGGTGGATTTCGACCATCGCCTGAAAGGATGGATTGGCGTGCCGGGGCGCAGGGCAATACCCGCGCACATGACCGTGCTTTGAGGGAGCGACATGCAGGTCTGGCCGGGCGAGCGGTATCCGCTGGGCGCCACGTACGACGGTATGGGCACCAACTTCGCCATCTTCTCGGAGGTGGCCGAGCGAATCGAGTTGTGCCTCTTCGACGAGTGGGACACCGGCGCTGAGCGCCGCGTCGAGCTGCGGGAGGTGGACGCGTACGTCTGGCACGCGTACCTGCCGGGCATCGAGCCGGGGCAGCGCTACGGCTACCGGGTGCACGGCCCGTACGACCCGGCGAACGGGCTGCGCTGCAATCCGCACAAGCTGCTGCTCGACCCGTACGCGAAGGCCATCGACGGCGACGTCGAGTGGGACCCGGCGGTCTACGACTACGACATGGGCGAGCCCGAGCGGATGAACGAGACCGACTCGGCGCCGTTCATGCCCAAGTCGGTGGTGGTGAACCCGTACTTCGACTGGGGCAACGACAAGCCGCCCCGCACCCCGTACCACCACTCGGTGATCTACGAGGCGCACGTACGCGGGTTGACCATGCGGCACCCGGACATCCCGGAGGAGCTGCGCGGCACGTACGCCGGCATCGCCTCCCCGCCGATGATCGACTACCTGACCCGGCTCGGGGTGACAGCGATCGAGCTGATGCCCGTGCACCAGTTCGTGCACGACCATCGCCTGGTCGACCTGGGCCTGCGCAACTACTGGGGCTACAACACCATCGGCTTCTTCGCCCCGCACCACGGCTACTCGGCGCTGGGCCGCCTGGGGCAGCAGGTGCAGGAGTTCCGGGGGATGGTCAAGGCGCTGCACGCGGCCGGCATCGAGGTCATCCTCGACGTGGTCTACAACCACACAGCCGAGGGCAACCACCTCGGGCCGACGTTGAGCTTCAAGGGCGTGGACGCCCCGAGCTACTACCGGCTCAGCGAGGAGGACAGGCGCTACTTCGTCGACTACACGGGCACCGGCAACAGCCTGAACGTCCGCAGCCCGCACTCCCTGCAACTGATCATGGATTCGCTGCGCTACTGGGTGACCGAGATGCACGTCGACGGGTTCCGGTTCGACCTGGCGGCCACCCTGGCCCGCGAGTTCTACGAGGTGGACAGGCTGTCGACGTTCTTCGAGGTGGTGCAGCAGGACCCGGTGGTGAGCCAGGTCAAGCTGATCGCCGAGCCGTGGGACGTCGGCCCGGGCGGGTACCAGGTGGGCAACTTCCCGCCGCTGTGGACGGAGTGGAACGGCAAGTACCGCGACACGGTGCGGGACTTCTGGCGCGGCGAGCCGGCCACCCTCGCCGAGTTCGCCTCGCGCATCTCCGGCTCGGCCGACCTCTACCAGGACGACGGGCGGCGTCCGTTCCACAGCATCAACTTCGTCACCGTGCACGACGGGTTCACCCTCAACGACCTGGTGTCGTACAACGACAAGCACAACGAGGCCAACGGCGAGGAAAACCGGGACGGCGAGAGCCACAACCGGTCGTGGAACTGCGGCGTGGAGGGCGAGACCGACGACGAGGCGGTGCTCGCGCTGCGCGCCAAGCAGCGGCGTAACTTCCTGGCCACCCTCATGCTGTCGCAGGGCGTGCCGATGATCGGCCACGGCGACGAGTTGGGCCGCACGCAGCGCGGCAACAACAACGTCTACTGCCAGGACAGCGAGTTGGCCTGGGTGGACTGGGACAACGCCGACGAACAGCTGCTGGAGTTCGTCCGCACGCTCACCGCGTTCCGCAAGCGGCACCAGGTGTTCCGCCGCCGCCGGTTCTTCACCGGTCTGCCCGTCGGTGGGCGCGGCATCGACGAGCCGCTGCCGGACCTGGCCTGGTACACCCCGGACGGGCGGGAGATGACAGGCGAGGACTGGGGCAACGACTTCGGCCGCTCGGTGGCGCTGTTCGTCAACGGCGAGGGCATCCGTGAGCGCGGCCAGTACGGCCAGAAGCACCACGACGCCTCGTTCCTGCTCTGCTTCAACGCCCACGACGCGCCGCTTGACTTCACCATGCCGGGCAGCGAGTACGGCCAGAAGTGGGAACGGGTGATCAGCACCGCCGAACCCGAACCGGACGACGTCACGGTGATCAGCGCGGGCGGCACCATCCGGGTGCCGGACCGTTCCCTCGTCGTGCTGGAGAGGACGATCTGACATGCCGGCCACCCCTGTAAGGGCCACCTACCGCATTCAGGTCCGCCCCGGCTTCGACCTGGACGCCACCGCCGGCATCCTCGACTACCTCGCCGATCTGGGCGTCAGCCACCTCTACACCGCACCCCTGCTGGCCGCTACGCCCGGCTCTCAGCACGGCTACGACGTGGTCGATCACCGGGCGGTCAACCCGGAGCTGGGCGGTGAGGCCGCCCGGCAGCGGCTGCTGCGCGCGCTTCGCGACAAGGACCTCGGCCTGGTCGTCGACATCGTGCCCAACCACGCAGGCGTCGCCGTGCCGCCGGCCAACCCGGCCTGGTGGGACGTGCTGCGCCGGGGGCGCGACTCGTCGTACGCCGACTGGTTCGACATCGACTGGGACCGGGGTCGGCTGCTGCTGCCGGTGCTCGCCGACGACGAGTCAGCCCTGGACGACCTCAAGCTCGTCGACGGGGAGCTGCGTTACCACGAGCACCGCTTCCCGGTCGCCGACGGCACCGGCGACGGCACCGCCCGGGAGGTGCACGACAGGCAGCACTACGAGCTGATCTCGTGGCGTCGGGGGGACGCCGAGCTGACGTACCGCAGGTTCTTCGCCATCGCGGGCCTGGCCGGCCTGCGGGTGGAGGACCCGGCGGTGTTCGCCGCCACCCACGAACTGGTCCTGCGCTGGGCCGCCGACGGGGAGGTCGACGGCATCCGCGTCGACCACCCGGACGGCCTGCGCGACCCCGCCGGCTACCTGGCCCGGCTGCGCGAGGCCGCGCCGGACGCCTGGCTCGTGGTGGAGAAGATCCTGGAGTACGGCGAGGAGCTGCCGGACTGGCCGGTGGACGGCACCACCGGCTACGACGCCCTCGCCGCCGTGAACGGGTTGTTCGTCGACACCGACGCCGAGGGCGACTTCACGGTGCTGGACACCCGACTCACCGGGAAGCACACCTCGTGGGAGGACCTGACCCACGCCACGAAGCTGGCCGCCGCCACCCAGCTGCTCGCCGCCGAGCTGACCCGACTGGCCGCGCTCGCCCCCGAGGTGCCGACCGAGGCGGCGCGGGCGGCCCTCGCCGAGTTGGCCGCCGCCTTCCCGGTGTACCGGGGTTACCCGCCGCACGGCGCCCGGCACCTCGCCGCGGCCCGCTCCGAGGCGGGCCGACGCCGCCCCGACCTGGCGACCGCCCTGGACGCGGTGACCCGCCGGCTGCGCGACCCCGGCGACGAGCTGGCCCAGCGGTTCCCGCAGCTCACCGGCGCGGTGATGGCCAAGGGCGTGGAGGACACCGCGTTCTACAGGTGGACCCGGTTCGTGGCGCTCAACGAGGTGGGTGGCAGCCCCGCCCACTTCGGGGTGCCGCCTGCGGAGTTCCACCGCTTCGCCGCCGCCCGCCAGGTCCGCTGGCCGGCGAGCATGACCACCACCTCCACCCACGACACGAAGCGCGGTGAGGACGTGCGCGCCAGGCTCGCCGTGCTCAGCGAACTGCCGCAGCGCTGGGCCGAGCAGGTCACGACCTGGATGGAGTACGCGCCGCTGCCCGACCCGGCGTTCGCCCACCTGCTCTGGCAGACCGCCGTCGGCGCGTGGCCGATCGAACGGGAGCGGCTGCACGCGTACGCCGAGAAGGCCGCCCGGGAGGCCGCGGCCTCGACCAGTTGGGCGGACCCGGACCCGGCGTTCGAGCAGGCCATGCACGCGGTGATCGACATGATGTACGACGACCCGAGCCTGCACGACGAGCTGACCGAACTCGCCGCCGCCATCACCCCGGCCGGCTGGTGCAACTCCCTCGGGCAGAAGCTCATCCAGCTCGCCATGCCCGGCGTGCCGGACACCTACCAGGGCACCGAGCTGTGGGACAACTCCCTCGTCGACCCGGACAACCGCCGGCCTGTCGACTTCGACGTACGCCGGGAGATGCTGGCACGGCTCGACGACGGCTGGCGTCCCCCGGTCGACACGGACGGCGCGGCGAAGCTGCTCGTCGTGTCGCGGACGCTGCGGTTGCGGCGGGCGCACCCGGAGCTGTTCACCGGCTACCGGCCGGTGCCGGCGCACGGGCCTGTCGGCCGGCACGTGGTGGCCTTCGACAGGGGCGGCGCGATCGCCGTGGCGACCCGGCTGCCGCTGGGTCTGGCGCGCGCCGGTGGCTGGTGCGACACAGCTCTGTCGCTTCCCGTTCACGAGGTGAAGGACCTGTTCACCGGCCGGGTCTACAGTGGCGGGGAGACACCTCTGGACGACCTTCTGTCGGACTATCCCGTCGCTCTGCTGGCCCCTCCCACCGCTTCCGTGGAGGCTGCGTCATGACCGAATTCGCCGTGTGGGCGCCGGACGCCACGCGGGTGCGGCTGCACCTGCCGGGCGACGCCGACCACGAGATGCGCGCCGCCGCCGACGGCTGGTGGCGGGTCGAGGTGCCCGACGGCGGCCCCGACTACGCGTTCCTGCTCGACGATGACGACACCCCGCTGCCCGACCCGCGCTCGGCGTGGCAGCCGGAGGGTGTGCACGGGCCGAGCCGCCTGTACGACCATTCCGCCTTCGACTGGTCCGACAGCGCGTGGACCGGCCGGCAACTGCCCGGCAGCATCCTCTACGAGCTGCACATCGGCACCTTCACCCCGGAGGGCACCTTCGACGCGGCCATCGACCGCCTCGACCACCTCGTGTCGCTCGGCGTCGACCTGATCGAACTGCTCCCGGTCAACGCCTTCAACGGCGAACACAACTGGGGGTACGACGGCGTCTGCTGGTACGCCCCGCACGAGCCTTACGGCGGCCCGGACGGCCTGAAACGGTTCGTCGACGCCGCGCACGCCAAGGGGTTGGGGGTGATCCTCGACGTCGTCTACAACCATTTCGGGCCCTCCGGGGCCTACGCGCCGCGGTTCGGCCCCTACCTCGCCGAGCAGAGCAACAGTTGGGGCCGCTCGATCAACCTGGACGGCCCGCACTCCGACGAGGTACGCCGCTACATCATCGACAGCGTGCTGATGTGGCTGCGCGACTACCACGTCGACGGCCTGCGCCTGGACGCTGTGCACGCGCTGCCGGACACCCGGGCGGTGCCTCTGCTCGAAGAGCTGGCTGTTGCCGTCGAGTCCCTGTCGACGCACCTGGGGCGGCCGTTGTCGCTGATCGCCGAATCGGACCTCAACGACCCGCGGCTGATCACCCCTCGGGAGGCGGGTGGGTTCGGGCTGCACGCCCAGTGGAACGACGACGCCCACCACGCGCTGCACACGTTGCTGACGGGGGAGCGGCAGGGCTACTACGGGGACTTCGGCTCCCTGGAGACGCTGTCGGACGTGCTGACGGGCGGGTTCTTCCACTCCGGCACCTGGTCGAGCTTCCGTAACCGGCACCACGGGCGGCCTGTCGATCCTCGAATTCCTGGGCACCGGTTCGTGGCGTATTTGCAGAACCACGACCAGATCGGGAACCGGGCCACCGGGGATCGGATCTCTGCTTCTCTCTCGCCTGCCATGCTCCGCGTTGGGGCTACGTTGCTGATGACGGCGCCGTTCACTCCCATGCTGTTCATGGGGGAGGAGTGGGCCGCCTCCACGCCTTGGCAGTTCTTCACGTCGCACCCGGAGCCGGAGCTGGCCTCCGCGGTGCGGACCGGGCGGCGGCGGGAGTTCGCCTCGCACGGGTGGCCCGAGGGGGACGTGCCTGACCCTCAGGACCCGCAGACTTTTGTGCGGTCGCGGTTGGACTGGGCGGAGCTGGACAAGCCTGAGCATGCTTCGATGCTGGCGTTCTACCAGCGGTTGATCGCTCTGCGTCGGTCTACTCCGGACCTGTCTGATCCTCGGATGCACGCGGTTTCGGTGCAGCACGGGGATCAGTTTCTGCTGATGCGGCGGGGGGACACGCTCGTCGTGGCGAACCTGGCTGGGCGGGGGCAGGGGGTGTCGTTGCCTGGGGTGGCGCGGCGGGTGCTCCTGGCCACGGGCGAGGGCGTCACGGTGATGCGCGACCGGATCGAGTTGCCGGCGGAGACTGCGGCGATCGTGGCGCTCTGACCTGTGGAGCCCCCAACGCTCGCGGATCCGGTCGACGGGGCCGGCTTCAACGGCTGCGGGTTCGGACCAACGAATGTCGGCTTGTGGGAGATGTCCATCGCCACGGAGCAGGGCAAGTCCGGACGGGTCATCGAGTTGTCTCGGACGGTCCGACCGCAGATCCGTGCAGCGTCGATCCGCCAGCAGTCCTACTGGCTCGACCTCGGTCACGCCCTGGCTGACGAGGGTCGCAGAAACGTCGAGGCGCTCGCCGTGTCCGTGCAGCCGAGCGGGCCGCACCGATCTCGTTCGCCATCAACCGCTTGCCCACGACGCCGTGGTGACCCTGGCCCAGCGCGCCCAGCGCCGAGCCGTCCCCGACGACTCGCGCCTGCTCGCGTGCCGCATCGGCGTCGGTGCCCGCGCTGTGGGCGTTCCTGCGGCGGGGGGAACAGTGAGAATGACGTGTGATCCGTCGAGTATCCGTACGTGACGTCCAACTCTTTGATCGCGCGGCGCGTAGGTTCGGCGCAGCGGCTGGCAACGGTCACGCGTTCCTGGCGAGACCCGGGGTTTTGGCTTTCGTGGCCTCTGACGCTGCGGACATCATCGGTTGGTGCTGGGGTTATCACCTGATCCGGCCCGACACCTCCTCGATGCTCTACCTTCATCGGCTGCAGGTGGCGCAGGAGCACCGCCGGCTTGGGGTCGGTCGGGCACTGTTGCAGGCGTTCATGTCAGCTGGCACACAAGTCGGTGCTACCCGCATGTTCCTCACGGCGAGCGAGGCGAACGCTCCTGCCCGGGCCTTGTACGAATCATTGGGCGGTGGCCTGGCCACACAGGGTCCTACGGTCAACTACTGGTTCGTGCTGAAGCCAGAGGCGGGGGCATCGGCCCGGCCTCTCTCGGGGCGGGAAGCGGTGCCCACCTCTTCGTGTCGAGCCTTGCTCCTCAACGGCGTCGCCGGGGTCGGGAAATCAACAGTGGCAGACGCGTTGGGACGAGTTCTCACCAAAGCGGGCCACATTACGGCCGTCGTTGACACGGACATGCTGGCTCAGTTCGGGCCGCCACCGAGCGTGATCCCCACAGGAGGGCGATTTCACGACGAACTCAAATGCGCCAACTTGGCGGCGGTGTGGGCCAATTTCAGAGCCGCTGGCGCACGCGTCGTCGTCGTTGCTGCTGTTATCGACAGCCTGGCTCAGCGGGAACGATATGCGGAGAGTCTCGTGGGCTGTGACGTCCGTCTGGTCAGATTGATCACGGACGTCGACACCGTTCGCGAACGCCTGCGTCAACGGGACACGGGACCGAAGCTTGAGCAGCACCTGCGGAGGCTGCAGGAGCACGGGTCACTACCGACCGACGCCACCGTCGAGGACTTCACTGTCAAGAATGATCGCACCCCTGGTGAGGTCGCCGCCGAAGTCCTTGTTCGTGCGGGGTGGACGGATCAGGTCGACCGACGCCGCGCCGATCGCACATCGGGGTTCAGTTCCTAGTCTCCAGGGCGCGAAACCCACTTGCGTGGAGCGCCCTCGGGCACGCAGCGTCATCGCTTGGACGCTCTGTCGGTGTACCGTCCAAGCGTCCAGGGGATAGCGGGCGTGGCCGGTTCTTCCGGTCCTCTACCCGGGGGTGGATGCAGGCATGGTGAAGAAGCCGGAGACCATTGGCGCCAGGATTCGATACTGGCGGATGCGTCGGGGCGGGATGACCCAGGCCGTCCTCGCCGGGCTCGCCGGTGTCACGCAGTCGTACGTGTCGCAGGTCGAGTCGGGTCGCAAGACAATCGACCGTCGCTCCACTCTGGTCGCCCTCGCTGCCGCACTCCAGGTCACGGTTGCCGACCTGCTCGGCCAAGGCACGGAGCCCGGTGATCCGGCTCGTGAGAGCGCCGCCGAGTGCGTGCCGGCGATCTGGTCGGCCCTGATCGAGATCGAGGACGGCGAGCGCCGCCCGTCAACCTACGCACCGGAACGCCTGACCGCCGAGATCGCCCGCGCCGAGCAGCTTCGCACCTCGTGCAACTACCCGGCCATGGCGCGCATGCTCCCGGTCCTGTTGCTCGAAGCCGCCGCCGTGGGCGGCATCGTGCTCGTCCAGGTCGCCTATCAAGCCGCCACCTGTCTGCGAAACATCGGCTATCGCCACCTGGCCCTCAATGCCGCCCGGCTCGCTGGCGCGGTCGCCGAAGGCACCGAAGACCCGGCATGGATCGCGGCCTCCCGCTTCGCCTATGCGCAAAGCCTGCCGATCGAATCCGCATCGGTTGCGGCCCGTGCCGCCGACCGGTCACTGACCGAGCTACAAGCCAACGCCGCCGACGAGCGGGTGCGACAGATGCTCGGACAACTTCATCTGTCGGCCGCGTTGACCTCGACGGTAAGCGGTCGTCTGGACGTAGCTCGCGATCACCTTGCCGAGGCCGCCCGCGAGGCGGCAACGCTCGGGGATCCGACTGACGGAGCTGGCTTCAACGGCTGCGGCTTCGGACCGACCAACGTCGGGCTCTGGGAGATGTCCATCGCCGCCGAGCAGGGCGACTCTGGCCGCGTCATCGAGCTGTCCCGAACCGTCCGTCCGCAGGTTCTCGCAGCGTCGATCCGTCAGCAGTCCTACTGGCTCGATCTTGGTCGCGCGTTGGCGGACGGTGGTCGGCGGGATGCCGAAGCCCTCGCCGCGTTCGTCCAGGCCGAGCGGGCAGCGCCGATTCCGTTCGCCATCAACCCCCTCGCCCGCGACGCCGTGGTCACCCTGGCCCAGCGCGCACAGCGTCGTGCCATCCCCGACGACCTGCGCCTGCTCGCCGGCCGCATCGGCATCAACCTGGCCGCATAACTGCCAGTAATCACCGCATCACCAATCCGCCCTACTGTCCGCTTTGGGACGTGAGCGCGTCCCGCTGGCCAGGTGCGGCGGGTGAGCCGCCCGGCCTCGACCAGAGGAGGCGGCGATGAGCGGTCAGGACGACAACGCTCCGGAGAACGACGGAGAGGCGGCCGAGCGGGAGGCTGCCAAGCAGCGCATTCTGGCTCAGGCCGAGGCGGAGCGCGTGCCCGTGGACGACACGACCCGCGCGGTCCCGGACCGGCGGTGGAAGCGTGACAGGGGATGACATCCCCATCGGCCGTCGCGTGGCGAGCTGGCGGGTACGGCGGCAGATGACCCAGCAGATGCTCGCCGACCGGCTGCGCAGGTCGAAGAGTTGGGTGGACAAGATCGAGCGGGGCGCCCGCTCCCTGGACCGGTACTCGGTCATCCAGGAACTGGCAGACGTCCTGCGGGTCGACCCGGAGGTGTTGCTCGGCCAGCCGCGGAGCACCCCGGCGAGTACGCCGGACGGGGTGGACGACATCCGGGCGGCGCTCGCCCGCTACGACATCCCGCAGGCTCCACCGCAGACGGACGAGTTGAGGAGGCAGGTCGGGCACGCCTGGTTGACCTACCAGCACGCGCACTACGGGCAGTTGGTGCGCCTGTTGCCGGGTCTGCTCGACGCCGCCCAGGGCGTGCGGTCGGCGGAGCTGCTGGTGCAGGCGTACCGGATCACCTCGTCGCTGCTGGTGAAGCTCGGCGAGGCCGACCTCGCCTGGCTGGCCGCCGACCGGGCGATGTCCGCCGCCCACGACGACCCGATCCTCGCGGCCACGGCGGCCGTCGCGGTCGGCCAGGCGCTCCGCGCGTCAAACCGCGACCGCCTGGCCCTGACCGCGACGCTCGCCGCCGCCAACCGCGTCCTTCCATCCTCATCCCGTGCCGGTGATCAAGAGATTTGCGGCGCTTTTGGAGATCAAAGTTCCCGCAAACCTCTTGATCACGAGCGCGAGGGCTATCGCTGGGAACGGGCCGTGGGTGGGACGCTGCTGCTCCAGGCCGCCCTCGCCGCCGCTGGCTGCGGCGAGCACCGCTGCGCCGACGAGCTGATCGACCGGGCTGCGGGCGTCGCCCCCACCCTTCGTGGGTACGACGACCAGCACCGCACCAGCTTCGCCCCGATCACCGTCGAGCTGACCCGGGTGTTGGTGGCGGTGGCACGGGGCGACGCCGACGAGGCACTACAGAGGCACCCGGCGATCGTGCGGCGGGAGGCGTGGCGACGGCTGCCGGCCGAGTATCGGGGCGCGTACCTGGTCGATGCCGCGCGGGCGTACCTCCAGGTCGGTGACCTGCGCGGGGCCGCCCGCGCACTCGTGGACGCGGACAGTGTCGCGCCGGCCGAGGTCCGGTGCCGGCCGTTGGCGCGTACCGTGATCGCCGACGTGGCCCGCGCGCAGCCGGCGCCGGCCGGCGTGGCGCGACTGGCGACGCTCGTCGGCCTCACCCGCTGACCGGGCTGAGCACCGGTCTCAGCCGTTGCCCGGTCGGGTCGATCCGGCACCCATTGCCCGTAGGTGTGCCAGCCCTTGCGCCCAGGACTGGATGAGGGTCGTTTCGTGGTACGCGATGTCGTGTTCCGCGCAGAACTGGCGGATCAGCGGCTGGGCGTGGTGGAGGTTGGGTCGGGGCATGCTGGGGAAGAGGTGGTGTTCGATCTGGTAGTTGAGCCCACCGAGTAGTGCGTCGATGAACGGGCCGCCGCGCACGTTGCGGGAGGTGAGGACCTGCCGGCGTAGGTAGTCGAGGTTGTCGGCCTCGGTCAGGATGGGCATGCCCTTGTGGTTCGGGGCGAAGGAGCTGCCCAGGTAGAGCCCGAAGAGGGCCTGGTTGACCAGGATGAACACGATCGCCTGCGGAACGCTCAGGACCAGGAACACGGCCCCGAGGTAGCCGGCGAAGTGCAGGACGAGCAGCCCGGCCTCGGTTCGTCGGCGCTTGAGTCCGCCGCGGCTGACGACCGCGCGGACGCTGGCGGCGTGCAGATGCAGACCTTCCATCAGTAGCAGGGGGAAGAACAGCGCCGCCTGGTGCCGGACGAACAGCGCCCCCAGGCCGCGCTGCGCCGCAGCCTGACCCGGGGTGAAGGACAGCGGAGCCACCGCGAGGTCGGGGTCCCGGCCTTCGGTGTTCGGATTCGCGTGGTGGCGGTTGTGCTTGTCGACCCACCAGCCGTAACTGATCCCGGTGACCAGGTTGGCGCACACCAGGCCGACCACGTCGTTCGCCCGGCGGGAGCGGAAGATCTGCCGATGCCCGGCATCGTGACCGAGGAACGCCAGCTGCGCGAGGAGCACCGCGACGCCGGCCGCGGTAGCCGTCTGCCACCACGACGACCCGAGCCGCACGAACAGCACGCCCAGCACTACGAGACAACCCAGCACCGCCGTCACCCGTGCCGCGTAGCGGCGGGGTCGCCGGTCGAGGAGGCCCGCGTCTCGGACCAGGCGGGAGAGGTCGGCGTACTCACTACCGCGGTCGCTGCGGGCGCCAAGGTTCGTATCACTCAACGTCGCCACTCCTTGTCAGCCACGCCGATCAGCTCGCCGGCTCCGCCGTCAGCCATGACCAGGCGCTCGCGCACCTTCATCGGTGGTCCGACAGGGGTCGGACAGGCAAACCGCCGCTGATGGTCCCAGTCTTCCTCACAGCCGTGTCTTCGCACGTGGAAACCGGCAGCTCAGGACGACTGAACGCGAGCAGTACTCGTCCTCGTGTAAGTCCGCCGATCGGCTGCGGGCTTCGTGCGTCGAGTCCGACAATCAGGCACTAGGCAGCCACATGGGATTCAGGGGGTAGTCATGGCACGCAAGAGAAGGTCCCCCGCGAGGCAGGCACTGATCCTCGCCTTCGCTGCCGGGATGCTGACCGGAGCGGCGGGCATGCTCACTCTGCGCCGTTCCCGGCAGGATGGTTACCTCCCGACAGGTGCTGACGGCGGGCAGCTCGACGAGAGCGTCGCTCCGCCGCTCGGCGGGCGTTTCGATGCCTCCCCTCTGGGGCCTGCGAGCATGCCCGCGTCGCAGCACCGCTGACCCGGGCAGCCCTGGGGCCACTGCGGTGTGCGAGAGAGACGGGGAAGCTGGTCACCTCCCCACGTCCGATGTGGAGGTGTACGTCTGACGGATGCCCCGCAACTGGTTGCGGCTTGCCCGGGTAGCTTGCGTGTCAGGCGGGCCGCAGGCAGAAGGGGTGTCCGGCGGGGCTGGCGTAGACGCGGCTGCCCTGGTGGGTGGCGAGATCGGCGTCGTCCGTGGGGCGCAGCCGACGTGCGCCGGCTTCGAGCGCCGCTCTGTCCGCTGATACGAGGTCATCGGTGGTCAGGTCCACGTGCAACTGCTGAGCGCCGTTCTGCGGCCAGGCCGGCGGAACGTGTCCCTGAGCTCGCTGGATCACGACTGCGGGGAACCCGTCGACGCGCAGGAAGTGATGGTTCTCGGTTTTCGTGATCGAGCCGCCGAGCAACCGGTGCCAGAAGCTGCTTTCGGTGTCCACGTCCGCCGCGTCGATGATGATGGCGGCAAGGTTGATGGTCATGTCAGACCACCGGGATGATTCCGCCGTCGACGCGGAACTCCGCGCCGGTGATCCACTTAGCCCGCCGGGACGCGAGGAAGGCGATCATCTCGGCCACGTCCTCCGGATCGCCGGGCCGGCCCATCGGCACCTTCAGGTGCTCCACGATCTGTTGCTTGAGTTCGTCGAGGTCGATGCCCTGCTGGTCGGCCATGTGGGTCAGATGCTCGTCGGCGCCGGCGGTGGCCACGAAGCCCGGCAGGACACACACCACGCGGACCCCGTGCGGGCCCACCTCGGTGGCCAGTTCGCGGCTGTAGACGTTCAGTGCCGCCTTGGCCGCCGCGTAGGACGCCTCGGTGCGCTGCGGCAGTCGGCTGGCGATCGAGGAGACGTGTACGACGACGCCGGAACCTCGCTCGACCATGCCGGGGACCAGCGCCCGGTCGAGCCGGACGGCGCTGAGCAGGTTCATCTCCAGGTCCGCGTACCACGACGTGTCGGAGCGCTGAAGCGTCGGCGCGGGTGCACTAGCACCAGCGGCGTTGTCGACCAGGACGTCCACCCCGCCGACACGGTCGATGATCAGCCGACCGAGTTCGGCCACCCCGTCCTCGGTCGCGAGGTCGGCGGGGAAGTGGGTGGCCGGCAGGTCCTCCGGGGGCGTACCCCGCGATGCGGTCAGGACCGTTGCCCCCGCGGCGGCGAACCGGCGGACGGTCGCCTCCCCCAGGCCCCGGCTGCCGCCGGTGACCAGCACACGAAGGCCCGTCAGGCCCTCTTCCTGGTGGGTCATGTGTGTTCCTCTGCGGTAAGGTGAACCGGACTCCGGAAAGCTAACACATAAGCGGAGTCGGACTCATATTACGGAGGATCTGTTGCCCACGTCACGGCCGCTGCGTGCCGACGCCCGTCGCAACCGCCAGGCGCTGCTGACCACGGCCCGGGAGCTGTTCCTCGCCGGCGCGGCCGACACCGGGGTGGAGGAGATCGCGCGGCAGGCGGGAGTCTCGGTGGGAACGCTCTACCGCCACTTCGCCACTCGCGAGGCTCTCGTCGAGGCGGTCTACCGCCAGGAGGTCGACGAACTGTGCGCCGCCCCCGCGGACCTCCTCGGGCGGCACGCCCCGGACGAAGCCCTGCGTCGCTTCCTGTTGCTGCTCGTCGACCACGCCGCCATCGGCAAAGGCATGGCCGAGGCCCTGGAGAGCATCATGGCCACCGACTCTCCGGTTTTCGACGACGCCCGCACCCGGATGGCGCAGTCACTCGATCGGTTGCTCGCGGCGGGAGCGGCAGCGGCCACCATCCGCGACGACGTCACCGGGCGCACACTGCTGCGGGCGATGGGCGGCATCTGCGAAATGCGGGCCATCGCCGGATGGCAGCAGGAGGCCCGGCAGATTTCCGCGATCCTCTTCGACGGCCTCCGTCACGTCACGCCATCAGGGGATTCACAGACTATTCAAAGCTTAGACGGTAGTGAATCAGATACTTGACCTTTCAACTTTCCCAGTGGTAACTTTCATCGACCGAGTCCTCTGGGGAGAAGAGAGATCTGTGCGACTGAAATCCCTCGCGCTTGCCCTGTCCACCGCGGCTCTGCTGGCCGCTGCCCCCGCCGCGTCGGCCTCCGCCGCCGCGCCGGCCGACGAGCCGTGGCCGCCCGGCAACTGCCAGTCGGGCACGTTCTGCGCCTGGCCCAACTGGGCTCCCCCGAACACCGGTCCCACCGAGACCCCGTCCCTGGTCACCACCGGCCCATGGGTCGGCAGCGCCCCGACGAAGCAGTTCTACAACTACACATCCGCCAACGTCGAAGTGGAATACCACCACACCTGGCAGAACGATTCGACTGTCATCACGCACTGCGCGACGCCTGGCGGAAACATTTTCTACCTCCAGGTCATCGTGACAAAGGTGAATTGGCACGGTTCCTGCTAGCGGGATTCTTCAGCTGGCGGTCGTCCGACCCCTTCGCCGGATGAGCGTGTCGAAGACGACGAGCGACAGCGGCACGAAGACCCACAGCTGAAGGACTGTGTACCGGCGCAGTTCCCGGTCGGTGTCGACGCCGGCCAGTTCGGCGTCGAGGGCACCCGGGCGCATCAGCCTGATCGCGTACCAGGCGAGCGGGGCGTAGTTGAGACCTGCGCCGATCAACCACAGGCCGATCGCCCGGGTGCCCACGCCGACCGTCGACACCAGCAGCCAGACGCCCAACGCCACCATCACCACCACGCCGACGACGAACTCGGCAAGAATGATCCGCCGTCGGCGAAGGGTGCCGTGGGCGCCCCACATGTCGATGGCCGCCAGTCGACGAACGTCCATCCGCCGATGATGTCACGAGCGACCCCCGGCCATGGGGACCGTCGTCGGCGGTCAGACGCTGAGCGCCGAGGTGACGCGGGCCTCGTCCCGCTGCCGCGCCGCCGACCGGGGCGTCACCGCGTACCGGCGCAGGGCCAGCAGCGGAAGGGCCAACGCGGCGAGCGCCCCGCCGAGCGCCGCCACCGCGACCATCGCGCCCCGCAGGCCGGTCGCGGACGCCCACAGTCCGACGTAGACCGGCCCCAGCAGGAACCCGAGGTACGACACCGCCGTCACGATCGAGGTGGCCCGCCCGCGCGAGGACTCGACGACGTTGCGCGAAACGATGCTCAGCAGCGTGGGGAACAGGGCGGCGGTTCCCGCCGCGGCGAGGACCAGCCCGGCCAGGGCGACCACCGTCAGGCCGTGCACCGCAACCCCCAGCTGTCTGTGCGGCGACGCGATTGCCATTGTGGAACGCTACCCACCCGCTGCCCTCAGGGCGAGAGCCTCAGGCGCGTCCAGGTGGTCGCGTCCGTGGTGACGAGGACGTGGTCCGGCTCTCCGGCGGTGCCGTCGTCGCGGCCGAAGAGCCAGGCGTACCCGGGCGCGACGCTGATCGAACCGACAAGCGGCCCGTACTCCCGGACGATCAGAAAGGTCCGCCCTTGGTCCCAGCTGACCAGGAGTTGCGCGAGACGGTTGGGCTCGGTGCCCGCTCCCGCGGTGACCGCCAGCAGGGTTCCGTCGGAGCCGGCCGTGAGGTCCCAGTGCGGCTGGGCGGGCAGGTTGGCGCCCGTGTCCGTCCAGCTCTGCCCACCGTCCGCCGTCCGCAGCACCCGCGTTGATCCTCCCGCGGTCGACGACTCGGTCAGCAGGTAACCCTCCCGCTGGTCGAGCCCGACCATCGCCAGCACAGTCGTGTCGGCCCCCACCTCCGAGGTGGTCCAGGTCGCGCCTCGGTCCACACTGCGGGCGATGGTCGGCTGCGGGTTGGTCGTCGCCTGGTAGGTCGCCCAGATCGTGCCGTCCGGGCTGGGGTAGAGGCCGAACAACGGACGTCCCGACGGCGCGTCGCCGGTGAGTCGGTACACCGTGCCGGTCGACGGGTCGACCGCCAGTGGCTCCCGCACCACCGGGCAGCCGTACCCGCAGAAGACCGCCCGGGCCGTCGCCGGGAACGAGGGAACGGCCACGATCGCCTCGGCTTCGTCGCGCCAGGTCCGGCCGAAGTCGGTGGAGAGACGCACCGACCCGGCGTCGCTGACCAGGTAGGACCTGTCGCTGAGGACGGCGTAGGAAAGGTCGCCCCCCGTCGAGGTGGAGCTGGCCTCGCATCTCGTGCCCCGGAACTGGGCTGCGTCCCGGTCCGACCAGCTCCGCCCGCCGTCGCCGGTGACCGCGAACCGCAGGACACAGCCATCCCTTCGGACGTCGACGCCGGAGCCGGGACCGGTCATCGTGAAGTCGCCGGAGTGGTCGGGACGGGCGGACGGCTCGGCCGGCACGACCGGGTTGGTCCGGTCCGGAGCGCCGACGAGCGGTACGGCCGCCACGCCGGCCAGTGCGACCACTGCGGTCGCCACCGCCGCGGCCGACCGGCGCCGGCGGGCCCGGGCCGTGGACCGCAGCTCGTCGAGGGGCGGCTGCCGGACGGCCTCGCTGATCCTGTCGACGTCGAATCCGGAGAACTCACGACCGGACATCTGTCCTCCCGGCATCCGTGACATCGGTGGCGTCGGAATCGGTGAGCAGCACGGCCAGGGCCTGCCGGCCCCGGGAGAGCCGGGACTTCACCGTCCCGGCGGAGACACCAAGCGTGGCGGCGACCTCGTCCACCGGCAGATCGACGAGATAGTGCAGGGCGAGGGCCTGTCGCTGCCCCTCGGGCAGCCCGCGCAGCGCCGCGAGGAGCGCGAGGTGCTCCGGCGAATGATCGGCGACCGCCGGCGGCGGGCCGATCCGGCGCAGCAACCGATCGAGTACGCGCCGACGCCGGTACCGGCTGCGGGCCTCGTTCACCGCGACGCGGCGCAGCCACGCCTCCGGGTTCTCCAGCTCGGCCAAGCGCCTCGGCGCGGCCAGAGCCTTGGTGAATGCCTCCTGCACCGCCTCCTGCGCCTCGTTCAGATCGCCGGTCACCGCGTACAGCTGGACCACCAGGCGCCGGAAACAGCCGGCGTAGAGCCCGGAGATCAGATCACCGTCGGACACCGACACCCCCTCTTCCCACCAATCCCACCAACGGGCCGGGGAGAAGGTTCCGGTGAGCGGGCAGATTATGTCGGGAGGCGGGTCACTCGAAGAACTTGATGCTGAACCCGGTGTCGGCCGTCGGGCCGGGCACGTTGGCGCGGCGGTAGGTGGTGTTGCCCCACCAACAGAAGGTGCCCGTGTACCAGTAGCGGTTCGCCCACGAGTACGCGGTGCCCTTGGGCACGGCGTGGAACATCAGCGGGAACCTCGGCCCGGCCGGCGGACTCGTGGCGATGTCGCCGTTGAGCAGCACGAAGCTGTGGTGGCCGGGCCCGTTCACGTACAGGGTGGGATCCCAGCCGGCCATCATGGTCGCCCGGTTCGACCCGAACAGGCAGCCGTTGGACTTGTACCAGTCCCACACGTACGTCGGGTCGCCGCCGGCGCGCAGCCGCAGGTCGGCGAGGCAGTACTGGTCACTCCAACTGCCGTTCGCGGAGTAGACGATGTGCAGTTGCCCGTTCGGGTCCCTGATCGCCTCGGGGGACTCGTTGATGAACGGGTTGCCGACGACGCGCTCCCAACTCTCCCTCGGCTGGGAAATGATGAACCGGTTGCCGGTCGGGGTGAGCGGGTCGCTCATCCGGCTGAGGTAGATGTTCTGTTCGACGTTCGTGTCGCCGGCCCACCCCGACCACACGAACCACCGCTGCCCGTTGAAGGTGAACAGGCTGCCGTCGATGGCCCACTTTCCGCCGGGCAGCGCGAGCTGCCGCTCGGCCGTGTAGCCGCTGGCCGGCGACGCCGAGTGGATCACGTACATCCGGTGTGCGGCTGCGCGCCCGGCCGAGAAGTAGATGTAGTAGCGGCCGCCATCGGTGACGATCTCCGGAGCCCAGACCTCACCGAGATTGCGGCTGTCCGTCCACACCTGCCGCGCCGGTGCCGCGGCCAGCCCGTCGGTCGACGAGGCCTGCCGCACGGCGATCCCGCCGTTGAGTGACTGCACGGAGATGTACGTGCCGCCCACGCGGATCACGCTCGGGTCGGCGGCGCGCAGACCTGTCTGCCCGGCCGCCGCCGGCCCGGCGCCGGCAGCGGACAGGCCGGTGGCGAGCACGGCGGCCAGCAGGACGGCGAGGATGCGCGGAAGGGTACGGTCGCCCACGTTCACGATGGGGACTCCTTTCAGCTGGCCGATGGTCGGCCCCGGTCATGTCGGGTCCGTTCGGTCGCCCCGGCAGCGGCCGGAGTGGACTGTCGGAACTCGCTGACCCTCAGGACGCTGCCACACGGCCACCCCCACGGCCACCCCTGAGAGGCGGCGCGGTGCGGATCAGGCCCCCGGCGCCGCATGAAGGCGCACAACAGGCGGACCTCTCGCCGTCGCCGAAGTCGGTAGGCTGCCCCGGACGTCGATCAACGGGGGGTTCGGCAATGGTTCGCAGATGGATGCTCGTCGGCCTGCTGGTGCTGGTGGCGGGCTGCGACACGGGCGGTGACGCCGCCCCGGAACCCGCGCCCGGTGACGCGCTCACGCAGGTGCGCGCCGCGGCCGCCAAGACCGCAGGAGTGCCGGCGCACGTGACGATGAGCGTGCCGAACGTCGAGGTCGCCGGCGACACAGACCCGCCGGGCAAGGCGCTGAGCCTGACGGTCACCACGAGCGCCGACGGCGAGACAGTCGATTCCAAGGTGCGGGTGGTCGGCGACGACGCGTGGAGGACGCTTGGCAGTACGTACCTGCGGGACCTCGACCCGACGAAGTTCATCTGGTTCCCGACGTCGGATTTCGCCAACGCGTCCCTGCTGCACCTGGGGGACCCGTTCGACCCGGCGGGGATCAAGGGCCTCTCCGCGGCGATGACGGCCGCCACGCGTACGAGGGAGGGCACCTACACCGGCACCCTCGACTTCACAGTGGCGCCGGCGGGGGTGTCCCGGGGCCTCCTGCCAGTGACGGCCGAGCAGTTGGAACACCACGGTGGCGTGTCGCAGTCCGTGCCGTACGAGGCGTCGGTGGACGCTCAGGGCTACCTGACCGCGCTGACGGTCACGCTGCCGACCTATGCGAGCACTGCCACGTTCGCCGACTTCGGCAAGCCCGTCACGATCGCCAAGCCCGGCGCGGCCGAGGTTACCGACGTGCCGGACGCGGTGCGTCGCCTCCTGGCGAGCTAGGTGGCCCACGGCACGGATGTCGCCGGGTCCGCTGCCGGCGGAGACCCCTCGGTGGCCCGCGCGGCTCTCGGCGGCGGCGACGCCTCGCTCGGCGAACTGACGACCCGAGGCTTGACCACCGACTGACCGGCGAACCAGGTCCTCCGGGCGGATTGATCATCACGAGGGCTTCGATTACCGTGCGCGTCTGTGAAGCCCACTCGCGTCGCCTCCGCCCTGTTGATCCTTACCGCTACGACGGTCCTTGCCGCCTGTGGGGGAGAGGACGCGGCGCCGACGGCCGGCTCGACCCCGCCGGCGCCCACCTCCGCCGCCCCGTCCTCGGCGGCGCCCTCCACGCCGGCCACCCCGGCGTCGGTTGCTCCGGCCACGTCGGGTGCGACGACGGGCGGGACGAGCGACAAGAAGCTGTGCGAGTCGGCGCAGAAGGCCGGCGACGAGATGAAGGCGGCCCTCATCGACATGGTGAGGACGGGTGAGCCCTCGGCCGCGGACTACCGGAAGATCCTGACCGGGCTGGACCAGGAGCTGACCCGGGTGGCCTCAACCGGCGCGGGCAACAGCAAGGTGGCCGCCGCCCTGCGCCGCTTCGGTGACGAGGCGGCCAAGGCGGCGGCCGCGCCCGACCCGGCGAGCGCCGCCGACAACCCGACCTTCGAGAAGGCCGGGGCGACCATCACCGCCGCGTGCAAGGCCGCCGGCGTTCGGGTGAACTTCTGACCAGACGTCACGGCCCCATGCCCCTGCCTGTGTGACTAGCTGGCGAAGTCGACGCCGGTGAGGGTGACCGAGCGGTGCGCGGCGAGAAGCTCGGCCTGCGCCGTGACGGCCTTGCGGGTGGCGCCTGACAGCCTCTGCCAGGGCTGGACGGCGACCGTGAACGCCCTGCCCGACTTGCGGGGACGCCAGGTGCCGACCACCTCGCCGTCGACCAGGACGGCGCCGGGTCGACCCAGCACCGGCCACAACTCCTTGGCGCGGGCGGCGTCCGACACCAGCGTCGCCCGGTCCTTGGCCTGCAAGAACAGGTCGTACGGGCCGAGCAGGCGCGTCCCCGTGCGCTCGGCCGACTCCAGTGCCTCCTCGTCGGCGGCCAACAGCGAACGCACCTCGCCGTCGACCCACACCTCGACCACGTCCTCGGGCCAGAGGGCCTTGACGTCCTTCAACGGCGCGTCCAGGTAGTCGGCCACCTGTTTCGGGGTGGCCGGACCGAGCAGGCGAAGGTATGCGCGGATGAGGTCCAAGCGGTCGTCCACCGCCGTCGCCTTCCTGAAGCCGGTGATACGCCGCAGGACCGGAGGTGAGGTGTCGAGATCCAGCTCCAGTCCGGCCCGCACGGCGGCGAGCCGGAACGGCATCTCGTAGACGTGCGTGGCGTCGCACGGCCGGCAGAACCGCAGGTACGGCTCGGGAAGCATCGTGGCCAGCCGGCCGGACACCGTACCCTTGACCGTCGGCGCGGTGACAATGGCCCGCATACGGTCGGCCACCTCGTCGAGGGCGGCGAGGTTGCCGATGCCGGCGGCCTTCAACGGCTTGGAAGCGTCGTAGATGCGTTTGCCCGCGTCGGCGTCGGAGAAGGGCTCGACCGCTGCCGCCACCGCGCCCACGTCGGCCCGACGGTAGAGGTGGGGAGCACCCCGCACCGTCCACAGCAGGATCACGTCCTCGTCGGACAACGCGGTCACGTCGACCCCGCGCACGGCGAGTGCCCACCGAGCGCCGTCCGGTCCGGTGTTCTGCACACCGATGTCCAGGATCGCGGTGTCGGCGAGCGTGCCCTCGCTCCGGTCGAGCTGCTGGGCCCGGACGCGGAAGTTCATCACCTGGTGACGATCGACCATGCCTGCACCCTAGTCCGGCACAATGACACGCTCGTGCCAATGCCGGCCGCGGGAGGCGCCCGATGGGTTACAGCTTCGAGCACGTCGACCTGCCCGAACCCGCCGCCACCGCGCGCGCCCACGCCGAGGCGTGCCTCGAATCCGGCGGGTCGTGCGGCAACTGGCCACGGTGCCACGACGACTACGAATCGCTGGCCGCCACCCACCAGTTCCACCTGAACATCGCCGGCATGGGGTTCTGCCGCGAACTGATGCGGCGCGCCGGCATGACCTACCAGGCGACACCGCGTCCCTTCCCAAACTGGCCGTTCGACGGCATCGACGACTGGCGCAGCGCCGACCAGAGGCGACGGGACGCGTACAAGGAGGCCGAACGGGCCGCTGCCGCGCAGACCGAGCCCGGCATGGTCGGAATCCCCGCGTTCAAGTTCACGAGCAACGGCCCCTGGCTGGTCGGCACGGCCGAGATCGAACAGGCGCTGCTCTTCTACGAGGCGTCGCCGGCGGACCTGCGCGCCGAGTGCGAGGCCGACGAGCTGTGGGTCGCCTGGCTCGCCTGGCTGCGGGAGGCGCGCGCCCACGGCGGTTTCACCGTCAGCTGAGCTGCCGTCCCCGGTCTAGGAGCAGATGCCGGGTGGGTCGTTCGGGTCGATGGTGATGCCGAGGTCGGTGCAGGAGAAGGAGCTGCCCTGGCTGTGGATGCGCCAGCCGTGGGTGGGGGTGTGGCGGAAGAGGTAGGCGCCGTCGCTCTGCTGGGTGGGGTCCCATCCGGTGGCCCAGCCTTTCCAGCACTGCACCCGGTCGGGGTTGATGCGGTAGCCCTCGGGCAGGCCGGGCACCCGGTTCAACGTCGCGGCCGTGACCGGGCAACCGCCGCCGTCGGGGCGTTTCGTGCTCGCTCCGGCCGACGGTCGGTTCGGTGAAGCCGACGTCGACGAGGGGGGCGCGGGTGATGACGGTGTCGGTGACCCGGATGTCGGCGCGGGTGACGGCGAGGCACTGGGGGCGGTCGATGGTGGCAGGGTCGCCGGTGGTGCCGGCGGACCGGGGGTGCGGCCGGCGGCGAGTGTCACGGCAGCGACGACCGCCACCACGCTTGTCGCGGCGGCGGTGCCGGTGGTGAGCACGGTACGGCGACGCAGTTGGCGGGAGCGGTGCATCGCGCGTTCGTAGAGGTCAGGGCTTCCCCCGTGCTCGGCCAGATCGGTCATGGCGGCGCGCAGCCGGTTGAGGTCGTCGGTCAACGGGACATCCTCTTCTCTTGCGTCGCCGACAGCAGTTCGGGCGCGACCTGACGCAGCCGCGCCAGCGCCTTGCTGGTCTGACTCTTGACGGTGCCGACCGAACACCCCAGCAGTTCGGCCGCTTCGGCTTCGCTGCGGTCCTCGAAGAAGCGCAGCACCAGCACCGCGCGCTGACGGCGCGTGAGCTGCCCGAGCGCCCGCGCCAGCGACAGCTTCAGGTCGGTGTGCCCGGAGTGGTCGCTGTCCGGATGCGCCACGTCGACCAGGTCACCGGGCAGGCTTTCCGCGACGCGGGTCCGCCGCCAGCGGCGGATGTGCAGGTGGTACATCACGGTGCGGGTGTACGCCTCGAAATGGCCGGTGTCGGTGAGCCGGCCCAGTGACCGATGGGTACGCGCGAGCGCGTCCTGCACCAGGTCCTCGGCCAGGTGCCGGTCGCCGGTCAGGAGAAAGGCGCTGCGCTGCAACGCCGGCGTACGCGCCCGGACGAACTCGCAGAACTCGGTCTCCGCCGGTTCTCCCGTCCGGATTCGGGTGTTGATTCTCGGGACAGCCCGACTGGCGACTGGATCGGCCACCACCGCTCCGCTTCTCGTCATCGACACAGTACGTGTAATCGACAGGGGTCAGGAGCAGATGCCGGGTGGGTCGTTCGGGTCGATGGTGATGCCGAGGTCGGTGCAGGAGAAGGAGCTGCCCTGGCTGTGGATGCGCCAGCCGTGGGTGGGGGTGTGGCGGAAGAGGTAGGCGCCGTCGCTCTGCTGGGTGGGGTCCCATCCGGCGGCCCAGCCTTTCCAGCACTGCACCCGGTCGGGGTTGATGCGGTAGCCCTCGGGCAGGCCGGGCACCCGGTTCAGCGTCGCGGCCGTGACCGGGCAGCCTGTCGCCGAGGGTGTCGTCGCCGCCAGTGCCGGTGGTCGGGAGGTCACGGTGGCCGGCGGTGAGCTGACGGTGGTCGGGGCGGCGACCGTGCCGGGCGACGCCGGGGATGATCCGGCGGCGGGTTGACCGGTGGCGCAGCCGGCGGCGGTGACCGCGACGAGGGCGGCGGGTACGAGAACGCGGTGTCCGAAGGAGAGGTTCATACCTGGTGACAGGCCTCCCGGACCGGAAACGTTGCCGTCCGACCGGAAAAGTTTATGGGCCTGCCTACGTCGTCCGACGGCCGGGCTGGTCGGGGCGTTGACGGGCGAAGGCGTCCGTGAGGCCCCAGCGGCCCGGGATGTCCAGGAGAGCGACCCGGCCGAAGGCGGGCGGCAGCGCGGGATTCACGGCGAGGTGGTCCTCGTGCGGATTGATGCCGAGCATCGTGCGGATCAGCAGCATCGACGCTCCACTGGACCAGGCCTGCGGACTGCCTGCGGTCGGATACCGCACGGGATATCTGGTGGTGCGGCGGTCGAATCCGCCGAACGCCTCAGGCAACCGACCCTGGAAGTAGGTGGCGGCGGAGAGGATGCCCTCGGCGATGCGGGCCGCCTCGGCGCCGAACCCGTACCGGCGAAGGCCCCACGCGATGAACGAGTTGTCGAACGGCCAGACCGTGCCGTTGTGGTAGCCGAGCGGGTTGTACCTGCCCTGCCCCTCGGCGAAGGTCCGTACGCCCCAGCCGGAGAACAGTGCCGGACCCATCAGGTGTTCGACGACCTGCGCGGCCCGTTCCCGGGGCACGATGCCGCTCCACAACAGGTGCCCGATGTTTGACGACAGGCTGTCGACGGGAGTGCCGTCGTGGTCGAGGGCCAACGCGTAGTAGCCCCGGTCGTCGAGCCAGAAGTCCTTGTTGAAGCGCTCGTACAGGGCCGCCGCCTCACGTTCCAGCCGGTTGGCGTAGTCGGGGTCACCCCAGACGGTACGGGCCAGCCGCGCCCCTCGGATCTTGGCGTCGTAGGCGTACCCCTGGGTTTCGCAGGTGGCCCTCGGGAAGCCCGGCAGTCGCCCGTCGGCGTACGAGATGCTGTCCCAGGAGTCCTTCCAGCACTGGTTCTCCAGGCCTGTGTCGCGGTTGCGCCGCTCGTACCAGATGTAGCCTGTCGCGTTGAGGTCCGCGTACCTGTCGATCCACTCCAGGGCCGCGCGGGCCTCCTGCTCCAACTCGATCACCAGGGCCCGGTCGCCGCTCCAGCGTTCGTACTCGTCGAGCAGCACCACGAACAGCGGTGAGGCGTCGACGGTGCCGTAGTAGGGGGAGTGCGGCTGCTCCTCGAACGCGGCCGACTCCCCGTAGCGCAGCTCGTGCAGGATCCGACCCGGGTCCTCCTCCAGCACGTCGTCCCGGCGGGCGCCCTGGAGCGAGGCGAGGATCCGCAGCGTCGGCGGGGTCAGCGACGGTGTGACGGCGAGGGTCTGCAGGCAGGTCAGCAGGCTGTCGCGGCCGAACAGGGTCATGAACCAGGGCAGGCCGGCCGCGGGTACGGCGGCGCCGCTGAGCGAGAGCGGGGCGAAGCGCAGCGCTGCCAGGTCCACCAGGCTGCGCTGGTACACCTGCTGGAGCGTGATGGAGTCGGTGTCCAGCTTCGGCGCCTCGGCAACCCACTCGCGGACGCTCTCGGGCAGGGTGGAGTCGTCCGGGCGGAGCGCCCGCAGGGCGGACCGGAGGTCCACGCCGTCCGGTCGGAGTGCCCGCATGACCACCTGCAGCCGGGTCGACCACTGCTGGCCGGACCCCAGCCGGGTCGTGAACCGCAGACCCTTCGGGTCGAAGGTGGCCGGCTGGCTCGCCGTCACGGAGACCTCGCGCCGGTACGTGCCGCGCCGGTAGCCCAGCCGCAACTCGTTCGACTCGACCTCGGTGTAGTGGCTGCCGACCTTGTCCGGGATGTCGAACTTGATCTCGAAGATGTCGGCGAAGTCGGCCATCACCTCGAGGCGTACGTCGAGATCCAGGTCGTGGTCCCCGTAGTTGAAGATCGTCAGGGACTCGGTCAGGTCCGGACCGATGCGTCGCCGCCGGATCGCCGACACGTCGGCCTGCACGTAGTCGACCGCGCCGCCCGGCACGACGAAGAACGTGACCTCGTAGTACTGGCTGTCGTCCACCGACAGCGCGGTCAACCGTTCCCCGTTGACGGTGAGGACCCAGCGGGACAGGAAGCGCGTGTCGGCGGCGAACAGCCCGACCGGGGCGGAGGACGACGCCTCCACGTCCCCACTGGCGTCGGACACGATGAACGTGTTCCCGTCGATGCACTGCACCGTGCCCGGGATGTCCCTCATCGTGGTCTTCCCGGATCGGGACCGCTCGGCGCCGGCGCCTCCGGCGCTCGCGGGAACAGCCGCCCGATCCGCAACGCCAGGCCGAGGTCGCCGTCGACCAAGATCTCCCCCCGGGTGATCGCCGCCAGGCCGTTCACCTCGCCGCGGGCCATCGCGTCGGCGACCTGCGCGGACACCCGGATGACGGTGGTGGCGGGATCCGGGCTCCTCGTCACCCGCATCCGGCCGTGATCAATACTCAGGAACCACTGGTCCAGGTGGTCTCCGTCCCGGATGTCGAAGCGGACGCTTCCACACACCTTGCTGAAGCGCGGATCCTGGCCGGCATCGGTCAGCCGCTCGAAGAACATGCTTGTCGCAGTCATCCCGACCTCCCGACGGCGGCAGAAGCGCCTGTCGGCTACCCGGCGGCGGTCACTGTTAACTCGTCCCGGCGACCGGCGCCTCCCGGCCCTCGCCGAAGGTGCGGATCAACCTGCGGAACTGCCCGCATCGGCCGTTCTGCCCCGAACCGGGCACATACTTCCCGTGTAGGACATAGCGTCACGGGGGCGGCGGACCGCCGCCGCTCCGCCGGTTGGCCGGCGGGCCACGTCCACCGGGAGGGACCGGGCATGAGCCGTACCGACACTGTTCTCCTGCCGGAGCTGGACGGGCCGGTGTCGTCGACACTGCCCAGGACGCTCGGCCTGCTGAGCCTGGCCCTGGGCGTGGGCGCCCTGGTCGCCCCCGGCCCCCTCGCGCGCCTGACCGGGGTGGACGACTCCCCGGCCGCGCGGGCCGTGCTCCCGGCCGTCGGCCTGCGTGAACTGGGCAGCGCCGCCGGCCTGCTCAGCGGCCGTCGCCCCGCCGGCTGGGCCTGGAGCAGGGTGGCCGGTGACGCCATGGACCTCACCCTGCTCGGACGAGCACTCGCCGACCGCGGTGGTGAACGTCGGCGCCGGGTCGCGCTGACCACCGTCGCCATCGCCGGCATCACCGCCGTCGACATGCTGGCGGCCGTACGCCTCGGGCGGGTCCTGCGGGCCCGGTCCCGGATGATCCGGGTGGAGATCGCGGTGACGGTGAACCGGTCGCCCGCCGAGGCGTACCGGTTCTGGCGTGACATGGAGAACCTGCCCCGGTTCATGGCACACCTGGAGTCGGTGCACGCCGACGACCTGCGTCGCTCGCACTGGATCGCCCGAGGCCCGGCCGGTCACCGCGTCGAGTGGGACGCCGAGATCATCGACGACCAACCGAACAAGTCGATCACCTGGCGTTCGCTGCCGGGCAGCCGGGTGCCCAACGCCGGACGGGTCGCGTTCGTGCCCGCCCCCGGCGACCGGGGCACCGAGGTGCGGGTGCACCTGCGCTACGCGCCGCCCGCCGGGGCGCTCGGTCGGACTGTGGCGAAGATGTTCGGCGAGGAGCCCGCGCAGCAGGTCCGCGACGACCTGCGCCGGTTCAAGCAGGTCCTGGAGGCCGGCGAGGTGGTCCGCTCCGAGGGCAGCCCCAACGGCATCTCCGTACGCCAGCAGGCCATGCAGCGTCCCGCGCAGCCGTTGCCGGCGTCCCGTCGCTGACGCACCCGAGCTCCGAAAGGGACCGACAATGAAGGCCACCGCCTGGATGGGCACCGACAGCGTCAAGGTGATCGACGTGCCCGACCCGACGATCATGAACGCGCGGGACGCCATCGTCCGGATCAGCACCACCGCGATCTGCGGCTCCGACCTGCACCTGTACCACGGGTACATCCCCGCCATGCGCAAGGGCGACATCCTCGGCCACGAGTTCATGGGCGAGGTGGTGGAGGTCGGCCCGCAGGTGCGCAACCTCAAACCCGGCGACCGGGTGGTCGTACCCTTCCCGATCGCCTGCGGGCACTGCTCCTCGTGTCAGCGTGGCCTCTACTCGGTCTGCGAGAACTCGAACCCCAACGCCGGCATCGCCGAGAAGATCATGGGCCACTCGCCGGCCGGCATCTTCGGCTACTCCCACCTGCTCGGCGGGTACGCCGGCGGCCAGGCCGAGTACGCGCGGGTGCCGTTCGCCGACGTCGGCCCGCTCAAGGTGCCCGACGAGGTCCCCGACGAGCAGGCGGTCATGCTCGCCGACGTGTTCCCGACCGGCTACATGGGCGCCGAGATGTGCGACATCAAACCCGGTCAGGTGATCGCCGTGTGGGGCGCCGGGCCGGTCGGGCTGCTCGCCGCCGCCAGCGCCCGGCTGCTCGGCGCCGAGCGGGTGATCGTCATCGACCGGTACCCGTACCGGCTGCGGCTGGCCGAACAGCACGCCGGCGCCGAGACGATCAACTACGAACAGGCCGACGTGCTCGACACGCTCAACGAGCTGACCGCCTGCCGGGGGCCGGACGCCTGCATCGACGCCGTCGGTCTGGAGGGTCACCACGGCAACGCCGCGATGTACGCGTACGACCGGGCCAAGCAGGCCACCCGGACCGAGACCGAGCGGCCGTTCGCGCTGCGTCAGGCGATCCTGGCCTGCCGATCCGGAGGGGTGGTCTCGGTCGTCGGCGCGTACGGCGGCTTCGTCGACAAGTTCCCGATGGGCGCCTTCATGAACAGGTCCCTGATCATGCGGACCGGTCAGTGCCACGTGCAGCGCTACACCCGGCCGCTGCTGGACCGGATCCGGCGCGGCGAGATCGACCCGAGCTTCATCGTCAGCCACCGGATGCCGCTGCGCGACGCCCCGAAGGGCTACAAGATCTTCCAGAAGAAGCAGGACGACTGTACGAAGGTGCTGCTCTCGGTCTGAGCGGTGTGCGGTGCGGCGCGTAGCTCCACCGGGCACTCGCCACCAGTGCCCGGCCCTGCCACTGTCTGCCGGCGCGGGAGGGACTCCGACCCTGCCCGGCGTGGGTAGCCTCGCGTCATGCCGAACGACATTCACCGACCTCAGGTCCGGGCCGACGTCCGTGCGGACCCGGCGCCGTCCATCGGGGACATCGTGCGGCTTCGACCGGTGGGCGAGGCGGACCTGGCGATGTTCCGGCGGTTCTGCGTCGAACCTGGGCTGGTCGGCCTCGACTGGGCCGGCTTCCGCGACCCCGGCGCGCCGGCGCGGCGTTTCGCCGTCGACGGCTGGCTTGGCGTCGACGACGGGCGGCTCGTCGTCGAGGTGGAGCAGGATCAGGCCGCCGGCTTCGTCAGCTACGCGTCCGGGCGGTACGGCGGGTTGGCGTCGTACTGGGAGATCGGGATCGTGTTGCTCCCCGAGTGGCGGGGCAGGGGGGTCGGCTGGCGGGCCCAGGCACTGCTCTGTGACTACCTGTTCACCCACACCCCGGCGCAACGCGTTCAGGCCGGAACCCATCCGGAGAACGTCGCCGAGCAGCGGTCGCTGGAGAGGGCCGGCTTCCAGTTCGAAGGTGTGGTGCGGGCCTGCGAGTTCCGGGCCGGCCGGTGGCGCGACGGGTATCTTTACAGCCGGCTGCGCGACGATCCGCCGCCCGAAGCGCTCGCCGGGACGTGATCCCCGGGAAGGGACACCAGTGCCGGTCTACCGCCACCCAGGCACCGTCATCACCGACCACCGTTTCCCGGTGCCGCTCGACCACGGCGACCCGGCCGGAGAGCGGATCGAGGTGTACGCCCGCGAGGTCGTGGCCACCGCGAAGCAACACGAGTCGCTGCCGTGGCTGCTCTTCCTGCAGGGCGGCCCCGGTGGCCGCTCACCCCGTCCGGTGGGTCGCGACGGCTGGCTGGACCGGGCGTTGGACGACTACCGGGTGCTGCTGCTGGACCAGCGGGGCACCGGACGCTCGACCCCCGCCGACCGGAACACCCTGCCGCCGCGCGGCGACGCGGCCGCCCAGGCCCGGTACCTGGCGCACTTTCGAGCCGACTCGATCGTGCGGGACTGCGAACTGATCCGGCGGGACCTTCTCGGCGACGACGGTCGGTGGAGTCTGCTCGGCCAGAGCTACGGCGGCTTCTGCACCCTCACCTACCTGTCGTACGCGCCGCACGGCGTCCGCGAGGCCTTCGTGACCGGCGGCCTGCCCGGTCTGCGCAGCACCGCCGAAGACGTCTACCGGGCCGCCTACCCGCGGGTGCGGCGCAAGGTCGAGGCGCACTACGCCCGCTACCCGCAGGACGTCGAGATCGTCCGGGACGTCGCGCGGCACCTGCGGGAGCGGGAGGTGCGCCTGCCCGGCGGTGGACTGCTGAGCGTCGAGGCGTTCCAGGCCATCGGCATCCTGCTGGGCACCGGCAACGGCTCGCACACCCTGCACTACCTCCTCGAAGACGCCTTCCTGCCCGGGATGCCCGGCCGGCAGCTCTCCGACGGTTTCCTCGCCGAGATCCAGGGCCACCTGTCGTACGCGAGCCGCCCGCTCTACGCCCTGCTGCACGAGTCGATCTACGGCCAGCGTTCGGTGACGCCGCGCGCCACCGGCTGGGCGGCCGAGACGGTGCGGGCCGAGTTCCCGCAGTTCGACGCCGACCGGGCGTTGGCGGCGGACCGGCCGGTGCTGCTGACCGGCGAAATGATCTACCCGTGGACCGTCGCCACCGACCCGGCGCTGGCCCCGCTGGGCGAGACGGCGGAGCTGCTGGCCCGCCGTACCGACTGGCCGGACCTGTACGACCCGGACCAGTTGGCCCGCAACGAGGTCCCGGTCGCCGCCGCGATCTACCACGACGACATGTACGTCGACACCGCCGACTCGCAGACCACCGCCCGGGCGGTGCGCGGCCTGCGCCCCTGGATCACCAACGAGTACGAACATGACGGTCTGCGGGTCAGCGGGGGCCGCGTCCTCGACCGGCTGATCCGACTGGTACGCGACGAGATCTGACGCCCCGCCGGCTCCCGGCCGGGCCGTCCGGGTCGGCGCGGGACCCCGTTTGTGCTCAGGGAGCCGGGGAACCCGTCCTGTTCGTCCGCTGGCAGGCCGACCGCCGGTCGCGGAGACGGAAGGGAGCGGATCATGGAGTACGAGCAGATGATCGCCACGGTCCGGCAGCGCGCCGGCCTGGGGGAGAACGAGGCCGTGCGGTCCGTGCAGGCCGTCCTGTCGGTGCTCGGCGAACGACTCGCCGGACAGGAGGCCGACCACCTGGCGGCACAGCTGCCGGATCCGCTGGACGGATCCGTCACCCGCAACCCGCAGGGCCGCCGGTGGGACGTCGGCGAGTTCCTCAAACACGTCGGCGACCGCGAGCAGGTCGCGAACGCGGACCAGGTGCGCCAGCACGCCCAGGCGGTGCTGCGGACCGTCGCCGAGGCGCTCGACGACGACGAGCGGCACGACCTGCTCGCCCAGCTGCCCGCCGGCATCATCGACCTCTTCGGCGTGCCTACCCCACGCGGCTGAGCACCGCCACGCCACGACCGGCGCGCATGACGGGTCGGTCCCCGCTGGCGCGCCGGTCGAGCCGCACGGTCAGCGGGGGCGGACGCCGGCCTCCACCGTCAGGGTCCCGGCTTCGGCGTCGATCGTGGCCCTCGCGCCGAGGGGAACGGTGAGCTGCCCGTCGCCGTGCCCCAGCCGTAGCCCGCCCAGGACCGGCACACCAAGGTCGTACAGGCGGTCCTTCAGCACCGACGCCGCGTCCCATTCGCCTGGTTCACCGACGCTGTTGGTGATCTGCCCGATGACCACCCCGGCGACCCTGCGCAGCACGCCCACCCGGCGCAACTCGGTGAGCATCATGTCGATGCTGTACGGAGCCTCGTCCACGTCCTCGAAGAACAGGATCGCGTCGTCGAAGTCCGGCGCGTCTCCCGCACCGAGCGACGTGGAGATCAACGTCAGGCAGCCGCCGAGCAGCGGCCCCGACGCCCGTCCCGGCACCACGACGGAGGCGGCGGTCTCGGCCGGATCCCTGGTGATCGTGACGGGTGCGGTGGTCATCACCGCCCTGCGCAGCGCCTCGGCCGACTCGGGGCCGGTGCGACTGTCGTTCCAGTTGACCATCGGACCGTAGAAGGTGGCCAGCCCGGTCTCACGCCACAGCTTGCCGTGGATGCTGGTGATGTCGCTGAAGCCGACGACCACCCGGGGATCCCGGCGGAGACCGGAGACGTCGATCCGATCCACGATCCGCTGGGTGCCGTAACCGCCCCGAGCGGCGAAGACGGCACGGATCCCCGGGTCGTTGAGCGCGGCGTTCAGGTCGGCGAGCCGCTCCGCGTCGGTGCCGGCCAGGTAGCCGTACCTGGTGAAGACGTGCCTGCCCAGCTCGACCTTCAGGCCCCAACTGCGCAGGATCTCGATGCCGCGGGCCATGTTGGTGGGGTCGGGGGTGCTGCCGGGCGACATGACCCGCACCCGGTCGCCGGGGGCCAGCGCCGGTGCCCGCAGGACGCGCCTCGCGCCACGGGGAGCGGCCTGGGCGGGCGCGGCCCGGGCGCTGCCGACGAGTACGGCGGCGCCGCCGGCCGCAGCTCCCATCCGCAGCATGTGTCGACGGGACAGGGGTGCTCGCGCGGGAACATCTGTCGGGGTGGGGTCTGTTCCGGAAGTGGCCACAGGCGTCCCTTTCATCGTCAGCAGAGCGATGTCCGAGTTGCCACAGCCTACGACGATGTTCGATTCGTCAGGGGGTCCACAGAGGACGCCGGGCGCCTAGGGGATCGGCCACTCGTGCACCGGCCGGTTGCTGTGCATCAGGTCCACGTAGTGCCGGACCACCTCGCGCAGCGCCGCCGGACGGTCCAGGTGGTCGGCGGACTCCAGCCGGTGCAGGGTCTCCACCTGCCAGGTCGCGCCGTTGCGGCCGGTCAGGCAGCGCTGCTCGACGATGCCGAGCAGCCGGTCCCGTTCACCCGGGTCGAGCCCCCACCGGTCCAGGCCGTGATGCGCCATCGGCAGCAGCCGACGCAGCACCAGCTCGGTCACCGGCAGGTAGCCGAGGCCGGGCCAGAACACCTGCGCGTCGATGCCGTACCGGGCGCAGCTGGTGAAGTTCTCCTCCGCGGCGCTGAACGACATCTGCGACCACAGTGGCCGGTCCGACTCGGCAAGGGCGCGCACCAGTCCGAAGTAGAAGGCGCCGTTGGCGATGGTGTCCAGCACTGTGGGTCCGGCCGGAAGCACCCGGTTCTCCACCCGCAGGTGCGGCCGGCCCCGCGACACGTCGTACACCGGGCGGTTCCACCGGTACACAGTGCCGTTGTGCAGCCGCAGTTCCGCGAGGTTCGGCACCTCACCGGCGGCGAGGGCCTGCGCCGGGTCCTCCGGGTCGCAGACCGGCAGCAGCGCCGGGAAGTAGCGGACGTTCTCCTCGAACAGGTCGAACACGTTGGTGATCCACCGTTCGCCGAACCAGACTCTGGGGCGTACCCCCTGGGCCTTGATCTCTTCCGACCGGGTGTCGGTGGCCTGCTGGAACAGCGGGATGCGGGTCTCGCGCCACAGCTCGCGGCCGAAGAGCAGCGGCGAGTTCGCGCCGACCGCGACCTGGATGCCGGCGATCGTCTGGGCGGCGTTCCAGTAGTCGGCGAACTGCGCCGGGCTGACCTGGAGGTGGAACTGGGTGCTGGTGCAGGCCGCCTCCGGGGTGATCGTGTCGGCCGTCACCGCCAGCCGCTCCACCCCGCTGATCGCGATCGGCAGATCCTCGCCACGGGCCGCGAAGATCTGCTCGTTGAGCAGCGCGTACCTGGGGTTCGCGGAGAGCGTCTCGGCGGTCAGGTGCTCCGGGCGCAGCGTCGGAAGGATGCCGATCATCACCATGTGCGCGCCGATCGACCGGGCCTTCTCCTCGGCGGCGTTGAGGCTCGCCCGCACGTCCTGCTCGAAGGCCGCGGTGCCGGTGCCGGTCAACCGCCTCGGCGGCACGTTGATCTCGACGTTGAACTGGCCCAGCTCGGTCTGGAACAGCGGGTCGGACACGGCGGCCAGGACGTCCGCGTTGCGCATCGCCGGCATCGAGGCGTCGTCGACCAGGTTCAGCTCGATCTCCAGCCCGGTCATCGGCCGCTCGATGTCGAAGCGCGACTCGCGCAGCATCTCGGCGAAGACGTCGAGGCAGACGCGGACCTTCTCGCGGTAGCGGGCCCGGTCCTCCCGACTGAAGGTTCGTACGCCGACGTCCTCGCCCATGGTCACCACCCTGTCACCGCTGGTTCCTCCCAACCTCGCACGGCCCGGCGGGTGGGGGAAGACCCGATGGTCTCTTCCTACCCAGCTGCCCGCCCCGATAGCCCAGCCGGAGCGCCCCGATAGCATTGCGGGCCGAGAGGTGGTGGCGTGGGGATGCGCGAGAAGGTGACCCGACTGTTCGTCGCGGCGGCGATCGCCGAGGCGTGCTCCTGGCTGGCCCTGCTGGTCGGGATGGCGGTCAAGTACGGCCCGCCGGACAACGAGCTGGGCGTCAAGATCTTCGGCCCGATCCACGGCGGCCTGTTCGTCGCGTACGCCCTGCTGGTGCTGGCCGTGGCCCGGCTGCGCCGGTGGAGCCTGCCGGTCACGTTCGTGGCGCTGGCCAGCGCGGTGCCGCCGTTCGCCACAGTGATCTTCGAACGCTGGGCCCGCCGCCGGGGAATGCTCGGCACCGAGCGTGTGCCGGAGCGCGAGCCCGCCCCGGTCGGCTGAGCGGCGCGCCTGAGCGGAGCGGTCGGTCGCGCTGAACGCTCAGTCGCTCAGGAAGTCGGCGAGTACGGCGGCGAGGGCCTCCGGCGCCTCCTCGGCCATGTGGTGACCCGAGTCGACCGAGGCGGCCCGCACGTCGTCGGCCCACTCCCGCCAGATGGCCACCGGGTCGCCGTGCAGCTCCACCATGTCGTCGCGTTCGGACCACACGAACAGCACCGGGCAGCCGATCTTCCGCCCGGCGGCCCGGTCCGCGTCGTCGGCGGCCCGGTCCGGCCCCAGGCCGGCGCGGTAGTCCTCGCACATGGCGTGCACCGTCGCGGGGTCGTGGATGGCCCGCGAGTAGTCCGCGTACGCCTCCTCGCCCATCTCCGCGGGGGAGCCGCCGTACCAGGCGTCCGGGTCCGCGTTGATCACCCGTTCCGCCGGCTTGTCGGTCTGGCCCAGAAAGAACCAGTGCCACCATCGGGCGGCGAACCGGGCGTCGCAGGTGTCCAGCGCGACGCCGATCGGGATCCCGTCGAGCACACCCAGCCGGCTGACCCGGTCCGGGTGGTCCAGCGCGGTGCGCATCGCCGCGTACGAGCCGCGGTCGTGACCGACCACCGCGGCCCGTTCGTGGCCGAGCTTGTCGAGCAGCGCGACCACGTCGCGCGCCATCGCCCGCTTGGCGTACCCGGAATGGTCGGCGGTCTCCGCCGGCTTCGTCGAACCCCCGTAGCCGCGCAGGTCCGGGCAGATCACGGTATGCCGCTCGGCGAGCAGCGGCGCGACACGGTGCCAGGTGGCGTGGGTACGGGGATGGCCGTGCAACAGCACGACCGGTGAGCCGGACCCGCCGTGGCGCACCCGCAGGCGCACCGGACCGACGTCGATCTCCTCAAGCGTGAAACCGGGGAACATGCCGAGGCCGGTGCCCGCCGGGGCGGGCCCGGAAACCCGGTGGGCCGGTCAGGTCAGCGCCGAACACGCCACGATGCCGGTGAGCAGCAGCGCGCCCAGCACCGCCTGCAACAGCAGCGGCGGGCCGAGGTGCGACCAGAGCGTCGCGGTACGCGGGGTCAGCAGCTGCCCGGTGGTGAGGTTGACGATCCGCTCGATGCGCGGCGGCAGATCCGGGTCGCGTTGCGGGCGCAGGGTGAGCTGGACGTGGTCCGCCGGGTGCAGCGCGCTCTGCGGCAGGTGGCCGTGCAGCTCCACCTCGCACAGCTGACCTGCGGTGTTGCGCAGCCGCACGGGAGTCACCAGGTATTCCGGGCCCTGCTTCAGCTCCTTCCACCGCCGCCGGGTGCCGCCCCCGCCGAAGGAGAACAGCGTGCGCAGCAGCAGGGCGGGCAGCCTGGCGATCGCCGCCGCGGCGAGTACGGCCACCAGCACCGGTTGCCCGACGCGTATCTCCCGGGTGTAGCCGTCCAGCAGGCGGATCAACCGTCCGGTGACGATCCGCTCCGTCGGGTGCACGATGCGTCGGGTATCGAGTCCGCTGTCCATTTCCACCACCGAGAGTCCGCGTCCGTTCACTTATCGTATCGATGTCCTCGGTTGAACGACGTGAATGAAACCTGGTCACGGGCTCACGGCGGCGAGGTGACATCCCGGGCGAGCAGGGTAAGCGGGGGGCCGAGCTGGAAAGGGGTCGAGCATGCAGCTGTCCTTCCTGCGCCCGCTCTACGACCGTCCCGGGCCGTGGTGCTCGGTGTACGTGGACGCCTCCGCCGACACGGAGGACGCCCACGAGGCGCTGGCCCTGCGCTGGCGTGCCCTCGAGCGCAGCCTGACCGACCAGGGCGCCGACGAGGCGAGCATCGCCGCGTTGGACCGGGTGGTCCGTGGCCACGACCCGATGGTCGGGGACTACGGAATCGCGGTCTTCGCCAGTCACGGCCGGGTGGTGCTCTCCGAGTACCTGTCCGCGCCGCCACTTCGCGATCTGGCCCACTACGGGCCGCTGCCGCACGTGATGCCGCTGCTCGCCCAGCGCGGCGAGCAGGTGGCCTGGGTCCGGGTGCTCGCCGACCGCACCGGCGCGGACGCGGTCGCCATCAGCGCCGGCGGAGTGCCCCGACGGGCGCACGTCGTCGGCCGGGAGACCTTCCCGCTGCGGCGGGTGCAGCCCGGCGGCTGGTCCCAGTCGCACCACCAGAAGGCCGCCATGGAGGCGTGGCACCACAACGCCGGCGACGTCACCGCGGCGACCGTGGAGCTGGCCGAGAAGGTCGGCGCGGAGGTCGTGGTGGTGGCCGGCGACGTCCGGGCCACCGGGGTGATCGCCGCGCAGATGCCCGAGCGCTGGCAGGACCTGATGGTGCGTACCGACGCGGGCTCCCGCGCCGGCGGCGCCGACCAGACGCTGCTGGACGACCTCACCGTGCAGACCATCGCGGAGGTCGCCGACCAGCGCATCGCCGCCACGCTCGACAAGTTCGGTGTGCAGGAGGACGTCGGCGGCGGCCTCGACGCGGTCGTCTCGGCGCTGCAACGCAACCAGGTGGACACCATGCTCATCGTGGACGACCCGTCGGCGAACGGTGAGCTGTGGATCGGTCCGGAACCCACCGAGATCGCCGTCGACCCGGGGCAGTTGGCCGCCATGTCGGTGACCGACCCGCAGCGGGTACGCGCCGACGCGGCGCTGGTCCGGGCCCTCGTCGGCACCGACGCGGCGCTGACCGTGCTGGGCCCGGACGAGGCGCCCGAACTCGCCGACGGCGTCGGGGCGGTCCTGCGCTACGTCGACCCCGGCACTCCCGGGCGCGGCAATGGCTGAGCGGTTCGTGGCCGACCTCGTGGTGCAGCGGCTGCTGGCCTGGCGGGTGCCCCGCGTTTTCGGCTATCCGGGCGAGGCGATCGCCCCCCTCGTGGAGGCGTTGGAGCGGACCGGCGGTGACCCGGCGTTCATTCCTGCCCGGCACGAGGAGACCGCCTCGTTCATGGCGACCGGGCACGCCAAGTTCACCGGCGGCATCGGCGTGTGCCTGGCCACCCAGGGGCCCAGCGCGGTCCAACTGCTCAACGGCCTGTACGACGCCAAGCTGGACAGCAAACCGGTGGTCGCGATCGTCGGCGAGGACATCTCCGGACCGCTCGGTGGCGCCCACCAGGAGATCGGGCTGAGTCGGCTCTTCGCGGACGTGTGCAACCAGTTCGTCCGCTACGGTCGCAGCCCGCAGGAGGTGCCGGGGCTGCTGGACCAGGCGTTCCGTACGGCGGCGGCGACCCGCAGCCCGACCTGCGTGGTGCTGCCCCGGCAGTTGCAGGAGGCCCTGGTGCCCGACCTGCACACCAGCGCCGTCGGGGTGATCTCGGCGACGCCAGGTGAACCGCTGGCCCGGGTCCTGCCGCACGAGGTGGATCTGGAGGCCGCCGCGCAGCTGCTCGGCGGTGGCCGGCGCACCGCGATCCTGGTGGGCCAGGGCGGACGGGGCGCGGCCGCGGAGATCGTCGAGCTGGCCGACCGGCTCGGCGCCGGGGTGGCCACCTCGCTGCTGGGCAAGCCGGTCCTCGACGAACGGCTGCCGTTCCACGCCGGCGTGCTGGGGGAGGTCGGCACCCCGGCCGCTGCCGAACTGATGGGCGGCTGCGACACACTGCTGCTGGTCGGCACCAACGACCCGTGGACCGACTACCTCCCGATGCCGGGACAGGCCCGTACGGTGCAGATCGACATCGACGGGCGGCGCATAGGCACCCGCTACCCGGCCGACGTGCCGCTCGTCGGCGACGCCGCCGAGACCCTGCGGGCGTTGCTGGCCCGGGTGCCCGACCGACCCAACCCGCAGTGGCGCGCCACAGTGGAGAACTCGGTGGACCGCTGGCGGGCCGACGCCGCCGAGCGGGCCGCCGCGCCGGCCGAACCGATCAACCCGCAACTGGTGCTCCAGGAGCTGTCCAGCCGGTTGCCGGGCGTCGGCGCGGTCGCCGTCGACGTCGGCTCGGTCCTCTACTGGTACGCCCGGCACCTCGTCCTGCCGCCCGGTGTCAACGCGCAACTGTGCGGCACCCTCGGCTCGATGGGCTGCGCCCTGCCGTACGCGGTGGCCGCCAAACTGGCCGCACCCGACCAGCCGGTGGTCGCGCTTGTCGGCGACGGCGCCATGCAGCTCAACGGGCTCGCCGAGCTGATCACCGTGTCGCACCACTGGCAGCGGTGGCACGACCCTCGACTTGTGGTGCTGGTGCTCAACAACCGGGACCAGAACGGCATGGGCGGCGGGCGGCAGCCGTCGAACGATCCGACCCGACGTCGACCCGACGTGCCGTACGCCGGCTGGGCCCGGCTGCTCGGGATGCACGGCGTCCGGGTGGACCGGCCCGAACTGGTCGGCGCGGCCTGGGACGAGGCCCTCGCCGCGGACCGTCCCTGCGTACTGGAGGCGGTCGTGGACCCGGCGGTGTCGCTGGCGCCGCCGGACCCGGCGTTCGCCGACCTGCGCGGCCTGTACGCCGACGGGGCGGCGGCGCGGAAGGTACGGGAACAGACCGAACGCACTGTCGCTGCGCAGGATGTCGTTTAGCGGCCCTGCTCAGGGGCATCAGAAGCGGCCCGACGACGCTGGAGGTCCCATGCCGGAGCCCGCCGACCGCCGCTACGGTCCCGCACCACTACCGCAGCCGCGCGGTCCGCTGTCCGCGGCGGTGACCGATGCCCTGCGGCGTGCCCCGCACGACCTGCCGGCCAGCCTCGGCGCCGACCTCGACCCCGAGGACCCGCTCACGGACGAGGATCTGCAACTGACCCTGTTCCTCTGCTACGAGCTGCACTACCGGGGCTGGCGGGGCGTGGACGACGACTGGGAGTGGCAGCCGACACTGCTGGGCCTGCGTGCCCGCGCCGAACGGCCCTTCGAGGCGGCGCTGCGCCGGCTGGTCGGCTCCCCGCGGGTGCCGGCCGCCGGAGTGGCCGCCGGGCTGGCCGAGCTGGTCGCAGCCGACGACGGGCCGTCGCTGGCCGCGACGCTCCAACGGCGCGCCGACCTCGCACAGTTCCGCGAGTTCGTCGTGCACCGTTCCGTCTACCACCTGCGCGAGGCGGACCCGCACAGCTGGGCCCTGCCCCGCCTCGGTGGCGAGGCCAAGGCCGCCCTCGTGGAGATCCAGACCGACGAGTACGGCAACGGCCGGCTGGACCGGATGCACTCCGAGCTGTTCCGGCGCACCCTGGACCGGCTGGGCCTGGACACCGGGTACGGCGCCCACGTGGACGCGGTGCCCGCGGTGACGTTGGCGACGAACAACCTCATGTCGCTGTTCGGGCTGCACCGGCGCCTGCGCGGCGCGGTGCTCGGGCACCTGGCGGCCTTCGAGATGACCTCTTCGCTGCCCAACCGCCGCTACGGCAACGGGTTGCGCCGGCTCGGCTTCGACGAGGTGGCCACCCGCTTCTACGACGAACACGTCGAGGCCGACGCGGTGCACGAGCAGATCGCCGCGCACGACATGTGCGGTGGCCTGGTCCGCGCCGAACCGGCCCTGGGGCCGGACGTGCTGTTCGGCGCGGCCGCCGGTCTCGCGGTGGACCGGCTGTTCGCCGCGCACCTGCTGGACAGCTGGGCCGCCGGCCGCAGCTCCCTGCGCCCCACCGTGCCGTCCACCCCGCCCACCCTGCCGCCGACCGTCCCGCTGGTGGCGGCGACCCCGATGGCTCCGCCGGCCCCTACCGCGCTCGTCTGAACCCGGGGCGCGCACCACGCTGGGTTCGCCGTGTCAGGTGCGGGCTGCCCCGCCCCTGCGCGGTGTGACCCGGCGGCGACGACCAACGGTCACCCCTCGCGGGTGGTGCCCGCCCGGAAGTTGATCGCCTTGTGGGTGCCGTCGCAGAACGGCTTGAGCGCCGACTTGCCGCAGCGGCACAGCGCAACCGTGCCCCGGCGCGCGTCGATCCGCTCGCCGTCGGGCGTGACGAGGGCGAAGTCGCCGCGGACCAGAAGCGGTCCGTCCTCGTACGGGGTGATCGTGGCGGCGGCGGGCTCGCTGGTGTCGTCGGTGCGCATGGCCCCGGAAGTGCCCGCCCTGGCCGGCCCGAAACCCGAGGGGCCGAACGCCGGTGATGACCGGCGCACCCCACCGACCAGCGGATTGTGCCGCCGGGAGGGTGATGCCCCGTTTGAACCCCATCGGGACGGGAAGCCGGGCCGCGTGGTGAGCGAACGAGGCAAGGTGGGGCCGGTGCACAAGGTGCGCAAGGGGCTCACGGCCGACGGCGCCGGTCTGGCCGGCGACCGGGTCGTGGCCGTGGGCAGCGCCGCCCGGGTGCTGGTCGCCGCCACCGCCCGCGCGCTGAACGGCACGGACTGCGCCGACCTGGGCCACCCCGGGCCGATGTCGCGGTTCCCCGGCACACCCGAGCCGGTCCGCAGGGCCGCCGTCAGCCGGGCGGCGGGTCGGGTCGCCCTCACCGCCACCCAGGTCGACGAGGTGGACGCCGCCAGGGTGGCCCGCTGGTTCGTCGACCAGTACCCCCGGCGGCGCTACCCCGGCGTGCTGATCGGCTCGCCGCACGGCGCGGTGGCACACCTCGCGGTGGCCCTCGGCGTTCCGTGGCTCCCGGCCGGTTTCGAGATGACCGCGCACTGGTCCGACGGCGCGGTGGACCGCCCGGCGGACGCGCTGGAGCACGGCGCGGCACTGGCCAGCCGGCTGCTCGCCGCGAACCCCGACCTGCACCTGCGCCAGGTGCACTGTCCGGCCAGCCGGGGATCCCTGACCGGGGCGACCGTGTCGCTGACCGCCGCCTGGCAGGCCCTACCGGCCGCGTACGGGCAGTTCCTGACCGACCGGCTCGCCCCGGGCGCCCCGGTCGTGCTGGTCCGTGACGTGCGGACCTGGCCGGTGCTGGAGCACGGCCCCCGGCACAGCTTCCAGGTCGGCTGCCCGGCCAGTGGGCTGGACCCGGTCGACTTCCACCCGGACAGCCACGCCCTGCGCCAGGTGCTGCGCTCCGTCGGCGGCGACGCCACCCGGTGGGAACCGCCGCAGGTGTCCGCGCCGTCCGGTTACGCCGAGCACGGCGTCGAGTCGGGCTTCGAGCTGTCCGCGCGGGACTGGGCGGCCCGCCGCGAGCACCCGCTGCACCGGGTGCTCGTACCACGTCCGGCGGCGCTCAGCGCGGGGGTTGCCGACCTGTACCGGCGGTGGCTGCGGGGCGCCGGCAAGACCGGTGACCGGTTGGTGGTGGAGTGCGGCCGGCTGCTCGATCCGTGGCAGGTGGTGCGGGCGGGGCTGGTGCCGTACTGGTGCGAGAACGCCACCCGGCGCAGCGTCGACGAGGCCGAGTGGTGGCTGGCCGGCAGTGAGGCGTTCACCTCGGTGGACGTGCTGCCCGAGCCGCCAGGCGTGCGTTCGCCCGCCCTGGCCGGCCTGCCGCAGTGGCTGGCGGTCGCCGGGTTCGGTCGCCGCCGTCGGGCGTTGGACCGCACCGCCGCCCGGGGCTACCCGGTCACGTCGGTGCCCACCCGCCGGGCCACCGAGGTGCTCCGCTCCCAGCCGTACGACCTGCCCGCGCCGCCCCCTCTGGGGGCCGCCGAGGCCCTGTCCACGCTCCGCGACAGCGGCCGCCACCAGGGGTTGCTGGTCTCCTGAGACGGAGGACGCCGAAACATCCTCGCGAACCCGGGGTCCCGTGATTGAGTACCTACGGAGCGGGAACATCGCTGACTGCGACGCCTTCATCGCGTTGCGTGCACGGCGTTGTCGCCCGCTGGCATCCCAGTCACTTACCCACTTTCCGGCCCGGTGCGTGGCTCGACCACGCGCACGACCGGTTTCCCGATCCGGGCGGGGGACCTTCCTGAGGGAGGCGCGGATGTTCGGACAGACCAGCACGACCACGACCACACCACCACCCACCGAGCGGGGTCTGGAAGACCTCGACGCGGCGGCGCTGGCGTACGCGGCCCGGATCGAGGGGCTGCCGCCGGAGCGCCGGCAGGAGGCACGGGACGACCTGGTCCGCTTCGCGCTGCCGTTCGCCGGCCGGCTGGCCCGCCGCTACCGGGGGCGCGGAGAGCCGCTGGAGGATCTGGAGCAGGTGGCCCGCCTGGGGCTGGTCAACGCGGTCGACAGGTACGACCCGGAACGGGGCTCCTTCACCGCGTACGCCGCGATCACCATCGTCGGCGAGATCAAGCGGCACTTCCGGGACCGCACCTGGGGTGTGCACGTGCCCCGGCGGCTGCGCGACCTGATCCTCGAGGTCGGTCAGGCGACCGCCGCGCTGACGAGTGAGCTGTCCCGGGCGCCCACGGTGGCCGAGCTGTCGGCCCGGCTGGAGACGCCGGAGGAGGAGATCCTCGCCGCGCTGGAGTCGGCGGCCGGCTACAGCCCGGCGTCGCTCAACGCGCCGGTCGGCGGGGAGAGTTCCGCCGAGTTCGGCGACCTGGTCGGGGAGTCCGACAACGCGCTGGAATCGGTCGACGACCGGGTGACGGTCAGTGGTCTGCTGCACCGGCTGCCCTGGCGGGAACGGCGCATCCTGGCCATGCGCTTCTACGGCAACCAGACCCAGGCGGAGATCGCCGCCCGGTTCGGCATCTCGCAGATGCACGTGTCCCGGCTGCTGTCGCGGGCGCTGACCTGGCTGCGTCAGGCGATGCTCGCCGACGCGCCGCCGCCGTGGCAGAACGGCGCCGCCGAACCGGACCCGGGCAAGACCCGGATCTCGGTGAAGCAGAACGGCGACCGGGTGGTGGTGGAGGTCGGCGGCGAGGTCGACCGCGACGGCGCGGACCAGCTGCGCCGGGCCATGCTGGAGGCGGTCACCGGCCAGCCCAGCGAGGTGGTCGTCGACCTGGTCGGCGCGGGCGGCTTCGACGCCGGCGGGATCGCCGCGCTGATGGCCGGACGGGACGCCGCGGAGCGTACCGGTGTGCCGCTGCGGCTCACCCGGGTCCAGCCTGCGGTACGCCGTTCGCTCACCGCCGCCGGCCTGGCGCCGCCCCGGGACTGACCCAGCGCCGACAGGCGACGAGAGGGCCGACACCCCGTGGGTGTCGGCCCTCGTGCGTCGTACGCGGTCAGCGGTCCTCGGGGTTGCCGTCGCTGTGCGGGTGCCGCCACCGCTCGTGCGGCTTGGGCGCGTCCTCGGCGTCCTGGGGCGGGTCGCTCTGCTCGAAGCTCGGACGCCTTATCCCCTCGGGTTCCGGCACGTCCACCGGGCGCGCGCCGGAGCGGGGCGCCGGCTGGTACTCGGCGGCGTCGCGGGCGCCGTGTGCGCCCTCGGCGGCCGGCGACTCCGGAACGTGGTGTTCCATGTGCAGCTCCTCGGCGAACTGCTGCGGCGGCTTGGTGGTGCGCTGCGGCAGGTCCCGGCCGAGGTCGGAGACGAGCGGGCCGTACTTGAGGTCGAACGCGGGCCGTTCGGAGCGGATCCGGGGCATCTGGTCGAAGTTGCGCAGCGGCGGTGGGCAGCTCGTGGCCCACTCCAGCGAGTTGCCGAAGCCCCACGGGTCGTCCACAGTCACCATCGCCCCGTACCGCCAGGACTTCCAGGCGTTGTAGATGAAGAACAGCGTGGACAGGCCGAGGATGAAGGCGAAGATGCTGGAGATCATGTTCAGCGTGGTGAAGCCGTCGCTGGGCAGGTAGTCGGCGTACCGCCGGGGCATGCCCTCGTTGCCCAGCCAGTGGTGCACCAGGAACGTGCCGTGGAAGCCGATGAACATGGTCCAGAAGTGGGCCTTGCCGAGCCGCTCGTCGAGCAGCCGACCGGTCATCTTCGGCCACCAGAAGTAGTAGCCGGCGAAGAGGGCGAAGACCACGGTGCCGAAGACCACGTAGTGGAAGTGCGCCACGACGAAGTAGCTGTCGTGGGTGTGCCAGTCCGCGGGCGGGCTGGCCAGCAGCACCCCGGTGAGCCCACCGAGCAGGAAGGTGACCAGGAACCCGATGGAGAAGAGCATCGGTGTCTCGAAGGTCAACTGCCCCTTCCACATGGTGCCGATCCAGTTGAAGAACTTCACGCCGGTGGGCACCGCGATCAGGTAGCTCAGGATGCTGAAGAACGGCAGCAGCACCTGACCGGTGGCGAACATGTGGTGCGCCCACACCGTCATCGACAGCACGGTGATCGCGACGGTGGCCAGCACCATGCCTGTGTAGCCGAACAGCGGCTTGCGGGAGAAGACCGGGATGATCTCGGTGATGATGCCGAAGAACGGCAACGCGATGATGTACACCTCGGGGTGGCCGAAGAACCAGAAGAGGTGCTGCCAGAGCATCGGCCCGCCGGTGGCCGCGTCGAAGACGTGCGCGTTGAGCAGCCGGTCGGCCGAGAGCGCCAGCAGGGCCGCGGCCAGCAGCGGGAACACCAGGATCACCAGCACGCTGGTGAACAGCATGTTCCAGGTGAAGATCGGCATCCGGAACATGGTCATCCCGGGGGCGCGCAGGGTCAGGATCGTGGTGATCAGGTTGACCGCGCCGAGGATGGTGCCGAGGCCGGAGACGACCAGGCCGACCACCCACATGTTCGCGCCCACGCCGGGGCTGTTCTCCACACTGCTCAGCGGGGTGTACGCCGTCCAGCCGAAGTCGGCGGACCCCTGTGGGGTGAGGAACCCGCCGATCACCATGAGGCCGCCGAACAGGTACAGCCAGTACGCCAGCGCGTTGAGCCGGGGGAACGACACGTCCGGGGCGCCGATCTGGATAGGCACGATGAAGTTGCCGAACCCGAAGGCGGCGGGGGTGGCGAACAGCAGCAGCATCGCCGCGCCGTGCGAGGTGAAGAGCTGGTTGTACTGCTCGGAGGAGAGGAACTGCATGCCCGGGCGGGCCAGCTCCGCTCGGATCAGCATCGCCTCCAGGCCCGCCACCAGGAAGAACCCGAAGGAGGTCAGCAGGTACAGGATGCCGATCTGCTTGTGGTCGGTCGTGGCCAGGAATTTGATCAACGAGTTGCCGGGGACCGGCGACCGTACCGGTCCGGGGAAGCCCCCGAAGCGTGCCGGTGCCAGGATCGCCGGGCCCCGGTCGCGACCGGGTTCGGTGGTTACCCGCTTGGGCATGGCTGCTCACCCCGTCGTGACGGCAAAAGGACGGGCGTGCCTACCCTGCCCTCTCACCATGAAACCAGGCCAGAGGGGTAATTTCGGTCAGATCGCCAGTACCGGCGGAACCACCGTGAACGCTCAGCCGACCGGCACCAGCGCCCAGACGGCCTTGCCCGGACCGGTCGGCACGCTGCCCCACCGCTGCGCCAACTCCCGCACCAGAAGCAGGCCTCGGCCACCCTCGGCGCGCAGGTCCAGCCCTGCCGGCTCGGCCGCCGCCCGGCTGCCGTCCACCACTGCCACGTGCAGGTACGGCCGGCGCAGGGTCAGCGTCACCTGCATCGGCGTGCCCGCGTGGCGGACCACGTTGCCGACCAGTTCGCTGAGCACCAGCGCGGCCGGACCGGCCGCGTCGGGCAGGTTCCAGCGGGTGCACGCGTCCCCGACCAGCTCCCGCGCCCGCCGGCAGGCCCCGGCCACCGGCTCCAGCCGGGCCCGCAGCCGGGGCGAACTGGCTTCGCCGGCCACTCGGGTCGCCTCCGCGCAGTCCGGCGACACCGGGACCACCCGGCACGTCGTCGACTCCGCCAGCCAGCGCGCGGCGGCCGGCGGGGGAGCGCAGAGCACCACAGGAACGGCCGGCCACTCCTCGGCCCGCCGGGCCGTGGCCGCGAAGACCGACAGCGCCAGCCGGTCTTTCACGGTGACGTCGGTGAGATCGATCACCAGCGCGTCCGGCTGGGCGGCCAACGCCCCGTCGAGGGCCTGGTGCACCGAGCGCATGGTGCCAAGGTCGAGGGCCCCGGTGAGCTGGACGACCGTCACCGGTGCCGTTTCGCGCACCTCGCAGGTGATCCGGCTGGGCATCCGGGCTCCCTCGATTCGCTTTGTGGGTCGGGATCTGCCAACTACCCGGGGCCACCCGGCGTCAAACCGGACCAACCGGATCACAGGCGCAGGTCACCGTCGGGCTCTCCCGGTCAGCAGGCCCAGGGCGATCATGCCGACGCCCAGGCCGAGGTGCAGCCAGCCGTCGGCGTCGTTGACCGGCAGCACGTTCGCGCCGGTGTCGTGGTCCACCGCCAGCCCGTACAGCCAGAGCACCAGGTAGACGGCACCGCCGCCGATCAGGAACGTCCGCGCCCCGCCGACCGTCCGCGCCAGCGCCAGGCCGGCCACCCCGAACAGCAGGTGGACGAGGTTGTGCAGCACCGACACCTGGAAGGCGCCGAACAGGAACGCGCCCGAGCCGTGCCCGGCGAAGCGCAGGTCACCCGTGCCGCTGGTGATCCCCGGCACGAAACCGAGCACCCCGACCAGCAGGAACACCACCGCCACAGTGGCCGCCGCGCGGCGTACCGGCGGCTTGCCCTCGGCCGGGTTGGCCCGGGCCCGGGAGTGCGCCATCGGTCCGACCATCACCGGCTCCTCGCTGCGCGGCGGGCGTGGGCGTCGCGCATACCCGGTGCCGCCGCCGGCAAACCGACGGCGGCACCGGGGCAGGTCAGACCGGTTGCAGCCGGGTCGTACCGGCCAGCTCGCGGACCCGCTGGTACAGCTCGACGTAACGCTGAGCCATCACCTCCGGGGTGAACCGACGCGCGGCCACCCGCCGGCACTCGTCCGGGTCGAGCAGGTCGGCGCCCAGCACGAGGTCGGCCAGCTCGTCCTCGTCTGCCGTCAACAGTCCGGTGCGGCCGTGCTCGATCAGCTCCGGCAGACAGCCCCGGGCGGTCGCCACCACAGGCGTGCCCAGGGCCAGCGACTCGACCACCGCCGTACCCCCGGGCTCCTCCCACCGCAGCGGGAACAGCGAGGCACGGGCGCTGGCCAGCAGGTCGTCGCGCTCCTGACCGGCCACCGTCCCGATCCAGCGGACCAGGTCACCGTCGACGTGCGGCGCCACCTCGTCGAGGAAGAACCGCACGTCCGGGTTCTGCCGGGCCTCGTCGCCCGCCGCCGCCAGGTCGGCCGGACGGTGGTACGGGCCGACCGGACCGGCCAGCACCAGCGGGATCCCGACCCGGTGCGCCAGCCGCGCGCCGACGTCCTGCCCCTTGCCCGGGTTGATCCGGCCGAGGATCAGCAGATGCTCACCCTTGTCCGGGCGGGGCCGGCGGTCGGCGTCCACGGCCAGCGGGGTGGACAGGTGAACGTGCCCCACCGAGTGCTCCCGCAGCGCCAGCGGCGCCCGGGCCAGCTGGGACGCGGAGACGCCGTTGACCCGGACCCGGTCGCCGCCGTCCAGGCTGCCGTACAGCGCCGGGTGCTTGGCCAGGTCCCAGTGCAGGGTGTGCAGGGTCGGCGGCCCGGACGGGCCCATCGCCGCCAGGGTGGCCAGCCCGACGGCCTCCACGTGGTCGTGCACCAGGTCGATGTCGTCGCGGGAGTGCAGCTCGCGGACCACCCCGGCGAGGTGCGCCTGGGCGATCCCGCAGACCTGGTTGTACGGGCGCTGCAACGCGGCGAACTGCCCGTCGTCGAAGACCGACATCCGGTCGTCCACCGGCAGGGTGCTGCTGCCCACCGAGGCGAGCACCACCCGTACGCCGAGTCGCCGCAGCTCCGGCACCAACGTGGCGATCACGTTCTCGATGCCGCCGTAGCCGGGGGGTGGCACGGACAGCCACGGACCGGCGTTCATCAGGACGGTGAGACTCATCGGAGGACCTCCCGGCCACTCATGCCGCGGCCACCCGTCGGCGGGGAACCCGGTGACGCAGCTCGGCCAGCGGCGGACGCTCCTCGACGGACACGTCGCTGACCACGATCTCCCGGTCGAGGTTCGGCAGCGCGTCCGAGCCGCCCCTACGGAACTGGGTCAGCAGCGCCTCCGGCGACATTCCGGGGCTCGCCCAGCCGCGCCGCTGCAACCGGGACCATGCCGTCAACATGATCTGCGCGGACATCCGCCCGAGCGCCGCCGTGTCCTGGTGGCGGTGCTTGCGCTCACCGAGGTCGACCTGCGCCAACGCGTCCAGACCGACCAGCTCCAGCAGGTCGATGAGCATCGCCGTCTCCACGCCGTACCCGGAGACGAACGGCACCCGGGAGAGCACGTCCCGCCGGGCGGCGTACTCGCCGGCGAGCGGCTGCACGAAGCCGGCCAGCTCCGGCCAGAACAGGTTCAGCAGCGGCCGGGCCATGAGTTCGGTCACCCGGCCGCCGCCGTCCTGCTCGACGGTCGCCGTACCGACCAGGGGTCGGTGGTAGAAGCCCTTCACGAAGTCGACGGACGGGTCGGTCAGCAGCGGGCCGAGCAGCCCGCTGACGAAGTGCGGCCGGAACTCGCGCAGGTCGGCGTCGATGAACGCGACCACGTCGCCCTCGGCCGCGGCCAGGCCGGCCCAGAGCGCGTCGCCCTTGCCGGTGAGCCGGGGCAGACCCCGGGTCATGTCGTCCTGGCTGACCACCTCCGCGCCGGCCGCCCGGGCCACCTGCGCGGTGCGGTCGGTCGACCGGGAATCCACCACGATCAGCTCGTCGACCAGGGCCACCCGGTCCATCAGGTGTTCCCGGATGGTCGACACGATGGCGCCGACTGTGGCCTCCTCGTTGCGTGCCGGCAGCACCACGCTGACCCGGCTGTCGCCCTTGGCGCGCAGCAGCCGGCGTGCCGGCCAGTCCGCCGCCGAAGTGGTCCGGTACGTGGCCCACGCCTCCACCACCGGTGACACGCTCGATGTCGTATCCCGCACTGGCACCCCTTAAGAATCGTGGGCGGAAAGAACCGGGTTCGGTAGTTCCCATTCCCCACCGCGCGCTAACCGCTTCCAGGGCAACAGCTTGATCACGCGGGTGACGACGTCGCGTTCCCGGGGGATGAACGTTTGATTGCGCACAGTCCAGGGGACTGCTCACAGCTCTCATGAAAAATTCTCGAAGGGGTTGTCGAATGCGTGCATGCCGGGTGGGTCTGATCGGCGCCGGGGGAGTGGCACAACGCCACGCCCGGGTGCTGGGCGGGTTCGATGACGTCGAGCTGGTCGGGGTGACCGACGTGGTGCCCGACGCCGCGGCCGCGCTGGCCGCCGAGCACGGGACGCGCGCCTACGCCGACGTGGCCGAGCTGCTGGCCGCCGGCTTGGACGCGGTGTACGTGTGTGTGCCGCCGTTCGCGCACGGCCCGGCCGAGCAGGCGGTCCTCGACGCCGGGCTGCCGATGTTCGTGGAGAAGCCGGTGGCGGTCGACCTGGCCACCGCCGAACGCGTCGCCACCGAGGTGAACCGCCGGGGGCTGCTGACCGCCGTCGGCCACCACTGGCGTTACCTGAGCGTCCTGGACGAGGCCCGCGAGCTGCTCGCCGACCGTCCGGTGCGGATGGTCAGCGGCGCCTGGCTGGACAAGGTCCCACCGGTGGCGTGGTGGGCGCGGCGCGACCGCTCCGGCGGCCCGGTGGTCGAACAGGCCGCCCACGTGCTGGACCTGGTCAGGGTACTGGTCGGCGAGGTGAGCGAGGTCACCGCGTACGGCAACGGAACGCCCCCGCCTGTCGACGGCGCGGACATCGACTCGGTGACCACCGCCGTGCTGCGCTTCACCAACGGCGCGGTCGGCACCCTCAGCGCCGCCTGCGTGCTCGGTTGGAAGCACCGCGCGGGGCTGGAGATCCTCGCCGACGGGTTGGCGCTGTCGCTCACCGAGGAGGGCCTGACCATCCGCGACGCCGACGGCGAACGGCACGTCCCGGCCGACCCCGAGGCCGCGCGGGTGGCCGTCGACCGCGCCTTCGTCGACGCGGTGCGCGGTGTCGGCGACGACGTACGCGTCCCGTACGCCGAGGCGCTTGCCACCCAGCGACTGGCCCTCGCGGTCTCCGACTCGGCCCGCACCGGCGCGACCGTGCGGCTCACCACCGCCGGCAGCCCCGCGGTGCTCACTTCCGGGGTGACAGTCGATGCGTGACAAGGTGGTGGTGGTCACCGGGCCGGGCCGCGTCGAGGTGGTGGAGCAGGACGCCGCGCCGCTGCGCCCCGGCACCTTCCGGGTCGAGACGCTGTTCAGCGGCGTCTCCGCAGGCACCGAGTTGAGCTACGTCAAGGGCACGAACCCGTACCTGAACGTCACCTGGAACGCCGACCTGGGGCTGTTCCAGCCGGGCGAGGCGAGCACCCCGTACCCGGTGAACCGGCTGGGCTACATGCAGGTGGGCCGGGTGGTGGAGAGCGACACCCCGGCCGTCGCGGTGGGCACGGTCGGCGCGATGACGTACGGGCACCGCACCGGCTGGCTGGCCGACCCGGTCGCCGAACGGTTCGTGCCGCTGCCCGACGACCTGGACCCGCTGCTCGGCGTCTACGTCGCGCACATGGGGCCGATCTGCGCCAACGGTCTGCTGCACGCCGCCGCCGACCTGCACGGCACGGACGTGCGCTCGCTCGGCGACGGCGTCCGCGGCAGGCGCGTCGCGGTGGTCGGCGCCGGTGTGGTGGCCCTGCTGACCGCCCTGTTCGCCAGGCGGCACGGCGCCGCCTCCGTGGTGGTGCTCGACCCGACCCCACAGCGCCGGCAGGTCGCCGAGGCGCTCGGCCTGGAGACCCTCGACCCCGAGGCGGACGACCCGGCGGCCGTGCTCAAGACCCGGTGGGCGCACACCGCCGGCGACCGGGGCGCCGACGTGGTGTTCCAGTGCCGGGGGCAGGCGTGGGCGTTGCAGCTCGCCCTGCGGCTGCTCCGACCGCAGGGCACGGTCATCGACCTCGCCTTCTACCAGGGCGGCGCGGACGCCGTCCGCCTCGGCGAGGAGTTCCACCACAACGGGCTGGCGCTGCGCTGCGCCCAGATCGGCCGGGTGCCGCGCGGGCTCGCCCCCACCTGGGACCGGGAACGGCTGTCCGCCGAGACGATCGAGCTGCTGCGGGCGTACGGCGACGGGATCCGCAAGCACCTGGTCTCGGCGGTGGTGCCGTTCGACGAGGCGGCCACGCTGCTCACCGACCTGGCCGAACGTCGACGGCAGGAACTGCAGGTGGTACTGGCCGCCTGACCCGGCGTCCGGGCGGGACCGGGCGGACTACCGTTCCCGGCATGACCGCTTCCGAGCGCCGGCCTCCCGGCCTGGCCGCGCTGCTGCCGTACCTGCGGGACCACCGCGGCACCCTCGCCGTGGTGGGCGCGCTGTCGCTCGTCGGCGCGGCGGCGTCCCTCGCCCAGCCGCTGCTGACCCGGTCGGTGCTCGACCGGGTCAGCGGCGGTCTCGGGGTGTCCGACCTCGTCGCGGCGCTGGTGGCCCTCGTGCTGCTCGGCGCGGCGATCGGCGGTCTGCGCGACTACCTGCTGCAACGCACCGCCGAGGGGCTCGTGCTGGGCACCCGGCGGCGGCTGGCCGGGCACCTGCTGCGGCTGCCCATCGCCGAGTACGACAGCCGGCGCACCGGCGACCTGCTCTCCCGGCTCGGCTCCGACACCACCCTGCTGCGCGCGGTCGTCACCTCCGGCCTGTTCGAGACGGTCACCGGGGCGGTGATGGTGCTCGGGGCCGGCACCGCGATGGTGCTGCTCGACCCGCTGCTGTTCGGTGTCACCCTGCTCGGGGTGGGCCTCGGTCTGGGCTTCGCGCTCACGTTCGCCCGCCGGGTCCGCGCTCTCGCCCGCGCCGCCCAGGAACGGATCGGCGAGATGACCTCCGCGGTCGAGCGGGCCATCTCCGCGGCCCGGACCATCCGGGCCAGCCGCGCCGAGGCCCGGGAGGCCGAGACGGTCACCGGCAGCGCCCGCGAGGCGTACGCGGCGGGACTGCGGGTGGCCCGGGTGCAGGCGGTGGTCGGACCCGTGGGCTCGGTCACCGTGCAGGGTGCCTTCCTGCTGGTGCTGGGCGTCGGCGGCGCCCGGGTGGCCGCCGGCGCGATCACCGTCGGCGATCTGGTCGCCTTCGTCATGTACCTGTTCTTCCTGGCCCTGCCGCTGGGTCAGGTGCTGCGCGCGTACACCCAGTTGCAGTCCGGCCTGGGCGCGTTGCAGCGGATCGAGGAGATCCTGACCGTGCCGGCGGAGGGCGCGGCGGACCGGCCGGCGGCCGGGGGCGCCACGGCGACCCCGCGCCGACCCGCCCCGATGATCGAGTTCGACCGGGTGGGGTTCGGCTACCCCGGCGGGGCGCCGGTGCTGCACGAGGTGAGCTTCGCGGTGCCGGCCGGCACCCGGACCGCCCTGGTCGGCCCGTCGGGCGCCGGCAAGTCGACACTGCTGGCCCTTGTCGAACGCTTCTACGAGGTGAGCGGCGGCGCGGTCTGCCTGGACGGCACCGACGTGCGGGACCTGCCCCGCGACGCGCTGCGCGCCCGGCTGGGCTACGTCGAGCAGGAGGCCCCCGTACTCGCCGGCACGCTGCGCGAGAACCTCCTGATCACCACCCCGGACGCCTCCGACGACCGGTTGCGCACAGTCCTCGACGAGGTCAACCTCGCGCACCTCGCCGACCGCACCCCGCAGGGCCTGGACGTCCAGGTCGGCGAGGGAGGCGTGCTGCTCTCCGGTGGCGAACGGCAGCGCCTGGCCATCGCCCGGGCGCTCCTGGCCGGCCCGCCGGTGCTGCTGCTCGACGAACCGACAAGCAACCTCGACTCGCGCAACGAGGCCGCCCTGCGCCGCGCCATCGACGCGGTGGCCGTCCGCCGGACGTTGTTGATCGTGGCGCACCGGCTCGCCACAGTCGTCGACGCCGACCAGATCGTCGTCCTCGACGGCGGCCGGGTGGTGGCCGTGGGCACCCACGCCGAGCTGAGTGCCACCGACCCGCTCTACCGGGAGTTGGCCGCCCACCAGCTACTGGTCGCCTGAGCCGCCGGCCCGGGGCGGACATGCCGGCGGCCGGGCCGCGCAAGCGGCCGCGGATCGCGTACCGTTGCCGCTCATGGGTGTCTCGCAACGGTTCAAGAGCAAGTTCCGGCGGTTCCTCCAGCGCCCGGGCTCGACCGTCGAACTCGCTCCTCTGGAGAAGATGCTGCCGGCGATCGAGGCGCGCGAGGCCGACCTCGCCGCGCTCGACGACGCCGAGCTGACCGAGGCCGCCGGCGCCGCCACCGGTTACGAGGAGATCTGCGCCGTCGGCCGCGAGGCCGCCCGTCGGGGCCTCGACCAGCGGCCGTACGACGTGCAGCTGCTCGGCGCGATGGCGCTGCTGTCCGGCAAGGTCGCCGAGATGGCCACCGGTGAGGGCAAGACCCTGACCGCCGCGATCGCCGCGTACGGGCACGTTCGGCTCGGAAACGGGCCGGTGCACGTGCTCACGGTGAACGACTACCTGGCCCGCCGCGACGCCCAGTGGATGGAGCCGGTCTACACCCTGCTCGGCCTGACCGTGGGCTGGGTCAACGAGGCCTCCAGCCCGCAGGAGCGGCGCGACGCGTACGCCTGCGACGTCACCTACGTGTCGGTCAGCGAGGCGGGCTTCGACTACCTGCGCGACCAGCTGGTCACCGACATCGCCGACCGGGTGCAGCCGCCGCTGACCACCGCCATCGTCGACGAGGCCGACTCGATCATGATCGACGAGGCCCGGGTGCCGATGGTCCTCGCCGGCGCGGTGCCGGGCGAGCAGGACCCGGTGCACGCCGCCGCCGCGCTGGTGCGCGGGCTGCGCAAGGACCGGCACTTCACAGTCGCCGAGGACGGGCGCAGCGTGGCGTTCACCTCCGCCGGCCTGGCCGCCATCGAGGCCAAGCTGGGCATCGACCTGTACGACGAGGAACACGTCGCGCAGCTCTCCGCCGTCAACGTGGCGTTGCACGCGCACGCCCTGCTGCACCGCGACGTGGACTACATCGTCCGCGACGGCTCGGTCGAGCTGATCGACGAGATGCGCGGTCGGGTGGCCCAGCGCCGCCGTTGGCCCGACGGGCTCCAGGCGGCGGTCGAGGCCAAGGAGGGCCTGGACGCCACCGCCGAGGGCGAGGTGCTGGGCACCATCGCCGTGCAGGCGTTCATCGCCCTCTACCCGAAGGTGTGCGGCATGACCGCCACCGCGGTGCTGGTCGGGGACCAGCTGCGGGAGTTCTTCGGCCTCGAGGTGGCGGTGATCCCACCGAACACGCCGTGCGTGCGCGAGGACGAGCCGGACCGCATCTACGCCACCCGGGCGGAGAAGGACGAGGCGCTGATCGACGAGATCCAGCGCTGGCACGCCAAGGGGCGGCCGGTGCTTGTCGGCACGCTCGACGTCAAGGAGTCCGAGGCGCTGGCCGCCGGCCTCAACGCGGCCGGGGTGCCCTGCGTGGTCCTCAACGCCAAGAACGACGACGAGGAAGCGGCGATCATCGCCGAGGCTGGCGCGTACGGCGCGGTGACCGTCTCCACCCAGATGGCCGGCCGGGGCGTGGACATCCGGCTCGGCGGCAGCGACCAGGCCGACCAGGATCGGGTGGCCGAGCTGGGTGGGCTCTACGTGATCGGCAGCGGCCGGCACGACAGCCGGCGGGTCGACGACCAGCTGCGCGGCCGGGCCGGCCGGCAGGGCGACCCCGGTGGCTCGGTCTTCTTCGTGAGCCTGGAGGACGACCTCGTCGTCCGCCACGCCGCCGACTCGGTGCCCGCGTCGCCGCGGATGAACGCCGACGGCCTGGTCACCGACGAGCAGGTCGACTACGCGGTGGAGCACGCCCAGCGGGTCGCCGAGGGCGTCAACCACGAGATCCACCGCAACACCTGGCGCTACAGCGTGGTGATCGAGCAGCAGCGCAAGGCCCTGGCCCAGCGCCGGGAGCGGCTGCTGACCAGTGACGTGGCAGCGCTCATGCTGCTGGACAAGGTGCCCGAGAAGGCCGGCGAGATGGACGAGGACCTGCTCGCCCGGGCGGCCCGGTCGATCGCCCTCTACCACCTGGACCGGCTCTGGGCCGAGCACCTGTCCGAGCTGTCGGAGGTCCGCGAGGGCGTGCACCTGCGGGCGCTGGGCCGGCTCGACCCGCTCGACGAGTTCCACCGGGCCGCCGTGCCGGCCTTCAACAACCTGATCCCGGAGATCGAGGCCCGCACCATCGCCACGTTCACCGAGACCGAATTCGACGAGGACTGGGAGCCCGACGACAGCACCCTGGTACGCCCGACCGCCACCTGGACGTACCTGGTGCACGACAACCCCTTCGGCTCCGAGCTCGACCGCCTGATCGCGTCGATCGGCCGGCGGCTCAGCGGCGCCTCGCGCTGACGCTTTCGCGGGGCTCCTGCCGGCGCGCCACCCGATGCGGCAGGAGCCCCGTTTTACGCCGTTTCGACCCGGGTTTCGCAGGGTAGTACGGCGGGTCGGTCAAGTCGGAAGAGAGCAGACGATGACACAGGTGACGATGCCGGCTGGGCGGCCACCGAGGCGTACGGGAGCTGCGGACCAGTGAACCTGGACACGCGGGAGCCCGTGGTGCACAACCTGGGCGTACTGGAGACCGCTGCGCTGCTGCGGGAGTTGACCGCCGGCCTGATCGCGCTGACCGATTTCGATGAGGCGCTGCTGGCGCTGGTCCGGGTCACCCGCGACGCGGTGGCCGGGGTGCGCTGGTGCGGATTCACGGCGCTGCGCGCCGGCGAGCCGGCCGGTGTGGCCGCCTCCGACGAGCGGCTGGCAGGCCTTGACGATCTGCGCCACGGCCCGGACTCGCCGGCGATGAGCGCGATCCGGCGCCGCGAGATGATCCTCGCCGTGGACCTCGCCGGTGAACCGCGCTGGCCCGCCTGGACGGCGCGCGCCCGCGACCTCGGCGTGCGCGGGGTGATCTCCGCCCCGGTGGACATCGACGACCAGGTGATCGGGGCCATCAACCTGTACGCCGCCGGACCGAACCTGCTCACCCCGCAACACCAACTGACCGCGATGCTGCTCGCCGAACACGCCGGCCTGCTGCTGGCCGCCGTGCGGGACCGGGGCCGGCAGGCCGAGATGGCCGGCGAGCGCGACGCCGAGCTGCTGCTCGACGGCGTGGTCGGCCAGGCCGTCGGCGTGATCATGACGCAGCGGGGCTGCCCGCCGGCCGAGGCCCTGGACGTGCTGCGCACCGCCGCGTCCTCGCTGGACATCCCGCTGCGCGAGGTGGCCGAGCGTCTGGTGCGGACGGTCTCCCGCCAGCGCGAGAGCTGACCGGACGGGCCACTCCTCGCCGTACCCGACAGGGCACCACCGCCCGCTCTGGCGCGCGGCGGCGATTCGGGCGGCGTCGTTTCGTGAAGACGGGGCACGGGTAGCACTCTGGTACTGGTGAGCTGCGCCGACCCTGGGGAGGACGAATGCAGAGCCGGCTGCGGGTGCAGGGGCACCCCATCCAACCGATGCTCGTGACGTTTCCGCTCGGGCTGTTCGTCAGCGCCACCGTCTTCGACCTGAGCGATGTCATCGGCGGGCCGGCGTTCCTGGGCGAGGTCGGCTACTGGACCGGCGTCGCCGCCCTGTTCGCCGCCGCGATGACCGCGGTCGCCGGCATGGTCGACCTGTGGGACGTGCCTGTCGACCGCACCCGCCGCACCGCCGTCGCCTTCAACCTGGTGAATGCGGCGATGGCCGGCCTGTTCCTGGTCACCTGCCTGGTGCGCGCGCAGTCGCCGCAGCGCGGCGCGACGGTCGCGATCCTGCTCACCGAGCTTGTCGCGCTTGTCGCCGGTGGGGTCGGCGTACGCCTGGGCGCCCGGCTCATGCGCCAGTTCGACACCAGCCGCGCCGAGACCGGCAGCCTCGACGCGCTCGCCGGCTCCACAGTCGAGGTCGCCCGCCCGCGTCCCTGACCGGGCGCGTACGGCGGCAAATGTGTTGCCCCCGGCGCGGTGGTCTGGTTCCTGCAAAGTGATCTGGACTGTGCCCGGCTTCACGGTGGACCGCTACCGCCCCCAACTGCACGCCCTGCACCAGCGGATCAGCACGTACGGCCCGTTCGAGGCCCGGTCCACCCGCTTCCTCATCGACGCCGTCCACCCCTGATCGCCTCCCGGGACGGCCGTCAGTGGGGGTGGGACTCGTGGTGGTCCGCCAGGACGTCGGCACCGAAGTCGCTGGCGGGGCGGCGCAGGACGGTGTGCGCGTGGTTGCCGTCCTCGGTGGTGTTGTCGTACTCGATCAACAGGTCGTCGCCCTGGATCCGGTAGTAGTGGCGCCGCCCCGGACGGGTCGGGCCGGCCCAGGCGAAGTGCAGCTCGCCCCCGTCGAGACGCCTCGCCTCGCGGACGGCCAGCTCCGGTGGCAGCCGGTCCAGGTAGAGCGCGACCACCTGGTCCAGCAGTGCCCGGCCGGTCGGTCCCAGTCGGCCGGCCGGCACGCCCAGCGGCTCCAGCGGAGTGTCGACGTGGGCGCGGGTGGCGCTGATGATGTCCGCGGGCGCCTCGTCGGCGATGATCGCGGCGGATCGCCCGGCCGGGTCGAGCGCGTCGAGCAGGGCGCGGGCGAGGTCCTCCTCGACACCGAGTGGCCGGGAGACCGGGCGGCCGGCGTACCGCACGGCCGCCGGGTTGGCGCCGAAGAAGATCGGCGCGGGGGAGACCTGGTCGTCCACGACGGTCATGGTCACCGACAGGTGGTGTCCCTCCAGCCGCCACGACCAGCGGTCGTCACGCGCCGGATCACCGAACACGGCGACCCAGTAGTCGCCGCTGTGTCGCCCGCGACGCCATCCCTCGGCGCGGTCGAGGACCTCCTCCAGCGCGATGATCGCCATCGCCTGCGCGTACGCGGACGGGCTGAGCGCCGTGGCGAGCAGCCGGTGTGCGGCCTTGCGCCCGACGACGTCCAGCTCGGCGAGGCTGACCCCGGGTCGGGGTCGGGGCCGGTACTCCAGCCAGCGTCGGGCGGGCTCGTCGTCGAACTGGTGAACCGCCTGGTCGCGGGCCGCCGGATCGAGCGCGGCCAGCAGAGCCGTGCCGGCGGTGCGCATCTGCTCGGGCAGAGGATCTTCCACCGACCCTGTATACCTGTCGGCCGGGGTCGGCGTCAGCCGGCGCGCAGCAGTTCGGTCATCTCCGGCAGGTCGAAGAACTGGGCGGTCTCCGCAGCGGACGGGCTGCCGTGCGCCGGGTCGGCTCCGGCCGCGAGCAGCGCGCGGACGGCGTCGGTGCTGCTGCGGAAGACGGCGGCGGCCAGGGCCGTCTGGCCCCGGTCGTTGACCCGGCTGTGGTCGGCGCCGCGGCTGAGCAGGGCGGCCACCGTGTCCGGGTGGGAGTGGTACGCGGCCAGGATCAGCAGCGTGTCTCCCTTGTCGTTGGTGAGGTTGACCGGCAGGCCGGCGTCGAGCTGCGCGGCCAGCTCCTCGGTGGAGCCCGAGCGGGCCAGGTCGAACATCCGGTGGGCGAACGCCAGCGTCGCGGCGTCGAGGTCGTCGGTCACTGCTCCAGGTTAGGCCCTGGCGCCCTGATACGTTGCTCGGCCGGCGTGCGGGGAGAGGGGTCCGATGGGTGAGACGGTGTACGTGGGCAACGCGGGTGTCGACGGCGCCGCGGACGCAGGCTGGCTGCTGGGGCACTTCGCGCCACCCGGGGAGGTGCGGCACAGCACCGACGTCGAGGTGAAGTGGGGTGTGCACCCGCCGGGGCAGGCCCGGTCGCGGTGGGCGACGGGGGAGCGGCGTACCACTCTGCTCGTGCTCGTCGAGGGGTGTTTCCGGGTGGAGTTGCCGGACCGGACGGTGCGGTTGGCCGAGCCGGGTGACTACGTGGTGTGGGGCCGCGGGGTGGACCACTCGTGGTACGCCGAACGCGCGTCGGTGGTGCTTACCGTCCGGTGGCCGTCGGTGCCCGGCTACCGGGTGGACCCTCCGGTGCTGCGCTGAGGCCGACGGACGCCGTCCCACCAGACGGAATTACCTACTAAACCTATAGGCTTTGCCGGCTAGAGTACGGAGGCACCCCACCGAACGACCCCGCGAGGACCGCCATGATCCACCACAGCCCGGAGCGTGACCTGCTCGCCGTCGCCGCCCGGTGGGCCGACCCGACCGGCTGGCCGGTGCCGCTGCGGTTCGACGCCGCCGAGCGCTGGTACGCGCGCCTCGCCGCCGACGACGACCACGAGGTGTGGGCACTGAGCTGGCTGCCCGGCCAGGGCACCGACCTGCACGACCACGGCGGCTCCGCCGGGGCGTTCCGGGTCGTCGCCGGCGCCCTCACCGAGGAGACCGTCGCCGCCGGCCGGCTGCGTCCACGGCTGCTGCCCGCCGGCGCCGGCCGGCGCTTCGGCGCCCGCCACGTCCACCAGGTGACCAACAGGGGTACGACGCCTGCGGTCAGCGTGCACGTCTACCGGCCGGCGCTGCGCCGGATGACCCGCTACCACCTGCTCGACGGACGGCTGCGGGTCGCCGAGGTCGCCGAGGCCGGACGCTCCTGGTGAGCGCCGCCCAGCCCCGAACCAACCACCCACGCACCGGAAGGAACCGATGATGCTGACGACCGCCGAGCACTGTCCGGCCCCCGTACCGCCGCCGGGCTCCCAGGGCATCGACGAGATCCTGGCCGCCGCCCGCGCCCGGCTCGACCGGCTCGACCCGGAACGCGCGCACCTGGCGTACCGGAGCGGCGCGCTCCTGGTCGACATCCGGCCGGCCGCCCAGCGGGCCGCGCACGGCGTGGTGCCGGGTTCGCTCGCCGTCGAGCGCAACGTGCTGGAGTGGCGCTTCGACCCGCGCTGCCCGGCCCGCCTGCCCGAGGCGGTCGACTACGACGTACCTGTGGTGATCCTCTGCCAGGAGGGCTACACCTCGTCACTGGCCGCCGCCGCGTTGCAGGACATCGGCCTGCGCCGCGCCACCGACGTGGTCGGCGGGTTCGCGGCCTGGCGGATCGCCGGCCTGCCGGCTCTCGGTCCGACCCCGCTGCACCGCGCGTTCCCTCTCGCGTCCCCGGTCACCGCCGGGTCGGCGCGCCACTGACCGCCACGCCGCACCGGGCGTGGCGGTCGTACCGCCATCTCAGGAGGCACCATGTCCGTCGTCGCCATCCCCACCCGCCCCCACCACCCGGCGGCCCGCGCCGTCCGGCCGCGCACCGGCCCGACCCTGACCATCACCCTCGACCTCGCGGCCGGGCCGCTGACCCCGCGGCTGGCCCGGCTGGTGCAGCTCATCGGGGAGCTGGCCGAATCCGGTGAGGGCCAGCTGCGCGCCGTCGAGGACGTGCCCCGGCCGCGCACCGCGCCGAGCACCGTCGAGCAGGCCGGCGACGCGGACCACGTGCACATCCTGGCCGGCTCGCGGATGGTCCTGCGGGGCGAGCAGGTCGTCGCGCTGACCCGCATCGAGTACGAGCTGCTGCTGTTCCTGGCCGAGCGGCCCCGACGGGTGTTCACCCGCCTGCAACTGCTGTCGAGCGTCTGGGGCTACGAGCACGCGGTGGCCCGGACGGTGGACGTGCACGTCCGGCGACTGCGCGCCAAGTTGGACGGCACCGAGCTGGTCACCACCGTCTACGGGGTCGGTTACCGGCTGGCCGACGAGGCGCGGATCAGCGTGGACCACGCGCGCTGAGCACCTGCCGGGTGGCGGCCGGACGTGACGTGACCGGCCCCGGTGAACCGGGCGGGGACCCCCGTAACGGGGCATCTCGCAGGCTCTGCTGTAATCATCTGGCTTCGTACGCAGAGCGAGCACCCGGCTCCGATGTGTTCGTCAATTGTCACATTCATGCAACGCAGCCGCCTCTTGACCCTCGCCCGGACGCCGGGAAGCATCGATGAAGCGGCGTCCCGGGCCGTGGGGAGATACCCGGACAAGCCCAAGGAGGACCATGTCGGTCAGCCCCGCCTCGTCGCGCGCCGGATGGCATACGTCCCAACCCACGGTGCCCGGTCGACCTCCCGGCGGTCAGCGCCGCCCGGCGAACACCGCCGCGCCGATGCTCACCGTGACGCTGTCCATCCCCCTGGCCTGTGAGGAGTCGCTGACCCCGCCGGCGCGCCGCCTGCTGGAGGCGGCCCGCGAGATGCTGGAGCGGGGCGAGGCCGTCATCACCAGTTCGGTGCCTGTCGACCGCCGCCCCGACAGCGTGCCGGCCAACCGGGCGCCGGCCCGGGCGATCAGCCCGACCATCCCCGCCCTGCACATCCTCGCCTCATCCCGCTCGGTGCTGCGCGACGACGAGCCGCTGCCACTGACCCGCCTGGAGTTCGACCTGTTGCTGCATCTGGTCGCCCACCCCCGGCGGGTGTTCACCCGGCTGCAACTGCTCAACGCCGTCTGGGGCTACGAGCACGCCGGTGTCCGTACGGTCGACGTGCACGTCCGCCGACTGCGCGGCAAGGTCGGCGTGGACGTGCCCCTGGTCACCACCGTGTACGGCGTCGGCTACCGGCTGGCCGACGACGCCCGGGTCACCATCGACCGCACCGGTTGACCGCCGCCACCGCCGCGCCCCGCTCGGGGCAGGATGGTCCGGTGCGCATCCGTCCCATCTCGCCCGAGCTGCTCGTCGACGAGCTGACCGGCCGTCTCGTCGACGCCGCGGCCACCGCCGAGCCCGCCCGGCTGCGGGTGGGCGTCGACGGCGCCCCCGCCGCCGGCCCGGACGAGCTGGCCGCCGCGCTTGTCGACCCGCTGCGCGCCCGCGGCCGCCCGGTGCTGCACGTACGCGCCACCGACTTCCTGCGACCCGCCTCGCTGCGCTTCGAACTCGGTCGGACCAACCCGGACGCCTACTACGAGAGCTGGGTCGACGAGACCGGACTGCGCCGCGAGGTCCTCGACCCGGCCGGCCCCGGTGGCACCGGCCGACTGCTCCCGTCCCTGTGGGACGCCGACGCCGACCGGGCCAGCCGGGCCCGCTACGTCGACCTGCCACCCGGCGGCGTGGTCCTGGTCAGCGGCGCGCTGCTGCTCGGCGGCGGCCTGCCCTTCGACGTCACCGTCCACCTGGCGCTGTCGCCCGCCGCGCTGCGGCGCCGCACCGAGGCGGCCGGGCACTGGACCCTGCAGGCCTTCGACAGGTACGCCGAGGAGGTCGTCCCGGCCAGTTTCGCCGACGTGGTCGTACGGGCCGACGACCCCCGCCACCCGGCCCTCGTGGAGCACGGCGGGGACGCCTGACAACCGCCGAAAACTGGCCGGTTTGATCGACTCGTCCGGCGGGTACTCGCCCGGCTCACAGAGCGCGGGTGACAGCCCGCGTACCGGATGCGACCGTGACCGGGGCCCCGCGCCGCCGGCACCCGGTTCACCTTGAGCCACTGGCCCAGGAAAGGCAGGCAGCGATGCTCGTCCACGACACGGTCGGTACGGGCCGATCCCAGACGGAGATCGACCAGATCCGGCAGTCCCTGCAGGCTCGCTACGACGAGCTGACCGCCGAGTACGAGCAGGCCGTCCTGCAGAGCCAGGTGCTGCGGCTGGTGGAGGTCGGGGACACCGCAGGCGACGACCAGGCCGACAGCGGCACCAAGACCGCCGAACGGGACACCGCGCAGTCCCTCCTGCGCACCATCCTCGACCGGCGCGCCCAGTACGAGCACGCCCTGGGCCGGCTCGCCGAGGGCACGTACGGCTGGTGCGAGGGCTGCTCGGCGGCGATCCCGGTGGAGCGGCTGGAGATCTTCCCGGCCGCCACCACCTGCGTGACGTGCAAGCAGACCCGCGAGCGGCGGGCCGCCTGAGCGAGGCCAGCGGTTGCCGGTCGGTCCGCGACACGATGGACTCCACCCATGGGTGACATCCTCGTGGGCACCGCGTCCTGGACCGACCGCACACTGCTGGACTCGGGCTGGTATCCGCAGACCGCGGACAACCCGGAGAAGCGGCTGGCCTACTACGCCAGGCAGTTCCCGCTGGTCGAGGTGGACGCCACCTACTACTCGCCGCCCGCCGAGGCGACCGCCCGGCTGTGGGCCGAACGCACCCCGGACGGCTTCACCTTCAACATCAAGGCGTTCAGCCTGCTGACCGGGCATCCCACCCGGGTCAGCGCGCTCTACAAGGACCTGCGGCCCGACACCGAGAAGAAGAACGTCTACCCCGACGACCTGCCGGCGCAGTCGTACGAGGAGGTGTGGACGCGCTTCCTGTCCGCGCTGGACCCGCTCGTCGAGGCGGGAAAGCTGGGCGCGGTGCTGTTCCAGTTCCCGCCCTGGTTCACCATCAAGCGGGCCAACAAGCAGTACCTGCTGGAGGTGGCGAAGCGCTGCGCGCCACTGCGGCCGGTCTACGAGTTCCGGCACGCCTCCTGGTTCGACGGCGACAACGCCGACGAGACCCTGGCGTTCCTGCGCGAGCACCACCTCCCGTACGTCTGCGTGGACATGCCGCAGGGTCACCGCTCGTCGGTGCCGCCGGTGCTGGCCGCCACCGCGGACCTCGCGGTGGTGCGCTTTCACGGCCACAGCGACAAGTGGACAAGCAAGGACATCCACGAGAAGTTCGGCTACCACTACTCCAAGCGGGAGCTGGCCGACTGGGCACCGAAGCTGCGCGAGCTGGCCGACGACGCCGGACGGACCCACGTGCTGATGAACAACTGCTACCGGGACTACGCGCAGACGAACGCCAGGACGCTCATCGGGCTCCTCGACGCCGACTGACCTCCCATCTCACCCGACCGGGGTGAGGTCGGCTCACCCACCCCCGCGGCAGTGTGGACACGGTGCGTGCGGACGCCCCTCGGGTGGGCCCACGCCGGAGACGACACGGAGGTGACGGGGGATGACGGTTCGAGTGGTGACGGATCGACGGCGCGGTGCCGTCCTGCACGTGGTCGGCGCGGCCGACGACGCCCGGCGCGCGCCGCAGCGCAGCCCGGTGCGGGCCCGTCGTGGCCCGGTGGGGCCGCCCCGCCGCGACGACGACCGGCGGTGGGAGACCACGGAACGGAGGTCGACCGATGGCTGACAACATGATCTCGGCGTTCGAGTCCTCGCTGGACAAGACGAACCTGATCCTCAAGGACATCGAGACCGCCTACGGCTGGCCGAAGGATCGGCGCAACCAGTCGTACGCGGCCCTGCGTACGGTGCTGCACCTGCTGCGCGACCGGTTGCCGGTGAACGAGAGCGTCGAGTTCGCCCAGCAGTTGCCGGTGCTGGTCCGAGGGATCTACTTCGACGGGTGGAACCCGTCGGACGTCCCGATCAAGCTCAACCGCGACGACTTCCTCTACGAGGTCCGCCAGGGCTTCCCGTACGACGTCGACGGCGGCCCGGAACGTGTGACGCAGGTGGTGCTGGACACCCTGCGCCGGCACATCACCCAGGGTGAGTGGCAGGACGTGAAGGAGACCATGCCCAAGGATCTCGCCACGTTCTTCCCGTGAGTCGAGAGGTCGTGGGACGCCTCGGGCGCACTCAGCCGTCCGAGGTGTCCGCCTCGGCGGGCGACGGCACCCGGGACACCGGGTGCCCGGCCCGCCGGGCCAGGCCGGCGAAGGTGACCGCGTCGGTGACGGCGGCGCCGCCGGGGTCGTTGTTGAAGTAGACGTACGCCGGCTCGTCCGCACCGAAGGCGTCGGTCAGCCGGCCTGCCCAGGAGCTCAGGGCGGTACGCCCGTAGTGCGGCCACGGACGGGCCCGCCCCTCGTGCAGCCGCAGGTAGCCGAAGTCGGTGGTCCGCCAGCGCGGGGCGACCGGCCGACCCAGCCGGTCCGCCCAGACCAGCGCCGCCCTGCGGCGTTCCAGCACCGACCGGGTGGCGGCGGTCCACCACGACGGGTGCCGGGGCTCCACCGCGACGCGTACGTCGGCCGGGAACAGCTTCAGCGTCGCGTCGAGCGCGTCGACGTCCGCCCGCAGGTTGGGTGGCAGTTGCAGCAGCACCGGGCCGAGCCGGTCACCGAGCGCCGTTGCTCGGCCGAGGAACCGGGCCACCGGTTCGGCCGGCTCCCGCAGCCGCTTGATGTGTGTCAGGTAGCGGCTCATCTTCACCGCCACGCAGAAGTCCGCAGGGGTCCGCGCCCGCCAGGCGGCGAAGGTCTCCCGCTCCGGCAGCCGGTAGAACGCGTTGTTGACCTCGACGGTGGCGAACCGGTCCGCGAAGTGCTCCAACCACAGCCGCTGCGGCAGCGCCTGCGGGTAGAAGCGGCCCCGCCAGTCCCGGTACTGCCAGCCGGACGTGCCCACCAGAATCACCCCACCATCCTGGCATCGCCCCCGCCGCAGGTGAACTGCCCGTGTCGCCCCGGTTCGGCGTCTACGGTGAGGGTTAGAGAAGATCGCGCGTGGGGTACCACCCGCAGCACGACGGACCCCGACGTATGGCGGGGCGGCACACCCGAGGGAGTACCGATGGCACTCAACGACGATGACATGCAGACCACGGGCGGCGGCGGCCTGGAGGGTCCGGCCGATGGTGGCGCGACCCCGGGTCACCAGGATGGTGGCGCTGACGGTGGCGCGGAGGGTCCGGCCGATGGTGGCGCGACCCCGGGCCAGCAGGATGGTGGCGCTGACGGTGGCGCGGAGGGTCCGGCCGATGGTGGCGCGACCCCCGGCCAGCAGGACGGCGGCGCCGACGGCAGCGCCCGGTAACGGCCCGTCATGACGCATCTCGACCCGCCGGGCGGCCACGGCCGCCCGGCGGTTTCGTCCGCCGCCGAGGCGCTGGCCCGCTGCGTGTCGGTCGAGCCGGCCAAGTTCGCCGCGGCGCACTGGGGACACACGCCGCTGCTGTCCCGCGCCGCCGAGCTGCCCGACCCGGCCGGCTTCACCGACCTGTTCAGCCCCGCCGACGCCGACGAGTTGCTCAGCCGGCGCGGTCTGCGTACCCCGTTCCTGCGTGTCGCGAAGGACGGCCAGCTCGTGCCGGCGGCCCGCTGGACCGGCGGCGGCGGCGCCGGCGCGGAGATCGGCGACCAGGTGCTCGACGAGCGGGTCCTGGAGCAGTACGCCGCCGGGGCCACACTCGTGTTGCAGGGGCTGCACCGGATCTGGCCCCCTCTCGTCGACTTCGCCCGCGACCTGGGGCTCGCCCTCAACCAGCCCTTGCAGATCAACGCCTACCTGACGCCCGCGGGCAGCCAGGGCTTCGCCACCCACTACGACACCCACGACGTGTTCGTGCTCCAGGTCGACGGCCGCAAGCACTGGCGGATCCACCCTCCGGTGCTGCCCGACCCGCTGGAGAAGCAGCCGTGGGGTGGCCGCGCCGACGAGGTGTCGGCCACCGCGCAGGGCCCCGCCGCACTGGACGTGGTGCTCGCCCCCGGCGACGCCCTCTACCTGCCGCGTGGCTGGCTGCACAGCGCGCAGGCACAGGACGCCAGCTCGCTGCACCTGACCGTGGGCATCCGCGCCCTCACCAGGTACGCGCTTGTCGAGGAGCTGCTCGCCCTGGCCGCGGAGGACCAGCGGCTGCGCGCGAGCCTGCCGTTCGGCACCGACGTCGCCGACCCCGACGCCATCGAGCCGGAGCTGACCGAGACGGTGGAAGCCCTGCGGGACTGGCTGCTGCGCGCCGACCCGGCCGCCGTCGCCGCCCGACTGCGTCAGCGTGCCTGGCCGGCCGCCCGACCGGCGCCGATCCGACCGCTCGCCCAGGCCGGCGCGCTTGCCGCGCTGGACGCGGACTCCCGGCTCACCCCGCGCCCGGGCCTGCGCTGGCAGCTCGTGCCGCACGGAACGGACACGGTGGCGTTGCGGCTGTTCGACCGCACCATCACCCTGCCCGCCTCCTGCGAGCCGGCGGTCCGTGCCGTGCTCACCGGCACTGTCACCCGCGTCGGCGACCTGCCCGGCCTGCCCGACGCCGCCGACCGGGTCACGCTGGCCCGCCGCCTGCTACGCGAGGCCGTCCTGGTCCCGGCGTGAGCTAGCCGACCGGGGCCGCGATCAGCTCGATGCGGAGGGTGTTGGTGACCTCGTCGGTCAGCTCGCCCTGTGCCCCGAACGAGATCGTGCCCTGGTCGGTGACGCCGAAGACGAGTTCCACCGCGCCGGCCTTGAGGACCAGCGGGTCGTCGCCCCCGGCACCGGCGGCGACCACCGCGCGGATCGTGGTGATGGCGTCCACGAGGGTCGCCTCGATTGCGCTGTGACGCAGCTCGTGCCGTTCGTGGAGATCCTCGGCGACGAGTGTGATGTCGATGGTGTGGGTCCTCTGGTGGGACTGACTGCCGCCCACCGTGACCTTCCAGCCGATGACAGGCACCCGCAGATCCAGGCCGCCGCCATGTTTCGTGGTGACGACCGCGCTCAGGATCAGCTGGACCGAGCTGACCCGCAGATCCCGTCCGGCGTCGGTCGTCGAGATGCCGGCCTGCTGCACCGCGTTCTTCACTGCCGACACCAGCTCGTCGACCGGCACGCTGCCGTCGCTCACGTCCATGCCCCGCCCCTGCCCTTCTGCGCGATCGGGTGCCGGCCGTCAGACGGCGGCGGTGGTGGCGAACGGGTCGCCGTAGACGGTGTAGGCCAGCCAGGTCGGGTCGAGCCTGTCGTCCTGTTGGTCGGTCCGCGCGGCGAGGGCCGCCGCGCCGAGCGTGGCGCCCTCGGCGAGGGACCTGTAGAACGCGGTCGCGAATCGTACCGAACTCTCCGAGCGCACCGCCCACAGCGTGCCGACGAACGCGCCAGCGCCGGACGACATGAACTGCTGCGCCCAACCGAGCATCCTGGTGTACGTCGGTGCCACGCCCGCGCTCCGGCAGGCGTTGATGAACACCAGCGGGCCGGCGTCCGCCAGCACCTTGCGGATGCTTGCCTCGGCGAGCAGGGCCGGCTTGAAGCGTCCGCCGTCCATGTCGATGAACGAGCCGTCCGACGAGAACGTGTTGTGGCAGGCGAAGTGGGTGGCTCCCAGCGCCCCGGAGTTGATCAGAGCGAGGAGTTCGTCCGCTCTGGTGATCGGTTCGCCGTCGCCCGCCCCGAGGATCGCCCGGATCGCGGCGACCTCCTCACGCGCCCCGGTGGGCGCCCTCGTCGGCACCACGAAGCGGGGGTTGCGCAGGCCGATCGTCGACGTCCGACGCTGCCCGTACGTGCGACGCACGACCGGGACCCGCTCAACGAGGAAGCCGTCGTCGCGCTGGGCGCTCAGGGGATACAGCAGCTCCCACGGCACCACGTCGTAGTCGGTGGCGATCGTGAACGCGCGCATGTCCGCGCCGACCTCCCAGAACTGGTCCCGGACGTCCGCCGGCACCAGCTCCGACCACAGCTGGATGCCGGCCGAGCGGATGATCGCGCGGGTCATCGCCGGGCTGTCGCGCGAACCGCCCCCGGCCACCTGCTGAAGCTCCCGGATCGCGTTCTCCACGGCGGCGCTCGGGCTGTTCGTGACTGACTCGACGACCGGAGTGAACATCTTCGCGTGGGAGCGCACCTGGAAGGTGTAGCGGCTGCCATCGAACCGCACCTCCATCGTCACCTCACCCAGCCGTGCCTCCGGGTCGACCATCGACACGGTCCTCTCCGGACCGTCGCGGAACGACCCACCGTCCGCCACGGACACCTCGACGGACACCTCGGCGAGAAAGGTGCCGCCGGCCCAGGCTGTCACGTCGATGCGGTGCCGTCCGGCGGTACCAGCCCCGAACCCGAACCGGATCGGCGGCGGGTCCTCGCGCGGCTTGACCAGCACGGTCTGCTGAAGCGGTCCGTCGGCGTGCAGGCCGGGGGGCGCGTGGACGGTCACGGTGACCGGAGTGCCGTCGTCGGCGACGAGGAGACGCGGCATCGGTGCGCTCAAACCGTACGAAGGAGTTGGCCGGCCCTCGGTGACGATCCGGACCTCGACGCTCAGCTCGCGGCCCACCGGGACCCGGGCGGGCGCCCGCGCCACCAGCAGCCGCTCCGGTTGCCTTACGGCATCCGGAGTCGACAGGTCCGGGGGGCACACGGAGCGCGACAGCAGCGGAAAGCGGAAGTCGTCGAGCAGCCAGTCACTCCGCCGCTGGTCCAACCGGTGGCGGCTCTCCTCGTCCAGGTCCAGTCGTGTGCGTACGGAGAGCAGGGTGACGCCACCGGACACGGCGGTCTCGCTGGCGAACCGCCTGTCGACGGCCGCCGCGGCGTACGTCGTCTCGTCGACGCCGAACTGCCTGGTGACCGGCCGGCTCCGGTCCAGCACGACGTCCAGGAGCGAAGCCCTGTCGCCGGTGAGCGCGGCACGGACGACCTCCACCGGGTCGGTGACCCGGAAGCGGACGGTGAACGACGCCCTGACGTGGTGCCGCTGGGCGCTTGTCGGCAGCAGGCCCTCGAGGAGCACCGTTCGTTCGCTGATGTCGACCTCGTAGCGTGTGGTGAACACGCCGTCGGGCATCGACTGGCCGCTGTCGGCGACGGCCAGTCGCCCGCCGCTGTCCTCGTAGACGAACACCGTGCCGGGCCGGGATGCCGAGTGGGGCAGCCGCACCGGCTCTTCGCTGAGGATCAGCGGGACCACCGGCCGGACGCCCTCGACGTTCGTCCCGTACGAGGAGGCGAGCCCGTCGACGAGCTGGCTGATGTCCGCCCCGATCGTGCGCGGACCGATGTGCCGGATCTGGTGGTGGGCGAGCCGCCGCAGAGGTCCGGGAAGGTCGTTCTCGTGTGGCAGGACGGCATCACCCACCACAACGGGAACGACCGGGATCAGCCTTCCCAGGGCGACCTCAAGCTGGCGACGCCGCTCATCGGACGGATCGCGCAGACCCTCTGCGGCGCGCGGACCCGGTCCGATCACGACGATCAGCGCATCGACGTCGGGCAGCTGGCGCCCGAAGCCGCCGGCGAAGGCATGGATGACGTTGTCGACGCCGAACCGGTCGGTCAGCGCGTCGTCGATCAGGCGCCCGGCGATGCTCCCGTCGTCGGCGCGGTAGCTCAGATAGAAGCTGACCATTTCGCGTACCGTAGCGGAGATCGGGAGCGGATTGGTCGCGCCGGCCGTCGGCTATTCGACACCCGACACCGGGTCAGCTTCCGAGGATCAGCAGCAGCGCGGTGGCCACCGCGCCCGCGCCGAGCACCACGGTGATCGGGCGTGGCCCGAGCACCGCGTGCCGGCGGTCGGCCAGCACCCGCGCCGGCACCAGGCCGATCAGTGGCCCGAGCAGGGTCACCACAAGCGCCAGCACCGGCATCCCGACGGCCAGGTCGCCCCCGTACCCGACGCCGAGCGCCCGGGCGCCGGTGCCCAGGGCGTACGCCAGCACCGCGCCGGCGGCGCCGCAGAGCGCGAGCAGCGGGTTCACCGAACCGGGCAGCTCGCCGGGCTGGCCGGCCCGGTCGAGCAGGTCCCGGGCACGGGTGAGCAGCAGCACCGGGTCGGCCGTCGTGCCGCCGTTGGCCGGCGCGGGCGGGCCGCCGACGCGCCGCGCGCTCGCCCCGAGCCGGGTCCGTACCTGCTGCCACAGGTGCGCGACCTCCGCGTCGACGCGTTCCTGCTGCTCGCGTGCCGCGACCAGTTCCTGCTCAGCGGCGCGTACCTGGTCGGTGGCGTCGGCGACGGCCTGGTCGGCGGCCGCGCACTGCCGCTCGTACCAGGTGTGCGCCTCTGCGCGCTGCTCGCGGACGCGGGCGGTCAGCTCGGCCAGTCGCCGCAGCTGCGCGGCGTAGGTCTCACTGGTCACCGGTTGGTTCATCGCGACGGTCCATACGGGATGATCACCTGTCCGGTGCGGTGCACCGCCCGGTCGAAGTAGAGCCCCCGCCACGGGCGGGGATACCAGTCCGGGCCGCCGGTGCCCGGGTAGAGCGAGGCGCCCAGCTCGCCGCCGTGCGCGTCGAGTGCCACCCACGCGCCGATCTGGTCGGTGCGGGCGGCCGGGCCGCCCAGGTCGGCACGCATCCGGGCCACTCCCCGCCACCAGGCCAGCACGTGGGTGCGGCGTTCCGGCCCGTCGTGCAGGATCCGGCGCAGCTGTTCCAGGCCGGTACGCTGACCGGCCTGCGCGGCGAGGGTGCCGGCCGCCGCGTCGACGGCGAACAGCAGCAGGTAGTGCGGACTGCCCGCGCCGCCGAGGCCGTCGGCCGTCTCGGCCATCAGCTCGCCGACTGTCTCCTCGTCGTACCAGTTGGCGTCGTCGGCCAGGTCCTCGTAGAGGGCGCGGGCGATCGGGTCGGCGTCCGCGTCGAGGCAGGCGATGGAGAAGCGCGCGGTGCCGCTCGGGTGTTGGCGGGCCAGGGAGCGGGCCGCCGCGTCCAGCACGGCGCACGCCTCGTCGACCCTGGTGCCCAGCACCGCGAGGTTGCGTCCGGGGGCGCGGGGGAGCCGCAGCGCCGCCGAGCGGGACTGCACGTCGATGATCTCGCCGAGCAGGGCCACCGGGCTGCGCGGGGCGCTGCCGTCCGCCGGGGCTTCGAGCGCGCGGTAGTCCGGGGCCTCGGCCAGCCGGGGGATCGCGTCGCCGTCGAAGAGCCGCGCCGGTGCCGCGTCGGCCGGACGCTTCCGCCACAGCCGGTGCTGGAGTTGGTTCCACGTCTCCCAGTCGCTCGCCGACGGGATCCGGGCGACCTCGTTGCCCTCCACCATGCCCGACTCGGCGTTGACCACCGCGTGCCAGCGGGGCAGCGACTGCGCGGCGTCGTTGCGTTCGGCGAGGATCCGCAGTGCCTTGGGCAGCGCGATGCGCAACGTGAACTGGGCGACAAGCGCGGGACGGCCCCACAGCGCCTCGATGCCCCGCACGTCCTGCGAGGCGAGCACCAGGTGGATGCCCTGCGAGCGGCCCCGCCGCGCCAGGTCCTCCAGCAGGTCGGCCGCCTCCCGGGCGACGACGTCCCGGCCGGCCAGCAGCATCTGGAACTCGTCGACCACGGCGACGATCCGGGGCCAGTGTCCGGTGGGATCGACCGCGCGCAGCTCGGCCAGCTTGGTCACCTCGTGCTTCTTCGCCGCGTCGGCGCGGCGACGCAGCTCCTCGGTGAGGAACCGCAGCAGCGCCAACCCGAACTCCCGGTCGGTGTTGACGTTGATACCGACCAGGCGCATGTGCGGCAGCCAGCTCGGGTCGCGCCGGCCCTGCGCGAACCGGGCGAACGACACCCCCTCCTTGAAGTCGAGCAGGTAGAACTCCAGTTCCGAGGGGGAGTAGCGGGCGGCCAGCGCGCCGATCCAGGCGAAGATCAGGTTGGTCTTGCCGGTGCCGGACGGGCCGCCGATCAGCGCGTGCGGCGGGTAGTCGCCAAGCGTCAGGCGGACCGGGCGGCCCTGCGGCCCCTCGCCGATCGGGGCGGTCAACCCGCTGGCCGAGTCCTCCCGCCACATCTGCTCCGGCGGCGGGAGCAGGTCGGCGAACGGCGTCGGCGGTGGGCCGGCGTTCACCTGGGCCGCGATCTCCCGGCAGGTCTCGGTGACAAGCGTCGCGGGCGGCGGTGGGTCCAGTCGGACCGGCAGCCCGGACGGCCCGCCGATCAGGGCGCCGGATGCCCCGGCCACCACCCGGGTCACCGTCGGGTCGTCGGGCAGCGGGATGCCCCGCACCACCAGGTGCACCCCGCAGGCCGCGCCGGCCCGCACCACGCGTTCGAGCTGGCCGCGTTCGTGCCGGCTCAGCTCGTCGCCGCCGAGCAGCACCGCCACCCGCCACGGTTCGGGGCGGCGGCCGGTCGCCGAGGCCAGTTCCCGCAGCGAGCCGTGTTCGCCGGCCAGCACCGTCTCGTTGATCCGGCGGATCTGCTCCACCAGGTCGTCGAGCAGCCCGCCGAGGCCACCCGGGCCGACGAAGGTGAGCAGCCCGGCCGTGCCCAGTGGAGCGAACCCGGCCAGGCCGCCGCCGAGGTGTTCCGGGTCGTACCCGATCAGTCGGACCGCCCCGGGGTCGGCGCGGCCGGCGGCGCGCAGCAGCAGCGCGGACACCACGGCGTCGCAGCCGGCGCGGTCGTCACCGGAGAGGTGGACGTGCCCGGCGTCGAGCAGCGGCACAAGCGCCGGCACCGGGTCGACGTCGTCGATGTGGACGGTGCCGATCCGCAGCGCTCCCGGCGGCTCGGCGCGGCGGGTGGGGGTGGGTGTCCACCCCGGCCAGTCGGCGCCGGCGCAGCCGGGTGCCTCCCGCAGGGCGGCGTCGGCGGCGTGCCGGGCGAGCTGCGCGATGCGGGCGGAGTGCCGGGCGTCGATCTCGGCGAGCCGGCGGTCGCGTTGGGCGCCCACCCGCTGCGGTACGGCGGCGGCCGCCCGCCGGACCCGGGTCAGCCGCTCGCGACCGGCGGTCAGGTCGGCCTGGGCGGCCGACAACCGGGTACGCGTCGCGCCCAGCGCCTCACCGAGGGTCTCCCGGATCCGGGTGGCCAGTTGGCCGCGCCGGTCAGCCATCGGAACCCCGGCGGGTGGGCGCGTCCCGCCACGGGCTGCCCGTTCGCGGCGGCAGCCCACCGGAACGCTGGGCGCCGTTGCTCCCCGGCCGCTGACCCGCGCCGCCGGTGCGCTGGCCCACGCGTGCCGGCTGTCCCGTGCCCGTCGGCTGCGGCCCGGCGCCTGGCTGTCCCGCGCCGCCCGGCCGTGGGTCGGTGTGCGCGGGCAGGTCACGGCCGAGTCGGGCGAGCAGCAGCCCGGTCGCCACGCCCGCGGTCACCGCCGAGTCGGCGGCGTGTGGTGGCTCTCCCGAGGCACGCGGCGGCGGCATCCGGCACACCCGGGTCAGCAGCGTCTCCAGCACCGGCGGAGGCAACCCGGGCAGCAGATCGCCGACGCGGCCGTCCAGCTCGCCGCGCAGCCGGCCGAGGTCGGCGGCGCGGGGCGGATGCCCCAGCAGTTCGCCGGCCAGTTCCCGCAGCAGCGGCGGTGCCAGCGCGGCCAACCCCAGCCCCACGTCGGCGGGGGCGCGGCGCAGCTCGGTACGCAGCCGGTCCCGGTCACCCGCGCGGACGCCGCCGACGACCCGGCGCAGCAGCTCCCGCGGGTCGTTCAACCGCTCGTCGGGTTCGTCGTCGGCGCCCTCGCCCTCGCGCCCTCCGGTCAGCTCCGCCACCCGCACCGACCACCAGCGGCGCATCCGGACCTGCTGGGCGGACTCCGGCGGCACGGCGGTCGGCCCGGCGTCCGGCGGCGTGTCGTGTCGGGGAGCGCGCTGCTCCTGGCGGGGCGGGGGAGCGCCGTCCCCGGCCAGGCCGATCGCGGCCAGGTACGCCGAGAGCTGCTCCTGGGCCACCCGCAGCGCGTACCCGGCGCTCTCGGCGTGCTCGGTGGCGGCGGACAGCTCCGGCACCCCCATCGGATTCGCCGATTCCTGGCGTACCCAGCGCAGCCGCTCCGCGGCCAGGCCGAACTTCTCCAGCGCCTGCCCGAGCAGGGCCACCGGGAACTCCTCGCTGGCGGCGCGGACCTGCCCACCGACATCCTCGATGATGGACATGGCGGCCTACAGGGTGGCGACGTAGAGCTGTGCCTGCTCCACCGCGACGAGTGTCGCGGCGAGACAGTCCTCCAGCTCCTGGCTGGCCTGGGTCAGCGACGCCTGGGCCGCCTCGACTGTCTCGTGCCCGCTGCCCTCCAGGGCGCCGGCCAGGGTCTGCTGCGCCTCGGCCAGTTTCTCGCCGGCCGCCTGCACGGCTGTCTGCCCGTCCCCGATCTGTTGGAGGGCGACATCGATGGCAGCCTTCAGCTCGGCGACGCTCGCCACTGCGGAACCTCCTGGGGGCGGGGAGATCTCCATTAGAGCCTATCGGCGTCGCGGAAAGAACATCCGCCCTGTCGGTGTTCCTGCCCGCCTGTCCGGAAGGACTCCGGAAGCGCCGGGAGTCCGTTCTGTGGGAGTCCCAGTGCGAGAACCTCTCAACTCTCGCGGAGCCAGCGCGGCCCGTACACCTCGGCGCCCAGGGCCGTGACCCGCTCGCGCAGCTCCCGGTCGGCGGTCACCACCAGCCGCCGGCGCCGCGGAGCGCCCGCGACCAGATCGACCACGCTGTCGTCGCCGGAGCCGGGAGCGGAGACCACCCGTACGCCGTCCGTGCCGGGCACGTCCCGCGCGGCGCCCTCGACCACCAGGACCACCTCGACGGGCGCGGGCAGCCGGGCCGGCAGCCCGCCGGTCGCCACCGGGGCGAGGGAGTCGCGCAGCCGCGCGGCGGCCCCGGCGCGGTCCCGCCACCACCCGTTCGGGCGTGAGCCCACCACGTTGGCGCCGTCCACGATCAGCAGCGGGGTGTCATCCATGTCGCCAGCCTGCCACCACCGGGCGACGCGGGCCGGACGCCACACCCGAACCGCCCGCGCGCCCGGTGCGGCGTTTGTCGGGCCCCGCGCCGGGTAGCCCCTGCCGACCGTGCCGCGCCCGACTGCGGAGGACAGACATGATGGGACCCGGTGACCTCGGCTCCGACCCGTGGGACGAATTCCTGGCCCGGTACTTCGGCCGGGGTGAGGGAGGACGCCGACCGCCGCACCGGGTCGACATCACCCGCCTGATGACTGCCGACGCCCGGGAGATGCTGGCCGACGCGGCCCGCCGGGCGGCGCAACGGCACAGCAGCGACCTGGACACCGACCACCTGCTCTGGGCGGCGCTGCAACGCGAACCCCTGCGGGACCTGGTCCGGCGTGCCGGCGCCGACCCGGACACGCTGCTCAACGCGCTCGGCGGCAAGGGCGACGGCGCGCCGCGCGGCGAGGTGCCACCCAACCTGTCGTTGACGCCGGCGGCCAAGCGGGCGCTTCTCGACGCCCACCAGCTCTCCCGCGCCATGGGCGCCAACTACATAGGCCCCGAGCACATCCTCATGGCGCTGCCGCTCAACCCGGAGTCGCCGGCCGGCCGGATGCTCGCCGCCGGCCGGATCCAGCCCGAGTCGTTGCAGGCCGCCAACGCCGAGCGCGGCCCGATGAACGGCCCGAAGCCGGACCGCGGCACCCCCACCCTCGACCAGTACGGGCAGGACCTCACCGACCTGGCCCGCAACGACCAGATCGACCCCGTCATCGGGCGGGCCGACGAGATCGAGCAGGCCGTGGAGATCCTCTCCCGGCGTACGAAGAACAACCCGGTGCTGATCGGCGAGGCAGGTGTCGGCAAGACCGCAATCGTCGAGGGGCTGGCCGAGCGGATCTGCGACGGGGACGTGCCGCAGACCCTGCTCGGCAAGCGTGTCGTCCAACTGGACCTGGCCGGCCTGGTCGCCGGCACCCGCTACCGGGGCGACTTCGAGGAGCGGCTGAAGAAGGTCATCGACGAGATCCGGGCGCACCGGGACGAGCTGATCATCTTCATGGACGAGATCCACACCCTGGTCGGCGCCGGTGGCGCCGGCAGCGAGGGCGGGATGGACGCGTCGAACATGCTCAAGCCGGCACTCGCCCGTGGCGAGCTGCGCGTCATCGGCGCCACGACCCTCGACGAGTACCGCAAGAGCATCGAGAAGGACGCCGCGCTGGCCCGGCGCTTCCAGCCCGTGCTGGTGCCCGAGCCCGGAGTCGACGACACGATCGCCATCCTGCGCGGCCTGCGCGACCGGTACGAGGCCCACCACCAGGTGCGCTTCACCGACGAGGCGCTCGTCGCGGCCGCCGAGCTGTCCGACAGGTACGTCACCGACCGGTTCCTACCGGACAAGGCCATCGACCTGATCGACCAGGCCGGCGCTCGGGTGCGGCTGCGCACCCGCACCCCGGCGTCCGACGTGCGGGAGCTGGAACAGGAACTCGACGAGGTACGCCGGGACAAGGAGCAGGCCGTCACCGACGAGCAGTACGAGCGCGCCTCCGCGTTGCGTGACCGGATCTCCGAGCTGGAGGAGGAGATGCGCCGCGCCAACGGCGACGACGGCGCGACCTCCCAGGTGCCCGAGGTGGGCCCGCAGGAGATCGCCGAGGTGGTCTCCCGGGCCACCGGCATCCCGGTCAGCCAGCTCACCGAGGAGGAACGCGACAGGCTGCTGCGCCTGGAGGGCCACCTGCACGAGAAGGTCGTCGGCCAGGACGACGCGGTCACCGCTGTCGCCGAGGCGGTCCGCCGCTCCCGCGCCGGGCTGGCCGACCCGGAGCGCCCGATGGGCAGTTTCCTGTTCCTCGGCCCGACCGGCGTCGGCAAGACCGAGCTGGCCCGCGCGCTGGCCGAGGCGCTGTTCGGCGAGGCGGACCGGATGGTGCGCGTCGACATGAGCGAGTTCCAGGAACGGCACACGGTCAGTCGGCTCGTCGGCGCCCCGCCCGGATACGTCGGCTACGAGGAGGCCGGCCAGCTCACCGAGGCGGTGCGCCGCCGCCCGTACGCGGTGGTGCTGCTCGACGAGATCGAGAAGGCCCACCCGGACGTGTTCAACATCCTGCTCCAAGTGCTCGACGACGGGCGGTTGACCGACAGCCAGGGCCGTACGGTGAACTTCAAGAACACCGTACTGATCATGACGAGCAACCTCGGCTCGGAGCTGATCACCGGCACCCAGCGGGCCGTCGGGTTCGGCACCGGCGCGCCGGGCAGCGAGCAGGAGAACGACGAGCTGCGCGAACGGCTCATGCGCCGCCTCCAGGAGAACTTCCGGCCGGAGTTCCTCAACCGCATCGACGAGGTGATCATCTTCCGTCGGCTGGAGGCCGAGCAGCTGCGCGACATCACCGCTCTGCTGCTGGAGGAGACCCGACGCCGGCTGCACGCCCAGGACATCCAGGTCGAGTTCACCACCGCCGGCATCGACTGGCTCGCCGAGCACGGCTACCAGCCGGAGTTCGGGGCCCGCCCGCTGCGCCGGGTGATCCAGCGGGAGGTGGACAACCACCTGTCCCGGATGCTGCTGGAGTCGGCGATCTCGCCCGGACAGAAGGTCACAGTGGACGCCCGCGACGGGTCGCTCGCCTTCGACGTCGCCGCTGGCGAGCGGGGGTACACCGCCGCCACGACGACGCATCCGCGATGAGCGGGGAGCGACGAGGCGAGCCCGGGGAGCCGCACGAGGACGCGGACTCCGAGCAGGCCCGGGACGAGGACGACCATCCCGACCCGATCCTGGCCCCGCCCACCGCGAACCCCCGCCGCACGCGGGTGCCACCGGAGGGCCTGCACCCGAAGACCGACCAGGACGACCCGGAGACGTCCGACCGCCGCCCGCGAGAGGAGACCTGATGGTACGCGAAGCTCGGCTCGACCCCGAGGTGGAAGTGCTCTGGGAGGACTTCCACGCCGAGGTCAACGTTCCGTCGGAGCAGTTGCGCACGTGGCTGCTGACCCGCGGGTCCGGTGAGGAGTCGTTCGGGTCCAACCCGACCCTCGACCTGCCCCAGCCGGGCCGGGAGATCCTCAAGGTGCTCAACAAGCGCAAGGTCGACCTCACCCCGGAGGACATCGAGGTGATGCGGGAGGCGGTCGAGCGGATCCGGGAGCTGATGGACGCCAAGCCGCCGCGCGGCAACGCCGACGACACGTGGCGGCACTCCCTGCTCGACCTGGGTCACGACCCGCTCGTCGAACGCTGAACGGTGCCACACGCCGGCGGTGCCGTCCCGGTTCGGGACGGCACCGCCGGCGTCGTGTTACTGGCCCTGGTTGGGCTCCAGGCTGCCGATGGTCAGCCCCGCCGCGTCGGCCGCGGCGTCCCGGTCCCCGCGGGTCTGGTCCTCGCGGCTGAGCAGATTGGCGTACTCGGTGACGTCGGCCGGGTCGGGCACCTCCGGCAGACGGCGCAGGAACGCCTCCACCTCGCGGGTGGCGGCGGTGTGCGCGGCGGCCGCCTGGCGCAGCAGTTCCCGGTCGTCGGCGGGCGGGTAGAGGTCGGTCATGCCCGCCGGTTACCCCGGCAACGGCCGTTCGCACCGCCGGCGGCGGATCATCACCCGCCCGGGTGGACTCACACCCCGCTGGGCTGGCGCACACCGAACCCCGGATTGCGCAGCAGCCAGTCCAGGTAGGTCGGATGCGGCGCCAGCGAGTCGGTGTACGCCGCCTTGGCCATCTGCAACACGAGCGGGGCGCTGCGGGCGGCGGGGGAGTCCGGGTGCCAGCCCAGCAGCAGCCGCCACCGCAGCGGGACCCCGGCCAGCCGGCGGGTGACCAGCCCCGCCACCGGCCGGAACGTGGCCTGGCACAACGCCACCGCCACGCCCGCCTCCACCAGGTCGACGCAGCCGCGGATGTCGGTCTCGTACACCTTGCGGGGGGTGAAGCCGGCGCGGGCGCAGGCGGCGGCGAAGCAGTCGCTGAAACAGCCGTCACCGGGCGCCGCCACCCACTGCTCATGACGCAGGTCGCCCAGGCTCACCTCGTCGTGGCCCGCCAGGGGGTGGGTCTCGGGCAGCAGCACCAGCACCGGGTCGACGGACACCTCCCGCCAGCTCAACCCGAACCCGGCCGACGGGCTGGCGTCGCCGCACACCCCCGCCAGCGCGAAGTCCAGCCGACCGCCCGCCACCAGCTGCGCCAACTCGTCCACCGACCACGAGGCGTACGTGGTGATCTGGGCGGGTGGATGCTCGGCGGCCAGCCGGTGCACCAGCCGGCCCAGGATCGGGCTGTTCACCCCGCCGAACCGGTAGCACGGCGGCGCGTCACCGGAGCCGGCCAGGCGGGCCGCCTCGTCCTGCAACCCCTTCATGGCCGGCAGCAGCACCCGGGCGCGGGCCAGCACCAGCTCACCGAGCGCGGTGGGACGCGCGCCGCGCCGGTCCCTGTCGAACAGCGGACCACCGAGTGTCCGTTCGATCCGCTGAAGCTGGGCGGTGAGCGCCGGCTGAGCCAGGCCGAGCGCCGACGCCGCCTTGGTCACGCTCCCCGTCTCCGCGATCGCGCAGACCACCCGCAGGTGACGCAACTCCAGGTTCATACCGTGACGGTAGGACTACGCCGCAGCCGGCGGAAGAGCCCGAAGGTATCGGTGAGATTGAATGCACAGGCGGATGTCGCCGCCGCTCACCCGCGCGGCGGCTCCGGCAGGTCCGCCAGGTACGTCGGCCGCCGGGTCACCGCGTCGCGCACCTTGTCCACCACACCCACCGCCGGCTCGACGATCCGGTTCCACGGCGGGGTCGCCGGGGTGCCCGGGTGCGGCCGCGTCGGCGCCGCCTCCTCGGCGATCTCCAGCCGGTTGCCCAGCCTGATCAGCTCCTCGGCGGTGGCCACCTCGCGCAGCTCGGCGACCAGCGCGCCCACCCCCTGGACGTGCCGGCGCACCCGCACGGCGACCTCGGTCACCGTCTCGTCCGACAGCTCCTTGAGGACGCCCAGCAGCGCTGCGTCGGCGTTGATCTCGGCGTCCACCCGCTCGTCCGCGTTCGGCAGCGCGGCCCGCGCCGCCGGCAGCAGGTACTGCTCCTCCGCCGACAGGTGCCGCGACAGCGCGGCGGTGAGCACGGCCAGGCCCTCCTGCGGCGTGCTGTCCGGGCCGGTCAGCTGGTCCAGCAGCGCCAGCAGCTGCTGGTGCTCCCGGTCCACGATGTCGGCGATGCTGCGGCCACCGGGACGGTAGCCCTCGTCGGGCGCGGGCGGCAGCGGCGGCAGGGGAACGGCGGACATGGTGCCCTCCTCGACTGGCGGGCGGAAGCTCCGGCAGGGGACGTACGGTCGACCGCGGCGATACCCGGACACGCTCGCGGCGAAACCGGACCCGTCGATGCGTCCACCCGCGCCGCCGGTGCGCCGGCCCGTCGGGCGGCTCGGGCTGGTATGAAGAGGCGATGACGAGCGAACCCACAGCGGAGGTCGTGGACCTCTGCCGCGACCTGCTGCGTATCGACACCACCAACACGGGGGACAACGACACCAGCGTCGGCGAGCGCCGCGCCGCCGAGTACGTGGCGGAGAAGCTCGCCGAGGTGGGAGTCGAATCCGTCCTGCACGAGTCCGCCCCAGGCCGGGCGAACGTCGTGGCCCGCATCCCCGGCGCCGACCCGAGCCGGGGCGCGCTGCTGGTGCACGGCCACCTGGACGTGGTGCCTGCCGACGCCGACGAGTGGTCCGTGCACCCCTTCTCCGGCGAGGTGCGCGACGGCTACCTGTGGGGTCGGGGCGCCATCGACATGAAGGACTTCGACGCCATGGTGCTCGCCGTGGTGCGGCACTGGCAGCGCACCGGCGTGCGGCCCCCGCGCGACATCGTGCTCGCGTACACCGCCGACGAGGAGGCGGGCAGCGACTACGGGGCGCGGTTCCTGGTGGAGAACCACCGTGACCTCTTCGACGGCTGCACCGAGGCGATCGGGGAGGTCGGCGGCTTCTCCTACTCGGTCAACGACAGCCAGCGGCTCTACCTCATCGAGACCGCCGAGAAGGGCATCGACTGGCTGCGGCTGCACGCCAGGGGCCGCCCCGGGCACGGCTCGATGGTGCACGACGACAACGCCGTGACCGCCCTGGCCGAGGCGGTCGCCCGGATCGGCGGGCACCGCTTCCCGGTCGTGGTCACCGACACCGTGCGGGCGTTCCTGGAGGAGGTGTCCGACCTGCTCGGCATCGAGCTGGACCCGAACGACCCGGAGACGGCGATCGCCAAGCTCGGCCCGATCGCCAACATCATCGGCGCGACCATCCGCAACACGGCCAACCCGACCCGGCTCAGCGCCGGCTACAAGGACAACGTCATCCCCGGCCGGGCCACCGCCACCATCGACTGCCGCAGCCTGCCCGGCCAGTCCGAGCTGTTGGAACGGCAGCTGCGCGAGCTGGTCGGCCCGGACATCGCCATCGAGTACGTCCAGCGGCAGCCGGCCCTGGAGACCACCTTCGACGGCGACCTCGTCGAGGCCATGTCGGCGGCGCTGCGCGCCGAGGACCCGGGCGCACGTCCGGTTCCGTACATGCTCTCCGGCGGCACCGACGCCAAGGCGTTCTCGCAGCTCGGCATCCGCTGCTTCGGTTTCGCCCCGCTGCGGCTGCCCGCCGATCTGAACTTCTCCGCGTTGTTCCATGGCATCGACGAGCGCGTTCCGGTCGACGGACTACAGTTCGGCGTGCGGGTTCTCGACCGGTTCCTCCGCACCTGCTAGCCGTGTCCGGTAGCTGCACCCGGCGCGTTACCTCCCCATCGTGAAGGGACTGCCCCACATGACCGACCAGCACGGTGAGCTGGACGCCGCTCTCGAGCGGGTGATCGAAGCGGCCCGTCACCACCTGGCCGCCGTACGTGCCGCGCAGGGCCGCGTCGACGACGACGACGTCTGGCAGGCGTACGTGGCGTTGAACAACGCCTCCTTCGCGTACGACGAGCGTCTGCTCGACGCGTTCGGCGAGGTGACGCCGTGGGACGTCGACTCGATCGACCCGGACGAGGCCGACGAGCGTTTCGGCGGCCCCGAGGGGTCCGAGGCCAGCGACCCGCACCCGCGTGTCATCTCGGTACGCCAGCGCCGCGACTACCGGGTGCCGAGCGTCTCGGCGCTGCTGCGGGTGGCCGAGGCGGCCCGCCGTGAGGGCACCCCGGAGGACGACGAGCCGGCGCCGGTGGAGGGTGTCGGCGAGGCGGTGCTGGAGTTGCTGCAGAGCGGCGACGGCTCACTCGGCGCGCTTGACGTCCCCGAGTTGGAGCCCCTCGACGGGGTGGTCATGGTCAGCGAGGTGGGCACCCCCGTCGACCTGGAGTCGTTCGACGACGACGACGCGGTCGGCCCGTTCCAGCCCGCGGCCGACGACCGGCTGGTCGGGCGGCTCGACGAGCACCCGTTCCTGGAGCTCGACGACGACCACGACCACGCCGGGCACCAGCACTAGGCCGTGCGTCGCCCGGGGCTCACGCGAGCCCCGGGCGGCCGGCCCCCTCAGTACGACAGGCCCGGCTGCGGCTGGTTGACCCGTCGACGGCGCAGCACCACCTGGCGCGTGCCGTCACGGAACAGCCGTACCCGGGCCAACTCCCATCCGGAGAACTCCGCCTGGATCGCCAACTGCGCCGCGGCGGTCAACCGGTCGACGTTCGGCGGCAGCCGCAGCGGCGCATACTCGTAGTCCATGCCACCCATGCTGCCCAGCCCAGCGGCCGTTCGCCACCCCTATGCGGGGTGACCGACGCCGCTACCGGCGGGTCAGCTGTCGCGCTCCGGGTAGCCCACCGGGACGGCGGAGACGTCGTCCAACGCGGTGATGATCTCCTCGGGCAGGGTGATCCGTTCGACCTGGAGCGCGCCGAGCAGCTGCCCCACCGTCCGGGCGCCGAGGATCGGCGCGGTCACGCCGGGCCGGTCCCGGATCCACGCCAGCGCCACCTCCAGCGGCGACACGCCGAGCCCGCCGGCCGCTGTCGCCACCGCCTCGACGATGCTGGAGCAGCGCGGCTCCAGGTACGTCGCCACGAACCGCTCGAAGTGCGGCGAGGCGGCCCGCGAGTCCGCGGGCCGGCCGTGCCGGTACTTGCCGGTGAGCACTCCCCGGCCCAGGGGCGACCAGGGCAGCACGCCGAGGCCGAGCGCGTCGCACGCGGGCAGCACCTCCCGCTCGACGCCCCGCTCCAGCAGCGAGTACTCCACCTGGGCGGCCACCACTGGCGCCCGGCCGGGCCAGGCGGTCTGCCAGGCGGCGGCCCGGGCGGTCTGCCAGCCGGAGAAGTTCGACACCCCGACGTAGCGGACCTTGCCGCTGGCCACCGCGTGGTCCAGTGCGGCCAGGGTCTCCTCCAGGGGGGTGTCCGGGTCGTACCCGTGCACCTGGAACAGGTCGACGTGGTCGGTGCCGAGCCGGCGCAGCGACGCGTCCAGGGTCCGCAGCAGGTGCCCGCGGGAGCCGTCCCGGCGCCGGCCGCTGCCCGGGCGCAACCCGGCCTTGGTGGCGATCAACAGCTCGTCGCGGGGCACGAGGGAGCCCAGCAGGGAGCCGATCACCGACTCGGCGTCACCGTCGCCGTACACGTCGGCGGTGTCGATCAGGTTGCCGCCCGCGTCCAGGTAACTCTTCAGCTGGGCGGCCGCGTCGTCGGCGTCGGTGTCCCGACCCCAGGTCATGGTGCCGAGCGCGAGCCGGGAAACCGCCAGCCCGCTTCGGCCGAGCGGTCGCTGTTGCATGGGTGAACCTTATTTCGAACCTGCCGCCACCGATATCCTCGCTCCCGTATCTCTGCCGGTTCTGCCGGTTCCGCCGTCCTGGGCTGCCCTGATGGAGGGGGGACCAAAGGTGTCGAGCCGGTGATCGGGTCCGTTACCGGCATTGCGTAACCTGGTGCGACCTGTGCCACGGATGGGGGAGGACCAGTGCGACTAGGGCTCAGCCTCGGATACCAGACGGCGTGGAGCACGCCGGCCGACCACCTGGCGCTGGCCCAGGAGGCGGACCGGCTCGGCTATTCGGTGGTGTGGGCGGCGGAGGCCTACGGCTCCGACTCGCCGAGCATGCTCGCCTGGATGGCCGGCCAGACCGAACGGATCGACGTCGGCGCTGCGGTGATGCAGATCCCCGCCCGTACGCCGGCGGCCACGGCGATGACAGCGGCCACCATCGACGCGCTCTCCGGCGGACGGTTCCGGCTCGGCCTGGGGGTGTCCGGCCCGCAGGTCTCCGAGGGCTGGCACGGGGTGCGTTTCGCCAAGCCGTTGGGGCGCACCCGCGAGTTCGTGGACATCGTCAAGCTCGCCATCGCCCGCAAGGAGGTGGCGTACGACGGCGAGCACTACACGTTGCCGCTGCCGGACGGCCCCGGCAAGGCGCTGCGGCTGGGCTTCCACCCGCCCCGCGAGCACATCCCGATCTACCTGGCCGCGGTGGGCCCGAAGAACCTGGAGCTGGCAGGGGAGATCGCCGACGGCTGGCTCGCCGTGTTCTACGCCCCGGAGTTCGCCGACGAGCAGCTCGCCTCGGTCGCCGCCGGGCGCGCGAAGGTCGGCAAGGAGCTTGCCGGTTTCGACGTGGTGCCGTCGGTGCCCGTGGTGATCGGCGACGACGTGGCGTCCTGCGCGGAGCTGGTCCGCTGGTACGCCGCCCTCTACGTCGGTGGGATGGGCAGCCGGCAGCAGAACTTCTACAACCAGCTCGCCACCCGGATGGGCTACGGCGACGCCGCCCGCGAGGTGCAGGACCTGTACCTGGCCAAGCGGCAGCGCGACGCCGCGGCGGCCGTACCCATGGAGTTCATCGACCGCACCTCGCTGCTCGGCCCGAAGGAGCGCGTCGCCGAGCGGATGCGCGAGTACGCCGCGGCCGGCGTCACCACGCTGTCGGTGTCCCTGTTCGTGGCCGACCGGGACAGCGGTGTGCAGACCCTGCGGACCGTGGCCGAGGCTCTCGACCTCTCGGGAGTCGGCGAGTGACCTGGGTCGAGGCCATCGTCCTGGGCATCGTCCAGGGACTTACCGAGTTCCTTCCGGTCAGCTCGTCGGGGCATCTGCGGATCACCTCGGCGATCTTCTTCGACCGGGACGCCGGGGCGTCGTTCACCGCGGTCACCCAGCTCGGCACCGAGGCCGCCGTGCTGATCTACTTCGCCAAGGACATCTGGCGGATCACCCGGACCTGGCTGGTCGGCATCCGGGACGCGTCGGTCCGTTCCAGCCTCGACTACCGGATGGGCTGGTACGTGATCGTCGGCTCGATCCCGATCGGGCTGTTCGGTTTCGTGTTCAAGGACCAGATCAAGACGGCCGGGCGCAACCTGTGGGTGGTGGCGACCACTCTCATCGTGTTCGCGTTCGTGCTGGCGTTCGCCGAGTACTGGGGGCGGCAGACCCGTACGTTGGAGAACTTCCGGATGAAGGACGGCGTGGTGATGGGTTTCGCCCAGGCCATGGCGCTGATCCCGGGGGTGTCCCGCTCCGGCGGGACGCTCACCGCCGGCCTGCTGCTCAACCTGACCCGGGAGGCGGCGGCACGGTACTCGTTCCTGCTGGCCATCCCGGCGGTGGTGATGTCCGGCGTGTTCAGCCTCGGGGACGTCTTCGAGCCGTCCGCCCCGGGCACGTCGGCGCCGTCGGTGGCGCAGATGATCGTGGCGACGGCGATCGCCTTCGGCATCGGGTACGCGGCCATCGCGTGGCTGCTGCGCTACGTCGCCCACCACACCCTGTACGTCTTCGTGCTGTACCGGGTCGCGCTGGGCACGCTGGTCCTCGCCCTGCTGCTGACGGGCACGATCAGCGCCACCTGATCCGCCCGCGCGTCCGCCGGCCTCCGATCCCCGCCCGGGGGTCGGGGGCCGGTGTGGTTGCGGCGTCCCCTCCACGTCGTCTCATTCTGGTCGAAACCCCCTCAGAGCGCACCTAGTCTTTCCCTGTCGGGGTTGACGTCCCGCACATGACGCGTGGGGAAGGGGCGACAGTGACCGCCAGCGGCGCGAAGCGCGGGCGGGACAGGCCGCCGCGGCGCAACCTCGTCGCCGTCCTCGCGATCGTCGCGTTCTCCGGCGCGTTCTTCGGCTACGACCAGGGCGTCATCAGCGGGGCGCTGAGCGACATCAGGCAGACCTTCGACGCGAACACCTTCGCCGTCGAGGTGGCGGCGAGTTGGGTGACCCCCGGTGCGCTGGTGGGCGCGCTGCTCGGTGGTCACCTCGCGGACCGGATCGGCCGCCGGGGAGCGCTGTGGGTCGCCGCCGTGGCGTTCGCGGTGGGCACCATCGTCCAGGCGTCCGCTCCGGTGATCGGGGTCATGTTCGGCGCCCGGTTGGTCCTGGGCCTGGGCATCGGTGTGGCCTCGGTGGCCGGCCCGATGTACGCGGCGGAGGCCGCGCCGGAGCGCATCAGGGGCAGCCTCCTGGCGCTCTACCAGTTCTCCACCACCTTCGCGATCTTCATCGGCTACCTCGCCGACGAACTGTTCGAGGCGGGCGACTCCTGGCGTTACCTGCTCGCGGCGGCGGTGCTGCTGGGGGTGACCCTCGCCCTGGTCACCACCGTGATCCCCGACTCGGCGGTCTGGTACGTGCAGCGGGGGGACAGACGCCGGGCGGAGGCGTCGCTCGCGGCGACCGTGCCCCGGCAGAAGGTGTCCCAGCGGCTGCACGCCGTGCAGGAGAGTCTCGCGGCCGGCAAGGCGGGGTGGCGCGAGGTGCTCTCGCACGAGTGGCGGCGTCCGTTGGCGCTGGGTGTGGGGCTGGCCCTGTTCCAGCAGCTGACAGGGATCAACGGGATCATCTACTACGCCGACGAGATCTTCTCGGCCGCCGGATTCCACACCCCGCAGGCCCAGCTGGCCGCGACCACCTGGGCGATCGGCGCTGTCGACTCGCTCTTCACGCTTGTCGCGGTCGCCTTCCTGGACCGGCTGGGCCGACGTCCGCTGCTGCTGGTCGGGTTGCTGGGCATGGCGGTCTCGCTCGCGGTGGTAAGCGTCAGCTTCGCGAAGATGGACCCGGGCGTGCAGGCGGCCGGAGCCACCGGACACCACCCCACCGACGCGGGGATCTTCCTGCTGGTCGGCGTGGTCATGTTCGTGGCGTTCTACGCGATGTCCATCGGGCCGACCGCCTGGACGGTCATCAACGAGATCTTCCCGGGCCGCATCCGGGGCCGCTGCGTGGCGGTCGCGTCCGCCACGCACTGGGGTTCGGAGTACCTGATCACCCAGTTCTTCCTGAGCATGCTCAGCGCCGTGGGGCGGTCGGGCGTGTTCGCGCTCTTCGCCGGCACCTGTGTGCTCGGCCTTCTGTTCATCTGGCGGTACCTGCCGGAGACGAGGGGCAGGACCCTTGAGGAGATCCAGCGGATGTGGCAGACCGACGCGGGTGCTCGGCGTCCGCACCGTGCGGGCGACGGGTCCCGCTGATTCTCGGCTTCTGACCCGTGGCGCAGGGGACAGGGCGTACGGTCGACCCGAAGCCGCCCAAAACGGACCTGTTGGACAAACAGCTCATCCCGGCTGGGTGTCAGCGCTCACCCGGTGTGGCGAAACCGCTCGGCGGGATGGCGGCCCCCGACCGACCGTCGCAGAAGGACCAGGACAGTGCATCTGACACCACGGGAATTCGACAAGTTGACGATCCTCTCGATGGCGATGGTCGCCAACGCCCGCAAGGCCAGGGGGATCAAGCTCAATCACCCCGAGGCAGTCGCGGTCATCTGCGCCGCCGCCCTGGAGGGCGCCCGCGAGGGCAAGACCGTCGAAGAGGTCATGAACGACGCCCGCAGCACCCTCAGCGCCGACGACGTCATGCCGGGCGTGCCGGACATGCTGCCCATGATCCAGGTCGAGGCGGTCTTCACCGACGGCTCGCGACTGGTCACCGTGCACTCACCGATCCGATAGGGAGCAGGACATGGCCAACCAACATCCCGGCCCCAACTCCAAGCACGTGCGACCCATCGGCGGCTACGTGCTGAGCGACCAGCCGCTGGAGCTGAACGCGGGCCGGCCGGTCACCGAGGTCGTCGTCCACAACACAGGTGACCGACCGATCCAGATCGGCTCGCACTTCCACTTCTTCGAGGCCAACCGGATGCTCGCCTTCGACCGTGAGGCCGCGTTCGGGCGGCGGCTGAACATCCCGGCGACCACGTCCATGCGCTTCGAGCCGGGCGACAAGAAGACGGTGGAGCTCATCCCCTTCGGGGGGCAGCAGCGCGTGTACGGGTTCAACGGCCTGGTGCAGGGGTGGAGCGGCAGCGAGTCGACCCCCAGCTACCGACCGGACCGCACCGAGGCGATCCACAACGCCAGGACCCGGGGCTTCAAGTTCGGCCCGGACCAGCAGGACGACCCCAAGGGCAAGAAGAAGTAGATCCACTATCCCGCAGGGCGGCCAGCCTCGGGCAGGAGATGATTCGATGAGCCAGATTTCGCGGCAAGAGTATTCCGGGATGTACGGCCCGACGACGGGCGACCAGATCAGGCTCGGCGACACCGACCTGTACATCGAGATCGAGAAGGATCTCCGGGTCCTCGGCGACGAGGTGATGTACGGCGGGGGCAAGACGCTGCGCGACGGCATGGGGGTCAACAACCAGTACACGAACGCCCAGGGCGGCCTGGACCTGGTCATCACCAACGTGACGATCCTGGACGCGACCCTCGGCGTGGTGAAGGCCGACGTCGGCGTCAAGGACGGCAAGATCGCCGGTATCGGCAAGGCGGGCAACCCGAACGTCATGGACGGGGTCACCCCCGAGCTGATCACCGGTCCGGGCACCGAGGCGATCTCCGGCGAGCACCTCATCCTGACCGCCGGCGGCATCGACACGCATGTGCACCTGGTGACGCCGCTTCAGGCGTACGCCGCCCTGAGCAACGGGGTGACCACCCTGTGGGGCGGGGGCACCGGCCCGACCGACAGCACCAACGGCGTCACCATCACCCCCGGTCCGTGGAACATCCACGCGATGATGCGGGCCTTCGAGACCATCCCGATCAACATCGGTCTGATGGCGAAGGGCAACAGCACCGGCCGCGCGCCCCTGGTGGAACAGATCATGGCCGGCGCGCCGAGCTTCAAGATCCATGAGGACTGGGGTGCGCCGCCGGCGGTGATCCGCGCCTGCCTGGACGTCGCCGACGAATTCGACGTGCAGGTCAGCATCCACACCGACACCCTCAACGAGAGCGGCTACCTGGAGGACAGCATCGCCGCGTTCGAGGGCCGGACGATTCACACCTTCCACACCGAGGGCGCCGGTGGTGGGCACGCGCCGGACGTCATCAAGGTCGCCGGTCAGATGAACGTGTTGCCGAGCTCGACCACACCGACGGTGCCGTACGGCATCAACAGCCAGTCCGAGCTGTACGACATGATCATGGTCTGCCACAACTTCAACCCGCAGGTCCCGTCGGACGTGGCCTTCGTGGAGAGCCGGATCCGGACCGAGACAATCGCGGCCGAGGACGTCCTGCTCGACGAGGGCGTCATCTCGATGATGCAGAGCGACTCGCAGGCCATGGGCCGCGTGGGTGAGACCTGGTTGCGGACCATCCAGCTTGCCGGGCAGATGAAGACCGCCCGCGGCAAGCTCGCCGAGGACTCCAGCGCCAACGACAACTTCCGGGTGCTGCGGTACGTGGCCAAGATGACCATCAACCCGGCGATCACCCAGGGGATCTCGCACGTGCTGGGCTCCGTCACACCCGGCAAGATGGCCGACCTCGTGCTCTGGGAGCCGGCGTTCTTCGGCACGAAGCCGAAGCTGGTCCTCAAGGGTGGCATGATCGCCTGGTCGATCATGGGCGACCCGAACGCCTCACTGCCGACGCCGCAGCCCGTCTACTACCGGCCGTCGTTCGCCGCGTACGGCAGCCAGCTCGGCAAGACCTGCGTGACCTTCGTGTCCCGGGCCGCGCACGAAGCAGGCATCGCCGAGGAACTCGGCCTGCAACGGCAGGTCATGCCTGTGTACCGGACCCGGGGGCTCACCAAGCGGGACATGGTCCGCAACGGCCGGCTTCCCAAGCTCGAAGTCGATCCGGAGACCTTCGCCGTGAAGATGGACGGCGTGCACGCGACAGTACCGCCGGCCCGGAACCTGCCCCTGAGCCAGCTCTACTTCTTCAGCTGACCCCCCGGACGCCCGCGCCGCCGTGCGCGGCTCCGGCGCACCCACGGAAAGGAGACGCCCGTGCTCGTCGAATCGGTGCTGGGCAACATGAACGAGCCGGACTGGACGCTCCGGCTGAAGGAAGCGCGCATCGACGACCTGGTCCTGGACCAGTGGGACGCCCAGAAGAGCCGGATCCGCAAGATGACCAGCTCCGGGGCGGAGCTGTCCGTGGCGCTGGCCCGGGGCGTCCGGCTGCGCGACGGCGACATCCTGGCCTGGGACGACCTGACCGCCACCGCCGTGGTGGCCCGCGTCCAGCTGGGCGAGGTGATGGTGGTCCACCTCGACCAGTTGCGCGGCGAGTCGGCCGAGCTGCTGATCCGCTCGGCCGTCGAACTCGGTCACGCGATCGGCAACCAGCACTGGCCGGCGGTGGTCAAGGGCACCCGGATGTACGTCCCGCTGACCGTGGACCGCAAGGTCATGGACTCGGTGATGCGGACCCACGCGTTCAGCGGGATCACCCACGAGTTCGTCCCCGGTACCGAGATCATCGCGTACCTCGCTCCGCACGAGTCGCGGCGGCTGTTCGGTGGCGCCGACTCGACGCCGCACTCCCACCTCCCCGCCGACCTCAACTGAGAGGGCCGGGACGGTGCGCACGATGGCGGAGACCCTGAAGCTCCTGCAGTTCGGGGACTCGGTCTTCCCGGTCGGTGCCTTCTCGTTCTCCAACGGGCTGGAGATGGCCGTCCAGCATGGCGTCGTGCACGACCGGACCACCCTGCAGGACTTCGTGCGGACGGTCACCCGGCTCGCCGCCACGGGGGACGGGGTGGCAGTGCTCGCCGGTCACCGGGCTGCCCGCACCGGCGACCTCGACCGCATCCGGCAGGCCGACGAGGCAGTGCACCTGCGCAAGATCAACGAAGAGATGCGCACCATGTCGGTCCGGATGGGACGCAAGCTGGCCGAGGCGGCGACCCGGATCGTCGGGGAGACGCTGCTCCGCAAGCGGATCGACGAGTCGGCCAGCGGCGTGCCTGTCACCTACCCGGTCGCGCTCGGCGTGGTCTTCGCCGACCTCGGTGTCGACGAGCAGGACGCGTTCGCGGCCCACCAGTACGGCGCGGCGTCGACGGTGCTCAGCGCGGCGATCCGGCTGATGCCCGTGGACCACCTCGACGCGCAGTCGATCCTCTTCGCGGTCAACGAGCGGGTCGCCGACGACTACCGCGAGGTGCGCACCGCGAGCCTCGACGACATGCAGACCTTCGGACCGCACGCCGATGTGCTCGCCGCCGCGCACCAGCACGTGCACGTGCGGATGTTCATGAGCTGAATCCGCATCCCGCATAAACGTACCCAGGAAGGACAGGCACCGCATGAAGTCGGCAAGTCGTATCGGAGTGGGCGGCCCGGTGGGCAGCGGCAAGACCGCGATCATCGAGGCTGTCGTGCCACGGCTCGTGGAGAACGGACTGCGCATACTGGTGATCACGAACGACGTGGTGACCACTGAGGACGCCAAGCACGTCCGGCGGGCGCTGACCGGGGTCCTGGTCGAGGAGCGGATCATCGGGGTGGAGACCGGGGCCTGCCCGCACACGGCCGTGCGGGAGGACCCGAGCATGAACCTCGCCGCCGTGGAGGACATGGAGTCCAAGTTCCCGGACAGCGACGTGGTGCTGATCGAGAGCGGCGGCGACAACCTCACCCTGACCTTCAGCCCCGCCCTGGTGGACTTCTTCATCTACGTCATCGACGTCGCCGCCGGCGACAAGATCCCGCGTAAGAACGGGCCGGGGATCTCCAAGTCCGACATCCTCGTGATCAACAAGACCGACCTGGCGCCCTACGTGGACGCCGACCTCGACGTCATGGCCCGCGACGCGGAGCTGATGCGCAACGGCAAGCCTGTCGTGTTCACGAACTGCAAGACGGGTGAGGGCATCGACGAGCTGGTCTCGCTGGTCCGCCGCAACGCGCTCTTCGACGCCGAAGTGGTCGCATGATCTCACTGGACAGTGCCCGGGAGCTGGCGCCGTACCAGGACCAACCGGCGCAGCTACCCGCCGCCTCCAACGGCAAGGTCGGCATCCTGCGCCTCGGGTTCGAGCGGCGCGGGGACCGCACGATCCTGCACGACCTCTACCGGCAGTCGCCGCTGCTGGTGCAGCGCGCGCTCTACTGGGACGAGGAGATGCCGCAGCTGCCCTGCGTCATGATCCTCACCACCTCCGGGGGCGTCCTGCAGGGGGACCGCCTGCTGATGGACGTCACCCTGGCGGCCGGCAGTCAGGCGCACCTGACCACCCAGGCCGCGACCAAGATCCAGGAGATGGACGCGAACTACGGGACACAGGTCCAGCAGTTCACCCTGGGCGAGGACGCCTACCTCGAGTTCCTCCCGGAGCCGATGATCCCCTACCGGGCCAGCCGGTTCGTCACCGACAGCCGGGTACGCCTGCCGGAGAGCGCCACCATGCTCTACGGCGAGGTGCTGCAACCCGGCCGCAAGTACTACCGCGACGGCGAACTCTTCGCGTACGACCTCTTCTCCTGCTCCCTGCGGGCCGAACGCCCGGACGGCCGGGCGTTGTTCGTGGAGAAGTTCGTGGTGACCCCCGGACGGTTCGGCGTGGCGAGGGTCGGGGTCATGGACCGCTTCCACATCTTCGGAAACGTCGTGCTGCTCACCAGCCCCGAACGGGCGGCACGGGTCTTCGACCGGACCTCGACGCCGGTCTGGGACGAGCAGACCCCCCTGGCCAGCGCCGTCAGCCGACTGCCGAACGACGCCGGGCTCATCTTCAAGGTCCTGGGTCAGGAGACCGAGCCGGTCCGCGCCGCGGTACGCGCCTTCTGCGTGGCCGCCCGGGAAGAGGTGACCGGCCGGACCTTCCCGCCGGCGTTCAGCTGGCGTTGACGTGGCGAGGAGAAGTCCGTGACCGCAGTGGCGCACAGGTGGGACCGGCTCGCTGACGGCAACCCGTTGGTCGGGTTCGTCGACGCCTGCCTGCGCGGGCCGGCGCAGGTTCTGCTGCAGAACAACCCGCTCACCGGCCTGCTGGTTCTCGTCGCGGTCGCCTGGGGGGCGTTCGAGAACGGGCAGCCACGGATCGTCGGGGGAGGGGTCGTCGGCCTCGTCGTCGGCACCGCCACGGCGCTCGCCCTGCGGGTGGACGAGGGCTCCCTGCGCAAGGGGCTGTTCGGCTTCAGCCCGTTCCTGACCGGCCTCGCCGTGCCGACGTTCCTCGACGACCGGCCGCTGATGTGGCTCTACCTGGTGCTCGGCGCGATCGGCACGACAATCGTCACCCTGGCCCTGAACGCGATCTTCAAGACCTGGGGGCTGACCGCGTTCACCATGCCGTTCGTGCTGACCACCTGGGTGCTGCTGCTGGCCGCGTACCAGTTCGACCGCTTCACGGTACTGACCAACCTCAAGCCGATGTTTCCCGGCGAGGGGCAGCTGACCGGTGGCCGCTTCGACTGGGACCTCATCCCCACCTTCCTGCGCGGGGTGTCCCAGGTCTACCTCATCGACAGCTGGGTCACCGGGTTGATCCTCCTGGTCGCGCTGCTTGTCAACTCCCGCTGGTCGGCGCTCTTCGCGGTGCTCGGCAGCGTCGTGGCGACCCTGCTGGCGCTCTGGTTCGGCGCCGACGCGGCCTCGCTGGACAAGGGCCTGTTCGGCTTCAACGCGGTGTTGACGGCGATCGCGGTGGGCGCGGTGCTGCACCGCCCCGGCGCGCTGGTGACCCTCTACACCCTCTTCGGCATCGCCCTGACGCTGTTCGTGCAGATGGCCCTGGCCACCGTGCTCACCCCGCTGGCCATCCCCGTCCTGACCGGACCGTTCAACCTCGCCACCTGGCTGCTGCTGCTGCCCAAACGGCACTTCGCGCCGATACCCAACCACGAACGCGCCAGGGAGACCGTCGTCTCGACGGTGAAGCACTCCGTCTGACCGTACCGACGAAAGAGGTGAGTCCCCATGCTCGCTCAGCAAGCGGTCAACTCCGGCGACACCGCCTGGGTGCTCGTCTGCACCGGCCTGGTGCTGTTCATGACCCCGGGCCTGGCCGCCTTCTACGGCGGGATGGTCCGGACCCGCAACGTGCTCGCCATGCTCCAGCAGAACATGATCGCGTTGGGCGTCGTGAGCCTGACCTGGGTGCTGGTGGGCTACACCATCGCCTTCGGCGACGACGCCGGCAGCGGCCTGCTCGGCAACTTCGAACTCTTCGGGCTCACCAACCTCGGGGTGCCGCCCGCGCCGCACCTGCACGTCGTCGCCGGCCAGGTGACAGTTCCCACCCTGGCGTTCGTGGCGTACCAGATGATGTTCGCGGTGATCACGCCCGCGCTTGTCACCGGCGCCACGGCCGGCCGGCTGAAGTTCCTCGGCTGGGTGGTGTTCCTGGCCGTGTGGTCAATCGTGGTCTACGCGCCGATCGCCCACTGGCTCTGGCACCCGGACGGCTGGCTGGCCCGCTTCGGCACCCAGGACTGGGCCGGCGGCATGGTGGTGCACGCCTCGGCGGGCGCCGCCGTCCTCGCCGTCCTGCTCGTCGTCGGCCGTCGCCGGGGCTGGCCGCACACCGCCGCTCCGCCCAACTCCATCCCGCTGACCATCCTCGGGGCGGGCATCCTCTGGTTCGGGTGGTTCGGCTTCAACGGCGGCGACGGGCTCCAGGCCAACGGCATCGCCGCCCAGGCGGTGATCAACACACACCTCGCGGCGGCCGCCGGCATGCTCGTCTGGCTCGTCGCCGAGCGGGCGAAGGACGGCCACAGCACCGTCGTGGGCGGCGTCTCCGGCGCCGTCGCCGGCCTCGCGACGGTCACCCCGGCCGCCGGGTACGTCAACACGCTCTCCGCCATCGCCATCGGCGCGATCGCCGGCATCGTCTGCCACACCGCCCTGCGCCTGAAGTACCTGCTGCGCCTCGACGACGCGCTCGACGTCCTCGCCGTGCACTTCGTCGGCGGCATGCTCGGCTCGCTGCTGGTCGGGTTCTTCGGCAACAGCGGCACCAATCCGCTCGGCAAGGACGGGCTCTTCTTCGGCGGCGGCGGATCGCTGCTGTGGCACCAGATCGTCGGCGTGGTGGTCGTGGTGGCCTTCTCGTTCGTGCTCAGCTGGCTGATCGCCGTCGCCGTGCAGGCGGTCCTCGGGCTCCGCGCCTCCGCCGACACGCAGGACGACCTCGACCACGCCCAGCAGGGCGCCGACGCGTACCACCTGGGCGGCGTCGCGGCCCTCAACGGCACCGGCGCGCCCGAACGCCGCCGCCGGACCGGCGGCGACCGCCCCGCCCCCCGACCCGCCGGGACCAACCCTCCCGGCCAGCCGGCTCCGCCGGCCCGGCTGGTCACCGCCACGGTGGACCCGGCGCGGCTGCCGACCACCCGGGAGCTGCGCGAGGCCCTGCTCGGCGCGGGCGCCACCTCCATCGTCGTCTTCGACGCCACCGTCTCCACCGCCGAGCCGGCGGCCCGGGCGCTGCCCCGGGGCTACTGGCAGGACCAGGACCTGCTGGACCGCGCCCGGATCGAGGTGGTCGTACGCCAGGGGGCGGTGCCCGCGGTGCTCGACGTGCTGGACGGGTACGGCGCCGACCGCTCGGACAGCTTCGTGCAGGACGTTCAGCCCGCCACGGACGTCAGGTGACCTGCCGCGCGAGGTTCGCGCCTGCCGGCGGGACCCGTGGTCGGGGGCAGGTCATAGGGTGATCCCGTGGCGACCCTTCTGCTTCTGCGACACGGCCGGACCACCGCGAACGCCGACGGTGGGCTGGCCGGCCGTCAGCCCGTCGAGCTGGACGACACGGGCCGCGCCCAGGCGACCGCCGTGGGCGAGCGCCTGCGGGCGGTGCCGCTCGCGGCGGTGGTGACCAGCCCGCTGATCCGCTGCCGGCAGACGCTGGAGCTGGCCCTCCCGCAGGCCACCCCGGTGGTGGAGGAGGGGCTGATCGAGTGCGGCTACGGCACCTGGGAGGGGCAGCCGCTCAAGAAGCTGGCCAAGGAGCCGCTCTGGCCGGTGGTCCAGCAGCACCCGAGCGCGGCGGTGTTCCCCGACGGCGAGGCGATGGCGGCGATGGCGGCACGTGCCGTGGCCGCGGTGCGCTCGTGGGACGCCCGGGTCAGCGCCGAGCACGGGCCCGAGGCGGTCTGGCTGGCGTGCAGCCACGGCGACGTGATCAAGGCGATCGTGGCGGACGCGCTCGGCGTACACCTGGATCTTTTCCAGCGGATCGTGGCCGACCCGGCGTCGGTGACCGCGATCCGGTTCACGCCGCTGCGGCCGTTCCTGGTCCGGCTCAACGACACGGGCGGCGACCTGGCCGCTCTGGTGCCGCCGCCGCGCAAGCGGCGCCGGCGGGCGGCCCGCGGCGCCGACTCGGACGCCTCCGTCGGCGGCGGGGCAGGTGCGTCCCGGTGAGCCGCGTCACGACGCCTCGCCGCAGCTCCCCGGTCGCCGCCACGCCCGGCCGCGACCCCTGGTACGCCGGGCGCGCCGCCCCCGCGGCGATTCGGGTCGGTGGGGTGCGCGGCGCCCTGGCGGGCCGGATAGGGTCGTGGGTATGACCCACCAGGTGCACGCCTTCGAACCGCCGGAGCGGTTCGTCGCCGGGACCGTCGGGCCGCCGGGGGAGCGCACGTTCTTCCTCCAGGCCCGCGGCGGCGGCAGGCTGGTCAGCGTCGCGCTGGAGAAGGTCCAGGTTTCCCTGCTCGCCGAGAAGCTGGAGGAGCTGCTCACCGAGGCGCAGCGTCGCTTCGGGGTGGACCTGCCCGAGCTGGCGCCGGTGATCGGCGACAACGAGCCGCTGGACACTCCGGTCGACGAGGAGTTCCGGGTCGGGACGCTCGGGCTGGCCTTCGACGTCGACACCGCGACAGTGGTGATCGAGGCGATCGCGGCGGGCGAGGTCGAGCCCGAGGTCGAGCTGGGCGACGAGGACGACGACGAGGACGACGAGGACGACGACGAGCCGGACGAGGACCTTGACCGGCTCCGGGTCCGACTCACCCCGCAGGCGACCCGCCAGTTCATCGAGCGGGCGCGACGCGTGGTGAATGCGGGCCGGCCGCCGTGCCCGCTGTGCGGCCAGCCGTTGGATCCCGCCGGGCACCTCTGCCCGCGGCACAACGGTTACCACCGGTGACCTCGTCCGGCCTCCAGCCTCGCCAGGACGGCGACGCCGCGCTGCGGCTGCTGCGGGACGGCGTGCTCGACCTGGAGGGTCGGCTGGTCGACGCGTCGAACACGACGTTGCGCGGCATCCTGACGCTCGACGGCGCCACGGCCCGCTGCGTCTACAAGCCGGTGCGCGGGGAGCGCCCGCTGTGGGACTTTCCCGACGGCACCCTCGCCGGTCGGGAGGTGTCGGCGTACCTGGTCTCCCGGGCCACCGGCTGGGATCTAGTGCCGCCGACCGTGCTGCGCGACGGCCCGTTCGGCCCCGGCTCCTGCCAGCTGTGGATCGACGAGCCGCAGGACGCGGAGCCGCTCGTCGGTTTCCTGCCCGCCGGCGAGCTGCCGCCGCGCTGGTTCCCGATCGCCGCGGCACGGGACGACGACGGCGCCGAGTACGCCCTCGCCCACGCCGACGACCCACGGCTGGCCCGCCTCGCCGTCCTCGACGCGGTGATCAACAACGCGGACCGCAAGGGCGGCCACGTGCTCGTCGGCAACGACGACCGGATCTACGGCGTGGACCACGGGGTGTGCTTCCACGTGGAGGACAAGCTGCGCACGGTGCTCTGGGGCTGGGCCGGCAGGCAGTTGCCGCCGGACGCCGTGGAGATGCTCGACGGGCTCGCCGGGCAGTTGTCCGGGGCGCTCGGCGCGGAGCTGGCCGATCACCTGACGATCAGCGAGGTCGCCGAGCTGGCCGCCCGCGTGGACAACCTGCGCGACACCTGTCGCTTCCCGCAGCCGCCGGAGGACTGGCCGGCGATCCCCTGGCCCCCGATGTGACACCGCTGTCATCTTGATCACCCGTGCGGCGACCCGGGGTCGTCGTGGGGCTGGCTAGGCTGAGGCCATGGAGTCTTGGGCGGGACATGAGGTGCCACGGCTGCCGGGCAGGGGCGAGCCGTTGGCGTTGTACGACTCGGCGCGGCAGACGGTCGAGCCGAGTGTGCCGGCCGACGCGGGCAGCATGTACGTCTGCGGCATCACCCCGTACGACGCCACCCACCTCGGCCACGCCGCCACCATGATCACGTTCGATCTGGTGCAGCGGATGTGGCGCGACGCCGGCCGTCCGGTGCGCTACGTGCAGAACGTCACCGACATCGACGACCCGCTGCTGGAGCGCGCCGCCCGCGACGGCGAGGACTGGGTGGTCCTGGCGATGCGGGAGACGGCGCTGTTCCGGGAGGACATGGAGGCGCTGCGGATCATCCCGCCGGAGCATTACGTGGGCGCGGTGGAGTCGATCCCGGACATCGTCGACAAGGTCGAGATGCTGCTCAAGGATGGCGCCGCGTACCGCCTCGACGACGGCACCGGCGACGTCTACTTCGACATCTCCGCCACCGGCAGGTACGGCTACGAGTCCAACCTGACCCGCGAGCAGATGCTGGAGATCTTCCCGGAGCGCGGTGGCGACCCGGACCGGGCCGGCAAGCGTGACCCGCTGGACCCGCTGCTGTGGCGTGGCGCCCGCGAGGGCGAGCCGTCCTGGCCGGGCGGGGAGCTGGGTGAGGGCCGCCCCGGCTGGCACATCGAGTGCGCGGTGATCGCCCTGAACCTGCTCGGCGACCGGATCGACGTGCAGGGCGGCGGCAACGACCTGCTGTTCCCGCACCACGAGGCGTCCGCGGCGCACGCCGAGCGGTTGACCGGTCAGGCGCCGTTCGCCGAGCACTACGTGCACGCCGGGATGATCGGCCTGGACGGCGAGAAGATGTCCAAGTCCCGCGGCAACCTGGTCTTCGTCTCCCGGCTGCGCGCGGACCGGGTCGACCCGATGGCGATCCGCCTGGCGCTGATGTCGGGGCACTACCGCAGCGACCGCACGTGGACCGACGAGCTGCTCACCGCCGCGCGGGAGCGGCTGGACCGCTGGCGGCGGGCCGCCGCCGCGCCCGCCGGGCCGTCCGGGGCAGCGCTACTTGCCGGGGTACGCGAACGACTGGCCGACGACCTGGACACCCCGGGCGCCCTGGCGGCGGCCGACCGCTGGGCCGACGCCACCCTGGCCGGCGCCACCGACGACCCCGAAGCCCCCGCCCTCTTCGCGAACACGGTCGACGCCCTCCTGGGCATCCGCCTCTGACCCCCGCGCCCCGGCCTCGGCGGTGCTCGCGGCCCGCCGGCCCGGCCCGTGGCCGCAATTCTGCGGCGCGTGGCGCGGGGAACTTCCCCGACCGGGTCGGCGTGGCTGTACTGTGCCCTGTCGAGCTGCCCCGGATGTGGGGCGGTGGGGGCGGGCCCAGGTGCTGATGCGGTCTGCGGTCGAGCCGTCCCGGATCATCTTCGGGTGGCCGCGGACCCGATCGTCCGGGCAGCCCTGCCCCGAACGTGGGGCAGCTCGACAGGGCGCAGCCACCAACCCGCTCCTCGCTGCCGGTCTGCTGCGCAGCCCGTTGACCGAGGGACGGGTCAGCCCAGGACCAGGCCGGGGTCGGGTTCCGGGTCGGGGGTCGGTCCGGGGATCTTGTACTCCTCGGTGAGGGTGGTCATGGGGCCGGGCCAGGTGGCCTGGGCGACCTCGATCGGCTTGCGGTGCTCGTCGTACGCGACGTGCAGCAGGTGCAGCACCGGGGTGTCGGGCCGGATCTGGAGGGTTTCGGCCTCCTCCCGGCTGGGCTGTCGGGCGCTGATCGTGTCGGTGGCCGAGACGTACCGCCGGCCGGTGGCCTCCTCGGCCTCCTGGTAGAGGGGCCGGCCGAACGCCTCGGCGCGCTCCAGCGAGGTGCCGGCGGTGGCGCGGGGCAGGAACCAGGACGCGCCCACCTCGACGGGGGAGTCGTCGGTGCGCACGAGGTGCCGGCGGCAGAGCAGGTCGGTGCCGTCGGGCACCCCGAACGCGTCGGCGACCTCGGCGGGTGCGGGGGAGCGGCCGACCGAGACGAGCTGTTGGCGGTACCGGGCGGCCAGGTCGGTGTGGTAGCCGCGGAAGCCGCCGTACCGGCCCCGGGAGAGGCGGTTGAGTCGGCGCCGGGTGCCCCGGACGTACGTACCGGAGCCGGGTTTGGTGATCAGGATGCCCTCGACCCGCAGTTGGTCGACGGCGCGTTGCACGGTCTGCTTGGCGACGCCGAACATCTCGGCGATGGCCGGGATGGAGGGGAGCCGTTCGCCGGGTCCCCAGTCACCGCGGCGGACCTGGGCCTTGAGCTGCGCGGCGATCTGCCGGTGGGGGAACTCGGCAGCGCCGGGGTTGATCTGCACACCCGCCTCCTTGATCACATCTAGGTTCCTAGGATGCCGTAGAGGGTGTGACGGCGCCACCGCGACACGCGAAAAACGGGGCCCCCGAACCAGAAAGGTCCAGGGGCCCGCAGGCGAATCAGTGCTACCAGGAGCCGGCGGTGGGGCCCGCCGAACCGCCCCGGCGGCGCAGGTACTTCTCGAACTCCTGGGCGATCTCGTCACCTGTCAACGGGGTGATGCCCTCGTCGCCGACCCGTTCCTCCAGCTCGCGCACGTACTCGCCCAGCTCGGCGTCCTGCTCGGCGGCGCTGCGCACGCGCTGCTCCCACTCGGCGGACTCCTCGGCCAGGTCGGCCATCGGCACCGGCAGGTCGACGACCTCCTCGACGCGGTGCAGCAGGGCGAGGGTGGCCTTCGGGCAGGGCGGGTTGTTGGCGTAGTGCGGCACGTGCACCCAGAACGAGACGGCGTCCACCTCGGCGCGGGTGCACGCGTCGTGCAGCACCCCGACGATGCCTGTCGGCCCGTCGTAGCGGGTGGGGGTGAGCTGGTAGCGCTCGGCGGCCTGCGCGTCGGACGCGCTGCCGCTGATCGGCAACGGCCGGGTGTACGGCACGTCGGCCAGCAACGCGCCGAGCAGCACCACCCGTTCGACCTCGAGGCTGTGGCAGATCTCCAGTACCTGCTCGCAGAATGTGCGCCAGCGCATGCTCGGCTCGATGCCCCGGATCAGCACCACGTCCCGTTCGGTGCCCTCCGGGCTGGCCACCATGAACCGGGTCGTCGGCCACTCCACCCGGCGGGTCTCCCCGTCGGCCATGGTGATGGTGGGTCGGCTGACCTGGAAGTCGTAGAACTCCTCCGGATCCAGTTCGGTGATCTGCCGGGCCTGCCACACCTGCTCCAGGTGCTCGACGGCCGCCGTGGACGCGTCGGCGGCGTCGTTCCACCCCTCGAACGCGGCGATGGCCACCGGGGACCGCAGCACCGGCAGTCCGTCGAACTCGGTCACGCCGTCACCTCACCCTGCTCGTCGCGGCCGTCCCCGGGACCACGCCCGGTCGTCGGGCCGTGGTGCACAGCGGCGTCCCTGTTGTCCTTCACGTCCGCCAGCCTACGTGCCGAGCGGGTGCCCGGCCCGTCGGCCGCGCCGGTCGGGACCGCCGGCAACCGGTCATACACCGACGAACCGGACAGCGTGATCCCGCTGACACAATATGGGATCGGGTGCCGAGGGTCGCTGGGCCCGACGGGTGCCGCACTAACCTGAACGGGTGCGGAACTCGTTGATGGATGCGCTGGCCGACCGGATCCTCATCGCCGACGGGGCGATGGGCACGATGTTGCACGCTGCGGACCTCACCCTCGACGACTTCGACGGCCTCGAGGGCTGCGTCGAGGTCCTCAACGTCACCCGTCCGGACGTGGTGCGCGGGGTGCACGACGCCTACCTGGCCGCGGGCGCGGACTGCGTGGAGACCAACACCTTCGGCGCCAACCTGGCCAATCTCGGCGAGTACGACATCCCGCACCGCATCCGTGAGTTGTCCGAGGCGGGCGCCCGCATCGCCCGGGAGGCCGCCGACGCGGCGAGCACCGCGCAGCGGCCCCGGTTCGTGCTGGGCTCGATCGGGCCGGGCACGAAGCTGCCCACCCTCGGGCATGCCGACTACGCGACCCTGCGCGACGCGTACCAGGAGAACGCCGCCGGTCTGATCGTCGGCGGCGCGGACGCCCTGATCATCGAGACCTCCCAGGATCTGCTCCAGGTCAAGGCGGCCGTGGTCGGGTCGAAGCGGGCGATGACCGAGCTGGGCCAGCAGGTGCCGATCATCTGCCATGTGGCGATGGAGACCACAGGCACCATGCTGGTGGGAAGCGAGATCGGCGCGGCCCTCGCGGCCATCGAGCCGCTCGGCGTGGACCTCATCGGGCTCAACTGCTCCACCGGCCCGGCGGAGATGAGCGAGCACCTGCGCTACCTGTCGCAGCACTCCCGCGTCCCGTTGTCGGTGATGCCGAACGCCGGCCTGCCGGTGCTGACGGCCGACGGGGCGTACTTCCCGCTGACTCCCGTGGAGCTGGCCGAGGCCCTGGAGCGCTTCGTCACCGAGTACGGGGTGGGGCTGGTCGGCGGCTGCTGCGGCACCACCCCGGAGCACATCAGGGTGCTGGCCGAGCGGCTGCACGGCGCCGTCGCCCCGGCGCGCGAGCCCCGGCACGAGGCGGGTGTCTCGTCGGTGTACCACCCGGTGCCGTTCGCGCAGGACGCGTCGGTGCTGATGGTGGGTGAGCGCACCAACGCCAACGGTTCCAAGGCGTTCCGCGAGGCGATGCTCGCCGCCGACTGGCGGGCCTGCGTGGAGATCGCCCGCAGTCAGGCCCGCGACGGTTCGCACCTGCTGGACCTGTGCGTGGACTACGTGGGCCGCGACGGCACGCAGGACATGCGGGAGCTGGCCGGCCGGTTCGCCACCGCGTCGACGTTGCCGATCATGTTGGACTCCACCGAGCCGGCGGTCGTCGAGGCCGGCCTGGAGATGCTCGGCGGCCGGTGCGTGGTCAACTCGGTGAACTTCGAGGACGGCGACGGCCCCGACTCCCGCTACGCCCGGGTGATGCCTGTCGTCCGGGAGCACGGCGCGGCGGTGGTGGCGCTGCTCATCGACGAGGAGGGGCAGGCGCGTACCCGGGAGTGGAAGGTCCGGGTCGCGGCCCGCCTGATCGACGACCTGACCGGCCGGTGGGGGATGGACCGCGCGGAAATCCTCATCGACGCGTTGACGTTCCCGATCGCCACCGGACAGGAGGAGACCCGCCGCGACGGCCTGGAGACCATCGAGGCGATCCGGGAGATCGCCAGCCGCTACCCGGGGGTCAACTTCACGCTCGGCATCTCGAACATCTCGTTCGGCCTCAACCCGGCGGCCCGGCAGGTGCTCAACTCGGTGTTCCTGCACGAGTGCGTGCAGGCCGGTCTGACCTCCGCGATCGTGCACGCCAGCAAGATCCTGCCGATGTCGAAGATTCCCGACGAGCAGCGCGAGGTCGCCCTCGACCTGGTCTACGACAGGCGCCGCGAGGGGTACGACCCGGTGCAGCGGTTCCTGGAGCTGTTCGAGGGCGTCGACGTGACAAGTGCCCGGGCCAGCCGGGCCCAGGAGTTGGCGGCGCTGCCGCTGGACGAGCGGCTCAAGCGGCGGATCATCGACGGTGAGCGTAACGGCCTGGAGGCCGACCTGGACGAGGCGATGGCCGGCGGCCGGACCCCGCTGTCGATCATCAATGACATCCTGCTGGACGGCATGAAGGTCGTCGGGGAGCTGTTCGGCTCCGGCCAGATGCAGCTGCCGTTCGTGCTCCAGTCCGCCGAGGTGATGAAGACCGCTGTGGCGTACCTGGAGCCGCACATGGAGACCAGCGAGGACGGCGGCAAGGGCCGTATCGTGCTGGCCACCGTGCGCGGCGACGTGCACGACATCGGCAAGAACCTGGTCGACATCATCCTGTCCAACAACGGCTACGAGGTCGTGAACATCGGCATCAAGCAGCCGATCGGCGCCATCCTCGACGCCGCCGAGCAGCACCGCGCCGACGCGATCGGCATGTCCGGGCTGCTGGTCAAGAGCACAGTCATCATGAAGGAGAACCTGGCCGAGATGGCCACGCGCGGCGTCGCCGAGCGGTGGCCCGTCCTGCTGGGTGGGGCGGCGCTGACCCGCGCGTACGTCGAGGACGACCTGCGGTCGATGTTCCCGGGGCAGGTGCACTACGCGCGGGACGCGTTCGAAGGGCTGTCCCTGATGGACAAGGTGATGACCGCCAAGCGTGGCGGCGCGCCGGTGATCGACTCGGAGCGCGAGGCGGCCCTCGCGGCCCGGCGGGCCCGCCGGGAGCGGCAGCGGTCCATGGTCACCGAGTCGCTGCCGGAGCTGCACGACTCGTCGGTGCGCTCCGACGTGGCGGTGGACGTGGCGGTGCCCACCCCGCCGTTCTTCGGCACCCGCGTGGTCAAGGGCGTGCCGATGGCCGACTACGCGGCGCTGCTCGACGAGCGGGCCACCTTCCGCGGCCAGTGGGGGCTCAACGGCGTGCGGGGCGGCAACGGCCCGTCGTACGACGAACTGGTGGAGACCGAGGGCCGCCCGCGCCTGCGGTACTGGCTGGACCGGCTGATCGCCGACCAGGTCCTGGAGGCGGCAGTGGTGTACGGCTACTTCCCCGCGTACTCCGAAGGCAACGACCTGGTGGTGCTCGACGAGAACGGGCACGCGGAGCGCGCCCGGTTCTCGTTCCCCCGCCAGCGCCAGGAGCGGCGGCTCTGCCTCGCGGACTTCTTCAAGCCCAAGGGCGACCAGCTCGACGTGGTCGCGTTGCAACTGGTCACCGTCGGCCAGCCGGTCAGCGAGTACGCGGCGAAGCTGTTCGCCCGCAACGAGTACCGCGACTACCTGGAGGTGCACGGCCTGTCCGTGCAGCTCACCGAGGCGCTGGCCGAGTACTGGCACCGGCGCATCCGCGCCGAGCTGACCCTGCCCGACGGTCGTCCGCTGGGCCACGACGACCCGACGGACCTGGCCGGCCTGCTGCGCAACGACTACCGGGGCTGCCGGTACGCGTTCGGCTACCCGGCCTGCCCCGACCTGGAGGACCGGGCGAAGATCGTGGACCTGCTCGGCTCGGAGCGGATCGGGGTCGAGCTGTCCGAGGAGTTCCAGCTCATGCCGGAGCAGGCCACCGACGCGATAGTCGTTCACCACCCGGAGGCCAGCTACTTCAACGCCAAGTAAACCGGCGCAGGTGCCCTGACCTGCGCCTGAGGCCGTCCGGAAAGCCGTTGAACCATGATCATGCCGTCTCCAGGCCGTCAACGGCTTCCGGGCCGTCCTTGGCGGCCTGGTCCTCGCCGAACGCGGTGTCGATGGCTCGGCGCGTTCGGTCCTCGCTGGTCGGTAGGAGATGCGTGTAGGTCCGCAGGGTGAACCCGGGGTCGGCGTGGCCGATGTAGGTCGCCGGGGCCTTGATGCTCTCCCCGGCGTCCAGGAGGACCGAGGCATAGGTGCGCCGCAGGACGTGCATGCCGTTGCGGCGGTGGTCAGGTAGAGCGTGACGGTCGTGGGTTCGCCGGTCAGCGTTCCCCAGGGCAGGGTGACCTCTACGGGCGCGTACTGCTTGGCGTGGTCGCCCGGGCGGCGAGCTACTGAGGCGGGGAGGGGAACCTCACGGGTCTTGCCGCCTTTGGGCGGGGCGAAGATGAGCGCGCCGCGCACGAGCTTGACCTGACGGACGACTCGCAGGATGTCCCAGGCGGGTACGTCGAGCAGGGCGAGAGCCCGCTACAGGCCTGTGCGAGAGAGGTCTACGAGGAACTGGGCCTCCGGTCGCGGTCCGTGAGTGGTTGCGGAAGGAGCCATCCCGCCTGCCACCGACCCGGGCACCACCGCCAGACCACCAGCGCCCGTACGAGCCGTCAAGGTCCGGTTGACGTGCCGGACCGGGCGGCGGCCCGCTCCCCAGGAGGGCGGGTCGGCGGCATGCGGGATGGCGAGCTGCGGTGGCAAGTCTGTAGGGGTACCGAGGAGTGGCAGCTTGGAGCCGACGTGTGAAGATTTCACGCAAGGTGAGCCGTGGTGCTTCCGGTTATGCGATCAACCGATCATGCTTCATGGGTGATCGCCATCGTCGTGCTTGGTGCGCTGCCAGCTGTGGCGTGGTGGCTCGCGTCATTCGACCACCACCTCACCAAGGGAAACAACTTCACGGTCGTCGACATGACGGGCTATCCGATGGAGTGGCGGATCGTGATGGCGAAGAGAGCCGACGCCTCGGGGCGGAAGGACGTCATCCGCATCGGCTTCTGATGTTCCAGTTCTGTTGCTCGGCATGGGGGTCCTGGTGTTGGCGGTGCTGTTCGACGACGACCTGGAGTGGTGGATCCAGGGCAGGGTGCTGTCGCACGTCATGAGGCTGGTCCCCGCCGACGTGGCCGCAGTCGACGAGTTCGACGAGTGGCTCAGCCCCGGCCGGGCAATGGGATATCTGGACATCCGGAAGATCGAAGATCCGGAGGCTGCCAAGCGGCTCGTATGTGCGCTGTCCGTGGGCGCCCGCAGGGCCCTGGAGGAGACGCAGGAGCAGGAGCCGACAGGCGAGGAGATGGTCGAGTTCTACCGTGGCCTCTGCCGGACGGTGGACAAGGCGGTTCGGCTTCCTCGTTTCTCGTGACGTGTCGTCGCGTCACATGGTCGGTCGTTGATTGAGTGATGCCACCGCCGCCGGGTCCGCCGACCCGGCGGGGTGACGGAAAAGGGGCGTCCCCGCCGCGTGATTTGCCCACGGACAGGTTGACGGCCGCACTGATCAAGTGTTGCCCTGCCGGCACGGTGGTGACGTGCCGCCGGACGCGCTTCGGGTGGAGACACCGTGATGGTTGCCTGGGGGAGGCCCGCTAGGGCGTTGCCCTTGTGCGCTCTGCGGGATCGTTTCGCCAGCGTTCTGGCAGGAACGTCTCTTCGCACGGCGAAGAGCAAGAGTGCTCATCAGGGCGAGCGCGCCTGAGGCGATGGTCCCGAAGAGAAGGTGGTTGTCCCAGTCCTGCCAGATGGCGACACCCCAGACGAGCCAACTGCTCCAGGCGGCCACGACGAACGCGCGCCACGCCAGAAGCCGCCAACTCATGAGGAGGATTCAAGCAGATCTCCATCAGTACGGACGGTGTCTGACCGCTCGGACCAGCTCACCCTGGCAGCCAGCGCAGCTCGTAGACCGGTGGTCGTTCCTTGAGGGCAAAGAGGAGGTAGCAGATCCGTGCCGGTGCGGGATGCGAGGATCGCCCGGTGGACAGCGAAGTGATGTCGGCGGTGGCGCGACTCCGGGAGGCGTTCGTCCGGTACCCGGGGAGGGCGGTGCTCGATGGCTGCCCGCACTGCCGGGGGCAGGTGCGGGTCGCCGACCACAACCTGTTCTCTTTGACCATCAGCCTCGGCAACACGGTCGGCAACCGGGACGATCTGAAGAGTCTGTTGCCCCTGCTGCTGGAGCGCATGGTCACCTCAACGGAACTCGAACCGGCGGTCGTCCTGGGCAAGCTGCCTCGCGAAGAGTGGCGCACCTGGCCCGAAGCCGAGCAGGAGGCCATTGACGGCTACCTCGATGCGGTGTGGCGCTCCTTGCTCGGGACGTACCCGTCACAGGTCGGGTCGTTCCTCGACCCGGCCACCTTCCTCGACGCGGTCGGCACGGGCGGCGAGAGCGTCACGCGATTCCTCGACATCTGGGACCTCACGCTCAACTCGGCGGCGGATCGCCACCTGGCCGACGCGGTGAACGCACTCAACTTCGCGGATCGGGGAGTGACCACGCTGGCCGCCTGGCTGCGCCGAGAGACGGTCCGCGACCGGCTGTATCGGGCGTTCGAGCGTGACCACACCGTGCCCTGGGGTGACGACCTCGCGCGGGCCCACGATCTGATCCGTTAGTAACGAGCCCGAGTTCGGCGATGACCGCCGCCAGGCGCCGATTCGCGCGATGCGCCGGCAGGGTCCGAGCTGACTCGGCGGCGAGCGCCATCACCGCTTCGCTGTCGACGCCGGCCACCAGCAGGTCGCAGGCCAGCATCACCGCGTGGTGCGGGTCGGCGTCGTCGAGCAGCGCCCGGCCCTGTTCGGTCCGGAGCCGGCGGAGAAGGTCGTCATTCACCAGGCCGAGGCTAAGGGACGCGTCGTAGCCCGTACGAGTGTCTGGTGAGGACCGATCAGCATGATCGGGGGTGTGGGTGATCACGGCAGCGCGACAGGATGCTGTCGGTGGCGGGGACGTCCCTCAGGGTTCCCGCATCCGGGATCTGAGCACATCGAATTCGCATCCCGGCGCGTCCGGGTCGAAGCCGTGCTCGATCAGCCACCGCGACGCCACCAGGCTGCGCAGGGACCACCAGGCGCGGATCACGTCCCGGTCCGCGCCGGCGCCGTAGCCGGCGAGCAGGTCGTCCAGGCGTTCCTCGTGCCCGAGCGTCAGGGTGGCGAGGTCGAACATGGCGTCGCCGGGGGCGGCCTCGGACCAGTCGATGACGCCGGTGATCTCGTCGCCGTCGATGAACACGTGGGTGATCTGCAGGTCGCCGTGGATGAACACCGGTCTCCACGGCCGGAGCGCGGCCTCGGCGATATCCCGGTTGCGCCGGATCACCTCGGCGGGCAGAACGGCGTTGGCGAGCAGCCACGCGCACTCGCCGTCGAGCTCCGTCGCCACGTCGTCGAGACGGCGCCCCGGCCATGGCGGCAACGGCGCATCGTGCAATCTCCGTACGGCGGCACCCGCCGCGGCCCACGCCGCCGGTGACGCGGCCGACGGCTCGCCGAGGACGCCGAGTGCCCTGCCAGGTACGGCGGCGATCGCGAGCACGGGCGGCTCGCGCCACAGGACCACCGGGGTCGGGACCGGCGCCATGGCCATCGCCCGCGCCTCGACGTCGGCGTGCGCCGGGTCGCCGTCGACCTTCAGGAACACGTCGCCGACGCGCAGCGTCACGCGCTGGCTGTGGGCGACGACGACTTCCACCTCGTCCATGCTGACCATCGTGGCGGGGATGGCAGTCGATGTCGCCGGAGTTTGCGGACGGCCAGCCGGTGACCGTCGACAATCGGGCGTCGACGCGGATCCCCGCGGTGGCCCATCCCTGTTTCGTCGGGGTCCAACTGCCCCCGATCAGTGGTGTCTCCGCGCAATCGTTGTCACGCAGACTCCGGTGGGTGACCACCTATTCCGGTAAGAAGAAGATCGGGAATGCCGGTGCCATCGGTATCGCCGCGGCTATCTGCGTCTTACTCTGCTGCGGTGTCGGCACCATTGGGGCGCTCACCGATGACAACGGCGACAAGAAGCCTGTCGCGGCGGCCACAGCGACCGCCTCGGTTGCCGGCGATCGTCTCGTCGAGAGCGCGACCGCCACCGCCGGCGTCAGCCCCACGCCGAGTGCGCTGACGTCCCCAACTCCCGCGCCCGTGCTGAGCCCCACACCTGCTCCGCAGCGCACCAGCAGCAAGCCGCCGTCCCGGCCGGCCGCCAAGCCGACGATCAGCAGACCGAAGCCGAAGCCGACCACCGCGAAACCGAAACCGCCTTCTGTTCCGACAGTGCGTCCCGGGGCGTTCTGCTCCAGGCAGGGCGCGCGTGGCGTGACGAAGACCGGTAAGCCGATGGTGTGCACGACCACCGCTACGGACTCCAGAAAGCGGTGGCGAGCGGCGTGATCTCCCGAGACGACACAGCCCGGCCACCTACCATGTGGCCGGGCCGCGTTGTCGATGAGGGGATGTCGAGAACGGGGTGCGGGCTCCGTCCCAGGGGTGGATTCGGCCACGGTGGTCGTACCGGACAAGGAGATCCAGCATGGCGATCCAGCGGATGGACAACGTCCTCATCGTCGTCGAGGACCTCGACGCCGTCATTGCGTTCTTCGTCGAACTCGGCATGGAGGTGGAGAGCCGGGGTCCGGTCGAGGGGCGGTGGGTGGAGCGGGTCATCGGGATCGACGACGTCCGCCAGGAGGTCGCGATGCTGCGGACCCCGGACGGCCACGGCAAGGTCGAGCTGGCCATGTTCCACACGCCGACGGCGATCAGCCCCGAGCCGAGAGACGCACCGGCGAACACGCTGGGCATCCGCCGCGTCATGTTCGCCGTCGACGACATCGAGGACGTCATCGCGCGGCTGCGGGCGCACGGCGCCGAACTCGTCGGCGACCTGGAGCGGTACGAGGACATCTTCCGGCTCTGCTACGTGCGTGGCCCCGAGGGCATCATCGTCGGACTGGCCGAACAGCTTCGCTGAGGGCCGCCCCCGCCGACCGTTCACGGGGCGGTGCACAGTCGGCACCCGGACTACCGTGACGGGCATGATGGTGCGGACGCGCTGGACGATGCCCCACCCGCCCGAGGTGCTGTGGCCGGCGTTGTGCGACTCGCGCCTCGAACTTCAACCCCGGTGTCCGGTGTTCTACCTGGGCACCCCTCGGCCGACGACGTGCCGCCTGCCGGACGGCCCCGGCGAGGTGGGGGCCGCCCGGCAGTGCGTCTCGGAACAGGGCGTGGTGCGGCAGCGGATCACGACGTGGGAGCCCCCTACCCGGTTGGCGTTCCGCATGGAGTCGACGGACCTTGGCTTCCACCGCTTCGTGGACCGGCTCGGGGATCTGTTCGAGCTGGTCCCGGCGGGGAGCGGCACACAGGTCACCCGGACCACGACGGTGACGGTCAGCGGGTTCGGCCGGGCGGCTCTCTATCCGGCCCTGTGGGTCGGGCTGAAATCGGTGCACCGATTCGTGTTCCGGAACTGGCAGAGGATGCGGTTGTAGGCGCCGTCGCGGAGTCAGGAGATCAGTGTGCCGCCGTCGACGGTCACCACAGTGCCTGTGGCGTAGGTCGCCCGCAGCAGGTAGCCGAACGCCTCGGCGACTTCGTCGGGCTCGCCCACCCGACCGAGCGGAAGCGACTCGCTGAGCTGGGCGTACATCTGCTCCCGGGTCTCCTGCGGCAGCGAGTCCCACAGCGGTGAGCGGATCACGCCGGCGGAGACGGCGTTGACGCGGATCGGGGCGAGTTCGACGGCGAGGGCACGGACCAGCGCGTCGATCGCCCCGGTGATGCTGGCCGCCACCGACCAGCCGGCGCTCGGCCGGTGGTTGGCGGTGCCTGTGGTCAGGGTGATCGACCCGCCGGGCCGCAGGTACGGGACCGCCGCGTTGACCGCCGCCAGGGAGCCGAAGTAGCGCAGTTCGAACGCGGTGCGGGCCGCGGCGAGGTCGAGGGCGTCGACGGACATCAGGGCGAGAGGTTCGCCAGCGGTGTAGACGAGGTGGTCGAACGGGCCGAGGCCCTCGAACAGCCGGGCCACGTCGGTCGGGTCGGTGAGGTCGGCGACGTACCCCTGGGTGCCGGTCGGCAGGGTCGACAGGGCGCGGTCGACGCTGCGCTGGTGGCGGGAGGCGACGACGACCTGGGCGCCCTCGCGGGCCGCCAGCGAGGCGGTGGCGAGTCCGATTCCCGAGGTTCCGCCGAGGATGACGACGCGCTGGTCGGTGAGGGTCATGATCGTGTCCTTCCGGGGTGTGGTGGAGACGGTTACCACCGTGCTCCGTCCGCAACCCCCGCGTCCAAGACCTCTTTCACCTCCTGTGATGCCCGATGAGCATCACCGAGGCCCTTCCCCGCGGGTATCGTGGGACTGACCGGACGGGGGCCGGATGGACGTGGATCTGCGTAAGCTCCGCTACTTCGTGGCGGTGGCCGAGGAGTTGCATTTCGGGCGGGCAGCCGCGCGGCTGCACATCGCCCAGCCGGTCCTGTCGCGCCAGATCCGGGCCCTGGAGCACGAGCTGCGCGCCGAACTGTTCCTGCGGGACCGCCGCTCCACCGTGCTCACCGAGGCGGGCCGCCAACTGCTCATCGACGCCCGTCCGTTGCTCGCCTCGGCCGAGGCGCTGCGTCGGCGGGTGCACCGGGCCGCGCACGGCCGGCCCACGTTCACCATCGCGTTCATGCCCGGCATCATCGTCACCGCCGAGGCCCGTGCCATCGCTCAGCTGCACCCCGACCTGTCCGTCGCTGTCCTCCGTACGTCCTGGAACGACCAGGTCGAGGTGGTCCACGAAGGGCGGGCCGACGTCAGCTACGTACGGCTCCCGGTCGACCACCGCGGCCTCCGACTACGCCCCCTGTTCACCGAACCCCGCGTCGTGGTCCTGCCCAGAGATCACCGACTGGCCGGCAAGGAGTCGATCGACCTCGCCGACCTGGCCGAGGAACGGCTCCTCCAGGACCCGGACGCCGTGCCGGAATGGCGGGACCTGCCGGACCGCCGGACGGACCCGGAGCCCCGCCCCCGGCCGGAGCTGAACTCCGTCGAGGAGAAGTTGGAGCATGTCGCCGCGTACGCCGGGATGGCGATCCTGCCGCTGTCGACGGCGGCGTTCTACACCAGGCCCGACGTCGTGCACGTGCCCGTCGCCGACCTCGGGCACAACCAGGTCTGCCTGGCCTGGGCGGAGAGCAACCGGTCGCCCCTGGTGGACGAGTTCGTGGACATCGCCGTCCGGCAGGCCCGGGCGGCGGGGCTCTCGCCGGGCGAGTCCGCGAGTTAGGCTCCGGGGCATGTTCCGCGAGGCCGGGCCGGACGACTTCGAGCAGATCATCCGCCTCTACCGCCAACTCAACCCGGACGATCCCGAGCTGGACGACGGATCCGACGCGGCGGCTTTCCAGCAGATCCTCGCCTCACCGGCGCTGCGTCTCTTCGTCCTCGAACTGGACGGGGACGTGGTCGCCACGACGTACCTCAACGTGATCCCGAACCTCACCCGGTCGGCGTCGCCGTACGCGGTCATCGAGAACGTCGTCGTCGAGGAGTCGCGGCGCGGCACCGGCCTGGGCAGGCAGATCATGGCCGGCACGCTCCAGGCCGCGTGGGATGCCGGCTGCTACAAGGCGATGCTGATGACCGGCTCGCGGACGCCGTCGACGCACGCCTTCTACCGGGCCTGCGGTTTCTCGCCTGACGCGAAGACCGCGTACCTGGCGCGTCCGTCGTGACGTCGCCGCGCGGCTAGGCGGCGGGGAAGGTCTCGCGCAGCGCCGCGTCCAGGGGCCGGCCGGTCGTCGGCTCGACGAACAGGTCGGCCAGCAGGAGGTCGGCGAGGTGGCTGGGGTTGACGCCGGACTCCTTGCGCCCGAGGCTCTGGAGCGCGCCGCCGAGCCGCAGGGCGGCCTTCGCCGCGCTGGGCGGCAGGCGGGACACCCGGCGGCGTCGACCGACCGCCTCGGCGATGCGACCGATCATGTCGTCCCAAATGAGGTTCTCGTCGGCTACCGGAATGTCGTCACCACGGCCCTGTTCCAGGGCGTCCACCGCGATCTCGGCCACGCTGCGCGCCGAGATGACGGCGGTCCCGCCGGTGGGGGCGACCAAGGGGGTACGCGAGCGCGCCCACCGGTCCAACGGGCCCGCCCAGTTCGGGAGTCGGTCGCCGGCCCGACCGAAGACGAAGGGCAGTTCGAGTACGGCGACAGGCAGGTCGTCGCCGGCCGCCGCCCGTCCCTCGCGTGCCTGCTCGACCCGGCACCGGATGTACGTGTGGCGTTCGGTGAGCCGCCACTGCGGACGCAGCCTGTCGAAGTAGGTGTAGTACGAGCCCATCAGCACGCCACGGGTGAGACCCTCCTCGCGGGCGGCGGCGAACAGGCGCACCACCGGGTCGACGTTGTCGCGGCGGAACCGCGGATAGATCGGCTTGGGCAGCGGGCGCTGCTCGTCGGTGCGGGTGGCGTACACGACGCCGTCGTGGCCGGCGAGCAACGGTCGCAGGTCCTCGACCGACGCGGAGTCGACATCTATCAGGTGATCGACACCCGGCCGGGCGGTGCGCGCCACTGTGGTCGCCGCGTGGCCGCGTTCGCGCAGCACGTCCACGACGTGCGCGCCGATCAGACCGCTGCCGCCCACCACGAGAATTCGCACGCTGAATCGTCCACTGCGGAGCCGGTTGCTTGTCAAGTCACGATCGTCGCCGCCGCAGGGAGCCGCTGCGGATGCGACGGCGGCCCGACGCGGCCAGAATGGCGTCCGGAGGTGATCGAGGATGGTCGACCAGGAGAGCGTGCCCAAGCTCTGTTCGGTGGCGCTCGACTGCACCGACGCGAGGGAGCTGGCCGAGTTCTACCGACAGCTGATGGGCTTCGTCTACCGGCCCGGCGACGAGCCGCCGGCGGACGGGCAACCCGACGAGCGCGGTCGGGACTGGCTGGTGCTGAGGTCTCCCGGCGGCGGCCCGCAGATGGCGTTCCAGCAGGTCGACCACCTGCCGGAGGCGACGTGGCCGAAGAACGACGTGCCACAGCAGCTGCACCTGGACATGACAGTCGAATCCGTCGAGGAGCTGCTGGTCCAGCACGAGCGCGTGCTACGCCTCGGCGGCCGGCTGCGGTACGACCGCATCGAGGACCCCGACGAGCCGCTGCGCGTGTACGCCGACCCGGCCGGTCACCCGTTCTGCATTTTCGTGGGGTAGTCGTCCGCGCCCCCGCAGATGGCATAGGTTCGACTGTGGTGCACACCATCGCCGTGAAACGGGGTCGAGGATGCCTGAGCCGCGCGCCTTCTGGCTGGACGAGCAGTTCGACCGCGAGCACGGCGACGGCGGGCGGGGCAGGTACGAGGCCGAGGTGCTTCGGCGGATCGACGAGTTCGCCGACACGTGGGACGACATCGCGCCCGTCGCGTTCGCGGCGACGGCCTGGCGGGTGGCCAGCGAGCTGTCGCCCGGGTTCGTCCGCTGGCACCGGCGGATCATCTCGGCGTCCTGCGCGCGCAGCCCGTGGGACGGCAGCATGGTCTGCGCGGTGACCGTGGCGTCCCGCTGGCCGGCCGAGTTGACCTGGACCAGGCAGTGGCAGCGCGACCGGGGCTGGCACGACTGGCCCCAGCTGTTCGGGCAGTTCACCACACCCACCGAGCAGGACCACACGCGCCGCCCCCATCTGCGCGCCCTGCTCCAGGTGGAGGCGCCGGTCCCGCTCGACGACCTGCCGCCGGCGCCCGCCGGTCCGCACGACGACGTCACCTCCGCGGCACGACGGGCGGTAGTGGTGCTGGCCCGGGAACTCAACGACCTTCTCGCGCCGATGATCGGCCAGCTCGACGCCGGGGTGCCGGCCGACTCCTGAAATTCCGGGCACCCACCGGCCATGCCCGCGCCGGTAGGGTCGGCGACGTGGATCTGCATGACACCGCCGCCCGACTCGGCGTACCCGTCGAGGACGTCGAGCGGGTGCACCAGCTCGCCGGCGACCGGCCGTCGGCTCCGCTTCCCGCCCGCGCCGACGCGCCCGCGATTCTCGACCGGCTCGCCGTGCCACCTGAGGACGCCGCCGAGATCATGGCGGGCTGGCCCGACGCCGACTCTCCGCTGTGGACGCCCGAGCTGCGCTGGCTTCTCGACCGCTCGATCGCCCTGGTCCGCGCCGATCTCGGGGGTGCGGACTGGCTGCCGCCCGGTCCGGAGCTGCCCCGTGATCGCGGCCCCGCCTGGCGGCACCTCTACGTGTACGCGTACCTGGCCCTTGTCGACGTCGCCCGGGCGTACCACCGCGACCACGACGTCCCCGACGCGGTGTCGTGGCGCAGCCTCGCGGACCTGGGCCGCAACCTCGCCATCGACAGGCGGATGCGCGGCGAGGGCTGGCCGGTCATGCAGAGCTGGCTGACGCTGCACGTCCGCGGCAGCGTCTACGAGCTGGGCCGGTTGCAGCACCACCGTGGCGGCGCCACCCTCTCCCTGCACATCCCTGATGCGGGGCCGTTGACCCCCGACGCGATCGACGCGTCGCTCGACGAGGCCCGCGCGTTCTTCCCCCGCCACTTTCCCGACGAGCGCTACGAGGAGTTCTCCTGCGGCTCGTGGCTGCTCGATCCGCAGTTGCTCGAATATCTCCCGGCGGACTCCAACATCGCCCGGTTCCAGCGGCGGTTCGAGCTGACGCCCTACGACGAGAAGGAGGGGCCGGACGCCGACGTCGAGGTGCTGCGTTTCGTGTTCCGTACCCTGAGCACGCCGCTCGACGAGCTGCCCCGCCGTACCGTGCTGGAACGCGCGGTCGTCGACCACCTCAAGGCCGGCCGCCACTGGCAGTGGCGGCACGGCCGCTTCCCGATCTAGTACTCCAACGTCACTTGATCTGCCGGCTGGCTTACTCGGCTAGCTCATGAAGAAGATCATGGCCGCGAGGCTTGCCCCCATGGCCAGGTGCTCCCAACGGAGCAGGTCCGTGATCGGTCGATTGCGCAGCCGGACGAGTGCGGCCGCCATCCAGCAGAGGTAAGCCGCCGTGGCGGTGCGTAGCAACACGAGCGCCGCGTCATGGCCGGTGACGATGCCGTGGTCCATCCGGGGCCCGGCGGCCATGTGGTGGGTAGCCATCGACCCGCCGTGTTGATGCATCAGCACGGCGAACGCCATGAGCACGGCCCCGGCCGTACGGTGCCACTCCACCTCCGGGCCGCGCTCGGTCGGACCGCTGGTGACTAGTGCCACCGCGAAGGCGAGGAGCAGCAGCGCGCCCGCGTACTGCACAACCGGTGCGGCGTCGAGGGCCACCGCGACCATGACAGCCACCATCGCACCCGCGAGCATTCGGGCCCTGCGGGACGCGCCCACCCGCGGTACGACGCAGCAGCAGGCCGACACCGCGGCCGACCCGAGCATGATCATCTCGAGCGTCAGGACGTCACCGCCGGCGTAACGCCGGGGCGTGACCATTGGGCGGTGGGGCGGCCGTTGAGCCGCCACGGGTGACCACTGACCCGCGGCCAACCTTGGGGTGAGTTTTCCCAGTTCTCTTGCCGGCCGTACACGGTGAGGTCCAAGGCGTGGTAGCTGGTCGTCAACGCCTCCACGCCCCGCCCGGTGGTCCAGTAGGTTTCGTAGACCTGGTCGCCGTCGCGCAGGTAGCAGGCGATGAACCCGAATTCGCGACCGTCGGCTAGAGCCGGGTCGGAGTCTTTCGCCGAATACCAGGGGAACGGGTAGCCCATGAACTCCGCGAACGGGGCACTTTCGTCGTAGGGGCCCTGGCAGAACACGGCGTAGGTGACGTCCCGGGCATGCAGGTAGTCCAGCATCTGCATGTGACAGGTCGAGAAGGTGCACCCCTCACACTGATCCCCGTACGGTTTGCCGTCGTGCCACATGTGGAAGTAGGCGATGAGCATCCGGCGGCCCTCGAAAACCTCCACCAGCGGGGTGTCCCCGCCGGGGCCCTGGACCGTCACCGTCGGCATCAAGGTCATCGGCAGCTGACGACGAGCGGCTGCGATCGCGTCTCCTTCGCGGGTATGGGCCTTCTCCCGGACCAGCAGTTCGTTGCGCTCGCGCAGCCAGGTCTCCCGGTCGACGACCGGGGGCGTGGCTGCGCTGGACGCGGGGGTTGCCGTCATGGCTGTCTCCTTCGTGTGGGGATTGGTCACAGGTACAGACGACCGAGTCGGCGATCGTCATCGGTGACCGATGACGGATGGGGTCCGCGGTCGTCAGTACGGTTGTGAGGACCACTCAGCCCCGGGGAGATCACATGTCCGACTCGCCTGACAAGCAGGCGGTCTGGCTGCAGCGCGCCTTCGACGAGCACCGGCGCGAGCTACACGTGCACTGCTACCGCCTCGCAGGGAACGTCACCGACGCGGACGACCTGGTGCAGGAGACCTTCCTGCGTGCCTGGCGGGCTCGCGACCGCTTCGAGGGTCGGGCGTCGGCGCGCACCTGGTTCTACCGGATCGCCACGAACGTCTTCCTCGACAGCCGCAAGGCGGCCGGTCACCGGACGGTTCAGTATGGTGACCCGCTGGAGTGGTCCACCGAGCTCGGTCCCTATCCAGACGCCCTGTTGGCCGACGATCCGCAGACCGGTCTCGCCGCCCGGGAGACCGTCGAGCTGGCCCTGATCGCAGCGCTCATGTACCTGCCGCCGCGGCAGCGGGCGGCCTTCGTGCTGCGCGACGTCTACGGCTGGACGCCGCAGGAGATCGCCGGCGCGCTCGACACCGCCGTAGCGGCCGTCAACAGCCTCCTCCAGCGGGCCCGCCACACCCTCCGGCGGCGCGCTCCGTCGGACCCACAGGACTGGCGCCGCCCGCAGCTCACCAGCGAGGACGAAGAGATCCTGCGCCGCTACGCCAACGCGAAGGACCCGGCGACGGTCCGGGCACTGCTCGCCGAGGACGTACGGATCACGATGCCGCCCGAGCCGCCGGTCGTCGGGATCGACGCGGCCGCGGAGTTCCTCGGCCGACCGCTCGACTGGCGTACCTTCCCCACCTCGGCCAACGGGCGCCCGGCACTGATCAACTATCTCCGCCGGCCCGGCAGCCCGCACTACGAGGCGCTGGTCGTCGACGTACTCCGGATCGAGAACGGGAAGATCGTAGAGAGCAACGCCTTCATCGGTGCCCGTCACGTCGCCGCCTTCAGCATGCCCGCCACGCTCGAGCCCTAGACGAGTAAGTCTCAAGCTAAGTGGCCGAGCCTGCGCTGGTAGTGGGATCGCCGGGCTCGGGCTTGGGATGTTCGTCGCCAGGTGGACCAGTGCAGGGTGTGCGCTGGGGGTAGTGGCAGGGCGAGGACGAAGGCGTTGAGGAGTCGGCGGATCTCGGCGACGGTCAACGCGATGATCTCCGGGTCGGGGTCGGGCTGCTGCGCGGTGGTGGCGGCGAGGATGGTCAGGACGGCCAGGGCGAGCATGGCCAGGGTGATGAACCGGTGCCAGCCGGTCCAGCCGCGGACCTGGTAGTGGTCAAGGCCGACCTGGCCTTTGCCGGTTTGGAACAACTCCTCGATGCTCCAGCGGGATCCGGCGACGGTCACGAGGGTGTGCAGCGGCACCAGGCGAGGTGACCAGCACAGGTAGAAGGCCAGCTCGCCGGTGGTTCGGTTGCGGCGGATGAGCAGCCACCGGTGCTCACCGGCGCAGGTGGCGGTGGTGACCCAGGCCCACAGATAGTCGCGGGGACCTTTCGCTCCCGGTCGGCAGCTGTGCTGCTGCCACTCGGCGGTGGGTATCCGGTCGGCGAGGTCGTCGACGCGGATCAAAGTGCGGCCGTCGTTGACGTGCACGCGTCGGTCGCAGCCGACGGCCAGGACGTAGCCGATCCGGCGGCGTTCCAGGTCAGCGCGCAGGCCGGGGTCGGCGCCGTAAACCTTGTCGCCAGTCACCCACCCGACCGGGACACCGGCGTCCAGCGCAGCGGCGATCATCTGCCGTGCCAGGGCAGGCTTCGTAGCGAACCCGACGTCGTCCGGGACGCCGGCGGCGGTGAGACGGTCGGGGCGATCGCACCAGGATGTCTCGGGTAGGTAGAGCCGATCGCCCGCCCCGCCGGTGACACGTAGGCCAGGAACACCCCGACCTGGCTGTTCTCGACACGCCCGGCGGTGCCCGTGTACTGCCGCTGCACCCCGACCGAGCACACGCCCTTCTTCAGGAAGCCGGTCTCGTCGACGACAAGCACCGCGTCGGGGTGGCCGAGCTGCTCGATCAGCCAATCACGCACGTCATCGCGGACGGCGTCGGCGTCCCACACCGCCGTACGCAGCAGCCGTTGCATCGCCTGCGGATCGTCGTGACCCGCCCGTTCGGCCAACGACCAGCAGGCCTTACGTTCCACGCCCGACAGCAGCCCTTCCACGAACTGCCCGGCGGTCCGACGGGGCTCCGCCCGCACGAACCGGTCCGCGACACGTGTCACCGCCTCGTCCAGGATGACCCGCCACCCGGTCGGGTCTACGCTGTGGCACACGGCCACCGCACGATCTTCGGTTGTCCTCACAAACCATCGATGATCAACGCGGTGGCCGTCCTCATGCCCGCGCCACGCCCAACGCCGAAGCCGAATGACGTTGGAGTACTAGCCGCCCGCCACACCGGCAGCCGACGGTTCGGTGGGTCCGGCCCGGCCGCCGACCAGGGCGGGCCGGACCCACCACAGGCGTCAACCGGTGAGCGCGAACCTCTCCCAGGCTCCGACAGTGGTGCGGTTGGCGATCAGAGACCCCGCGCCGGCGTTCTCGGCGGCCACGATCTGGTTGTTGACAGTGGCGCGCAGGCTGACCGTCCCGTCGGAGTTGGTGATGAGCTGGAAGGTCTCCCACGCGCCGATGGTCGTGCGGTTCGCGACGAGCGGCTCTGCGCCGGCGTTCTCGGCGCAGACGTACATGCCGTTGGCGCGCGACCGCAGGGCGATGGCGCCGTTGCCGGCGTCCACCCGGTCGAACTGCTCGGTCGAGGTGACGGTGGCCTTGTTGGCGATCAGCGGGCTCGTGCCGACGGCCGACACGTACTGGCTGTTCACCTGCGCCCGCAGGCTGATCGCCCCGGTGCCGCCGCCGGTGCCGGTGGTGAAGGTGAACGCGTCCACGTCGAACAGGTAGCCGGACCCGCCCTTGAACACCAGGTACAGGGTGGTCGGCGACGCGGGCGGGTTGGTGATGGCGCCGGACACCTCGGTGAAGGTCTCCCAGTTTCCGGTCACCGGCACCGTGACGGTGCCCAGCAGGGTGCCGGTCGCCGATCCGGCCCGTACCTCGATGGTGCCGCCGGCGCCGGCCGACGACGCCCGGACGGTGAAGCGGTTCACGTTGGCAAGGTGGTACGGCTGGTACGAGATCCAGTCGTTGTTCTCGATGAACCCGGCGGTGCGACCGCCCTCGGCGCTCGTGTGGTCCGTGGCCTGGACACCCGACTGGGCGCCGAAGTGCTCACCCTGGCGGTGCTTCGGTTGCAGCGTCCTGATGCTGTGCGTGGTGAGCCCGCCGTTGTCGGTGTACGCGGCGTCGAAGACCCCGTAGATGTTGGCAGCCGAGTCGTGTTCCCCGTCGGTCGGCACGGTGATCGAGCCGCTGCACCCGTTCTTCGAGGTGATCTGGTGGGCGTGGCTGTCGTGGCCCAGCGCGTACGTCAGGCTGACCTTGGAACAGTCGATCGTGCCGTCCTGCGGGTCGCTGACGCTGATCTGGTACGGCACCGTGTCACCGAAGCTGAACAGCTGCCCGTCGGCGGGCGCGGTGAGCGTCACCGTCGGGGCCGTGTTGCCCACGGTGATGACCAGGCTCGCCGTGCCGGACAGGCCGGTCGGGTCGGTGACCTTCAACGTGGGGGAGTACGTGCCGTTCGTGGTGTACGTCTTGGTGGGGTTCGCCGCCGTCGACGTGGTGCCGTCGCCGAACGTCCACAGGTAGCTCAGCGCCCCGCCCTCGGGGTCGGAGCTGCCGGCCGACGAGAAGGTGACAGTCAACGGGTTGGCCCCCGAAGTGGGGTTCGCCGAGGCGACAGCGATCGGGCTGCGGTTGCCGCCGCCGATGTACTCGATCCGGAACAGCGCCTGGTTGTTCGAGCCGGTGCCGTAGTCAAGCACGTACAGGGCGCCGTCCGGGCCGAAGGCCATGTCCATGACCTGGGTGCCGCTCCACGGAAAGCTGGAGATCTCCCCGCGTGAACCGTCGGCGTTGACAGCGATGGCCTTGATCCAGCGGCGGCCGTACTCGCCGGCGAAGAACTGGCCGTTCAGCGACGCCGGGAATTTGATGCTGGAGTTGAACGACGCGTCGTACCGGTAGACCGGACCACCCATCGGCGACTCCGAGCCGCTGCCGAACTCCGGTGGGGACCCGGAGTCGCCGGCGTACTTGATCCAGGCCGGCTTCGCGGCGGGCAGTGTGGTGAGCCCGGTGTTGCGGAACGAGTTGTTCGTCGGCCCGCCCGTGCAGTTGTACTTCGACTGCGACGGCCCGGACGGGAACGTGTATTCATTGTATGTTTCCGTGCTCGTGTTGCTGCCTGTGCAGTACGGCCAGCCGAAGTTGCCGGGTGCCGTGATGCGGTTGAACTCCACCTGACCCGACGGACCCCGGCTGGAGTTGGTGCTCCCCGCGTCCGGGCCGTAGTCGCCGACGTAGACGACGCCTGTCGCCTTGTCCACGCTCATCCGGAACGGGTTGCGCATACCCATCGCGTAGATCTCCGGGCGGGTGTTGGCGGTGCCGGGCGCGAACAGGTTGCCCGACGGGATCGTGTACGTGCCGTCCGCCTGCGGCTTGATCCGCAGCACCTTGCCGCGCAGGTCGTTGGTGTTGCCCGCCGAGCGCTGGGCGTCGAACTGCGGGTTGCGGTTGGTCCGCTCGTCCAGCGGCGCGTACCCGGAGGACTCGAACGGGTTGGTGTCGTCGCCGGTGGTCAGGTACAGGTTGCCGGCGGCGTCGAAGTCCAGGTCACCTCCCACGTGGCAGCACTGCCCCCGGTCGTTGGCGACCTGGAGCACGATCTTCTCGCTGCCGAGGTTGAGCGTGTCGTCGCTGTTCAGGGTGAACCGGGACAGCCGCAGGTGCCCCTTCCACCGGTCCCAGTCGGACTGCGAGCCGGTGGTCGGGGCGTCCCCGGACGGGGTGCTCAACGTGGGGGAGTAGTACAGGTAGATCCACCTGTTGGTGGCGAAGTTGGGGTCGACGGCGACGCCCTGCAACCCCTCCTCGTCGTGGGTGTAGACGGACAGGGTGCCGGAGACCCTGGTGTTGCCGGCCACGTCGGTGACCCGCAGGACACCGTTGCGGGCGGTGTGCAGTACCGAGCGGTTGGGCAGGACGGCCAGGGACATGGCCTCGCCCAGCTCCGCCGAGCCGGTGGCGAGCTTGACCTGCTGGTAGTCGGAGGCGGGAATGACCACCGCCTGGGCGGGGGACGGTGCGGCAACGGCCAGGGTCACGCTCGCGGCGGCGGTGAGCGCCGCGACGAGGGCCCGGGACCAGCGCCGAGGGCACGAGAGCATGATCGTCCTTCCTCGACGATCGGGGGCCGGGCGTGCGGGCACGCACCACGGCCGCGAAGGGGTGGCGTGCGGTGGAGCGGTGCCCGGTCAGTTGGTGACGAGGTCGAACTTCTCCCACTGCCCGATGGAGGTCCGGTTGGCGATCAGCGCGGACGCGCCCGCGTTCTCGGCTGCCACGTAGCGGCTGTTCACGGTGGCCCGCAGGCTGACCGTGCCGTCGGAGTTACGGACCAGCTGGAAGGTCTCCCACGCGCCGGCGGTGGCCCGGTTGGCGATCAGCGCGGCGGCACCGGCGTTCTCGGCGGCGACGTACTGGCCGTTGCCCTTGGCGCGCAGCGCCACGTTGCCGTTGCCGAGGTCGACCAGGTCGAACCGCTCGGTGGTGCCGGCGGTGGCCCGGTTGGCGATCAGCGGGGTGGTGGAGTTGGGCGCGCTGACGAACTGGTTGTTGGCCCGGGCTCGCAGGGTGGAGCCACTGGTGGTGGGCGGCGGGGTGGTGGTGCGGGGCGAGCAGTCGGCAGTCACGGCGCCCGCCGCGACGCGCAGGCCGCCGAGCAGCATCTGGGTGAACTTCGGATCGGTGTACGACGCCTCGGTGTGCCCGAGGCCCGTGTACCACGCCCGCCCGCCGCCGTACGCCTTGCACCAGGTGATGGGGTGGTCGCCGTTCATGGTGCCGCCGCTGTACGACGACTCGTCGAGGCTGGCCAGGACCCGCGCGCTGGAGCGGGGGTTGGTGCGGTAGTTGTACCACTCGTCGGAGCGGACCCAGGTGGTGCCGAGGTGCGCGGTAGACGGGTTGGTCGTGTCCTCGATCTTCACAGTCGCGGTCTGGATCGCCGGGTGCGAGTCGAACCAGGCGCCGACAAGCGAGCCGTACCACGGCCAGCTGTACTCGGTGTCGGCGGCGGCGTGCACGCCCACGTACCCGCCACCTGCGGCGATGTACGACTCGAAGGCCGTCTGCTGGCTGGCGTTGAGCACGTCGCCAGTCGTCGACAGGAAGACCACCGCCTGGTACTGGGCCAGGTTGGAGGTGGTGAACTGGGCGGCGTCCTCGGTGGCGGTGACGGTGAAGCCGTTGGCCGAGCCGAGTTGCTGGATCGCGGCGATGCCGTTGGGGATGGACGAGTGCCGGAAACCGGCGGTCTTGCTGAAGACCAGAACCTTGGTCAGCGGCGCGGCCGAGGCCGGCGCGGGGAGGGCTACCAGGCTGGCCAGCATCACGGCGAGGCAGGTGACGAGTGCCAGCAGTCGGGGACGGGAACGCATGGGGGTGCTCCTTAGCTGAGCGTCGACCCCGGCGGTGCGACGGGCACGCCGGAGGTCACGGTGGCGGTGGTGCGGGAGCCGGGCCGCCGATGCTCGGCTGAGGTGCTGCGGGAAGGCGACGAGCCCGACCCGCCAGTGTGGACGGACCTGACGCATCGACTTGTATCGCTGACGCAGTAAACCTCCGATGTCTGCGGTGCGTCAAGACCGCGCCCGTTGGCTTACCACCCACTGGACGGCGTCCCGCGACTCCTCAGCCTGGGAGGCCGGCGCGCCGGGTGCCGCTGCCTGTCCGGTGGCCCTCGGCGGTCGCCGCGGGTACGGCCGCGAGGAGTGCGGTCCGGACCGTCTCCGCCATCGGGTCACCCGGGTGATCGATCCAGTACTGCAGGGCGACCCGCAGGATGGCCAGGAAGGTCGCGGCCAGGACCCGGGAGCGCAGTGCCACGTCGTCGCCGGTGAGCCGGTGGGCGAGTTCCGCGGCCAGCTCGCGCTCGATCGCGGCGTACGCCGCCACCTGGTGTGGGGCCAGGCCGGGGTGCCCGCGCAGCTTGCGGCGTTGGGTCAGCCAGGAAAGCTCAGAACCGCCGAAAACCTCCTCGGTGAGGCGCTCGGCCGCCCGGCTCAGGACGGTCCACGGCTCCTCGTCGACGGGCTGTTCGCGGATCAGCTGCAACAGCCGGTGCAGGCGCATGGTGTCGCCGTGGAAGAGGGCCTGCTCCTTGTTCGAGAAGTAGTTGGAGAAGGTCCGCCGGGAGACGTTCGCGGCGTCGGCGATCGCCTCGACCGTCACCGCGTCGATGCCCTCGTCGGCGGCGAGGCGCAGGGCCGCCTCGTGCAGGGCGAGACGGGTGGCCGCCTTCTTGCGCTCCCGCAGGCCGGTCGTCTCGTCCATCGCACCGAGGGTACGTGCGGGTGAGCGACTTCTCAATGAGCAAACTTGCCTAGTGGGCAAGATCGGTGAATGCTTGCTTGAGGCAACCAACTCTCGCGTGGGAGCAGACGTGGAAAGCGGCGCTCGTGAACTCGGCCTTCGCCTGTACGACCTGGTCAGAAGCGTTCGACTGCTGAAGCAACGCCGGGCTGACGAACGCCCGGTCATCCCTGCGGGCATGCTCGGCATGCTCGTGCAGATCGACCAGCTCTCCAGCGACTGCCACGCCCGCGACCTCGCCGAGCGGACCAGGCTGGACGCGTCGACAGTCAGCCGCTCGGTCGCGGCGCTCGTCGCGCACGGCCTGGTGGAGCGGCGGCCGGACCCGACCGACAAGCGGGCGACCTTCCTGGCGGTCACCCCGGCCGGCCGTGCAGCCCTGGCCGACAGCCACCGCTGGTACGGCGACGTGCTCGAACGCGCGCTCGCCGACTGGACTCCCGGCGAGGTGGCGGCGCTGAGCGCCGCACTCGGCCGGTTCACCGGCGACATCGAGGTCGCCCTCGGAAACAACGACAACGACAACCTGGAGGCCGCGCGATGAGCGCACCCACCATCACGGCCGGCGCTGAGCCGATGACCCATCGGCGGACACTGGAAGCGCTCAGTGGCCTGCTGCTGGTGCTGTTCGTCGCGATGCTGAGCAGCACTGTCGTCTCCACCGCGCTGCCGAAGATCATCGGTTCGCTGAACGGCTCGCAGACCCAGTACACCTGGGTGGTCACCGCGACCCTGCTCACCGCGACGGCGACCACCCCGATCTGGGGCAAGCTGGCCGACCTGTTCAACAAGAAGGCCCTCATCCAGATCGCCATCGTGGTCTTCCTGCTGGGCTCGGTCGTCGCCGGCTTCTCGCAGAGCGCGGGCCAGCTCATCGCCGCCCGCGCGTTCCAGGGCATCGGGGTCGGTGGCCTGCAGGCGCTCGTCCAGGTGGCGATCGCGGCCATGATCCCGCCGCGCGAGCGGGGCCGCTACAACGGCTACCTCGGCGGCGTCATGGCGGTCGCGACGGTCGGCGGCCCGCTGCTCGGCGGCCTCATCGTCGACACGTCCTGGCTCGGTTGGCGCTGGTGCTTCTTCGTCGGCGTGCCGGTGGCCGCCGTCGCCCTGCTCCTGCTCCAGGCCACCCTGCACCTGCCGACCGTACGCCGCGAGAACGTCAAGATCGACTACCTGGGCGCCGGCCTGATCGCCGCCGGTGTCAGCCTGCTGCTGATCTGGATCTCGTTCGTCGACAGCTCCTTCGCCTGGGTCTCCTGGCAGACCGCGGCGATGGTGGGCGGCACGCTCGTCCTGCTCGCGCTGGCGGTCTGGGTCGAGTCGCGCGCCGCCGAGCCGGTCGTCCCGCTCGGCATCGTGCGCCAGCACACCACCGCGCTTGCCATCCTCGGCAGCCTCGCGGTCGGCATGGCCATGTTCGGCGGCGCCGTCTTCCTCGGCCAGTACTTCCAGATCGGCCGCGGTTACAGCCCGACGGAGGCAGGCCTGCTCACCATCCCGATGATGGCGGGTGTCCTCGGCTCCTCGATCGTCGCCGGCCGGCTGATCACCAAGAGCGGCAAGATCAAGCCGTACATCGTGGTCGGCTCGATCCTGCTGGTCGCCGGGTTCGCACTGCTCGGCACCATCGACCACCAGACGTCGCTCGTCCTGGTCGGCGCCGCCATGTTCACAGTCGGCGTCGGCGTCGGCATGACCATGCAGAACCTCGTCCTCGCCGTGCAGAACACGGTCTCGCTCAAGGACATCGGCGCGGCCAGTTCCAGCGTGGCGTTCTTCCGGTCGCTCGGGGGCACCATCGGCGTCTCGGTGCTGGGCGCCGTCCTCGCCCGCCGGGTCAGCGACCAGATCACCCACGACCTCGCCGCCGCCGGGATCCCCATCTCCGGCAGCTCGCAGGGCAGCAGCAACCTCAACATCACCGCGCTGCCCGGTCCGATCCAGGAGATCGTCCGGGCCGCGTACGGCGACGCCACCGGGCACATCTTCCTCATCTCCGCCGCGATCGGGGTCGTCGGCGTCATCGCCGCGCTCCTGCTCAGGCCGATCACCCTGCGGACCAGCCTCGACCTGCCGGACGCCGCCACGTCGGCGGCAGTCGGCGCCGACGCGATCGACGGCGCCCCCGCCTTCGACCAGGTGCGCGCCGACAGCACGCCTGACGGGACCCCCCGACGCTGACGTCGGGCCGTCCGACCCGGGGCCGCCGCCGTCCGAGGACGGTGGCGGCCCCGGTCTGTCCAGCCAGCGCCGACACGAGCGAACGTCACCGAATCGAGGGGTCTGTGGATACCGCGGAGCTGCCAGCGGCGCGTCCGGCGGCACCGGCCCGGCGAGCCGCCGCACTGCACCGGGCCATGCGTGAGCTGGGGCTCGTCGCCGCACTGTTCCTCATCTACAAGGCGGCGCGGGTGGCGGGTGCCGACCGAGGGCCGACCGCTGTGGGAAACGGGGAGTGGACCTGGCGGACCGAGCGCCTGTTCCACCTGCCCGACGAGGCTGCCTTCCAGCGTCCCCTGCTCTCCCACGAGCTGCTGGTGCACCTGGCCAACGGCTACTACGCGTACGTGCACTTCCCCGCCACGGCCATCTGTCTGATCTGGCTGTACGTCCGACACCCCGTGCGTTATCTCTGGACGCGCCGCATGCTCGCCGGGCTTACCGCTGCCGCACTGGCGCTGCACTTCCTGGTCCCGCTGGCACCGCCGCGACTGACCGCCCTGACCGGCATGGTGGACACCGGCAGCCGTTACGGGCCCGCCGTCTACGGCCCGCCCGACACGGACGCGTTGAGCAACCAGTACGCCGCCATGCCCTCCCTGCACGTCGGCTGGGCTCTCGCCGTAGCCGTCGCGCTCATCGCGGTGACCGGCGGGCGTCTGCGGTGGCTGTGGCTGGCGCACCCGCTCGTCACGCTGCTTGTCGTCGTGACCACTGGCAACCACTACTGGCTCGACGGCATCGTCGCGGCCGTGTTGCTCGCCATCGTCTGCCTCGTCCTGCCCAGGCCCGCACCGCCGAGCGGCCCACCGCACCCGCCGACCCGGCGCCCGGCCGGATGGCCCCGCCAGCGCGTACGGGCTCCGCAGGCGCCGTCCGGCCACCCACCCGGGCGAGCCGACGCCTGTGACCTCGTGAGAACGCCGTCACCTGCCGTTCGGTCCCGACGTGTCAGGGGCCGTCAGCGACCGAGGACGAGATAGGCGAGACCGACGACCCCGCGGTATCCGCCGACGTACTGGCGCAGCCGGTCGTCGAGTTCCGCGCGGACCTGCGCCGCCCGGGGATCCTCCGGGTACGTCAGCAGCCACTCCTGCCGTCCCGCGAGCCAGGTGGACTCGAAGTCGTCCCACTCGCGCTGGTCGGCGGTGCTCAGGTGCAGCACCCGCCAGCCGCGTTCCCGGGCGGCCTCGACGAGGCCGGGCAGCTCCGTGATCCCGGTTCCGAAGATCTGCTCGACCTGCGGGGTCGGCGGGTGTTCCCAGTAGGCGTCGCCGAACAGCAGCCGGCCTCCCGGTCGGACCACCGTGGCGAGCGCGTCCAGTGCGGCGCCGGTGCCACCGAAGGCGTGCGCCGACCCGACGCACAGGACCCGGTCGGCGGGCTCCTGCCAGGCCGCCGCCTCACCCATCACGAAGGCGACGTGCCGGTTCAGGGACCGGCCGGTGGCCAGCCGCCGTCCCCTGGCGAGCGCGGCGTCGTCGGTGTCGACACCGACGCCCCGGGTGGCGAGCGGACCCGACACGCCACCGGCGGCGACCGCCCGCAGCAGCAGCTCACCCCAGCCGCAGCCCAGATCGAGCACCCGCGCGCCGGGTCGTACGTCGAGTCGGCGCAGCAGGAGCGCGGCGTGCTCTTCGGACAGGGGTGTGTTCCAGCGCATCCGCGCGTAGCGGCTGGCGGCGAGGTGGTCGGTTTCCTGCATCCGTTGAGGGTGTCAAGTCATGATCCGCGGCGCACGTCGGGTCCGGCGTCCCGCCGTACGGCAGGATCGGTCGGGTGGACGCGGAGCGTGCGGGGCCGGTTCTGGCCGGCGCTGCACGGAGGCGGCTTCACCGACCGTGAGCTGCGCTCGTGGGAGGGCGACGAGTTGCTGCGGCAGGGCCTGGGCGTCACCAGCCTCGTCAACCGGGCCACCGCCCGGGCCGCCGAGCTGACCTCGGCGGAGCTGGTGGCGGGGGTCACCGGGTTGGCGGTGAAGGCGCGGCGGTACCGGCCGGGCTGGGTGGCGATCCTCGGGGTGACCGCGTACCGGATCGCCTTCGTCCGGCCGAAGGCCGGTCTGGGTCCGCAGCCGGACCGGCTGGGCCCGGCCCGGGTGTGGGTGCTGCCCAACCCCAGTGGGCTGAACGCGCACTTCCCGCTGCCGGCGCTGACCGCCGAGTTCGCGAAGCTGCGGCGGGCGACCGGCCCCTAGCTGGCCGGCTCGGCGGCGAGCGCCCGGTAGTAGGGCCCCATCGCGGGGTGGTAGTCGTCGAACTCGGTGAGGCTGGCCCACACGTCGGCGGCCGGCGCGCGGAACGTACGGGTCAGGACTGCCTACCGACCAGCTCGTCGCGCACCAGGCCGCTCTCGCGCAGCACCCGCAGGTGCCCGCTGCAGGTTACGGGTTGGTCTGTCGTCGCTCTTCGTGCTGCGTCGTTGTGGGCACATGATCACGAGACCTGGCACTCTTGACGGCATGCCAGCCCTGCTTCGATCCCGCCTGACCGACTGGACCGTCGCCGTACCCGTGCTCGCGGTACTGATGCTGCTCGTCACCTGGGGACGAGAACTTCCCGGTCCTGTCGTCGTGGTGGTCGCCGCACTGCTGGGTGGGGCGGTGCTCGCCGCCGTGCACCACGCCGAGGTCGTCGCCCACCGGGTGGGGGAGCCCTACGGCTCCCTGGTGCTCGCCGTCGCGGTCACCGTGATCGAGGTCGCCCTCATCGTCACGCTGATGATCAGCGGACCGGAGAAGACCCAGTCACTCGCCCGGGACACCGTCTTCGCCGCCGTCATGATCACCTGTAACGGGATACTCGGTCTGTCCCTGCTGCTCGGGGCGTTGCGCCGGCGGGTCGCGGTGTTCAACCCCGAGGGCACCGGCGGCGCCCTCGCGACAGTGATCACCCTGGCCACGCTGAGTCTGGTCATCCCGACCTTCACCACCGCCCGGCCCGGCCCGGAGTTCAGCCCGGCCCAGCTCACCTTCGCCGCCGTCGCCTCGCTGGCCCTGTACGGACTGTTCGTGCTCGTGCAGACCGGGCGGCACCGTGACTACTTCCTGCCTGTCGACAGTCGGGGCGAGGTCATCGAGACCGAGGAGCACGCCAAGCCGCCCACCACCCGCGCCGCGCTGGCCAGCCTGGGCCTGCTGCTGGTGGCGCTGGTCGCGGTGGTGGGCGACGCCAAGACCATCTCGCCGACCATCGAGGCCGGCGTGGCGGCGGCGAACCTGCCGCATGCGTTCGTCGGTGTGATCATCGCCCTGCTCGTGCTGCTGCCCGAGACCCTCGCCGCCGCGCGCGCCGCCCGCCGCGACCGGGTGCAGATAAGCCTGAACCTCGCGCTCGGCTCCGCGATGGCAAGCATCGGCCTGACCATCCCGGTGATAGCGATCGCCTCGATCTGGCTGGACGGCCCGCTCCTGCTCGGCCTCGGCGGCACCCAGCTCGCGCTGCTCGCACTCACCGCGGTGACGGCCGTGCTGACCGTCGTGCCCGGCCGGGCCAACGTGTTGCAGGGCGGCGTGCACCTGGTGCTGCTGGCCGCGTTCGTCTTCCTGGCCGCCAGCCCCTGACCGCCGGCTGCCGACGGCGCCCAGCCCCCTGACCGCCGGCTCAGCCGACGACCGCCAGCCCGCTGACCGCCGGCTCAGCGGGCGGCCGGCGGGCCGTCGGCCAGCCGGTCCGCGCGGGCGTTCAGGTAGCGCTGCTGCGCCAGGTTCGTCGACCGCGACGCCGCCATCCGGTACGCCTCGCGCGCCGCGACCCGCTCACCCACCAGCTCCCACAGGTGGGCGCGGGCGGCCGGCAGTCGCGGGTCCTCGGCGAGTCGGGGATCGTCGGCCAGGTCGGCCAGCAACGCCAACCCGGCGGCCGCGCCCCGGCTCATCGCCACCGCCACCGCGTGGTTCAGCGCCACCACCGGGTTGTCGGACATGCCCAACAGCACCTCGTACAGGGCGGTGATCTGCGGCCAGTCGGTTGCCGCCGCGCTCGGCGCCTCGTCGTGCACGGCCGCGATGGCCGCCTGGAGCTGGTACGGTCCGACGACCCCACGCGGCAGCGCGCCGCTGATCAGCTCGACCCCCTCGGCGATCTGGTCGGCCCGCCACCGGCCACGGTCCTGCTCGGCCATCGGCACCAACTCGCCGTTGGGCCCGATCCGGGCCGGCGCGCGGGCGTCGGTGAGCAGCATCAACGCGAGCAGCCCGGTGACCTCCGGATCGTCGGGCAGCAGCCGGTGCACCAGGCGGGTCAACCGGATCGCCTCCGCGGTCAGGTCGGCACGCAGCAGGCCGGGACCGGCCGTGCGCGCGTACCCCTCGGTGAAGACCAGGTACAACACGTGCAGCACGGCGGCCAGCCGGTCGGCGCGCTCCGCGTCGGTGGGCGGCGCGAACCGTAGCCCGGTGTCGCGGATCCGCTGCTTGCCCCGACTGATCCGCCGGGTCATCGTCGCCTCCGGCACCAGGAACGCCCGCGCCACCTCGGCGGTGCTCAGCCCGCCCACCGCGCGCAGGGTGAGCGCGATCTGCGAGGCCGGCGACAGCGCCGGATGGCAGCACAGGAACAGCAGGATGAGCGTGTCGTCGGCGTCCGGAGGTGGCCCGTCGGCGGCCGGAGCGCGCCACTGCTCGGGCAGCACCCACCGCGCCACGGCGTCCTCCCGACGCCGGCGGGCCTGCTCACGTCGCAGCAGGTCGGTCAACCGGCGGGACGCCACGGTGATCAGCCAGCCGCGGGGACTGTCCGGTACGCCGTCGCGCGGCCAGCCGTCGGCGGCGGCGATCAGCGCCTCCTGCACCGCGTCCTCGGCGGTGTCGAAGTGCCCGTAACGACGGACCAGAGCGCCGAGGACCTGCGGCGCCAGCGTGCGCAGCAGGTCCTCGACGGGCGTCGGCGGCACCCGTCAGCCGCCCAGGTCCTCGATGCTGTCCAGCACCGGCCGCACGTCCACGTACGCGCCGGGGGAGTCCGGGTCGACCAGTCCGGCGGCGATCTCGGTGGCCCGGTCGAAGCTGGCGCACTCCACGATCGTGTAGCCGGCGAGGACCTCCTGCGTCTCCGGGTACGGGCCGTCGGTGACCACCGGCGCGCCCTCGCGCACCCGTACCCGACGGGCGTGCACCGGCTCGCTGAGCCCCTGGGCGTCGACAAGCTCTCCTGACTCGGCGAGGGCCTGGTGGAACGTCTCCATGTGCTGGTGCATGGCAGCGATCTGCTCGGCCGACATCGCCGGCCGGTCGGTCGCCCGGCCCGAGAGCACGTCGTAGTCCCGCTGCGATCCGTAAAGCAGAATCATGTACTTCATCCGGCCATCCTCCTGTCCGCGAGGCGCCGTCCGCGCCCGCCACCTGAGACGTCGAAGCCGCACCCCCGCCCCGGACACACCTCGCCCACCTGATCGTCAGGGGTCGGGGTGGCGGGCGGGGAGTAGGTTGCCGGCATGGTGACCGTCTGGGTGGTGCTCGGGGTCTTCGTCGCGGTGGCCGTTCTGGCGCTCGGCATCGTCCTGCGGCGCGGACGCCCACACCTCGGCGACGACCGCGCGGCGGGGCGGGACGCCCGCGCGCGGCAGCAGCGGTACGAGGCGGAGCGACACGGAGACCAGGGGAACACGTGGCAGCGCGGCCGGGAGTCCAGCGGCTGAACCGATGTCACTGGCCGTAGGAGCGGCGCAGACGGTGGTTGATCAGGTAGTTGAGGCGGTGGCGTAGGTAGCCGAGCGTGCTCTCGATCGGTACGTCGCCGTCGGTGGTGAGCGTCCAGCGCAGGGCGCAGTCCTGCCCGGGTGGTCCGGCGGTCAGATCGAAGCGGACCCGGTCCAGCGGTCGGTGCGGCCACAGCGACGACCACACCAGCAGCACGGGCGCGTAGCCCGCCACCACGCGCGGCGGCACCTCGTCGTCGCGCAACTCCAGCCAGGGCCGGCTGCCTGCCTCGTACGGGTCGCGCAGCGACCGCCACACGACGTGCGCCGGCGCTGGCTGACGTCGCAGCCGGCTGCCCAACTCGTGCATCGAACCTCCCCGGCGCACGCCCCACCCGACCCGGCCATTGTGCCGCCCCGGCGCCAGTCAGCCTGCCGCTGGTGAACCGGGCGGCAGCGCCGTACGTAACTCCGGTGACGGGCGTGACGGTCGTACCGTCGGGGTACTGCGCAGCACGAGGACAGATGTCTGGGGAGGCACAGTGACCGCACGGTCAGGACGCGACGCCCGGGGTCCGCTGGCGGGCCTGCTGATCGCCGCGCTGGTCTCGCTCGCCTGCGCGGGCGGAGGGCTGGCCGAGCCGGAGGCTGAACGCCCGGGGGCGAACCCGCCTGCCGCCTCACCCGGCGCCACACGGGCCGACAGCACCACGAGCGTCGCCGAGTTCAAGCAGGACGTCGCCGACGCGCAGGCCATCGCCGAGCGGTACTGGGCGGCCCAGTTCAAGCAGTCCGGGCAGCGCTTCGAACCCATCCGCCGGATCATCCCGTACCAGCGCTCCGGCGAGGTGTCCTGCGGCGGGCAGGCGCTGCCGCGCAACAACGCCGTCTACTGCTCGCGGGGCGACTTCATCGCGTACGACGTGGCCTGGTCGGTGGCGGCGTTCCGGCAGGTGGGTGACGCCTTCGTGTTCTACCTGCTCGGGCACGAGTACGCCCACGGCATCCAGGTGCGCCTCGGCATCAACTACAGCTTCACCATCCAGCAGGAGTTGCAGGCCGACTGCATGGCCGGCGCGTACCTTGGCGACTCGGTACGCTCCGGCGCCCTGACCCTCGCCGAGGGCGACCTGGACGAGTTCCGGGAGGGGTTGGCGGCCGTCGGCGACGACCCGGACCAGCCGTGGTTCGCCGAAGGCGCGCACGGCACCGCCGAGCAGCGCACCGACATGTTCTTCCGCGGCTACGAGCGCTCGCTCACGGAGTGCGACCTGGGCTGAGCGGGCGTTGCCCGGATCACCCCGGCCGCCGTTGCCGATGCCTACCGCCGGTGCTGCTGGAAGGATCGCCGGTGTCGGCCACGACCCTGGAGGATCCGCTGAGCAGCCATCACCCCGCCGCCGTGCTCTTCGACATGGACGGCACGCTCGTCGACAGCGAGAAGCTGTGGGACGTCGCGTTGCAGGAACTCGCCGAGGAGTACGGCGGCGAGCTCTCCGAGGACGCCCGCCGGTCGATCGTCGGCACCGCCATGGCCGAGTCGATGCGCATCCTGCACGACGACCTGGGGCAGCCCGAACGGGACCCGGAGACCAGCGCCGCGTGGATCAACAAGCGGATCCTGGAGCTGTTCCGCACCGGGCTGCCCTGGCGTCCCGGCGCGCTCGCGCTGCTGGAGGCGGTCCGCGCGGCGGGGATCCCCACCGCGCTGGTGACCTCCAGCCCCCGGGCGCTTGTCGAGATCGCCCTGGACACCCTCGGCCGGGGCAACTTCGACGCGGTGGTCGCCGGCGACGAGGTGGTCGCGGCCAAACCGCACCCGGAGCCGTACCTGACCGCCGCCCGCCTGCTGGGTGTGCCGATCGGGCGGTGCGTGGCGATCGAGGACTCGGCGACAGGCGTGGCCAGCGCGCTCGCCTCCGGCGCGGCGGTGCTGGCCGTACCGGCGGAGGTGGCACTCGCGAGCACTGTCGACGTACCCCAGGTGGAGGGCCTGACCGGCGTGGACGTGGCGTTTCTCGCGGCTCTGCTGACCGACCGGGCCGTGGCCTGACGCGACAGGGGCCCCCGCGACGCGGGGGCCCCTGTCGACTGCGGCGTCAGTCGTGGGCGATGGCGCCCAGGACGTTGATCCGGGCCGCCCGCACGGCGGGGAGCACCGCGGCCACCACGCCGATGATCGCGGCGAGGCCGAGGAAGACACCCATCTGCCCCCAGGGCAGGACCAGGTCGGTGATGCCCTCGTCCTTGAGCGCCTCGACCACTGCGGCACCGAGGCCGGTGCCGACCGCCACGCCGAGCAGCGCACCGAACACCGAGATCACCACCGCCTCCACGGTGATCATGCCCATGGTCTGGCCACGGCGCAGGCCGATCGCCCGCAGCAGACCCAGCTCGCGGGTCCGTTCCAGCACCGACAGCGCCAGGGTGTTGATGATGCCGAGCACGGCGATCACGATGGCAAGCGCGAGCAGGATCTGGATCATCGTGAGCAACCCGTCGAGGGCGCTCGTCTGCTGCTTGATGAACGCGTCCCGGTCGGCCACCGACACCTCGGGGCTGTCCGCGAGCAGCGTCTCCACCTGCGGCTGCACGTCCGCCACCCGGGCTCCGGGGGCCAGCTGGATGAAGCCCTGGATGGGCTGCGGGATGGCGAAGTCCTTAGCCGCCGTCACCGGCAACGTGACCGGGTTGGTCAGCTGCGACGACTCGTAGATCCCGCTGATCGTGTACGTGCGCTCCTCGCCCCGGGTCAGCTGCACCTTCACCGTCGAGCCCACCGACCAGCCACGGGACTCGGCGGTGTCCGAACTGGCCAGCATCTGCGTCGGGGAGAGCCGGTCGATGTCACCGGCGGTGGCCTTCGCGCCGAAGATCTGCCGCAACGACGCCACGTCGCTGCTCGCCGCCACCCAGGTGCTCTCGCCGTCGATCCTCGCCATGTCGCCGTACTCGCCGTCGACCATCCGCACGCCGGGCAGTGCCTTGGCCCGGTCCAGCACACCGGGGTCGAAGCTCGGCGGACGCGGCCCGCCCTGCTGCCCGGCGATCACCAGTTCGGCCTTGATGGTGTCCTGGGCGAGCGCGCTGATGCTGCCCTTGGCGGAGTCCAGGATCACCGTGACGCCGGTGACCAGCGCGATGCCGACCATCAGCGCGGCGGCGGTGATCGCCGTACGGCGCGGGTTGCGTCCGGAGTTGAGCCGGCCCAGCTTGCCCGGCACCGACCAGGAGAAGATCGCGCCGAGCAGGCTCACCACGGGCCGGCTGATCAGCGGGGTCAGCAGCGCCACCCCGATGAAGGCGAACAGCACCCCGCCCAGGATGGTGGACAGCGTCTGACCGCCCGCGTTGCCGCTGAGCCCGAGGAACAGCAGCACCGCGCCGACGCCTGTGACAAGCGAACCGGCGACCGTGACCTTCGTCAACGGGCGGTCCGGGGTGGCCACGTCCTGCATCGCCGCGATCGGCGGGATCCGGGACGCGCGCAGCGCCGGCAGCAGCGCCGCCACCACCGTGATCACCAGACCGACGGCGAACGAGCCGATGACGGCCGCCGCCGGCACCCCGATCCCGGCGAGGGTGAGCCCACCGGCCAGCTTGCCGAACAGGAACGCCAGCAGCGCGCCCACCCCGATGCCGGCGGCCAGGCCGAGCACCGACGCGATCAGGCCGACCGCGATGGCCTCCAGCACCACCGACCCGATGATCTGCCGGCCGCTGGCCCCGATGGCGCGCATCAGCGCCAGCTCCCGGGTGCGCTGCGCCACGATGATCGAGAAGGTGTTGAGGATCAGGAACGTGCCCACCAGCAGCGCCACCGCGGCGAAGCCGAGCAGGATCTTGTTGAAGAAGGACAGGCCCTCCTTCAGGCTGGCCGCGGCGTCCGCGGCCACCTGCTCGCCCGTCTTCACCTCGAAGTCCGCGCCCAGGGTGCGGGCCACGTCGTCGCGCAACGCCTCGTCGGAGACACCGCCGGCCGCGCGCACCGTGATGCTGCTGAACGTGTCCGGCTCGCCAAGCATCAGCCGCTGCGCCACGGGCGTGGTGAAGAAGACCTCGTTGACGCCCCCGATCGAGTCCCGGTCACCGCTGTAGCCGGCGATGCCGACAAGTGTGAAGTCCCGCTTCTTCGACTCGAACGCGGTGAGCACGCCGACCTTCTGGCCCACCTGCACCTTCGCCGTGGTGGCCAACGCCTTGTTGATGACGATCTCGTCCTCGGCCTGCGGCGCGCGCCCCTCGCGCAGTTGCAGCAGGTCACTCTCGCCTGTCCAGTTCTCGCCCAACTGCGGCGGGCCGAACGACGTGACGACCTTGCCGTTGCTGCCGATGACCCGCGCGCCGTCCGCGTTCACGACGCCCGTCGCCGACGCCACGCCCGGAACCTGCTTGACCCGGTCCACCACGGCGGCCGGCAACGGGGCGGCGGTCTGCTCGCCCTCCATCTCGTTGACCTGGACCTTCGGCTTCGCCGCGACGTTCACGTCGATCTCGGAGAACCCGTCGGCGAAGACCGAGTCGAAGGAACGGCCAAGCGTGTCGGTGAGCACGAACGCGCCGGAGACGAACATGACCCCGAGCACCACCGCCAGCCCGGACAGGATCAGCCGGACCTTGCGCGCCAGCAGACTCTTCAGTGTCGCGCGGAACATCAGTTGCCCACCTCGGCGGGAGCGTCCAGCTTCTTCATGGTGTCCAGCACCGTCTCGGCGGTCGGCTCGATCAGCTCCGAGACGATCTCCCCGTCGGCGAGGAAGACCACCCGGTCGGCGTACGCGGCGGCGGTCGGGTCGTGGGTGACCATGACGATGGTCTGGCCGTGCTCGCGGACCGAGTCGCGCAGGAAGTTGAGCACCTCGGCGCCCGAGCGCGAGTCCAGGTTGCCGGTCGGCTCGTCCGCGAAGATCACTTCGGGGCGGGAGACCAGCGCCCGCGCACACGCCACCCGCTGCTGCTGCCCACCCGAGAGCTGGGCCGGCCGGTGGCCAAGCCGGTCCCGCAGACCCACCGTGGTGATCACCGTGTCGTACCAGGCCGGATCCGGCTTACGCCCGGCGATCGACAGCGGCAGGAGGATGTTCTCCTTGGCGGTGAGCGTCGGCAGCAGGTTGAACTGCTGGAAGATGAACCCGACCTTGTCGCGGCGCAGCTTGGTCAACCCGGAGTCGCCAAGCCCGGTGACAGTCGTCTCGCCGATCTGCACAGTGCCCCTGGTGACCGAATCCAGGCCGGCCAGGCAGTGCATCAGCGTCGACTTGCCGGAACCCGACGGGCCCATGATCGCGGTGAAACGGCCACGTTCGAACTCGGCGCTGACCCCCCGCAGCGCGACGACCTGAGCCTCGCCGCTGCCGTACACCTTCCACACGTCGTTCGCCCGGGCCGCGGCCTGCGCCTGCTGGCCTACCGTCGCGGTCACGTCATCTACCTCTTCCGTCTGTCCGAAAATGCACGCCGCCCCCCGATGGTCCGGCGTGACTGTTCAATCATCGGTGCCTCCCACGCCCGTCCCGTCCGTCCCTGGGGGGACGCGGCGCGGATTTCCCGCTGCGGGTGCACCCCCATGCCGGATCAGGGTTGCCCCTGACCCGACTGCCGAACGGGCTCGCCGCCGACCCTTCCGCCTCACGTCACAGGAGGGTCAACCGCGCCGGACCGTCTCCGGTCACGGTAGGTGACGGCGGCAACGGTGGCCGTCACCCCAGGGAGGGATCTTCGGGTACGCCGGGTGGGGTATTCCGTCCCGTCACGGCTACGTCCGAGGGCGGACCAGCCCCGACTCGTACGCCAGCACCACGGCCTGCACCCGGTCGCGCAGCCGCAGCTTGGTCAACAGATGCCCCACGTGGGTCTTGATGGTGGTCTCACTCACCGACAACACCCCGGCGATCTCGGCGTTGGACAGCCCCCGCGCCACCTGCACCAGCACCTCGCGTTCCCGGTCGGTGAGCGCGTCGAGCGCCGCCGACGGCGTCCGCGCCGGATCGGGCAGCAGCTCGGCGAAGCGGTCCAGCAGACGCCGCAGGATCCGCGGCGTCACCACCGCGTCCCCGCCCGCGACCGTGCGGATCGCCGCGATCAGCTCCTCGGCCGGCACGTCCTTGGCCAGGAACCCGCTGGCCCCGGCCCGCAACGCGCCCACCACGTACTCGTCCAGGTCGAACGTGGTCAGCACCAGCACCCGCACCGGCAGCCGGGCGTCGACGATCGCCCTGGTCGCGGCCACCCCGTCCATCCGGGGCATTCGGATGTCCATCAGCACGACGTCGGGCAGCAGCCGGCGGGACAGCTCCACCGCCTCCACGCCGTCGCCTGCCTCCGCCACCACGTCCAGGTCACCAGCGGTGCCGAGCACCATCCGAAAGCCGGTACGCAGCAGGGGTTGGTCGTCGGCGAGCAGGATCCGCACCGGCCGCGCCGAGGCCGCCCGTTCGGTCATCTCGTCTCCCGTCCCCGCCGACGTCCCCGCCGCACCGGTCATCTTCGCGTACATCTGCCGGTGCGTCGTGGACCACCGTAGAGACGCGGAGCGAGCCGTGTCCCGATCGGCGCGGCGCCGATTCGGTCGGGTGTGCCGGCGGGGCGACCGGGACGGTTCAGCGGGCGTCCGACGGCGGGCGGCTCACTCGTCGGCGCCGGGCGTCACCGGGGCGGACCGGGAGTCGCGCAGCGGATCGGCGCCCGCCACCGCGACCGGGAACGGCGGCGGGGTGCCACCGAAGCTCGGACACAGCGCCTGGTGGCTGCACCAGTCACAGAGCCGACTCGGCCGGGGCCGGAAATCCTGACGAACGGTGGCCTGCTCGATCGCCCGCCACAGGGCCACGACGGTGCGCTCGAAGCGGACCAGCTCGTCGGCGTCCGGCGTGTAGTCAAGCACCTCGGCGTCGCGCAGGTAGAGCAGCCGCAGGACCCGGGGCACCACGCCCCGGGTGCGCCACAGCACCAGCGCGTAGAACTTCAACTGGAACAGTGCCCGCGCCTCGAACGCCTCCCGCGGTGCGCCACCGGTCTTGTAGTCGACAACCCGCAGCGCGCCGTCCGGCGCCACGTCGAGCCGGTCGAGGTAACCCCGGATCAGCAACTCCTCGTCGACCACCGCCGAGATCAGGCTCTCCCGTTCGGCCGGCTCCAGACGGGTCGGGTCCTCCACCGCGAAGTAACCCTCCAGCAGCCCGGCCGCCGAGCGTAGGAACTCCACCGGGCCGGCCGGCTCCGCGCCGTCGAAGATCGCCGCCAGCTCCGGCTGCTCGGTGACCAGCCGGTCCCACTGGGGAGCCACCAGATCACCGGCCGCCGCCGGCGTACGACCGGCGGCCGGCAGGTCGAACAGGCGCTCCAGGACGGCGTGCACAAGCGTGCCCCGGGCCTGCTCCATGGTGGTGCGCTCGGGCAGCCGGTCGATGCTGCGGAACCGGTAGAGCAGGGGACAGGTCTTGAAATCCGCCGCCCGCGACGGGGACAGCGACGCCCGCACCGTCGGCGGCGTCTGCGCCGGCAGGGGGGACTGGGTGGTGGTGACCGGTTCCGCCGTCATGTGGGCAAAGGTTAGGGCACCGGTGTGACACCCACCGCCGCCCGCCCCTGGCGCGGCCGGTCCGTAGCATCGTGGCGATGGAGCAGACATCCCGGCCGCCGCGCCGACCCGACCGGCGCCCCGGCCTGAACGTGGGCCGGGTGTTCGGAGTGCCACTGCACCTCAACGGCTCGATGGTCCTGCTCGCGGCGCTGATCGCCGTGCTGTACGCCGAGTTCGCCCGCCGCCAGCTCGACCTGTCCCAGCTCGCCGGCTATCTGATCGGCTTCGGTTTCGTGGTGTCGCTGCTCGGCTCGGTGCTGCTGCACGAGCTGGGTCACGCGCTCACCGCCCGGCGCTACGGCATCGGTGTGCGCGGTATCACGCTGGAACTGCTCGGCGGCTACACCGAGATGGACCGCGACGCCCCGTCTCCCCGGGTCGACCTGCTGGTCTCGTTGGCCGGGCCGGCGGTCTCCGCGGTGCTCGGCGTCATCGCGGTCGCCGCCACCATCGCGCTGCCCGAGCGGACCGTGGCCCATCAGCTCGCCCTCCAGCTCGCCGTGAGCAACGTCATCGTGGCGGTGTTCAACATCCTGCCCGGGCTGCCACTGGACGGCGGCCGGGCACTGCGCGCCCTGGTCTGGGGGCTGACCCGCGACCGGCACCGGGGCACCGAGGTGGCGGGCTGGGCGGGCCGGGCGGTCGCCGTCGGCACCGCCGCCCTGGTCCTGCTGCTCACCCTCGCCGACTACCTCGCCCCGCTCGCGCTGCCGCTGATGCTGCTTGTCGCCCTCACCCTGTGGCGGGGCGCCGGGCAGGCCATCCGCGCCGCCCGGGTCAGCCGCCGATTCCCGCTGATCGACCTGTCCCGGCTGGCCCGACCGGTCTGGCCGGTGCCCACCGGCACCCCGCTGGCCGAGGCGCAACGGCGCCGCGCCGAGGCCGGGCAGCCCGCTGCCGCGCTGCTGGTCACCGACTCCACCGGCCGGCCGGTGGCGCTCGTCGACCCGGCCGCGGCCGAGGCGGTGCCCGTCGAGCGTCGCCCCTGGCTGGCGGTCGACGCCGTGGCCCGCTCGCTTGGCGTCCTGCCCACGTTGCCGGCCGGGCTCGACGGGGAGCGCGTGATGGACGCCGTACAGACCCACCCGGGCGCGCAGTACGTGGTGACGTCAGGCGAAGATGTCGTCGGCATTCTGCACATCGGGGACCTGGCACAGCTCCTCGAACCCAACCGGAAGATGACATCGTGACCGCAACGTCCCCCACCGTCCCGGCCGACGCCGCCAGCCCGGCGCTGACACCTGTGCACCGTGGGCCCTTCCGGCCCGGCGACCGGGTGCAGCTGACCGACCCGAAGGGGCGGATGCACACGGTGACGCTGGAGCCCGGCAAGGAGTTCCACACCCACCGGGGCATCCTGGCGCACGACGCCCTGATCGGGCTGCCCGACGGCAGCGTGGTGACCACCTCCGGCGGCGGCACGGCGTTCCTGGCGTTGCGGCCGCTGCTGTCGGACTACGTGCTCTCCATGCCGCGCGGCGCGCAGGTGATCTACCCGAAGGACTCGGCGCAGATCGTCGCGATGGGCGACATCTTCCCCGGCGCGAAGGTCCTCGAGGCCGGCGCCGGCTCCGGCGCGCTCAGCTGCTCGCTGCTGCGGGCCGTCGGCACCGAGGGGGAGCTGCACTCGTTCGAGCTGCGCGACGACTTCGCGCAGATCGCCAAGCGCAACGTGGAGGCGTTCTTCAACGGGCCGCACCCGTCCTGGCACCTGCACGTCGGTGACGTCGCGCAGTGCCAGGAGACCGGCTTCGACCGGATCATCCTGGACATGCTGACCCCCTGGGAGACCCTCGACATGGTCGAGCGGGCGCTGGTGCCCGGCGGGGTGTTCATCGGCTACGTGGCCACCACGCCGCAGCTCTCCGAACTGGTCGAGGCGCTGCGGGAGCGCGGCGGCTGGACCGAGCCGCGCGCGTGGGAGTCGCTGGTGCGCGACTGGCACGCCGAGGGCCTCGCCGTCCGCCCGGACCACCGGATGATCGCGCACACCGCGTTCCTGGTCTCCGCCCGCAAGCTCGCCCCCGGCGTCACCGCGCCGCCCCGGCGGCGCAAGCCCAGCAAGGGCACCGAGGCGTACGCGCAGCGCCGGCAGGACCTGCGCGAGGCGGAGGCGGCCCGGCAGGCGGCGGCCGCGCAGGCCGCAGGCGCGCAGCCCGACGCGACGGGGGAGATGGACAGGCCGTGACCATCGAGCTGGGCGCCGGCGTCGCCGGGCGGATCGAGCTGGGCGCCGGCCTCGCCGGGCGGGGGGAGGCGGCGGCATGAGCCGACCGGGCTACGGCGGCGGTGAGCTGCCGGCGGTCTTTCCCGACTGGTCGCCCTACCAGGACCTGGAGTCGGCGGCGCGGGCCTACCTGCGCGACCCGGACGTCGCCCTGGAGGCGCTCGGTGGGGTGCTGCGGGGCGCGTCCGTGCTGGGCTTCACCCTGGAGCGCTTCGTCAACGAGGTCAACGGCGTGTGGCAGGAGGTCGTGGTCTGCGACGGCAGCCGGCTGATCCTCTGGCACGGCGAGGACGTGCCGCCGGGGGAGGGGCCGCCGGGGTCGATGACCTCGTCGCTGCGGGTGGTGCCGGTCTCCACAGTCACCGAGGTCGGCTGCCGGCGTCGGCTCAACCGCTCCGACAGCGGCGAGATCCGGGTCGACAGCATCGACGTGTACCTGCTGCTCACCTCGCTCGACGAGGCGCCCCCGAGTGAGGAGATGGCAGGCACGCCGCGGCACGACGCGCTGCGTTTCGGCAAGACCCTCGACGACGGTGGCGCCGGGCAGATCGCCCGGCTGGAGGAGTTCGCCAGGCTTGTCGCCTCGGTGGTCGGCCGCCCGATGCTCTGAGGCGTACCCCCTGGAACCCGGCCGGGCCGTGCGGCCCGGCCGGTGGGGCTCAGTCCTCCTCGGCGTCCGGGCCGGCGACCTCGACGCCGTCGCCGCGCACCACGTGGATGCAGTCGCCCGGGCACTCCTTCGCGGAGTCGATCACTTCGAGTCGCAGGTGCTCGGGCACGTCGACGCGGCTGCCCGGCGCCATCCGCAGCTCACCGTCGACACCCTTGACGTACGCCAGACCGTCGATGTCGAACTCGAACACCTCCGGCGCGTACTGCACACAGAGCCCATCTCCCGTGCAGAGATCCTGGTCCACCCAGACCTGCAACTGGTCGGTCGCGACCTCGGCCACCGGTGCACCCCCCATGTTCTCCCGTACCAGCCTCCGACGGTACCCGAACGCCAGTACCCGCCCGTCGGGCCACCCTTGGCGATCAAGGTTCGGTGACGAGGGTGTTGCGTGGGACCGAATCGGCCTCATAGCGGCTAGTGTTAGGGCAGAACGTTCAAGCCCCCCGGGGAGGTGGGACGTGGCAGCACGCAGCGACGACGCGGACTCGCGCGCCGCACGGTGGGAGAAGGAAGCCCACGATCTCTCCACGCAGGTCGCGTTTCTTCAAGAGGAACTCGCCCTGGTGCGGCGTAAGTTGACCGAAAGCCCCCGACACGTCCGGCAGCTCGAAGAGCGGCTGGCGGCCACCCAGGCACAGTTGGCGCGGCTGACCGAAAACAACGACCGGCTGGTGAGCACCCTCAAGGAGGCTCGCACGCAGATCGTGACGCTCAAGGAGGAGATCGACCGCCTCGCGCAACCGCCGAGTGGCTACGGCGTCTTCCTGGCAAAGCACGACGACGGCAGCGTGGACGTCTTCACCGGCGGCCGCAAGCTGCGGGTCGCCGTCTCGCCCTCGCTGGACGTGGCCGAACTGCGCCGCGGCCAGGAGGTCCTGCTCAACGACGCGCTCAACATCGTCGACGCGTTCGGTTACGAGCGGGTCGGCGAGGTGGTGATGCTCAAGGAGATCCTGGAGGGGCCGGGTGGCGGTCCGGGTGACCGGGCGCTCGTGGTCTCCCACTCGGACGAGGAGCGCATCGTGCACCTCGCCGAGACGCTCATCGGCTCGACGATCCGCGCCGGCGACTCGCTCATGATCGAGCCCCGTTCGGCGTACGCGTACGAGCGGATCCCGAAGAGCGAGGTCGAGGAGCTGGTCCTGGAGGAGGTGCCCGACGTCGACTACGGCGACATCGGTGGCCTCCAGTCGCAGATCGAGCAGATCCGCGACGCGGTGGAGCTACCGTTCCTGCACGCGGACCTGTTCCGTGAGCACCAGCTCCGTCCGCCCAAGGGCATTCTGCTCTACGGCCCGCCCGGCTGCGGTAAGACGCTGATCGCCAAGGCGGTGGCCAACTCGCTGGCCAAGAAGATCGCCGAGCGACAGGGCAAGGAGAAGCACACCAGCTTCTTCCTCAACATCAAGGGCCCCGAGCTGCTCAACAAGTACGTCGGTGAGACCGAGCGGCACATCCGGTTGATCTTCCAGCGGGCTCGGGAGAAGGCCGGCGAGGGCACCCCGGTGATCGTGTTCTTCGACGAGATGGACTCGATCTTCCGGACCCGTGGCTCCGGTGTCTCCTCCGACGTGGAGAACACGATCGTCCCGCAGCTGCTCAGTGAGATCGACGGCGTGGAGGGGCTGGAGAACGTCATCGTCATCGGCGCCTCCAACCGGGAAGACATGATCGACCCGGCGATCCTGCGACCCGGCCGACTCGATGTGAAGATCAAGATCGAGCGACCGGACGCCGAGGCGGCCAAGGACATCTTCTCCAAGTACATCCTCTCCGGGCTGCCGCTGCACCCGGACGACCTGGCCGAACACGGAGCCGACCCCCAGGCCACCGTCGCCGCCATGATCGACGCCGTGGTGCTGCGGATGTACTCGGAGACCGAGGAGAACCGGTTCCTCGAGGTCACCTACGCCAACGGGGACAAGGAAGTCCTCTACTTCAAGGACTTCAACTCCGGCGCGATGATCCAGAACATCGTCGACCGGAGCAAGAAGATGGCCATCAAGGAGTTCCTCACCTCCGGCCGCAAGGGACTGCGCCTGCAGCACCTGCTCGACGCCTGCGTCGACGAGTTCCGCGAGAACGAGGATCTGCCCAACACCACGAACCCCGACGACTGGGCCCGGATCTCCGGCAAGAAGGGCGAACGGATCGTCTACATCCGTACGCTCGTCTCCGGCGGCAAGGGCACCGAGGCCGGCCGGTCCATCGAGACCGCCAGCAACACCGGCCAGTACCTCTGACACCAGCTGCGGGGGTGTCCACCATCAGGTGGACACCCCCGCAGCCGGTTCTGAGGTGGTCGTCAGGCGAAGATCCAGCGCTTGGACACCACGTAGTTCACCGCCGACAACGACGCCGTCACGAGAAGTTTGGCCAGCAGGTACGGGGTGCCCGCCCAGGTCAGCCCGGAGACCAGCACGACGTTGGCGGTCAGGTTCGCCAGGACCAGGGCGAAGTAGCGCCCGACCTGAGGCACCATCTGGGCGGACGAGCCGAACGACCACGCCCGGTTCAGCCCGAAGTTGACCCAGAACGAGGTCAGGAACGACAGGCCGGCCGCGACTGGCAGGACGATCCGCATGACTCCGTGGTAGATGAACAGTGAGCCGGTGTCCACGGCGACGCTCAGACCCCCGACGACCAGGAACCGCACGGCACTGTGTCGGGACAGGTGGCGGACGGAATCGGCAACAGGTGACAGCAAAGAGTTCTCCAAGGGGGGACCCGGAGCGGTGAGGACGACGAGGGAGTCTATCGTCTGTCCATCCACCCAGCGGGGCCTGCCCGCGCGAGCCGCGAGGTTGACGTGCCTGATCCCGGAAGAGTGACGCCAACGGCCACCGGCGAGAGCCCGGCAGCGACCACGAGCGGCGCCCGACGACACTGGGCCCTGGCCTTTGTCGCCTTCTTCCTGCTCATCTTCGCCTGGTCGATGGCCGCCCCGTACGACGGCACACCGGACGAGCGCGAACACATCGTCCGGGCGGCAGGCGTCGCCGCGGGACAGATCGCACCCCCGCCGGCCGCCGCGAAGAAGGGCACCGGCGCCTTCCAGACCGTTCCCGGTGGTCTCGTCCGGGAACAGTGCTGGCAGTTCAAGAAGGATGTGTCGGCCGCGTGCGCCCAGCCGCCGGGCAGTGACCGGACACCGACCCGGGCCGGCACCGGCGCGGGCCGCTACTTCCCCGCCTACTACGCCCTGGTCGGCGCGCCGACGGTGCTGTGGCCGGGCTGGTCCGGCGTCCTGCTCGCCCGCATGATCAGCGCGCTGTGCTGCGCCGCGCTGCTCGCCAGCGCGTTCGTGGTGATCCGCAACCGCTCCCGGCGGGGCCTGATGATGGGCGCCCTGGTCGTGGTCACCACCCCGATGGCCGTGCACATGGCCAGCGCGGTCAACCCCAACGGTCTGGAGATCGCGGCCGGCATCGCCTTCTTCAGCGCGGTGATCCCCCTGATGATCGGCCCACCCGGCCCCCGGCGGCACCTGATCCTGCTGGTCGGGATCAGCGGGTTGCTGCTGGCGGTACTGCGCCAGACCGGCCCGCTGTGGCTCGCGACCGCCTTCGTGGCGCTCGCCTTCCCGCTGCGCCGCAGCAACCTCGTGGGCCTGCTGCGTGACCGGGCCGCACAGCTCTGGGCGGGCGGCATCGTCGTGTCCACCCTGGCGGTGCTCGCCTGGACGGTCCGCCAGCAGACCTCGGACCTGGGCAACTATTCCGCCAAGTCGCTCACCTACGGGCAGGCGGCGCTGATCGAGGCCGACCGGTGGCGGGGGTACCTCGACCAGATCGTCGGGGTCACCTCCTGGCTGGACACCCGCATGCCGGCGCCGCCGTACGTCATCTGGCAGCTCGTCGCGGGGGCGCTGCTGCTGATCGGCGTCGTCTGGGGCAGCACCCTCGACCGGTGGCGCCTGCTCGTGCTGCTCGGCGGTGGCGTGGCCGTTCCCTCCCTCATGCAGATCGCCCTGGTCAACGAGAGCGGCTTCGTCACGCAGGGCCGCTACATGCTGCCCATGCTGGTAGGCGTCCTGCTCTACGCCGCGTGGGCCGCCGAGCGGCGCGGCTTCGAGGTGGCCCGGGCCCGCTCGTTCACCCGCCTCGCCGTGCTGGTCCTGCTGCCGATCCACCTGTTCTGCCTGGCCTACACGATGGTCCGCTGGCAGAACGGCCTACCCGCCAACGTCGGCTTGAGCAGCCTCAACCCGCTCGCCGGCGACTGGCACCCGGTGGTCGGCTCGGTGCTTCCGCTGCTGAGCGCCACTGTCGGTCTGGTGCTGTTCGGATGGCTCGTCTGGAGCACCCGCACCTCCGACACCGACGAACCGACCTCGCCCGACGGGCGTCCCGCCACCGAATCCATCGAACTGTTCCGGCCCGCCGGCTCTCACCTGCAGAGTGCAGGCGCCCAGGGCGGACTACGCTCGACCTGACGGGGGACCGGGTCGGGCGAGCGAAGCGGGTAGGTCGATGAGCGTAAGACGGATCATGGGCACCGAGGTCGAGTACGGCATCTCGGTGCCCGGTCAGGCCGGAGCCAACCCGATGGTCACCTCGTCGCAGGTGGTCAACGCCTACGGGGCGCGCCCCGAACTCAACAGGGGCGGGCGGGCACGCTGGGACTACGAGGAGGAGTCGCCGCTGCGCGACGCCCGTGGCTTCACCTACTCCGGGGCGGCCTACGACCCGGCGGAGGCGCTCGCCGACGAGGACCTCGGTCTGGCCAACGTGATACTCACCAACGGCGCACGCCTCTACGTGGACCACGCCCACCCCGAATACTCCACCCCCGAGGTCACCACCCCGCTCGACGTGGTGCGCTGGGACAAGGCCGGCGAGCGGGTGATGGCCGAGGCGTCCCGCCGGGCCGCCACCATCCCGGGCACCCAGCCGATCCATCTGTACAAGAACAACACCGACAACAAGGGCGCCAGCTACGGCGCCCACGAGAACTACCTGATGCGCCGGCAGACCCCGTTCGCCGACATCGTGGCGTACCTGACGCCGTTCTTCGTGACCCGGCAGATCGTCTGCGGCGCCGGCCGGGTCGGCATCGGGCAGGACGGCGGGCAGAGCGGCTTCCAGATCTCCCAGCGCGCCGACTTCTTCGAGGTCGAGGTGGGCCTGGAGACCACCCTGAAGCGGCCGATCATCAACACCCGCGACGAGCCGCACGCCGACGCCGACAAGTACCGCCGGCTGCACGTCATCATCGGCGACGCCAACCTCTCCGAGATCTCCACCTACCTCAAGGTGGGCACCACCGCGCTGATCCTCACCATGATCGAGGAGAAGGCGCTCGGCGCCGACCTCGGCATCGCCGACCCGGTCAGCGAGCTGCGGGCGGTCAGCCACGACCCCAGCCTGTCGCATCTGATGCGCATGCGTGACGGTCGCCGCCTCACCGCCCTCGACCTGCAGTGGGCGTACCTGGAGCGGGTCCGGTCCTTTGTCGACGACAGGTACGGCACCGACGCCGACGAGCAGACTGTCGACGTGCTCGACCGCTGGGAGAGCGTGCTCGACCGGCTCGGGCGCGACCCGATGCTCTGCGCCGACGAGCTGGACTGGGTGGCCAAGCTGCGGCTGCTGGAGGGCTACCGGGAGCGGGAGAAGCTCGGCTGGGGCTCGCACAAGCTCCAACTGGTCGACCTGCAGTACTCCGACGTCCGCCCGGAGAAGGGCCTCTACCACCGGCTGGTCACCCGGGGCGCGATGAAGACGCTGCTCACCGACGACGAGACGCGCCGCGCCATGACCGAGCCGCCGGAGGACACCAGGGCCTATTTCCGGGGCCGCTGCCTGGCCCAGTACGCCTCCGAGGTGGTCGCCGCGAGCTGGGATTCGGTGATCTTCGACGTGGGCCGGGAGTCGTTGGTACGGGTGCCGATGATGGAACCGGAGCGGGGCACCCGCGCGCACGTGGGTGCTCTGTTCGACCGCTGCGCCAGCGCGAAGGACCTTCTGGAAACGCTTACCGGCGGCTGAGAACCGGTACCTCCGCAGGGGATCACGCTGTGGCATGCTAGGCCGTCCCCCGAATCTTCGACCCACACGGTGATGCGATGCTCCCCTCTGCCCGGCAGGTTGGCCGGCGTGCGCTGACGGCTGTTCCGCTGTCGAACGCGTATGCCGGGCGCGCCAACAGTTTCGGCTTCCTGCGGCTCTGCTTTGCCGTAGCGGTCGTCCTCGCGCACACCGCGGTGATCGGGTACGCCCGACCGCTGACCGAGGTGGTCGACGTGGCGGGTCTGGGGGTCGCCGGTTTCTTCGGCATCTCCGGGTTCCTCATCACCCGCAGCGCCAGGCGTGCCAGCCTGCCCCGCTACCTGTGGCACCGCGCCCTGCGGATCTGGCCGGGTCTGTGGGTGTGTCTGCTGTTCATCGGCTTCGTGGTGGCCCCGATCGTCTGGTACGCCGAGCGGGGCAACGTGGACGGCCTGTGGCGGCACCCGGCCGGTGTGGTCAACTTCCTCCAGGCCAACTGGTGGGGTGGCTACCGCCAGCAGGGGATCATGGACGTCTTCCGGGACACGCCGTACGGCGAGCTGGTGCGTCGGAGCGTTCTGGACGGCTCACTCTGGACGCTCAGCTACGAGATCTTCTGCTATCTGATCGTGGCGTCGCTGGCCGTGGTGGCGGTGCTGCGTCGCGCCCGGTGGCTGGTGCTCGCCGCCGCCGTCCTCGTCTTCGGTCTGCTGCTGTGGAACCAGTACGAGGCTCTGCGCTTCGGCGGGTCGACGTACTTCACCAGCGGCTCGCTCGGCCCGCTGCCGCTGCTCGGCGCGCTCAGCAAGATCTGGTTCCTGCGTTTCGGCTTCATGTTCCTCGTGGGCGCCGTGGCGGACCTGTACAGCGACAAGCTGCCCATCAGCGACGTCCTCGGCGTGCTCGCCATCGTGGTGACCGGCTGGCAGACGCTCGAGGGTCACCTGTTCGGCCCGGCCCTGCTCGCCTACGAGTACGCGATCCTCTACCTCGCCGTCCGGCTGCCTCGTCTGCTGCATGTGGTGGGCCAGAAGAACGACTACTCGTACGGCATCTACATCTACTCCTTCGTCGTGCAACAGATGCTGGCCTGGCTGGGTGCGGCGGCCTGGGGCTTCGTCGGGTACTTCGCGGTGGTCATGATCTGCACCGTGGCCCTGGCCTTCCTGTCCTGGCATCTGGTGGAGAAGCAGGCCCTGCGGTTCAAGGACTGGACTCCGCGCATCCGTCGTCAGGCGCCGCCCGAGGACGCGTCGGTGCGGCCGTCGCGCGAGCCGGAGCGCACGCCGGAGTCCGGCCCGGTGCCGGTCACGGCGGACGCGTCGGCTCCCCGGGGCTGAACGCAACAGACGCGAACACTCCTGACGTGAGGGCTTTCTGTCGCCCGAGCGGGGTAGATTTCATGCCAGACGATCGTGGAGGAGACAGCCATGGCCACTCATGACAGCGGCGGCCAGTCGCAGTCCGGCAAGTCCCGTCAGGGCGAGGAGATCGAGGACGTCACCACCGAGGCCAACCCCGAGGTGGCCGAGCGGCACGCCGAGATCACCGAGGACGTCGACGACCTGCTTGATGAGATCGACTCCGTCCTCGAAGAGAACGCGGAAGAGTTCGTGAGGGGTTACGTGCAAAAGGGGGGTGAGTGAGCATATAGGGTCAATTCGGACATGGAACAAGTGGGCGATGATCGGGACGGGTTTCGTCGCTGCCGAGATTGCAGCGAGTGAAAGGCGCTCGATGAGTTCTGTGTGAGCACCAAGAGGCCGGGTGGGCGAGGTAGTTACTGCAAGCCCTGCTTCAACGAGCGGTCCAAGGCAAGCTACGCGGGTCGGGTAAGGGCGAAGTTCGACCGTGAAGTGCGCGAAGGTCGTGTCGTGCCGGAGGGGCACAAGTTCTGTCCGTCCTGCAACGCGGTCAAGCCATTCGATTTCTTCCCGCACAACCGGGCGGACGCCTCCGGTTATGCCACCTACTGCAAGCCCTGCCACAACACCAAGACCAGGGAAGCCAAAGAGCGGCTCTACGGCGGCGATCGCGAGTACCACCTGCGGCGGCGTTATGGCGTCGGGGAGAAGGAGTTCCAGGAGCTCCTGGCCGAACAGGGCGGGCTCTGCGCCATCTGTGGCGAGGCCGACCCGCAACATCTGGACCACGATCATCGCACCGGATGGGTGCGCGGGATACTCTGCTTCAACTGCAACGGTGGTCTTGGCCAGTTCCGTGACAGTCCCATGAGGCTGGCCAGGGCGATCACGTACCTGAGAGGAACCACGTGGCAGCGGGCTTTGATCCATCCGGGCGTCTACCAGATGTGTTCACCAACGCGGGGACGTCGTCCTTCACCACGTTTCTGAGCCGGGTGGCCCCCGAGATGCTGCCCGGCCGGCGACCCCTGCCCCCGGGCATGGCCGCCGACCTGGCGCCGCACGCGACCACCATCGTGGCCATCTCGGCCGCCGGCGGCGTGGTGATGGCCGGCGACCGACGGGCCACCATGGGCAACCTGATCGCCCAGCGGGACATCGAGAAGGTGCACCCGGCCGACGCGTACTCGCTTGTCGGCATCGCGGGCACGGCGGGCATCGGCATCGAGTTGATGCGACTGTTCCAGGTGGAGTTGGAGCACTACGAGAAGATCGAGGGCGCGATGCTCTCGCTCGACGGCAAGGCCAACCGGTTGGCCTCGATGATCCGCGGCAATCTGGGCGCCGCCATGCAGGGGCTGGCCGTGGTGCCGCTGTTCGCCGGCTTCGACCTGGCCGCGGGTGACGCGGCGACGGCGGGCCGGATCTTCAGCTTCGACGTGACGGGCGGCCCCTACGAGGAGACCGGGTACGACGCCATCGGCTCCGGCTCGCTCTTCGCCAAGTCGGCGCTGAAGAAGCGTTTCCGGGCTGGTCTGTCCGTCGAGGACGCGACCCGGCTCGCGGTCGAGGCGCTCTACGACGCCGCCGACGACGACACCGCTACCGGCGGACCGGATCTGACCCGCCGGATCTATCCGGTGGTGATGACCGCGACCGCCGAGGGCACCCGCCGGCTGACCGACACCGAGACGGCCGCGATCGCCGAGGGTGTGGTCGCCGGCCGGATGGAGAATCCGGGCGGTTGAGACCCGCGCCCCACCAGTCAGCAGTCGTCAGCACAGCGCCGTAAGGAGAATCGCCGCCGTGGCAATGCAGTTCTACGCCTCTCCCGAACAGATCATGCGGGACCGTTCCGAGTTGGCCCGCAAGGGCATCGCCCGGGGTCGCAGCGCGGTGGTCCTCAGCTACGCCGGCGGGGTCCTCTTCGTCGCGGAGAACCTCTCCAGCGCCCTGCACAAGGTCAGCGAGATCTACGACCGGATCGGGTTCGCCGCGGTCGGCAGGTACAACGAGTTCGAGAACCTGCGCCGCGCCGGCGTACGGATGGCCGACCTGAACGGCCTCAGTTACGACAGGCGTGACGTCACCGGCCGCGCCCTGGCCAACGCGTTCGCGCAGACGCTCGGCGCGATCTTCACCGAGCAGTCGAAGCCCTTCGAGGTGGAGATCTGCGTGGCGGAGGTCGGCCCGACCGCGGACGCCGACGAGCTGTACCGGCTGACCTACGACGGCTCGGTCAACGACGAGCCGGGCCGCATGGCGATGGGTGGCCAGGCCGAGGCGATCACCGGTGTGCTGAAGTCACAGCACCGCGCGGACATGTCCCTGGCCGAGGCGGCCAAGGTAGCGGTGCAGGCCCTGAGCAGCGTCGGTGGGGAGGGTGGCGCCGCCCGGACGATCGCCGCCAACCAGCTCGAGGTGGCCGTCCTGGACCGCCAGCGGGTGGGGCGTACGTTCCGTCGTATCACCGGCGCCGCGCTGACGGCGCTGCTGGACGGCGAGGTCGAGGCCGGCGGGCAGGCCGCCGGGGCGGGCGGCGGCGCGGAGCCCACCGTGCCGACCACTGAGGCGCACAAGCCGACCACGTCGGCGGGTTCGGCGGACCTCGAGGACCGGCCGGCCGAGGGCGGCGAACGCTAGGAATCGGCTATCACGCGGTGCCGGGCTCGTCGTCGAGCCCGGCACCGCGTGCTTCACCGGCGGCGCAGCAGCGGCCTGCTCAGCGCCCAGTAGCCGCCGGCGACCGCGTTGAAGACGCCCAGCCCGGCCGTGGTGGGCACACCTGAGGGCGTGACACGGCCGGTCATCAGCTCCGCGATGACCCCGTCCGGCACCCGACGTTCGGTCTGCAGCTGCCGCCGGCGGGCGCGTACCCAGCCGCGGTTGCGCCACAGCCAGCCCCAACCCCGCGCCTTCTGCCGGGACCATCCGCCGACGATCGCGGCGGTGAGCATGGCGACCTCGGTGAGCAGCAGCGCGGGTGACAGCACGACGAGGGTCCGTGCCTCGTACGCGGTGAGCAGGGTGACGAGCCGGTTCCGCTCGACGAGGTACAGCTTCAGGGCGTTTCGCGAGAACTCGTAGTGGTGCAGCACGACGGCGTCCGGCACGTACTCGAGGCGCAGGCCCCGCTGCCAGAGCCGCAGGCTGAGTTCGGTGTCCTCGTGGTACGCGAAGTACTCGGCGGCGAAGCCGTCGAGGTCCCGCCAGAGCTGACGGCTGATCACGAAGCAGCACCCGCTGAGCGAGGGAACGACCTTGCGCTGGGCGTGGGCGCTCGCCGGCTCGCCGTTTCCGCCGGCCCAGGAGAGGCCGGTGAAGTGCAGCGGGTTGCCACTGGTGTTGATCAACTCGGGCTGGTCGGCCAGCCGGATCGACGCCATCGCCGCGCCGACGCCCGGCTCGGCGGCCACGGCCGTCGTCTTCGCCACGGCGTCGGGTGCCACCACGGCGTCGGAGTTGACGAACACGAGCCAGTCCCCGGTCGCCTCGGCCGCGCCCACCCGGCAGCCGCCGGAGTAGCCGGTGTTCTCCTCCGGCCGCACCACCCGTACCCCGGGCAGGCCCTTGACGATGTCGATGCCGTCCCCCGTGCAGCCGTTGTCGACAACGATGAGGTCGACCTCGACGTCGGTACTGGCCAGCACCGCCCGAGCAGCGTCGACGAGGTACGGCTCCGGGCCGTAGGCGAGCATGACCGCGCTCACCCGTGGTCGGATCATCGGGTGCCTCCGGTGGGGCCGACAGCGACGGTGTCGCGCGAGGGGGCGAGGGGGGTGGTGGGGCCGGGACGGACGGCGTTGCGCAGCAGGAAGGCCATCACGGCCGCCACCATCACCGAGCCACTGGCGTACCCGATCTCGACGCGCAGGGCGACCGGGAGCGGGATGAGAGTGACGGCGACGAGGACCGCGACGCCGACGCACCAGGCGACGGCCTGCGCCCGGTGCCTGTTGAGCGCCAGCAGCACCTGGCCGAACACCATCGCCCACAGGTAGGCGAGCGTCGCGACGGCGAGCCAGGCGAAGTCGCCGTGGCCGAGGACGTCCGGGGCGTCGAACAGGGTGCGGACCAGCCAGGGACCGAGCAGGACGGCGAGGACCGCCCCGGCGACGCCGAGCGCGGTGACGACGCCCAGGGCCCGCCGGAGCAGACTCCGGAAGGCGGCGTGGTCACCTGTGGTGACTGCGGTGGCCAGGCCGGGCAGCAGCGACGCCTGGAGCGAGGCGAAGACGAACAGCGGGATCCGGACCAGGACGAGCGCGGACAGCAGGGCCCCGGCGGTGGCGGTGTCGCTCGGGTCGAGCAACTTCACGTTGATCACGCCGATGTTGACCACGACCTGCGCGAGGAGACTGGAGACCACGAGCAGACCCAGACCACGTACCAGTGTCGTCCAGGCCACGGCGGTGCCGCCGCCGGCCGCCCGCAGGACCGGCGGGGTGGTCAGCGCCACGCCGAGCAGGGGCGCGATGACCAGGACGGCGCCGAACCACACGGGCGAGGTGACGCCGGCGAGGCCGAGCAGGACGACCAGGGCGATGCGCAGCCCGCCGTCGAGGGCGAGTTGCGTGCCGTACCAGGGGAAGAGCTGAAGCCCGGCGAGCACGCCACGTGTGGTGTGCGCGACCGCCAGCGCGGCCAGCGCTCCGATGAGCACGGTGACCATCGTGCCGTCGCCGCCGAACAGCCGATCGGCGATCGGCTGGCGGGCGACGAGGATCAGCGTGACCAGCCCGAGCAGGATGGCTGCCGCGAGCAGACCACCCCGCGCCAGGACCGGACCGGCCGGCAGCCCCTGGCTGCGACGGGCGGCGATGATCCGGGCGACCTCCTGCTCGACGGGCATGAACATGCCGATGCCCAGGGTGAACACGATCGTCCAGAGCACCGAGAGCGAGTTGTAGTCCGCCTCGGTGAGGCTGTGCCCGGCCACTGCCAGATGCACGTAGGAGGCGAGCCCGAGAAGGGCCAGCCCGGCACCGACAGCGACGGTGCCGGGCGGGACCAGGCTCAGTAGCCGTCGAATCACCGGCGGATGAGCGCCAGCGTGAGCACCGCGAACGCGCGACCGAGGTAGATCATCGCCTTGGCGGGGGAGTGGCTGGGCGTGCCGGCCATCCGCTTGCGCATGGCCACCGGCACCTGCCGGATGCGGTAGCCACGCCGGGCGGTGTGCACGAGGGTCTCCACGGTGTCGCCGAGGTACTCGGCCGGGTACCACCCGGCGAACATCTCGATGACCCGCCGGTTGGCGGCCCGGAAGCCGGACGTGGTGTCGGTGAGCTTCGTGCGGGCCACCCGGGACAGCACGCCGGAGAGCATGACCATGGCCCAGCGGCGGGGGCCGCGGACGTTGTAGTCACCCTCGCCGGCGAAGCGCGCGCCGATGACCAGGTCGTTGTCGTCCAGCAGGTCGACGAGCTTCGGCACGTACCGGGGGTCGTGCTGGCCGTCGGCGTCGATCTGGATGGCGACGTCGTAGTCGTTGTCCCGGGCGTACCGGTAGCCGAGGCGCATGGCCCCGCCGACACCGAGGTTGTACGGCAGTTTCGCGACCCGGGCACCTGCGGCGGCGGCGACCGCGGCGGTGCGGTCGGTGGAGCCGTCGTCGACGACGAGCACGTCGACTCCGGGCAGCTCGCCGCGGACCTCGCCGACGACGTCGGCGATCGAGCCCGACTCGTTGAGGGCCGGAATGATGATCAAGGTGCGCTTGCCGTTAACCATCGGTGGACACCAGTTCGTCTCGGGCCGCCCGGTCCGCGTCGATCTGCGCGCGGAGCAGGGCGAAGTCTTCGGCCAGGGTGCGGGTCTCTTCTTCCAGGGCGCTTACCTCCCAGCTGAGGTGTACGCACACCAGCAGCAGGAAGACGATGCCGAGGAAGAGCACCAGGCTGACACCGGACGCGACGCCGAGGAGTTCGGCGACGTTGTCGAGCAGCCGGGGGAACAGGGACAGCGGAATCACGATGATCAGCACGGCGAGCCAGAGCATGCCGTACTTCTCCCGCAGCTGACGGCGGCGCAGCAGCTCGACGATGGTGCCGAGCAGTAGCAGGCCGGTCAGGCCGGTGACGAGGGTGAGCTTCATGCGACCTTCCACGGGGCGGGTGGAGCGGGGGAGTGGAACGCGTCAACCAGGGTGGAGTGCCAATCCGGAAGAGGCGGCAGACCCGCGACCGCCCAACGGCTGTGCCCTAGCACACTGTACGCCGGACGGGGGGCGGGACGAGGATACCGGTCGCTGGTGGTGGGTCGGATCCGGTCCGGGTCGAGACCGGCCAGCGTGAACGCGGCGCGGGCGAGCCCGTACCACGTGGTCTGGCCGGCACAGGTGCCGTGGTAGACGCCGGGCGCCGCCCGACCGTCCAGGGCGGCGTCGGCGAGCGCGACCAGCCGCTCGGCCAGGCGGTACGACCAGGTGGGCTGCCCGTGCTGGTCGTCGACCACCTCGAGGTGCTCGCGCTGGTCGGCGAGCCGCAGCATGGTGGCCACGAAGTTCGGCCCGTGCGCGCCGTACAGCCAGGCGGTGCGGACCACGTACCCGGCGTCCGGCAGCAGGCGGGCGATTGCCTGCTCGCCGACCAGCTTGCCGCGCCCGTACGCGTTGACCGGCGCGGTGGGCGCGTCCTCCGGGTAGGGGGAGTCCGCGTCGCCGGCGAGGACGTAGTCGGTGGAGACCTGGATCAGCCTGGTGCCGCCGGTGGCGCACGCCGCCGCGAGGTTCGCCACGCCATGGCCGTTGACGGCGGTGGCCGCCGCCTCGTCGGCTTCGGCGCCGTCGACGTTGGTCCACGCGGCGGCGTTGATCACCACGTCGTGCCCGGCGACCGCGGCGCGGACCGCGGCGGGGTCGGTGACGTCCAGGTCGGCACGGGCGGCGGCGGTGACCTTCAGGTCGGGCCGGGTCTCCAGGACGGTGACCAGGTCCCGGCCGAGCATCCCGCCGGCGCCGGTGACGAGGAGACGGGTCATGCGGTGGGCGCCGACTTCAGCGGCTCCCACCAGGCACGGTTCTCCTGGTACCAGCGCACGGTGTCGGCGAGGCCGTCCTCGAGGGTGATGCTGGGCCGGTAGCCCAGCTCCTCGCTGATCTTGGTGATGTCGAGAGAGTACCTGCGGTCGTGGCCCTTGCGGTCGGCGACGGGCACGACGCGGTCCCAGTCGGCGCCGCAGGCCTCCAGCAGACGGCCGGTGAGCTCCTTGTTCGTCAGCTCGGTGCCGCCGCCGATGTTGTAGACCTCGCCGGCGCGGCCCTTCTGCTGGACCAGGGCGATGCCCCGGCAGTGGTCGTGCACGTGCAGCCAGTCGCGGATGTTGCCGCCGTCGCCGTAGAGCGGAACCGTCCCGCCGTCGAGCAGGTTGGTCACGAACAGCGGAATGACCTTCTCCGGGAACTGGTACGGACCGTAGTTGTTGGAGCAGCGGGTGACGACCACGTCCATGCCGTGGGTGCGGTGGTAGGCCAGGGCCAGCAGGTCGGAGCCGGCCTTGGACGCCGAGTACGGCGAGTTCGGGGCCAGCGGCCAGGTCTCGGTCCAGGAGCCCTCGTCGATGGAGCCGTAGACCTCGTCGGTGGACACGTGCACGAACCGGCCGGTGCCGTGCCGCAGCGCGGCGTCGAGCAGGGTCTGGGTGCCCAGCACGTTTGTGGTGACGAACGGCGCGGCGCCGGCGATCGAGCGGTCGACGTGGGACTCGGCGGCGAAGTGCACGATCACGTCGTGGTCGGCGACGACCTCGTCGACCACGACCGGGTCGCAGATGTCACCCTGCACGAACCGCAGACGGGGATCGTCGCGGACGGGGTCGAGGTTGGCCCGGTTGCCCGAGTAGGTCAACTTGTCGAGCACGGTCACGACCGCCGGTTCGAGCGGTGGCACGCCGTCAGCGCTGCCCAGGGGCTTGCCCAGCAGCAGTCGAACGTACTCCGACCCGATGAATCCGGCTCCGCCGGTGACGAGGATCCTCACGGGTCCGAAAGTGTACGCGACGTTCGGCGCGGGCCGTGGGACGCGACCCCCGCGCACGTTCCGTATACATGCCGGTAGGCTTCGCCGGTGCGTGGAATCCTACTTGCCGGCGGCACCGGATCGCGGCTGTGGCCGATCACCCGGGCGGTGTCGAAGCAGCTGATGCCGGTCTTCGACAAGCCGATGGTCTACTACCCGCTCTCCACCCTGGTGATGTCCGGGGTTTCGGAGATCCTGGTGATCACGACCCCGGAGGACCAGGACCAGTTCCGGCGGCTGCTCGGCGACGGCAGTCAGTTCGGGCTGCGGCTGGAGTACGTCAGCCAGGAGCGCCCGGAGGGCATCGCGCAGGCGTTCATCCTCGGCGCGGACTTCATCGGCGACGAGGCGGTGGCGCTGATCCTCGGCGACAACATCTTCCACGGCGTGGGTCTGGGTCGGCAGCTCGCCGACCACGGTGACCCCGTCGGCGGTCGGGTCTTCGCCTACCAGGTCGCCAACCCGCAGGAGTACGGCGTGGTCGACTTCGACGCCGACGGTCGGGTGCTCTCGATCGAGGAGAAGCCGGCCCGGCCGAAGTCCCGTTACGCGGTGCCGGGGCTGTACTTCTACGACAACCGGGTGGTCGACATCGCCGGCAAGCTCACCCCGAGCGCGCGTGGCGAGCTGGAGATCACGGCGGTCAACGAGGCGTACCGGGAGACCGGGGAGCTGTCGGTGACCGTGCTGGACCGGGGCACCGCCTGGCTGGACACCGGCACGTTCACCTCGATGATGCAGGCCGCCGAGTTCGTCCGGGTGGTCGAGGAGCGGCAGGGTCTCAAGATCGGCTGTGTCGAGGAGGTGGCCTGGCGGGCCGGCCTGATCGACGACGATCAGCTGCGCGCGCTGGCCGCCCCGCTGACCAAGAGCGGCTACGGCGACTACCTGCTCGGTCTGCTGGCCGGGCGCGACGGCAACCCCGGGGCCTCCTGGTGAAGATCCGGCAGTTGAGCATCGAGGGCGCCTGGGAGATCAGCCCCCAGCAGCACGGCGACCCGCGCGGCATGTTCATGGAGTGGTACCGCTTCGACAAGCTCGCCGAGGCGGTGGGGCATCCGCTGCGCCTCGCCCAGGCCAACATGTCGGTCTCCGCGCGCGGCGTGGTGCGGGGCGTCCACTTCGCCGACGTCCCTCCCGGGCAGGCGAAGTACGTCACCTGCGTGCGTGGTGCCGTGCTCGACGTGATCGTTGACCTGCGGGTGGGCTCGCCGACGTTCGGCCGCTGGGAGGGCGTCCGGCTCGACGACACCGACCGCCGGGCGGTCTACCTCAGCGAGGGTCTGGGGCACGGCTTCTGCGCCCTGACCGACGACGCGACGCTGAGCTACCTCTGCTCGGCCACGTACAACCCGACAGGTGAGCACGCCGTGCACCCGCTGGACGAGGAGCTGGGCATCGAGTGGCCCGCCGAGGTTCCGCTGCTGTCCGCGCGCGACGAGGCGGCACCGACCCTCGCACAGGCCCGCGAGCGGGGGCTGCTGCCCGAGTACGACAACTGCCGGCGGTTCGTGGCGAGCATCGGCCCGGACGGAATGTCGCACTCAGCCGGTATGTGACCGCCCCCGCGGCACGACCTGTGGTCTGACAGTGACGAACCGGGCCTCCGGGCGGCTAATGTCACACCATGGAGCGGCGAATCTTCGGCCTCGAGACCGAGTACGGCGTCACCTGCACCTATCGCGGGCAGCGGCGGCTGTCCCCGGACGAGGTCGCGCGGTATCTGTTCCGTCGCGTGGTCTCCTGGGGTCGGTCGAGCAACGTCTTCCTGCGCAATGGGGCCCGGCTCTACCTGGACGTCGGGTCGCATCCGGAGTACGCCACACCGGAGTGCGACTCGGTGACCGACCTGGTCGCCCACGACCGGGCCGGCGAACGGATCCTGGAGGGTCTGCTCGTCGACGCCGAGAAGCGGCTGCACGACGAGGGCATCGCGGGTGAGATCTACCTGTTCAAGAACAACACCGACTCGGCCGGCAACTCGTACGGCTGCCACGAAAACTATCTGGTCTCCCGGCACGGCGAGTTCGGCAGGCTCGCCGACGTGCTCATCCCGTTCCTGGTCACCCGACAGCTGATCTGTGGAGCCGGCAAGGTCCTGCAGACCCCGCGCGGCGCGGTCTACTGCCTGTCGCAGCGGGCCGAGCACATCTGGGAGGGCGTCTCCTCGGCGACCACCCGCAGCCGCCCGATCATCAACACCCGCGACGAGCCGCACGCCGACGCCGAGCGCTACCGGCGCCTGCACGTGATCGTCGGCGACTCCAACATGAACGAGGTCACCACGCTGCTCAAGGTCGGCACCGCCGACATCGTGCTGCGGATGATCGAGGCCGGGGTCGTCATGCGCGACCTGTCGCTGGAGAACCCGATCCGGGCCATCCGGGAGGTGTCGCACGACATCACCGGCCGACGCAAGGTGCGGTTGGCCTCCGGCAAGGAGGTCAGCGCGCTGGACATCCAGCAGGAGTACCTGGCCAAGGCCACCGAGTTCGTCGAGCGCCGCGGCGGCGACCAGGCCGCCAAGCGGGTCGTCGAGCTGTGGGGCCGGGTGCTGCACGCGGTGGAGACCGGTGACCTGGAGCCCGTCTCGCGGGAGATCGACTGGGTCAGCAAGCTGCGGCTGATCGAGCGGTATCAGCGCAAGCACGACCTGCCGCTGTCGCACCCCCGGGTCGCGCAGATGGACCTGGCGTACCACGACGTGCGGCGCGGCCGTGGCCTCTACGGGCTGCTGGAGCGCCGCGGCGAGGTGGACCGGGTGGCCACCGACCCGGAGATCTTCGAGGCCAAGGAGACCCCGCCGCAGACCACGCGGGCGCGGCTGCGGGGCGAGTTCATCAGGCACGCGCAGGAGAAGCGGCGCGACTTCACAGTCGACTGGGTGCACCTGAAGCTCAACGACCAGGCGCAGCGCACCGTGCTCTGCAAGGACCCGTTCCGGGCGTACGACGAGCGCGTGGAGCGGCTGATCGCCAGCATGTGACGGGTCGGGCCGGCCCTGGCGGTGGTGTCGGGGCCGGCCCGGTAGTCTGGGCGCGCCATGACGACTTCTGGACCTTCCGACCGCCCCGGGGGCGGCACCGAGCGGCAGAACTGGGTCGAACGTCGGCGGGAGAAGATCCGCGCCGAGATCGAACGGAACCGCCGCGGCGAGTACACAGTGCCGACCTGGGTGCTGGCCCTCGCGCTGGTCCTCATCGTCGGCGGCTGGCTGGCCCTGATCTTCCTGGCCTGAGCACTGGTGGCCGGCGGGCCGGTCAGGGGAGCCGGGTGACGGCGTGCCGGCCGGCCGCGGCGGCGGCCACGAAGTAGGAGTGGTCGGCGTCGAGGCCACGGCCCATCGTGGACAGCGGCACGACGCTTGCCCGCAGCGCCGCGTCGAGACCCGCCGTGGGCACCCGGACGATCCGGTGCCGATCAGCCAGCGGCGCCAGCGCGGCGTCCACCTCGGCGGCGAGAGCCGGCTCCAGGTCGTCGGGGACCACCAGCTCCGCCGGGGCGAGCGCGACCCGGCCGTACGCGGTGAGGCTGTGGTGTGACACGCCCCGGTGCCGGGGGCGGGGGTCGGCGGCGGAGATCCGCAGCGAGCCGACCGGTCGGCCGCCCAGCGTGGCGACCGCGTTGACCGCCTCGCCGACGGCCACCCCGGAGAAGCCCCACCGGGTGCCCGTGCCCAGGTTTCCGGGCCCCTGCGCGACCACTGCCAGGTCGGCGTCGAGCACGTGCCGGGCGGCGAGCAGGCCGCCGTGCAGTGTGGTGGCCTCCAGGTCGCCGCCGAACGCCTGCCCCACGGTGATCGTGCCGGCCAGGTCGGCGCGCAGCCCGGCGAGGGTGCGGGAGAACCAGGCCGGCAGCGCCCCACCGTCGGTGAGCAGGTACGCCACCCGGGCGTGCGGGGCGTCGGCGCGGATGCCGGCCAGGATCGCGGGCAGTGCCGAGTGCAGGTCGGCGGTCACCACAGGCATGCCGTGCAGGTCGTCGGCGTCGGCGAGGACGGCGCGGTGCGGGGAGGCCTCCTCGTCGACGCCGAGCAGGATCGGTTGCAGCGGCGTGTAGCGGGCCTTGACGAGGTGCCCGGCGTCGCGGGTGTCCCCGGCGTCCGGCGGGTCCGGCGGCAACCGGTCCGGCAGGGCCACGACCAGGGCGTACCCGCCGGTGCCGAGCCCCATCAGCAGCGCGCCGGCGTTGAGCAGCACCCGGTCGCCGGGCTCGGGGGTGCCTACCAGTTCCGGGTACGCAAGCGCCCGCATCCGCGTGCCGTCGGGCAGGTCGACGTCCAGCTCCACCGCCCCGGTCCACTGCCGTCGCAGCGTCGCCACAGTCCCCGTACGCCATCGCACCATGACGGGCACGCTAGCCGCGCGTGCCGGGCGGGCCGCGCCCGGGTGCGGCGCTCGGCCGGTTCAGCTCGGCGCGGGATCTCCGCCGGCGTCCGGGCTCGGCCGGGCCTGGGTGTCCCGGGCGCCCCCGGTCGCGCCGGGCAGCGAACGGGTCGGATCGAGAAAGACGAAGCGGATCTCCGGGTACCGGTCGGTGAGCCGCCGTTCGGCCTCGTCGGCGGCGGCCTCGATCTGCGCGCCGGTGGCCTCGTCCCGGAAGTCGACCTTGGCGGCGACCAGGATGTCGTCCGGGCCGAGCTGCATGGTCAGCAGCGTGTCGATGCGCTCCACCTCGGGCAGCCCGGCCAGCTCCCGCTCGATCGCCCGGCGCAGCCGGTCCGGCACCGCCCGGCCGACAAGCAGCGACAGGTTGTTGCTGGCGAGGATGCCGGCCACGGTCAGCAGCAGCAGACCGATGAGGATCGACGCGACGCCGTCCCACAGCTCGTCGCCTGTGGCGTGCGACAGGCCGACTCCGAGGCCGGCCAGCAGCAGGCCGATCAGGGCCGCGCTGTCCTCCAGGAAGACCGCCTTGACAGTGGTGTCGGCGGTCAGCCGCAGGAACCGCCGCGGGGTCGTCTCCCAGCGCCGGGACTCGCGGCGGACCTGGCGTACGGCGCGGGCCAGCGAGATCGACTCGATGACGAACGACGCCGCCAGCACGACGTACGAGATGAGGAAGTCGCCGCTGTGCTCGTGCACCAGGATCGTCGTGACGCCGTGGGTGACGGCGAAACCGGCGCCGGCGACGAACGTGAACATGGCGGCGAAGAACGCCCAGACGTAGCTCTCCTTGCCGTACCCGAAGGGGTGCCGCTGGTCGGCCGGTCGGGCGCCGCGGCGCAGCGCCTGGAACAGCAGCACCTCGGTGGTGGTGTCGGCGACCGAGTGTGCGGCCTCGGAGAGCATCGCGGCCGACCCGGAGATCAGCCCGGCGATCAGCTTGGCCACCGCGATGGCGAGGTTGGCGGCGCCCGCGACGACGACGGTGCCGACGCTCTCGCTCTCCGGTCTGGCCCCCGCCTGCGACATGAGGATCACCCTATGACCGGTGGCGACGGGGCGCTCGGCTAGTGGTCCGGGACACCACCGATCCGAACAAGTGTGCGGCACGCCCGCGTGGGTGCACGTCACGGGCGCGTCGGCTGCTAGCGTCTACCCGTGTCGCGGACCCGCACCGAACGCCTGGTCAACCTGGTGATCTGCCTGCTGTCCACGCGACGGTTCCTGACCGCCGCGCAGATCGCCGCGACCGTGCCCGGTTACGAGCACGATCCGGACGACGCTCGTGACCACGAGGCGTTCCAGCGCAAGTTCGAACGGGACAAGGCCGAGCTGCGTGAGCTGGGCGTGCCGTTGGAGACGGGGACGGCAAGCGTCTTCGACGCCGAGCCCGGCTACCGGATCGCCCACCGGGAGTACGCGCTGCCCGACATCCCCCTGGAACCGGACGAGGCCGCAGCCGTGGGCATCGCCGCCCGGCTGTGGCAGCACGCCGGGCTGGCCGCCGCCGCGTCGTCCGGGCTGGCCAAGCTGCGCGCCGCCGGGGTGGACGTCGACCCGCAGGCCACTCTCGGCCTGGAGCCGATGGTCACCGTCGACCCGGCGTTCGCGCCGCTGACCGCCGCCGCCCGGGACCGCCGGGAGGTGGGTTTCGACTACCGGGTGCCGGACCGCGACGCGCCAAGCCGTCGCCGGCTCCAGCCGTGGGGCGTGGTCTGCTGGCGTGGCAGGTGGTACGTGGTGGGTCACGACCTGGACCGGGCGGCGACCCGTTGCTTCCGGCTGTCCCGGGTGGTCGGCGCGGTGCGGGTGACCGGTGCGCCAGGCGCCTACCAGCCGCCGGCCAACGAAGACCTGATCAGCCACGTGGCCCGCTGGTCGGGGCCGGTGGAGCGCACCGGTCGGGCCACCGTGCTGGCCGCGTCGGGCCGGGCCGCCGGGCTGCGCCGCTGGGCGGTCGAGGTGACCGCCGGGTCGGACGGCGACCGGCTGGTCCTTCCGTACGCCGACCCGGACTCGCTGGCCGGCCACCTGGTCGGGTACGGCCCGGACGTGCGGGTGCTCGACCCGCCGGAGGTCCGCGAGGCGGTCATCCAGCGACTCAAGGAGATCGCCGTGCGCCACGACGAGCTGGCCGGCGCCGGAGGTGCCCGGTGACCCGCCCCGCCGCCCGGGGCGGCTCCCGCGCGTCCGCCGACCGGCTGGCCCGACTGCTCAACCTGGTGCCCTACCTGCTGGCCCGCCCGGGCATCGAGATCGCCGAGGCGGCAGGTGACCTGGGTGTCACCGAACGGCAGCTCCGGGAGGATCTGGAGCTGCTCTGGGTCTGCGGTCTGCCCGGGTACGGCCCCGGTGACCTCATCGACATGGCGTTCGACGGTGACCGGGTGACGATCACCTACGACGCCGGCATCGACCGGCCGCTGCGGCTCACCCCCGACGAGGCCCTCGCGCTCGTGGTGGCGCTGCGGATGCTCGCCGAGACACCCGGGGCGGCCAACCGGGACGCCGTCGAACGCGCCCTGGCGAAGATCGAGGACGCGGGCGACCTGGTGGGCGCACCGGTGGCGGTACGGCTGCCGGGGGACACCCGGCGGGTGGAGGCGCTGCGCGCCGCTGTCGAGGGCGGCAGGGCCCTGCGGATCACCTACTACACGGCGGCCCGGGACGAGACCACCGAGCGCGTGATCGACCCGCTGCGGGTGCTGATGGTCGGCGGTCGGGCGTACGTCGAGGCGTGGTGCCGGCGCGCGGAGGCGGTCCGGCTGTTCCGGGCCGACCGCATCGACGCCATCACCGAACTGGACGAGCCGGCCACCGTTCCCCCGCAGGCCGTGCCGCACGACCTCACCGAGGGCGTCTTCCGTCCCTCTCCGGATCTGCCGCTGATCACCCTGCGGATCGGCCGGGGCGAGCGGTGGATCACCGAGTACTACCCGTGCGAGCGGGTGGAGGCCGGCGACGGCGACCAGTGGCTCGTCTCGCTGCGGGTGACCGACCTGGGGTGGGCGCGTCGGTTCGTGCTCGGCCTCGGCCCGGAGGTCACAGTGGTCTCCCCGCCCGAGCTGGCCGAGCAGGTCCGGGCCACGGCGGCCGCCGCGCTCGACGCGTACGCCGTGCCGGTGCCCCCGGCCGTGCCCCGGCCGCCCGAGGCCGACGCGGACAGCGCGCCGTCGGGTGACCGGGCGGTGGCCGGCCGCACCCAGTAGGCTGACCGCCGTGCTGATCTGGATCGTGCTCGCGGTGGTGCTGCTCCCGCTCGTGGTGTTGGCGCTTGCCGTGCGCCCGGTGCTGGCCCGACTGCCCCGGCTGCGTCGCGCCGCGGTGGCGTTGCAGCGGCGGGCCGCCGAGGCCGAGACGTTGCGGGATTCCGCCGAGGCGTTGCAGGCGCGCGCCGAGGGGGTCCAGCGGCAGCTCGACACCGCGCAGCAACGACTCGCGGTGATCAAGGCCAAGCGCGGCTGACGACGCGGGCGGCCAGCGCGGTTGACGGATCATCGGACGTTGGTCAAGACTTCACCGGCCGGGCCGGACCACCACCGCCCGGCGGGTGGCATCCGACCGATCCGCACGTACGATGGGCTGCGTACCACCCCCGGACACAGAGCGACTGGAGCTTCTCATGGGTGCCCTCAAGCCGTGGCACATCGCAGTTCTCGTGGTTGTGCTGATCCTGCTCTTCGGTGCGAAGCGGCTTCCCGACGCGGCCCGCTCGCTCGGCCGTTCGCTGCGGATCATCAAGGCCGAGACCAAGAGCCTGCAGGACGACGACCGCGACCTCGCCGAGAAGGCCGACGCGCAGGCCGGCTACCAGCCGCTGCCGCCGCATGCCGGGCAGCAGGCGCCGTACGCCGGGCAGCCGCAGCAGGCGCCGTACCAGGCCCCGCCGCAGCAGCCGGTCGTCGACCCGGTGCACCGCGTCCGCGACAACTGACCGAAGGGCCCGAGTCCCGTGGCCTTCGCCCTGCGTAAACGCGGCCCGAGCAGTTTCGAGCGGGCCGCCGACGGTTCGATGACGCTCATCGAGCATGTCCGCGAGCTGCGCAACCGTCTCTTCCGCGCGTCCGTGGCGATCCTGATCGGCTTCGGCCTCGGCATCTGGCTGGCCAAGCCGGTGCTGCACCTGCTCCAGCAGCCCTACTGTGACCTGCCGCAGGCCAGGATCGTCAACGGCAAGTGCGAGTTCGTGCAGCTCGGCCCGGCCGACCTGTTCCTGCTCAATCTGAAGGTCGCGCTCTGGGTCGGGTTGATCGTGGCCGCGCCGGTCTGGCTCTACCAGCTGTGGGCGTTCATCGCGCCGGGCCTGCACCGGCACGAGCGGCGGTACGCGTACTTCTTCACCGCCCTGGCCGCGCCGCTGTTCGCGGCCGGCGCGGTGCTGGCGTACTTCGTGACGGCCAAGGGCCTGGAGTTCCTGCTCAGCATCTCGGACAGCGAGATCAGCACGACACTGGAGATCACCAAGTACATCTCCTTCGTCACCAACCTGATCCTGCTGTTCGGTGTGGCGTTCGAGTTCCCGTTGATCGTGTTGATGCTCAACTTCGTGGGCATCGCCAGCGCGAAGCGGTTGCTCAGCTGGTGGCGCGTGGCGATCTTCGTGTTCTTCGCGTTCTCCGCCGTGGTCACTCCCACCCCGGACCCGTTCGGGATGACCGCACTGGCGATCTGCCTGTCGGCGCTCTACTTCGGCGCGGTGGGCATCGCGTTCCTCAACGACCGGCGGCGGGGGCGCGGCAAGGAGATCTACGCCGGCATCGACGACGACGAGGTTTCGCCGCTGGAGTACGACGCGGATCCGGTGGTGGCCGGGCAGCGGGTCGACGCGACCGCGCCGATCGGTGTTCCCGAGCCGATCGCCCCTCCCGCACCGATCGAGCGTCGGTACGACGACATGACCTGACGGTCCCGCGCCGCCAGGTTCACCGACGCCGTCCCCGCCTGCCGGGGGCGGCGTCGTCGCGTCACGCCGAGCGCCGACGACAGGACTGGTCGTGACGGCGCCCGCCCCCGGTGAACTGCTGGTGTCCGAGCGGTACGGTGCTGCCCGTGACCGCAGACGATCACCTGCCCGGCCCGGTCGCCGTGCTCGCCAATCCGTCCGCGGGGCGGGGTCGGCACCGCGCCCTGCTGCCCCGGTTGCTGGACGGGTTGGCCGCCGCTGGACGGCCGGTCCGGCTGCTGTCCGCGTCCAGCCCCGTCGAGGCGGAGGCGGCGTGCCGTGCCGCGGTCGCCGAGGGAGCCGGTGCGCTGGTGGCGGTCGGCGGAGACGGCACGGTGCACCGGGCGGTGCAGGCCGTCGCCGGCACCGACGTGCCGTTCGGTCCGGTGCCGGCGGGCACCGGCAACGACTTCGCCCTGGACACCGGCTTTCCGGCGGATCCGCTCGCGGCGGTCGCGGTGATCGCCGAGGCGCTGCGTTCCGGCCGCAGTCGCGCTGTCGACCTGGCCCGGATGACCGACACCGACGGCGTCGAACGCTGGTACGGGGCCGTCCTGGCGGCCGGGTTCGACGCGATAGTCAACGAGCGGGCGAACCGGATGCGCTGGCCGCGCGGCCCCCGCCGGTACGACCTGGCGATCGTGGTCGAGCTGGCCCGGCTGCGGCCCCGCCGGTACACGCTGCGCCTCGACGGGGTGCCGCACGAGGTGGACGCGGTGCTGGTGGCGGTGGGCAACTGCCCCACGTACGGCGGTGGGATGCGGATCTGTCCCGACGCCGACCCGACCGACGGGCTGCTCGACGTGGTGGTGGCCGGGCAGGTCAACCGGCGCACCCTGATCCGGGTGAAGCCGCGCATCTACCAGGGCACCCACGTCAGCCATCCGCTGGTGACCAGCTACCGGGCCCGGACAGTGGAGTTGACCGCAGACGGCATCACCTCGTACGCCGACGGGGAGCGTTCCCTGGCCCTGCCGGTGACGATCAGCGCCGTTCCGGGCGCCCTGCGGCTGCTGCGCTGACCCGTACCGCCCCGATGCTGGCCGCGATGACCAGCGCGACGGCGGCGCACTCCAGCACTGTCAACGCCTGGCGCAGGACCAGCCATCCGGCGAGGGTGGCGATGGCCGGGCCGAGGCTCATCAACACCGCGAAGGTGGCAGTCGGCATCCGCCGCAGCGCCAGCAGCTCCAGCGTGTACGGCAGGCCCGAGGCGAGCACCGCGAGGGCCGTGCCGAGCGCCAGGACAGTCGGGTCGAACAGCACCGCGCCGCCGTCGGCGATGCCCAGGGGCAGGGTGACAAGCGCGGCGACGCTCAGTGCCAGGGCCAGCCCGTCCGCGCCGGGGAACCGGCCGCCGACCCGGGCGCTGAGCACGATGTACGCGGCCCACATCGCGCCCGCACCGAACGCGAACGCCACCCCGGCCGGGTTGAGCCGGTCGAAGCCGCCCTGCCCGAGCAGCGCCACCCCGGCCAGCGCCAGCCCCGCCCAGCACCAGCTGGCCAGCCGGCGGGCGGTGAACACCGACAGCGCCAGCGGGCCGAGCACCTCCAGGGTCACCGCCGGACCCAGCGGGATCCGCTCGATGGCCTGGTAGAACAGCGAGTTCATGCCGGCCAGAGCCAGCCCGAACGCCCCTGCCGCGACCCAGGCCGACCTGTCGTACCCGCGCAGGCGGGGCCGGCACACGACGAGCAGCAGCACCGCCGAGATCGTCAGTCGCAGGGTCACCGCCCCGGCCACCCCGGTACGCGGGAAGATCAACGCGGCCACCGCGGAGCCGAACTGCACCGACAGCGCCCCGCCGAGCACCAGCCCCACGGCGGCGACGCCACCACGGCGCTCCGGTGGCGTGGCGGCCGGCTTCGGCGCGGGCAGCAGGGTGTCGGTCACGGCCATGACGCTAGGCGGTCGGGTCCGGCCCTCGTGCGGCGGTGTCTCCGGCCCGCTTCGGGGATACGGAGGTCTCGATGGGTCGGTACCCTGCCCGGAACGGTATTGATTCACAGTTGGGAGCTGGAATGCGCCTCGACCTGGTCACGGTCTCCGCTACGCCGCGAGGGCCCGCCCGGTACTGATCGGGCGCCACCGGGGATTTCCGCCGGTGGTCCGGTGCTCCTCGCCGCGGAGCGGTCCCACGACGACCGTTTCCTTCTCTGGCTCGAGGAGCTATTTTGCGTGCCCCCTCATCCGCGCGTCTGGGCGCGGACTTCACCAGACTGTGGACCGCGGCGGCGGTGTCGAACGTCGGCGACGGCGTCACGATGGCCGCCGGCCCGCTGCTTGTCGCCTCCGTCACCGACAACCCGGCCTTCGTCGCCGGAGCCGTCTTCGCGCAGCAACTGCCCTGGCTGCTGTTCGCCCTGATCAGCGGCGCCTACGTCGACCGCCTGGACAGGCGCCGCGTGGTCGTGGTGGTCAATGTCGTGCGCGCCGCCGCGCTGGCGGGGTTGGCGGCCACCGTCGCGACCGACACCGTCACAGTGGTCATCATCTACGCGGTGCTCTTCCTCCTGGGTGCCGGAGAAACCCTCGCGGACACCGCCATGGGCGCCCTGGTCCCGGCGGTGGTCGCTCCCGACAGGTTGGCGAGCGCCAACGCCCGGCTCTACGCGAGTTTCACAGTCGGCAACCAGTTCGTCGCCAAGCCGCTCGGCGCGTGGTTGTTCGTCATCTCCGCCGCGGCGCCGTTCGGGGTCGACGCGCTCACGTTCGCGATCTCCGCGGCGCTGGTCGCGGGCATCGGACGCGTTCCGGGCTCCGAGGAACCCCGTCGGCGTACCTCGCTGCCTGCCGAGGTCGCCGCTGGTGTGCGGTGGTTGTCGAGGCACCGGCTGCTGCGGGTCCTCGCCGTGAGCATGGGCCTGAGCAACATCGCGTTCGGGGCGGCGTTCGCCGTGTTCGTTCTGTACTGCCGGGACCGTCTGGGTGTCTCAGGCGTCGGCTACGGCCTGCTGCTGACCGCGTTCGCGGTCGGCGGCCTGGTCGGCACCGTGGTCGCGGCGAAACTCACGCGGGCGTTCGGCAGCGTCGCCGTACTGCGTGCCGGCCTGGTCGTCGAGATCGTCACGCACGTGTCCCTTGCGATCACGACGACCCCCTGTATCGCCGCTGTCGTCCTGGTCGTGTTCAGCATCCACACCATGGTGTGGGGCGTCACTGTCACCTCGACCCGGCAGCGGGTCGTGCCGGCGCACCTGCGCGGCCGCGTCGGCAGTGTGTACGCGCTGCTGGATCTCGGCGGCGCCGCGCTGGGTTCGCTCCTCGGCGGCCTGTTCGCCAGCGCCTGGGAGATCACCACACCGTTCTGGATCGCCGCCGTCGTGATGGTGGTGATCACCGTGCTCGCCTGGCGTCCCCTGCGCGAAGCAGGAGCCGTCTGAGCGCGTGGCCCCGGTTCCGATCGGTGCTGTCCAGGCCGTTCGGGGTCGGGGCCGCGCGGGCCGACCAGCCGATGTGGTGGCCAACGCGGTGCTACCGGCGTACGGTCCGTGGTATGACCAGCGCGATGCGGAAACTGTCGATCTCGGTGCCACCCGACGTGGCGGAGCGCCTGGAGCGCGAGTCCAACGCGAGCGCCTACATCACCCAGGCCGTCCGTGACCGGATGCGCCTGGACGCCCTGGACGCGGAGCTGGCCCACCAGGGCATCCCGATCACCGAGCAGGGTGTGGCCGAGGCCCGAGCCCGTCGGGCCGCCGTCGAGGCCGACTGGTCGCCGGAGCGCCGCAGCGCGCTTCGCGACCGGGCACGGCAGCACGCGCTGGACGCCGCCGCCGGCACCCTCGACCAGCCGGCCGCGTGACCAACGACGACGACCGGCCGGTCCGGCTCGTGCTGGACCGGTCGGCGCTGCTGGCCTACCTGGCGGGGTCGGTGCATGTCGGTGAGCCGCTGCACGAGGTCATCCAGGACCGCAACAGGTTCGGCGTCACCGCCGTGACCGCCGCGGAGGCCCTGGCGCTCGTCAGCGACCCGAAGGACCGGGCGACCCTGCACCGGCTGCTGACCTTGGACGCCTGCGAGGTGCTCGGCACCGGCGGGCACTCCTGGCACGAACTCAGCTACTGGCGCACGGTGACCGGCCGGGTCGACCTGGCGAGCACAGTGCTGGCCGTGCTCGACCGCGATGCCTCGATCCTGACCGGCGAGGACCGGTACGGCGACGGCGAGCTACCGGTGATCCACATTCCGAACTGACCGCGCGGGTCAGGCGGGCAGGGCCAGGTCCAGGACGGCGCCCAGCCCGTTCTCCCGGCCCGGCTCGGCGGCCGGCAGGACCAGCACCGCGCAGCCGGCGGCCACCGCGCCCGCGTCTGCAGGGGTGTCGCCCACCATCAGGGTCTGCTCGGGCTCGACGCCGAGCATCCCGCAGGCCCGCCAGAAGATCGCCGGGTCAGGTTTGCAGCGCCCGACCTCGTACGACAGGACGAACGCGTCGACGAGATCGGTCAGCCCCCAGGTGTCGAAGTGGGGCCGCAGGTCGAAGCCGATGTTGCTGACCACGCCCACCCGCACCCCGGCGTCGCGCAGCGCGTTCAGCGTGGGGGCGGTGTCCGGGTACGGCAGCCAGCCGTCGGCGGTCAGCAGCCGCTCGTAGAGCGCGTCGGCGAAGCCCTCGATGCCTGCGTCGACCGTCTCGGCGAGCCCTGTGTACGCGCCCCGGTGGGCGTGCTGGTAGAGGTCCCGGTCGGCCCACAACTCGGCGAGCCGGGGCGGCACCCGCGCCGGCAGGGGGCCGCCGGCGCGCCCGGCGGTCAGCAGCCGGTCGGCAAGCGAGGTGGCGCGGACGCGGTCCAGGGTGACCCCGCACGCGGCGGCGGCCTCCAGCACCCACCGCCGCGGCTCCTCGACCTGGGCGAGGGTGCCGTGGAAGTCGAAGAGCACCGCCTTGACGGGCCGTCGGGACGCTCGCTGGGCGGCGGCGGCCTCGGCGCTGCCCGGCGGACGGGTCTGGGGCGGTTCGGCATGGTCCGGCACGCCGTGCACCCTACCGACCCCCGCCGACGACCCCGCCGCACGGCCTTGTGGGGTGTGGTGTCCGGGCACGCACTAATCTTGGTGGCATGTCGAGCCCCGCCGAGCGGTACGCAGCGGCGCGCCGCCGGGCCGCGCAGTCCGCACAGTTCCCCGCTCTGGAAGAGTTCGCCCTCGACCTGGGGTTCGATCTCGACGATTTCCAGCGCGAGGCGTGTCAGTCCCTGGAGCGGGGCAGCGGCGTGCTGGTGTGCGCCCCGACCGGGGCCGGCAAGACGGTGGTGGGCGAGTTCGCCGTACACCTGGCCCTGCGCGGGCGGCCCGACGACCCGGCGGCGGCCGACGCGGCGGCGACACCCCCGACCCGGCGCAAGTGCTTCTACACCACGCCGATCAAGGCGCTGTCCAACCAGAAGTACCACGACCTGGTCGCCCGGTACGGCGCCGAGCAGGTCGGCCTGCTCACCGGCGACAACGCCATCAACGGCGACGCGCCGGTGGTGGTGATGACCACCGAGGTGCTGCGCAACATGCTCTACGCGGGGTCCAGCACCCTGCAGGGTCTCGCCTACGTGGTGATGGACGAGGTGCACTACCTCGCCGACCGGTTCCGTGGCGGGGTGTGGGAAGAGGTGATCATCCACCTGCCCGCCTCGGTGACCCTGGTCTCGCTGTCGGCGACCGTCTCCAACGCCGAGGAGTTCGCCGACTGGCTGGTCACGGTGCGCGGCGAGACGGCGGTGGTGGTCAGCGAGCACCGGCCGGTGCCGCTGTGGCAGCACATGCTCGTCGGCAAGCGGATGTTCGACCTGTTCCACGACGCCGACGCGGCCCGCAAGCACGACGTGCACCCGGAGCTGCTGCGCTACACCCGCGACCAGATGCGACGTCTGGAGCTGGGGGAGGGGCGCAGCGCGGGGCCGGGCTCCGGTCGGCGTGGCCCCCGCTGGCGTGGCCCGATGCGCCCGGACATCGTCGACCGGCTGGACCGCGAGGGTCTGCTGCCGGCGATCCTGTTCATCTTCAGCCGGGCCGGCTGCGCCGCCGCGGTGCAGCAGTGCCTCGCCGCCGGGCTGCGGCTCACCTCGCCCGACGAGCGGGCCGAGATCCGCCGGGTCGTCGAGTCCCGGGTCACCGCCATCCCCGGCGAGGACCTGTCGGTGCTGGGCTACTGGGAGTGGCTCGACGGCCTGGAACGCGGCCTGGCCGCCCACCACGCCGGCATGCTGCCGGTGTTCAAGGAGATCGTCGAGGAGCTGTTCGTCCGCGGTCTGGTCAAGGCGGTCTTCGCCACCGAGACCCTCGCCCTGGGCATCAACATGCCGGCCCGCTGCGTGGTCCTGGAACGCCTCGTCAAGTACAACGGCGAGGCGCACGTCGACCTGACGCCGGGGGAGTACACGCAGCTCACCGGGCGTGCCGGCCGGCGGGGCATCGACGTGGAGGGGCACGCCGTGGTGGTGTGGTCCCCGGAGACGGACCCCCGGCACGTGGCGGGGCTCGCCTCCACCCGCACCTACCCGCTGCGCTCCAGCTTCCGGCCCTCGTACAACATGGCGGTGAACCTCGTCGGCACGGTCGGCGCGGAGCCCGCCCGGGCGCTGCTGGAGTCCTCGTTCGCGCAGTTCCAGGCGGACCGGTCGGTGGTCGGCCTGGCCCGGCAGGTGCAGCGCAACACCGAGACCATCGAGGCGTACGGCGCGGAGGCCGCCTGCCACCACGGCGACTTCGACGAGTACTTCGCGCTGCGGGTGGCCATCGCCGACCGGGAGAAGGCCATCGCCCGGCAGGGGCAGACCCAGCGCAAGGCCGCCGCGGTGGCGTCGCTGGAGCGGCTGCGGGTCGGTGACGTGATCCGGGTGCCCTCGGGTCGCCGCGCCGGGCTGGCCGTCGTCCTGGACCCGGCGACCGGCGGGTTCGGCGAACCCCGACCGCTGGTGCTCACCCAGGACCGCTGGGCCGGGCGGGTGAGCCCCGGCGACTTCACCACACCGGCCGAGGTGCTGGCCCGCATCCGGGTGCCCAAGCACTTCAACCACCGGTCGCCGGGCGCTCGACGGGATCTTGCCGCCGAGGTCAGCGGCACCGGACTGGACCGGCACGGCGGCCGTCGCGGTGGCCGGTCCCGGCAGGCGGCCGGCGACGACCACCGGCTCGCCCAGCTGCGCACCGAACTGCGTAACCACCCCTGTCACGCCTGCCCCGAACGGGAGGAGCACGCCCGCTGGGCGGAGCGGCGTCGGCGCCTGGAGCGCGACACCGAGGAGCTGCGCGAGCGGGTCTCCGGGCGCACCGGGTCCCTCGCCCGTACGTTCGACCGGATCGTCGCGTTGCTGACCGACCGTGGCTACCTCGCCCGCGACGGCGCGGTGACCGACGCCGGCCGGATGCTCGGCCGGATCTGGACCGAGGCGGACCTGCTGGTCGCCGAGTGCCTTCGCCGGGGCGTGTGGGACGGACTGTCCCCGGCGGAACTGGCCGCCGCCGTGTCCGTGGTGGTCTTCGAGGCGCGCCGCGACGTCGACGAGCGGGCGTCGCTGCCGCGGGGGCCGGTGGCCGACGCGGTGGACGAGACGCTGAAGCTGTGGAGCGAGATCGAGGCCGACGAGGCGGCGCGTGGCCTGAGCGCCACCCGCGAGCCGGATCTCGGCTTCGCCTGGCCGGTCTTCCGGTGGGCGCGGGGCGATGCGCTGGCCAAGGTGCTCGGCAGCGGGCACGAGATCGACGGCGAGATGCCGGCCGGTGACTTCGTGAGGTGGGCACGCCAGGTGGTCGACCTGCTCGGTCAACTTGCCGACTCGGGCGGTGCGTCGCCGGAGCTGCGTTCCACGGCCCGGCAGGCAATAGCGGCCATCAACCGGGGCGTACTGGCGTACCACACCTCCGCCTGATAATCACTTTCGGTCAAGGTCGCAGGCGGAATCGACGCATCGGACGGTCACCGTGACGGCACGCCCCGGATCGCCCCGGAGGCGCTGTTGCGCCTGGTCGGAGCACCCCTGATCATTGCCCGGGCGCCGTGTCGACGCGCCGGTGACGAAGGGGAGAAGGCCGCCGTGGCGCAGATCAATCACTTTGAGTACGGCTGGATCACACCCGCGCTGAGCTACGCGTTGTCCGTGCTCGGCTCGGTCCTCGGGCTGGTCTGCGCCGGTCGGATCCGTACCGCCCGTACCGCCGGGCAGCGCGCCTGGTGGGGTCTGCTCGCCGCCTGGGCGCTCGGTGGCACCGCCATCTGGGCCATGCACTTCATGGCCATGCTGGGCTTCGCCGTCGACGGCACCCGCATCCGGTACGACGTGCCACTGACCGCCGCCAGCACCGCCATCGCCGTGGTGGCGGTCGGGATCGGCCTGGCCATCGTCGGCACCGGCCGGCTGAACCCGGCGCGGCTGGTCGCCGGCGGCGTCTTCACCGGCGCCGGGGTCGCCGCCATGCACTACACAGGCATGGCCGCGATGCGCCTCAACGGCGACCTCGGGTACGACACGACCCGCGTCGCCCTGTCGGTGGTCATCGCGGTCGTGGCGTCCACAGTGGCGCTGTGGCTCGCGATGACCGTCCGCCGAGGCCTGGCGATCTTCGCCTCCGCGCTGGTCATGGGCGTCGCGGTGAACGGCATGCACTTCACCGGCATGAGCGCGCTCTCGGTGCACCAGCACGAGGCCCGTGGCGCGGTGACCGGCGCCAGCGTGGGCGCGTTGCTGGTACCTATCGTCCTCGCGGTGATCTTCGGGGTGGTCGGTCTGCTCTACGCGCTGCTCGCCGCGCCCACCGACGACGACCGGGCCGCCGCCGCGTACCTCGACGCCCGGCGGTCGCCGGAGCCGACCCCGGCGACGCCCACCGTCGCCCCGGACCCGGTCGGGCTGCGGGCCCGCTCCACGCTCGGCCAGCCGGGCACGCCGTTCCCGTCCCGGCGGGACAACCCGCCCCGATAGACGATCTGCTCTGCCGCCGGTGGGTGGTGTCGGTGTTGAATGTGAGAGCCGTTCGACAGCGGCTCGGCACCGGCGACCACAGAGGAGACAGAGTTGAACTTCCTGCGTCTCGGCCCGGCCGGTCGGGAGATCCCCATCGTCCAGCACGACGGTACGAGCTTCGACCTGCGGAGCCTCACCGCCGACCTGGACGGGGCGTTCTGGTCGGCGGACGGGATCGCGCGTACCCGCGCCGCTCTCGAGCGCGGGGAACTGGCCGAGCTGCCAGACGCGGGAGCCCTGCGGGTGGGCGCGCCCGTCGCGCGGCCCAACAAGATCGTCTGCATCGGCCTCAACTACCGCGACCACGCGGCGGAGACGGGCGCCCCGCTCCCCGCCGAGCCGGTGGTCTTCATGAAGGACCCGATGACGCTTGTCGGGCCGTTCGACGACGTCCACATCCCGCGCGGGTCCACCCAGACCGACTGGGAGGTCGAGCTGGCGGTCGTCGTCGGTACGACCATCCGCTACGCCGACTCCCCGGAGCAGGCCATGCGGCACATCGCCGGGTACGCGGTGTCGCACGACGTGTCCGAGCGCGGTTTCCAACTCGAACGCGGAGGCCAGTGGGACAAGGGCAAGAGCTGCGAGACGTTCAACCCGCTGGGGCCGTGGCTCGTGCCGGCGGACGAGGTAGGCGATCCGCAGGCGCTGTCGCTGCGGTTGTGGGTCAACGGGGTTCTCCGCCAGGACGGCACGACCAAGGACATGATCTTTCCGGTCGCGCACGTCGTCTGGTACCTCAGCCAGTTCATGGTCCTGTACCCCGGTGACGTGATCAACACGGGGACGCCGGCCGGGGTGGCGCTCGGGCTGCCGGACCATCCCTACCTGCGCGCCGGCGACGTGGTGGAGCTGGAGATCAGCGGTCTGGGGCGGGCGCGTCAGGCACTGGTGGCGGCGTGAGCGGGGAGTTCGCCGGACTGACCGCTGTCGTCACGGGCGGCTCGTCGGGCATCGGTCGCGCCACCGCCGAGGAGCTGCGGGCCCGGGGCGCCCGGGTGGCCGTGCTCGACCTCGACCCGAGCGGGCTTCCCGAGGACATCTCCGGCTTCGCCGCCGACGTGTCGGACCGCGCGTCGGTGGCGTCGGCGGTAGTCGCGGTCGCCGACACGCTCGGCGGCATCGACGTGGTGGTCAACAACGCCGGGATCGGGGCGACCGGAACCGTCGCCGACAACACCGACGACGAGTGGCATCGCGTGCTCGACGTCAACGTGGTCGGCATGGCGAGAGTGGTGGGCGAGGCCCTGCCGTGGCTGCGCCGCTCGGAGCACGCGTCGGTCGTCAACGTCTCGTCCATCGCCGCGCTCAACGGACTGCCGGGTCGCGCGCTCTACTCGGCGAGCAAGGGCGCCGTGCTGTCGCTGACCCTCGCCATGGCCACCGACCACGTGCGCGAGGGGGTCCGGGTCAACTGCGTGTGCCCCGGCACGGCGGACACCCCGTGGGTCGGGCGTCTGCTGGCACAGGCCGACGACCCGGACGGCGAGCGGGCCGCCCTGTGGGCCCGCCAGCCCATCGGGCGCCTGGTGACACCGCAGGAGGTGGCGAACGCGATCGTCTACCTCGCGTCGCCCCGGGCGGGCTCCACCACGGGTACGGTGCTGGACGTCGACGGCGGAGTCACCCACCTGCGGGTCCGGCCGTGACGAGCGGACCGGCGGGGGTGTGAGATGCGAATCGCGCTGTTCGTGACCTGCCTGGCCGACACCATGTTCCCGCAGGCCGCGACGGCGACGGTGCGACTGCTGGAGCGGCTGGGCCACGAGGTGGTCTTCCCGCCGGACCAGACCTGTTGCGGGCAGATGCACATCAACACCGGCTACCCGTCCGACGCGGTCCCGCTGGTGCGCCGGCACGTGCGGGTCTTCGACAGGTACGACGTGATCGTCGCGCCGTCGGGCTCCTGCGTGGGGGCGGTACGGCACCAGCACGCGATGGTGGCCCGACGGGCCGGCGACGCGTCGTTGACGAGCCGCGCGGAGTCGGTGGCGGCGCGCACGTACGAGCTGTCCGAGCTGCTCGTCGACGTGCTCGGGGTGACGGACGTGGGCGCGTACTTCCCGCACCGGGTCACCTACCATCCGACCTGCCACTCGCTGCGGATGCTGCGGGTGGGCGACCGGCCGCGGACGCTCCTGCGCGCGGTGCGCGGCCTCGACCTGGTCGAGTTGCCCGCGCAGGAGCAGTGCTGCGGGTTCGGCGGCACCTTCGCCGTGAAGAACGCGGAGACCTCCACGGCGATGCTCGCCGACAAGATGCGCCACGTGCTCGCCACCGGCGCCGACGTGTGCACCGCCAGCGACGCCTCCTGCCTGCTGCACATCGGTGGCGGGCTGTCGCGGCTGCGCACCGGCGTCCGCACCGTGCACCTCGCCGAGATCCTGGCGTCGACCGAGCACGAACCGGCGGTGCGAGGGTGACCCGCCCGACGTTCCTCGGCATGCCGGCGACCGCGCCGCCCGGTGTGGGTCACCTGCGCGGCGAGGAGTCGTTCCCGGCGGCCGCCCGGCGGAGCCTCGCCGACCCGCAGCTGCGGCGCAACCTGCGGCACGCGACGACAACGATCCGGGCCAAGTCCGCCGGAGTCATCGCCGAGTCGCCGGACTGGGAGCAGTTGCGCGCGGCCGGCGCGGCGATCAAGGCCGACACCCTCAACCGGCTGCCGGAGCTGCTGGAACAGCTCGAAGCGAAGGTCACCGAGGCCGGCGGCGTGGTGCACTGGGCGGCGGACGCGGTCGAGGCCAACCTGATCGTCACCGACCTCGTCCGGGCGACCGGCGCGGACCGGGTCATCAAGGTCAAGTCGATGGCCACCCAGGAGATCGGCCTCAACGAGGCACTGCACGCCGCCGGCGTCACCGCCGTCGAGACGGACCTCGCGGAACTCATCGTGCAGCTCGGCGACGACCGGCCCAGCCACATCCTGGTCCCCGCGATCCACCGCAACCGGGCGGAGATCCGGGAGATCTTCCTGCGCGAGATGCCCGGCGTCGACCCGGCGCTCACCGCCGACCCGGCGGCCCTCGCGGCCGCCGCGCGCCGATACCTGCGGGAGACGTTCCTGAGGACGCCGGTGGCGGTGTCCGGCGCGAACTTCGCCGTCGCCGAGACCGGCACCCTGGCCGTGGTCGAGTCCGAGGGCAACGGCCGGATGTGTCTGACCCTGCCGCGCACGCTGATCACCCTGATGGGCGTGGAGAAGGTCGTACCGACCTGGCGGGACCTGGAGGTGTTCCTCCAACTGCTGCCCAGGGCGTCGACCGGGGAGCGGATGAACCCGTACACGTCGATGTGGACGGGTGTGACTCCGGGCGACGGACCGCAGGCGTTCCACCTGGTCCTGCTGGACAACGGCCGCAGCGCGGTCCTCGCCGACGAGGTCGGTCGGCATGCGTTGCGGTGCATCCGCTGCTCGGCCTGCCTCAACGTGTGCCCGGTGTACGAACGGGCCGGCGGGCACGCCTACGGCTCGGTGTATCCGGGGCCGATCGGCGCCGTGCTGTCGCCCCAGCTCACCGGCATCGACGACAACGCCTCCCTGCCGTACGCGTCGACGCTGTGCGGCGCGTGCTACGACGCCTGTCCGGTGCAGATCAACATCCCGGAGGTGCTGGTGCACCTGCGCGCCGAGGCCGTCGACGCGCGACGCCTGCCCACCGCCGAGTCGATCGCGATGGCCGCCGCCGCGTACACGATGGATCATCCGCGGCTGTACGAGGCCGCGCAGCGCGCCTCCCGACTGAGCCGGTTCGCCGGCCGGCGGGGCCGGGGCCTGCCGCCGCCGTTGAACGGCTGGACCGGCAGCCGTGATCTCCCGGAGCCGCCGGCTAGGACGTTCCGCGAATGGTGGGCCGAGCGGTGAGCGCCAGGGATCTCGTCCTCGGCCGGCTACGGGCCGCACTTGCCGCCGGCGCCCTCGCTCCGGTGGAGGTGCCGCGCGACTACCGCCACACCGGCACGCTCGACCTCGACCAGCTGGTGGAACGGCTGACCGACTACCTGGCGCACGTGCACCGGGTCGCCGAGGAGGCCGTGGCCGACACGATCGCCGACATCCTGCCGGCCGGTGGCACCGTCGTCGTACCCCCGGGTCTGCCGCCCACCTGGCTGCCGCCGACGGTGACCGCGCTGCGCGACGACGGCCTCGACAACGCGCGGATCGGCGCGGCCGACGCCGTCGTCACCGGTGCCGCCGTCGCGGTCGCCGAGACCGGCACCGTCGTGCTCGACGGCTCACCCGACCAGGGGCGCCGGGTGCTCAGCCTGCTGCCGGACCGGCACGTGTGCGTGCTGCGGGCCGACCAGGTGGTGGCGACGGTGCCGGAGGCCCTCGCCCGGCTGACGCCGCAGCGCCCGCTTACCTGGATCAGCGGGCCGTCGGCGACCAGCGACATCGAACTCATCCGGGTGGAGGGTGTGCACGGCCCGCGCCAGCTGCACGTCATCCTGCTGCCCTGACCGCCCGCCGCCCGGCTCGGCGGTCAGCGGGAGGCACGCCTGCCGTCGATCGTGAGGGTGGCCAGCAGGCCGGGGTGGTCCGTCGCGCCGCCCATGCCCACCGACCTGGTGCAGCAGAGCGCGACGCCGCTGCTGGCCAGGACGTGCTGCACCGCGCCGTCGTCGATGCGGAGATCGCCCGACGGTCCGCACGACCGTACGTCGGTATCGCCGCCGCGCCGCAGGTTGAGATCGCCGCTGAGCACTGTGGGCGCGTACGCGGTGCTCCCGCGGACGACAGGCAGGATCTCGTCGAGCAGGTGCTCGCACTGGGCGAGCGCGACAGTGGCACTGGTGGCCGCCAGGTGGGTGGTGCACACCGAGAGCGCGCCGTCGACGTGGACGCAGAGCCAGCTGCGTTCCTCGGGGTCGGTGAGGTCCTGGGTCGGGTGGATCCCGCTGTGCACCGTGTGGCGGGCGCCCGGCGCGGTCAGGCGGGCGAGGACCCCGATGCCGTACGACCGGCCGTTGCGGCACCGGGTGTCGGCGCCGCTGGGGCGGTCGCCGGCGGCCTGGAAGGCGGACACGACACCCGCGCCTCTGTGCACGGCCGCGAACGTGCGCTCCAGTGCTGTCACGTCGTCCTGGCAGATCTCGTTGAGCGTGACCAGGTCGGGCCGCTCGGCGCTGATCACCTCGGCGGCCCTGGTCACCGACCGGCCGGTGTAGCAGTTGGCCCGGCCGCTGTTGCACAGGTTCATCTGCAGCAGCCGCAGGGTCGTGGGTGCGGGGGAGTCGGCCGCCGACGATCCGGACGGCATCCCGGCGGCGGCGACCAGGCAGCCGATGGTGAGGGCGCGGCGGAGCCTGCCGGGAGCGCGGGTGATGCCGGCGGGCGCCTGCGCGGACATGCGGGCTCCGGGTGCCGGGGGCGACAGTCTTCGCCGAGGTGCCAGTGATCGTACTGCCGGTTCGTCGTCGGCAGGAGCCCGGCGAGGGACCTATCGTGGAGCAATGATCACGTGCGTCGTGCACTACACAATCGACCCGGCACAGATCGGGGAGTTCGAGCGCTTCGCCCGCGCGTGGATGGGGCTCGTGGCCCGGCACGGCGGCGTGCACCACGGTTACTTCCTGCCCGCCGAGGGTGCCAGCGACCGGGCCGAGGCGCTGTTCAGCTTCGAGAGCCTCGCGGCCTACGAGCGGTACCGGGCACGCTTCGGCAGCGACCCTGACTTCGTGGCGGCGGACCGGATCCGCGACGAGTCGGGCTGTGTGCTGCGCTACGAGAGAACCTTCATGCGTCCACTTCTGCCTACCGACGGCACGGCCACGGCGAGCTGAGGCGGGCCGTGCGGGGAAGGGTGGACCCCGCACGGCCCGTGTCAGCTCAGCGGCGCGGCCGGGGCGTGCTGCGCGGCAGGACGTACGGCGGCCCGGCGAAGATCAGGTCGGACTTCAGCTCCTGGTACGCCCGCTTGGGCTGGTAGTTCTCGTCGTAGATGGTGGCCAGACCCTCGGGCGGGTCGTTGAACCAGTCCGGCACCCACGAGTACTTGTCGGTGAAACCCCAGACGGTGTACGACAGGCAGCTGCGCACGGCCAGGCACGCCTTCATCAGCACGCTGAAGTTGGCGGCCGACGCCTGCAACCGGGGGTTGATCTCGGCCGAGTCGCCGGCCTGGACGCCTGCGGTCATCTGACTGCGCACGTCGACCTCGGTGAACGCGGTGGCGAGACCCAGCCCGGCGAACCTCTTCAGCGCGGCGGTCACCTGGAGGGTGTCGAAGTTGCCGTACTGGGTGCCGAGGTGGCCCTGTGAGCCGATGCCGTCGATCGGGACGCCCTGCCTGAGCAGACCCTTGGCCATGTCGTACACGAACTGCGTCTTGTCGTCGGCGGGGTTGCCGGAGCCGAACGCCTCGATGTTGTAGTCGTTGTAGAACAGCAGCGCCTTCGGGTCGGCGGCACGCGCCCAGCGGAACGCGTCGGCGATGTAGCCCGGGCCGAGGTTCTGCGCCCAGAAGCCCTTGTAGTGCAGGGTGTTCGGGGTGTCCCAGGGGTCGCTCACCGCCTCGTTCACCACGTCCCACTGCCAGATCTTGCCCTTGTAGCGGTTCACGACTGTGGTGATGTGCTTGCGCAGCAGCTCGCGCAGCTCCTGCTTGCTGATGGAGCCGTCGGCGACGCCACTGGTCAGCCAGGCGGGCAGCTGGTTGTGCCAGACCAGCACGTGGCCGCGGACGCTCTGCCTGTTGCGCTTGGCGAACTCGACGAGCTGGTCGGCGGCGGTCCAGTCGTAGGTGCCGCGGGTGGGCTCCAGGCTCTCCCACTTCATCGCGTTCTCCGCGGTGACCGAGGTGAACTCGGTGGAAGCCAGCCGGCGGTACTCCGGGTCGCTCGTGTCGTTGAGGCCCGTCGGGTTCACGGCGGTGCCGATGTGCAGGCCGTGGCGCAGGCCGAGGGTGCCCAGGCTCTGTGCCGTCGGGTCGTACGGCCGGCTCGCGGTGGCCGGCACCGTGTTCAGTGCCGCGACGGTCGCGACGGCGACCACCCCGACAGTGATCAGCTGTCTTGGCTTCATTGCCTTCCCTTCATTGATCGACAAGTGTCGATCATGAGCGCGAGAGTGCGGTCCGGTGCGGGTGTGCGGGGGAGTGAGACCGGGTGCCGGTGGTGCCGAAAGGGGACCGGAAACGTGCCCGAAACGTTAAGCCGATCGATGTCCGCCGTCAACAGTGAAAACTTTCGGAAATTCGTCAGGTGACCTGGGGTACCGCCGGTTCGGCGATACCGAAACTTCCGGTGGCGCGGTGTGCGGTGCGGGGCGTTCGACAGAATCGGCGGGCCGTGCGGCGAGCCGGCTGCGGGACCGGCGATGATGGTCCGGTGAAGATCCTGTCCATCCAGTCGTCGGTCGCCTACGGCCACGTCGGCAACTCGGCGGCCGCGTTCCCCCTGCAACGGCTCGGGCACGAGGTCTGGCCGGTCCTGACCGTCCACTTCTCCAACCACACCGGCTACGGCGCGTGGCGCGGCCCGCTGCTGGACCCGGCCCAGGTGGCCGAGGTCATCGCGGGCATCGGGGACCGGGGCGTCCTCGGCAGCGCCGACGCGGTGCTGTCGGGCTACCAGGGCGACCCGGCGATGGGCGCGGTGATCCTCGACGCGGTCGACACCGTCAAGGCGGCCAACCCGAACGCCGTGTACTGCTGCGACCCGGTGCTGGGCGACGTCGGCCGGGGCATGTTCGTGCGACCCGGGATCCCTGAGTACATGCGCGACGTCGTGGTTCCGCGCGCGGACATCATCACCCCTAACCACTTCGAGCTGGACTTCCTCGCCGGCCGGTCCACCACCACCCTGACCGAGGTGCTGGACGCCGTCGACGTGGTCCGCGCGACCGGGCCACGGCACGTGCTTGTGACAAGCGTGCTGCACGCCGACGTGCCGGCGGGGTCGCTGGAGGTGGTGGCCGTCTCGGACGAGGGCGCCTGGTCGGTGACCACGCCCCTGCTGCCGATCAACCCGAACGGCGGCGGCGACGTCACCGCAGCCCTCTACCTCGCGCACCTGTGCACGACCGGTTCGCCCGCCACGGCACTGGAACGCACCATCGCCTCGGTCTTCACGATCCTGGAGGCCACCCTCGCGGCGGGCACCCGGGAGATCCAGCTCGTCGCGGCCCAGGAGGCCATCGCGGCGCCGCCGACCCGGTTCGCCGCCCGTCGACTGCGCTGACCGGTCCGGTCCGCAGGCGCGCCGCCAATGCAGGCATATCGATGTGATCGTTAACATACGCGGTGCCAGCTCTCCTCGCAATCCTCGCGACGGGCGCAGCCGTTTCGGACGCCCGGATGTCGAACCCGGTGGGCATCGCGGTCCTCGCCGGACCTGGAATCTGCCGGATCGCGTGTCGTGGCTCGTGACGGAGGGTCAGCCCGGCGGGGACCTGCCCTCCGTTGACGGCCGACGCGCCGCTCAGTACGGTGCATCGTAAATCTTAGATGTCAACGCTGATACGGCAACGCGGCAACGCGATGACGAAGTTGACCTCATGCACCCGTGAAAACCCAGGTCAGGCACGCGATGAGCGGGCTCAAGAGGTTCCTTGGCCGCGTGTTAGCGCTAACAGATCATGGTTGATCACGTCGATCACCGCCCCTTGTGGATCCGGTCGATCGGCAACCGGCGGCGCGGCAGGCCGCCGCGACCCTCTCAGGGAGTAACCGTGAAGGTGGCAATCCGAAGCACAGCACGCAGCAGGTCCGGCGCCAGGCGCGGCATCGCCTGGCTGATGAGTCTGGTGTGCGTCCTCGCACTGGTCCCGGGCACGGCCCGGGCGGACAACCCGATCGTCCAACACATCTACACAGCCGATCCGGCCCCGTTGGTGCACAACGGCCGGGTGTACCTCTACACAGGCCACGACGAGGACGGCTCCACGTACTTCACAATGAAGGAGTGGCGGGTCTGGTCGTCCGCCGACATGGTCAACTGGACCGACCACGGCTCGCCGCTGAACATCAGCACCTTCAGTTGGGCGAGCGCCAACGCCTGGGCCGGCCAGGTCATCGCCCGCAACGGCAAGTTCTACTGGTACGTGCCGGTGACCAACCGGGCGACCAATTCGATGGCCATCGGCGTGGCGGTCGGGGACAGCCCCACCGGCCCGTTCCGCGACGCGATCGGCCGGCCACTGGTGGGCAACGGCGAGATCGACCCGACCGTCTTCATCGACGACGACGGCCAGGCGTACCTGTACTGGGGCAACCCGAACCTGTGGTACGTGAAGCTGAACGCGGACATGATCTCCTACTCCGGTTCGGCCACGAAGATCCCGCTCACCACCGCCGGGTTCGGCACCCGCAACGGCAACGCCAGCAGGCCCACCCTCTACGAGGAGGGTCCGTGGGTCTACAAGCGCAACGGCACCTACTACAACGTGTTCGCGGCGGAGTGCTGCTCGGAGTTCATCGCGTACTCCACCGCCCCCGGCCCCACCGGACCGTGGACCTACCGGGGCACGATCATGCCCAGGCAGGGCGGTAGTTTCACCAACCACGCCGGCGTCGTCGACTTCAACGGCGGCTCGTACTTCTTCTACCACAACGGCGCCCTGCCGGGTGGCGGCGGCTACACCCGCTCGGTCGCGGTGGAGAAGTTCAGCTACAACTCCAACGGCACCTTCCCGACGATCACCATGACCAGCACGGGCGCCCCGCAGGTGGGCACGCTGAATCCGTACGTCCGGCAGGAGGCCGAGACGATCGCCTGGGGCTCCGGCATCGAGACCGAACCCTCCAGCGAGGGCGGCATGAACGTCGGCTGGATCGAGAACGGCGACTACATCAAGGTCAAGGGCGTCGCGTTCGGCGCGGGCGCGACGTCGTTCAACGCGCGGGTCGCCTCGGCGGGCAGCGGTGGGCGGATCGAGGTGCGGCTCGACAACAGCAACGGCCCGCTGGTGGGCACCTGCACCGTCCCGGTCACCGGGGGCTGGCAGACCTGGACCAACGCCACCTGCGCGGTCAGTGGGGCGACAGGTACGCGGGACGTGTTCCTGCGCTTCGCCGGCGGCAGCGGCAACCTGTTCAACGTGAACTGGTGGCAGTTCAGCGGCACCGGTGGTGGCGTCGACGGCAACCTGCTCACCAACGGCAACCTGGAGAACGGCACGACGGGTTGGGGCGCGCTCGGTGCGGCGACGCTGTCGGCCAACACGGCTGTCGTGCACGGTGGCGCCGGTTCCCTGTCGGTCACCGGCCGTACGGCGGCGTGGAACGGCCCCAACCAGGACGTGACCTCGAAGCTCACCAACGGCAAGACCTACACCACGAGCGTGTGGGTACGCTCGCAGAGCGGCACGCCGGCGGCGAAGGCGACCCTCTCGCTGACCGCCAACGGTACGACGAACTACCTGCAACTGACGCCGGCGACGACGGTCAACGCCAACGGGTGGACCCAGCTGACCGGCACGGCGACCGTGTCGTGGAGCGGCACGCTCTCCAGTGCCGGCTTCTACGTCGAGACGGCCGAGGGGACCGACAGTCTCCTGGTCGACGACGTCTCGTTCCAGTGACGCGCCGGTGCCGGGGCCGCGTTCACGCCGCCCCGGCACCGACGACCGCCACGACTTGACGAACGACATGTTATCGCTCACAGTCGATGGTTGAGGGCGGCCGCACCGTGGAGCTCACCGGGCGAGCCTGCCGACCGTCCCTCGACAAACGACGTCCGCCCAGGGCATGCCGGACGTCGTTTCAGGACTCCTTTCGGTGGCGCCGTCGACGGCGACCGGGCTCTCGCCGTGTCCCCGCCACCGCCTCCCTTTCGGCGCTGCACCTCCATCGCTGGAACCACCACAGAGAAGGACTTCGCATGAACCACAGAAGAGCCCTGCGAGCGGCGGTGACAGTCGCCGTCACGGGCGCACTGGCCGCCGGGATGGCGATGACGCTGTCCACCTCCGCCAGTGCCGGGACGACCCTCGGGGCGTCGGCGGCCGAGAAGGGCCGCTATTTCGGCGCCGCGGTCGCGACGGGCAAGCTCTCCGACGGCACGTACGTCGGGATCCTGAACCGCGAGTTCAACAGTGTCGTGGCCGAGAACGAGATGAAGTGGGATGCCACCGAGCCGCAGCTGGGGCGGTTCAGTTACGCCGGTGGTGATCGTCTGGTGAGTCATGCTCGTGCGAACGGGATGAGTGTGCGGGGTCATGCGCTGTTGTGGCATCAGC
>NZ_JBVJGN010000011.1:0-208605 GCF_055587305.1 Micromonospora sp. NPDC047521 | reverse complement strand
CCCCCGAGCCCGGGGTGATCAAGAGGTTCGCGTCAGATTCGGGCCAGATCCTGACGCGAACCTCTTGATCACCGATGCAAAGGCGGGGAAGGGCGGGGCGGGCTGGGGCGGGGTGGGACGGGTGGTCAGGGGGTGGGGAGGGCGCGGAGGAAGCGCTCGGCGATCGGGACGGCTGAGGCGGTGCTGGCGCCGCCCTTCTCCACGAAGACGGCGAACGCGACATCACCCCGCCAGCCCACGAACCAGGCGTGCGTGTGGGCCGGGTTGTTGTCGTACTCGGCGGTGCCGGTCTTGCCGTACACCTCGCCGCCCGGCACGTCCCTGAGCGCGGTGCCGGTGCCGGTGGTCACCACCTCGCGCATCATGGTGCGCAGCGCCGAGACGGACTCCGGCTTGAGCTGTTCGCCGGCCGGGGCCGGCTTGGCCGGCGCGGGGTCCACAAGAAGTTGCGGCTGCTCGAACCGGCCGCGCGCGACGGCCGCGGTGGCACCGGCCATGGCCAGCGGACTGACGAGTGTGGTGCCCTGCCCGAACGAGGCGGCGGCCTGCTCGGCGGGGCTCCCACCCGTCGACACCTTTCCGGTGAAGGCGTCGACGCCGATGTCCCACTGACCCTCCAGGCCCAGCGTACGGCCGGCGGCGGCGAGCCCGTCGCCGCCCAACTTCGGGGCCAGCGTGGCGAACGCGGTGTTGCAGGACTTGGCGAAATCGGTGCGGAACGGCACCGAGCCCAACTCGAAGTTGTCCGAGTTCTTGAAGGACCGGCCGTCGACGGTGACTGTCTTCTTGCAGTCCACCGGCCCGTCGAGGGTGACCGCGCCCCGGTCCAGCAGGCCGAGCGCGCTGACCATCTTGAATGTGGAACCGGGCGGCACCTGGGCGTTGAAGGCCAGGTTCTCGCCGGCCGGCCCAGGTCCGTTCGCCACGGCGAGCACGGAGCCGTCGCTGATCCGTACCGCCACCAGCGAGGCCCGGCGCGCCTCGGGACGCAGCGCCGAGTCGGCGGCGTTCTGGGCGGCCACGTCCAGTGTCGTCTTGAGCGCCTGCCCGACCTGGGGTTCGCGGCGGAACAACTCGGTGCCGGTGGGCTCCAGCTTGCCGCCCTCGGCGGGACGCTCGACCACCACTGTCAGCCCGGGGTTGCCGCGCAGCCGCTCGTCGTACCGGCCCTGCAACCCGCCATGTCCGACCAGGTCACCGACCACGTACCGGTCGGGGTGCGCGGCCAGGTCGTCGGCCTGCGCCGGGTCGACCGAGCCGAGCAGCGCGCGGGCGAACTCCCGGGTCGGCGCCAGGTCGAGCTTGTCGGAGACGAACTTGGTGCCGGGCAGGTCGTAGATCCGGGGCTTGATCTGGCGGTACGCCTCCTCGCGGAGGGTCACCACCTCGACGAAGTCGCCCGGCTCGGCCTTGGCCACCCGCTCCGGCAGGTCGGCCAGGTCGACAGCCGGGACCAGCGCCGGACGGATCGCCTTGAAGGCGCCGTCGAGGTCCTTGACCAGTTTCTTGATGTCGGCGACCCCGTCGGGCTGCACACCCACCCGGACCACCGGGCGGGGGGCGACGATCGGCTGCCCGGCGGCGTCCAGCACGCCGGCCCGAGGGCTGGCCTCCCGGCGCAACCCCAGCCGGTCACCTGTGGTGAGCCGCTCGTGGACGACACGGGGCTCCCAGATCACCTGCCACTGGTCGTCGTCGCCCTGGGCGAGCCGCACCTCCCGGTCGTACGCCCAGCGGGTCTGACCGGGCAGGGTCCACTCCACCTGCACCGTCGCGGTCGCGATGTCCTTGGTGATCTTCGGGTCGCCGCGGCGGGTCAGTTTGGGAGGGGTGCCCGCCAGTTCACCGGAGAGTTCCTTGATCTCGCGGCTCACGTCGCCCGCCGGAACCTTGTTGCCGGTGGGGTCGACCAGTCCGACCGCCTGGAGGTCGCCGCTGCGCCAGCCGGCGAGGAAGGCGTCGACGGTGCGCTGCGGCCCGTCGTCGCCGGAGCAGGCGACCAGGACGCCGGCGGTGAGCAGCGCCGCCGTGGCGGCGGCCACCCGCCTGCGGGCGGGGTTCGGTGGGTGGGCTCGGGGGTACGACAGGAGCATGACGCGAGGTCCTTCCGATCTCGGGCTGCCCTGCACGGTAGTACGAGAACGCTGTCCCCAACGTCCCCTGAAGTGGGCCTACGTGCGGAAAGACGGACCGCGCCGCTGTGATGAACATCGCGTGGCGGGGTATCCGCCAACCGGCCAACCTCGGACCCGCAACGGGTGAAAGGACAAAGTCCCGATCCGGACGTCCGGCCAGTGGTCCGCCGACGAACGCGCAATCCGGCAGGCCTAGGCTGGGCGGCAGAGTGACCCACAACGCGGTGGGTCGAGGGGAGTGGCACCGATGGACCGGCGTCCGGCGATCAAACCGGAACCCGACCTCCGGCAGGATGACTCCGGCCGGGACGACGACAGCTTTGATTCCGCGACCGACGGGGACGGCTACGGCCGACTCGACACGGGCGTCACCGGCCTCACCGGGTCGAGCATCGACACCATCTACGATCTGGGCCTGCCGACCGAGGCGTTGGCCGACGACGTGGAGGACGCCGAACTCGACGAGCCGGTACCGAACGCGGAGCGCCTGGTGGCCCAGGCTGTCGCGCTCGCCGGGGACGACCACGACGCGGCGACCCTGGTGGGTCGTTTCTGGCGGTTCGCCCCGGACGAGGAGCTGGTCGGCTTCACGGCGGAGGAGATGCTCGACGCGGCCCGGGCGCACCGGGACCTCGCCCAGCAGCGGGTGCCCGGCGAGCTGAAGCTGCGGATCCACGAGCCGCACGCGGACCAGCACCACACGGTCGTCGAGATCGTCACTGACGACATGCCGTTCCTGGTCGACTCCGTGACCGCGCTGCTCAACTCGTACCACCTGGACGTGCACCTGCTGGTGCACCCGCTGGTGGTGGTCCGCCGCGAGCCGCTGGGCCGGCTCACCGAGGTCTCCGCCGACGTGGAGCCGGACGACGCGATCGCCGGCGACATCATCGAGAGCTGGATGCGGATCGAGATCGACCCGGTCCGCGACGCGGCCGAGCGGGACCGGCTGCGCCGTGAGTTGCAACGGGTGCTCACCGACGTGCGCGAGGCGGTGGAGGACTGGCCGAAGATGCGCCAGCGCGCCCTCGCCCTCGCCGACGAGCTGGCCTCGGCCCGCACCTCGGAGAACCGCCCACCGGTGCCGGAGAAGGACATCACGGACTCGGTTGAGCTGCTGCGGTGGCTCGCCCACGACCACTTCACCTTCCTCGGCTACCGCGAGTACCGGCTGGTGGACGCTCCGGGCGGGAACGCCGCGGACCCGGTCGACGGCAAGGCGCTGGAGGCGGTGCTCGGCACCGGTCTGGGCATCCTGCGCTCCGACTCGCCGGAGGCCCGGTCGCTGTCCTCGATGACGCCGGAGGCGCACGAGAAGGTGCTGGAGAAGCGCCTGCTCATCATCACCAAGGCCAACTCGCGGGCCACCGTGCACCGCTCGGCGTACCTGGACTACATCGGCTTCAAGATCTTCAACGAGGTCGGCGAGGTGATCGGCGAACGGCGCTTCCTGGGCCTGTTCTCCACCGCCGCGTACCGCACCAGCGTCCGCGAGCTTCCGGTGGTGCGCCGCAAGGTGGCCGAGGTGCTGGACCGCTCCGGCCTCAGCCAGCGCAGCCACTCCGGCAAGGATCTGATCCAGATCCTGGAGACGTACCCGCGCGACGAGCTGTTCCAGATCAAGACCGACGACCTGTACCACGCGGTGATCGGCGTGCTGCGCATGGCGGGCCGCCGGCAGCTGCGGGTGTTCCTGCGCCGCGACGCGTACGGGCGGTTCATCTCCTGCCTCATCTACCTGCCCCGGGACCGGTTCACCACGCAGAACCGGCTGCGCATGCAGGACATCCTGCTGCGCGAGCTGAACGGCGTCGGGGTGGACTACACGACCCGGGTCACCGAGTCGATGCTCGCCCGGATCCACTTCATCGTCCGTACCGACCCCACCCGGCCGCCCGGCGACATCGACGCCGACCTGCTGGCCGAGGAGTTGGCCGACGCCACCCGGCTCTGGGACGACGACTACCGGCTGGTGTTGGAGCGCAAGCTCGGCGACGAGCAGGCCAAACACCTGTTCGCCAGGTATGCCGACGCGTTCCCGGAGGGCTACAAGGACGGGCACACGCCGTACGAGGCGATGAAGGACCTGGCGAAGCTGGAGCTGCTGGAGGAGCCCGGCCAGCTGGAGATGCACCTGTTCCGCAAGCAGCTCGCGCCCCGGCCGGGCACGCGGACGCCCGGCACGGACCTGGCCGAGACGATGAACGTCCGGTTCAAGGTCTACCGGTACGGCGAGCCGATGATGCTGTCCGCCGTGCTGCCGGTGCTGCACTCGCTGGGTGTCCGGGTGGTCGACGAGCACCCGTACGAGGTGGACCGCATCGACGGCCGGGTCTACCTGTACGACTTCGGCCTGATGCTGCCCGAGGGTCACCAGGAGCTGTCCGAGGTGCGCCCGCACGTGGAGAACGCGTTCGCGGCGGCGTGGCGTGGCGAGGCCGAGGTGGACCGGTTCAACGAGCTGGTGCTGCGCGGCGGCCTGACCTGGCGGCAGGTGGTGGTGCTGCGGGCGTACGCGAAGTACCTGCGGCAGGCCGGCACCGTCTTCTCGCAGGACTACATGGAACAGACCTTCATCGCGTACCCGAAGGTCGCCGGTCTGCTGGTGGAGCTGTTCGAGACCCGGTTCGCGCCGGGCGAGATGAGCGCCGAGGAGCGTCAGCAGCGCAGCGGCGAGCTGGTGGAGACGATCCGGACCGCGCTGGACGACGTGGCAAGCCTCGACCAGGACCGGATCCTGCGCTCGTACCTGACGCTGATCGAGGCGACCCTGCGGACCAGCTTCTACCAGCGGCGCTCCGACGGGCGACCGAAGGCGTACGTGGCGTTCAAGCTCGACCCGCAGGCCATTCCGGACCTGCCGGCGCCGCGACCGAAGTTCGAGATCTTCGTGTACTCGCCCCGGTTCGAGGGTGTGCACCTGCGGTTCGGGCCGGTGGCCCGGGGCGGGTTGCGCTGGTCCGACCGTCGGGAGGACTTCCGGACCGAGGTGCTGGGCCTGGTCAAGGCGCAGATGGTGAAGAACACGGTGATCGTGCCGGTGGGTGCCAAGGGCGGCTTCGTGTTGAAGCAGAAGCCGGGCGACCGGGACGAGGCCGTCGCCTGCTACCAGGAGTTCGTCGGCGCGATGCTCGACGTCACCGACAACATCGTCAGCGGGCAGATCGTGCCGCCCGAGGACGTGGTGCGGCACGACGGCGACGATCCGTACCTGGTGGTGGCGGCGGACAAGGGCACCGCGACGTTCTCCGACATCGCCAACGAGATCTCCAAGAACCACAACTTCTGGATGGGCGACGCGTTCGCCTCCGGCGGTTCGGCCGGGTACGACCACAAGAAGATGGGCATCACCGCCCGGGGCGCCTGGGAGTCGGTGAAGCGGCACTTCCGGGAGCTGGGTCTGGACACCCAGACCGAGGACTTCACTGTGGTCGGCGTCGGTGACATGTCAGGTGACGTGTTCGGTAACGGGATGCTGCTGTCCGAGCACATCCGCCTGGTGGCCGCGTTCGACCACCGGCACATCTTCCTCGACCCGGAGCCGGACGCGGCCACCTCGTACGCGGAGCGGCGGCGGCTGTTCGACATGCCCCGTTCCTCCTGGGAGGACTACAACCCGGAGCTGATCTCGGCCGGGGGCGGCATCTTCCCGCGTACCGCGAAGTCCATCCCGATCACGCCGCAGGTCCGGGCGGCGATCGGCCTGGACGACGACGTCACGCAGCTCTCGCCGCAGGAGCTGATGAAGGCGATCGTCACCGCCCCTGTCGACCTGTTCTGGAACGGCGGCATCGGCACCTACGTCAAGGCGTCCAGCCAGACAAACGCCGAGGTGGGCGACAAGTCCAACGACGCGATCCGGGTGGACGGGCGCAGCCTGCGCTGCCGGGTGGCGGGCGAGGGCGGCAACCTGGGCTGGACCCAGCTCGGCCGGATCGAGTACGCGTTGACAGGTGGCCGGATCTACACCGACTTCATCGACAACGCAGCGGGTGTGGACACCTCCGACCACGAGGTGAACATCAAGATCCTGCTGAACACCGCGGTGGCCGACGGTGAGTTGACCACCGCCGAGCGGGACGAGTTGCTCGCGCAGATGACCGACGAGGTCGCCGAGTTGGTGTTGCGGGACAACTACGACCAGGCGCGGGCGATCAACAACGCCCAGGCCCAGGCCGCCTCGCTGCTGCCGGTGCACCGCCGCATGATCAACGAGCTGGAACGTTCCGGCGCGTTGGACCGCTCGCTGGAGGCGCTGCCGCCGGACGAGGAGCTGGCGGTCCGTAGTGAGTCCGGCCTGACCGCGCCGGAGTTCGCGGTGCTGCTCGCGTACGTGAAGATCGTCCTGGAACGGGAGATCCTCACCGACGGGTTGGCCGACGAGGAGTGGACGACCGAGGTGCTGGTCAACTACTTCCCGACGCCGATGCGCGAACGGTTCGCCGACCGGATGGGCCGGCACCGGCTGCGCCGGGACATCGTCACCACGGTGCTGGTCAACGAGGCGATCAACAGGGGCGGCATCTCGTTCGTGTTCCGGGTCGTCGAGGAGACCGCGGCAAGCGCGGCAGACGTGATCCGGGCGTACGTGGTGGTCCGCGAGGTGTTCGGGCTGCGGGACGTCTGGGACGCCGTCGAGGCCCTGGACAACAAGGTCTCGCCGGAGCTGCAGACAAGCGTCTATCTGGACACCCGTCGACTGCTGGACCGTGCGGTGCGGTGGCTGGTCACCAACAGGCGTTCACCCATCGACGTGCCGGCCGAGATCGCTCGCCTGCGCGACGGGGTGGCCCGGTTGCTGCCGGGGCTGGAGGAGCTGTTCTACGGCGGCGAGCGGCAGGCCATCGCGGCGCACATCGACTCGATGAGCGAGCGTGGGCTGCCCCGCGAGCTGGCCGAACGCGCGACCCGGCTGATGTACAGCTTCGGCCTGCTCGACGTGGTGGAGACGGCCACCCGCAGCGGTCGGGACGTCGGCGAGGTGGCCTCGGTCTACTTCGTGCTCTCCGACCTGTTCCGGGTGGACTCGCTGCTGTCGAAGATCTCCCTGCTGCCGCGGGAGGACCGCTGGCAGACCCTGGCCCGGATGGCGCTGCGCTACGACCTGTACGCCGCGCTTGCCGCGCTCACCGCCGAGGTGCTCGACTCGACCCCGGAGGATCTGCCGCCGCACGAGCGGGTGCAGCAGTGGGAGCAGTCGAACGCCACCTCGATCCACCGCGCCCAACGGGCGATGGGGGAGTTCGACGAGTCGCGGGCCGACCTCGCCGCACTGTCCGTGCTGCTGCGCCAGATCCGCACCCTGGTGCGGACCTCCGCCGCGGCCTGATCCGGTACGCCGCACACGGTCCGGCCGGTCGGGTCACCCCGACCGGCCGGACCGCGTTCGTTGCGGCGGCTCACGCCACCAGGGTGGCGAAGACGACCACGTTGTCCGGGTAGCTCCGGACGGCCTCGTCGAACTGGCCGCCGCAGGTGACCACCCGCAGGCCGGGCCTGTCGTTCGGCCCGTACACCAGCTCGGTGGGGAAGGCCGTCTTCGGGTACGACTTCACCGAGTCGACCTGGAAGGTGGCCGGCTGGCCGTCGGCCCGCCGAACGGTGATCGTGTCGCCGGGGGTGAGGGCGCCCAGGTCGAAGAAGACGGCCGGGCCGAGCTTCGCCGAGTCCACGTGCCCGACGATCACCGCGTTGCCTGTCTCGCCTGGGCTCGCCCCCGGCTCGTACCAGCCGGCCTGGTCGGCCTGCTCCAACGGGGGGACCTGGACGGTGCCGTCCGGGTTGGTGCCCAGCGACATGATCGTCGCGTTGACGCCGATCCGGGGGATCTCGATGCTCGTCGGGGCGGAACGCGCCAGTGCGGGGATGGCGTCCCCCTGGCCGGCGGGCGCATCGTCGAACGGCGGTACGTCGGTGTCGGTGGCCGCCGGTCCGGTGACCTCGGGGCCGACCTGGGACTGCGGCTGTGGTGGGCGGGGAGCGGGAGTGTTCTTCAGGGCCGCGCCGATCATGCCGGCCCCGATCATGGCGGCGGTGACGACGACGGCCGCGCCGGCGGCACGCCACGGTCTCCCGTGACGGCCGCCGGCCCGTGTCGTCGTCACGTCAGACGAGCGAACCATCGGTCCGCCGACGACGCATCAGCACGATCCCGCCCAGCGCGGCAGCGCCGAGCAGGCTCGCCCCACCGGTGGCCAGGCCACGGTCGGTGCCGGTGCTGACGCCGCCGTCACCGCCGTCGACCCCGCCGTGCGGCAGCACGACCAGCTCGCCCTCGCCGCACGAGCCCTTGAGCTCGTAGCGACCCGGCTTCGCGTCACGGTCGACCTTGGCCTCGCCGTAGTAGACGAACTCCCGCTCGCGCTCCCAGCCCTTGTCGGAGTCGCGCTCGTCCGAGCCGTACTCGTCGTGGCCCTTGTTCTCCCAGCCCTTGTCGGAGCCGTACTCGTCCGAGCCGTACTCGTCGTGGCCCTTGTTCTCCCAGCCCTTGTCCGAGCCGTACTCGTCGGAGCCGCGCTCGTCCGAGCCGTACTCGTCGTGGCCCTTGTTCTCCCAGCCCTTGTCCGAGCCGCCCTTGTCCGAGTCGCGCTCGTCCGAGCCGTACTTGTCGGAGCCCTTCGAGTCCCAGTCCTTCTTGTCCTCGTGGCCCTTGTCGCCGCGGCTGTCCTCGGCGTCCTGGCCGTGCTCCTCGCCCTTCCAGTCCTTGCTGTCCTCGTCGCCGTAGGCGTCGGCGGCAGCGCCGCCGCCCTGACCACCAGGCTGGGCGCCGTCGGCGGGCGGCTGCGGCTTGTCCTCGCCGTTCTCGCCCTTGCCGTTCTCGTCCTTGCCCTTGTCGTCCTTGCCCTCGTGGTCCTTGCCCTTGTCGTCCTTGCCGTGCTCGTCCTTGCCCTTGTCGTCCTTGCCGTGTTCGTCCTTGCCCTTGTCGTCGTGGCCCGAGGAGTTCTCCTCCTCGCGCCACTCGCCGCGGTCCTCACCCCGGTCGTCGCGCGCCGGCTTGAGCTTGACCTTGCCGGTGACCTTGGACCACACGTACGCGTGCTCCTGCCGATCCGGGCAGATCTCGAGGAGCTTGACCTCTTCGCCAGCCTTGACGACGTGCGGCTTGGCGTAGACCTTGCCGTCACGGTCCTTGCCACCGTCGTGGTGCCCGTCCGCGAACGCGATTCCCGGCGTGAACACCAGGAGCGAGGCGCCGCCGAGCGCGGCGCCCGCAACGACCTTCCCGAGCATCTTCTTAGCCATGACCTGCGTCACTCCATCCCTGTTGTCCTGAGCCCGGCGACAACCGAGCTAAGACCGACGTTAGACCGTTTCATGACCTATGAAGGGAAAGATTCGCGTTTTGACCTTTACTGCTGGTAAGAGGTGAAGGGGTGGTACGCGGCTTTCACGGCTCGCCGTACCGCTGCGGCCCGGTAGCGCCGACCCCGGCCTGCTCGTGCCACACGGGGCCGCTCGGAGGTATCGTCCAGTTCCCCCGCCTCGACGCATCGAGCCATTGCCATGGAAGCGCTCCCATGCAAGAATCGGCGCACGCGGTTCGGGGAGCCACACCGCACAGGCAGTCACCGTCGAGGGCATCCGGTCCGCCGGACGACGCTCTGCCGCCGACCGTCCGGCCGCGTGCCGTTCGATCACCCACCACCAAACGCCCGTCCGGGTCGGGCACCCCCGAAAAATCCCGTTGGCGTCGGCGGCCGTCCGTGCAGGACGCCCACCGTGCCGTCCCGCCGGGCCGTACGCGGGCCCGGTCTCGCCCAAGGAGATCAGTGGCATGAATGTGTGGAGAAGGCTGTCCGGCCCACGCCGGGCCCTCGCGCTCGCCGGCGCGGGTGCCCTGGTCGCCGGCGGGCTGGTGACGATTCCCGTCACGGCGGCGCAGGCCGCCACGCAGTGCGACATCGCCTACTCGTCGAACGACTGGCAAGGCGGCTTCACCGCGAACATCACAATCAAGAACCTCGGCGACCCGCTCAACGGCTGGTCGCTCGGTTGGACGTTCCCCAACTCCAGCCAGCGGGTGCAGCAGGGCTGGTCGGCCGAGTTCACCCAGTCCGGCAGCCAGGTCACCGCGCGGAGCCTGTCCTACAACGGCAGCCTCGCCACCGGCGCGTCGACGAGCATCGGCTTCAACGGCGCGTGGAGCGGCAGCAACCCCAAGCCCACCTCGTTCACCCTGAACGGCGTGGCCTGCAACGGTGGCACCACGCCGCCGACCACCCCGCCGCCGACGACGCCCCCGCCGACCACCCCACCCCCGACCACCCCGCCGCCCACCACTCCGCCGCCCACCACCCCGCCCCCCGGCACGAAGGTGGACAACCCGTACGCCGGAGTGCGCGGCTACGTGAACCCGGAGTGGAAGGCCAAGGCGGACGCCGAGCCGGGCGGAAGCCGGGTCTCCAACAACCCCACAGCCGTCTGGCTGGACCGGATCGCCGCCATCAACGGCACGCCGAACAGCAGCTCCAACGGCGCGTTCGGGGTGCGTGACCACCTCGACGAGGCGCTGCGTCAGGGTGCCGGATACATCCAGTTCGTGATCTACAACCTGCCCGGCCGGGACTGCTCGGCTCTCGCCTCCAACGGCGAGCTGGGCCCGGACGAGCTGCCCCGCTACAAGGCCGAATACATCGACCCGATCGCCGCGATCCAGAGCGACTCGAAGTACCGGAACATCCGGATCATCAACGTCATCGAGATCGACTCGCTGCCCAACCTGGTGACCAACACGTCCGGTCAGGCCGGCGGCACTGTCATGTGTGACACGGTCAAGGCCAACGGCGCGTACGTGAACGGCGTCGGCTACGCCCTCGCCAAGCTGGGCGCGATCGGCAACGTCTACAACTACATCGACGCCGGGCACCACGGCTGGCTCGGTTGGGACAGCAACTTCGGCCCGACCGCCGACATCCTGAAGACCGCCGCGGTCGCCTCCGGCAGCACCGTCAACAACGTGCACGGCTTCATCACCAACACCGCCAACTACTCGGCGCTCACGGAGCCGTACTTCAAGGTCACCGACAGCGTGAACGGCCAGACGGTGCGGCAGTCCAAGTGGGTCGACTGGAACTTCTACGTCGACGAGCTGTCCTTCGCCCAGGCGTTCCGCGACAAGCTGGTCTCGGTCGGCTTCAACTCCAACATCGGCATGCTGATCGACACCTCCCGCAACGGCTGGGGCGGCTCCGCCCGGCCCACCGGCCCGGGTGCGACGACGAGCGTGGACACCTACGTCAACGGTGGCCGGATCGACCGCCGGGCCCACGCCGGCAACTGGTGCAACCAGGCTGGTGCCGGTCTCGGTGAGCGGCCCCGGGCCAACCCGGCGACGGGCATCGACGCCTACGTCTGGGTGAAGCCCCCGGGTGAGTCGGACGGCTCCAGCTCGGAGATCCCGAACAACGAGGGCAAGGGCTTCGACCGGATGTGCGACCCGACGTACGGCGGCAACGCCCGCAACGGCAACAACCCGACCGGTGCTCTGCCGAACGCGCCGATCTCCGGTGCGTGGTTCTCGGCCCAGTTCCAGGAGCTCATGCGCAACGCGTACCCGGCCCTCTGACCGGATCGCCTTCACACCAACCCGCCGCCGGCAGTAGGTGAGGCACTGCCGGCGGCAGGTTCCCCGGGGTCCCCGGTCCGACCGTCACAGGTCGGGTCGGGGACCCCCCTTGTCACGTCCCGGTCAGGGCACCGTGCGTTCGATCGCCGCCCGGCCCTGCTCGGCCAGGTCGCGGCGGGCCTTGTCCAGGTTCTCCGGGGTGAGGTCCTGCCCGCGGGCCATCACCAGGTCCTCCGGCTCCCACTGCTGCTCGGCGCCGGTACGGATGTTGTCGCCACCGGCCCCGGTGCCCGTTCCGGTCGCACCGGTCCCGGCGGCGTACGGGTCGCCGATCAGGTCGTCGGTGTCCGGTGCGAGATCCTCCGGCCGGTTGCGGGGCTCGGCGAAGGACGGTGTGTCCCGGTCCGGCCCGCCGCCACCGCTCAACTGCGGGACGGTGCTGTCGTCGTCCACCGCCGCGGCCATCTCCGGGCTCTCCTCCAGCGGCCGTCGGCCGTCGCGATCGGTCATGGTGTCGCCTCCTGTGTCCGGCGCGGTGCGTTATCCCCCTCGGCTACCCGGTGCGGCCACGGCCATGCGCGCGAGGCGGACGGTCAGCTGCCCGGTTCCCGCTCGTTGGGGGCCGGCGGCTCCGCCGGGCGCAGCCACTGCCAGAGCAGCATGAGCAGCCCGAAGGCGAGCATCGTCAACCCCGCCCACAGGTTGATCCGTACCCCCTGGGCCTTGTCGATCTCGGCCCGGCTGTCGAAGACGCCGATCAACGTCACGATGACCCCGTACGCCACGAAGAGCCCACCGATCACCCGGCGGATGTCGAACAGCCGGGCGGCGGCGGAGCGGCGCTGCTCCGCCTGCGTCTCGTCGATAAGCGGGTCCTGCGCCGGCTGGCCGTCGTTGCTCATCTGCCGACTCCTTTCCTAGAAGACCGGGATGTAGAAGAGGGCGGCCAGCGCGACAGCGACCAGGCCGAGCAGAACGGGGGAGCGGTACCAGGCGGCGTCCCCGGCGAGCACGTCGCCCTTCAGGTCGATGCCTCCCATGCCGTACACCAGCCCGCGCAGTTCCTCGTCGCGCTTGGGGGCGGTGAGCGGGGTGATGATCGCGGCGACCACCACCGCCGTGACGAACGCGAGACCGGCGCCCCAGAAGCTCTCCTCCAGGTCGGAGTTGAAGTCGACGACGCCGCCCTTGTAGAGCAGGTAGAGGCTCAGCGACACGAGGGTGCCCAGCAGCAGCGACCAGAAGCCGGCCAGGGCGGTCATCCGCTTCCAGAACATGCCGATGATGAACGTGGCGAACAGCGGCGCGTTGAAGACGGAGAAGAGCGCCTGGATGTAGTTCATGATGTTGCTGAATCCGGCCGCGATGAACGCGGTGCCGATGCCGATCACCACGGCCGCGACCGTCGCCCACCGGCCGATCCGCAGGTAGTACTCGTCCGACCGGTCACGACGGATGTACGCCTGCCAGATGTCGTAGGTGAAGACCGTGTTGAAGCCGCTCACGTTGGCGGCCATGCCGGCCATGAACGAGGCGAGCAGACCGGTGACCGCCACCCCGAGCACACCGTTGGGGAGCAGGTCGCGCATCAGCAGCGGGATCGCGTTGTTGTACTGCAGGTCGCCGCTCTCCGCGCCCAGACCCTTGACCGTCACCAGGGCCACCAGGCCGGGGATCACCGTGACCAGCGGGATGAACAGCTTCGGGTACGCGGCGATGATCGGCGTACGCCGGGCGGCGCTCATGTTCTTCGCCGACAGCGCCCGCTGCACCTCGGCGAAGTTCGTCGTCCAGTAGCCGAACGACAGCACGAAGCCGAGGCCGAAGACGATGCCGATCCACTGCGCGCCAAGCGGGTTGGCGGTGCTGCCGGTGTCCTGCCAGGCGTGCAGGCCCGCCTCGCCGAGCTTGGAGTCGCGTACGGCGTCCATGAGGCCGCTCACCCCGCCGACCTTGACCAGGCCGATCACGGTGACCGGGATGAGGCCGGCCAGGATGACGAAGAACTGGAGCACCTCGTTGTAGATCGCCCCGGACAGGCCACCGATGGTGATGTACGCCAGCACGATCGCCGCGCCGACCACGATCGCCGTCCAGAGCGGCCAGCCGAGCAGCGCCTGCATCACCAGCGCCAGCGCGTACAGGTTCACACCGGCGATCAGGACCTGGGCGACGGCGAAGCTGAGCGCGTTGAGCAGGTGCGTGGGGCGGTTGAACCGCAGCCGCAGGTACTCCGGGACGCTGCGGACCTTGGAGCCGTAGTAGAAGGGCATCATCACGATGCCCAGGAACACCATGGCCGGCACCGCGCCGATCCAGTAGTAGTGGACGGTCATCACGCCGTACTGGGCGCCGTTCGCGGCCATGCCGATGATCTCCAGCGCGCCCAGGTTCGCCGAGACGAAGGCGAGACCTGTCACCCAGGCCGGCAGGGACCGGCCGGAGAGGAAGAAGTCGACGCTCGTCCGGATCGCCCGGCGGGCCGCGAAGCCCACTCCGAGGACGGTGACGAAGTACAGCGCCAGGATCAGGTAGTCCAACCCGTTCATGTTGAGCCGAAGACCGCCGCCGTCCATCCCGTCACCCCTCGTCCCGACGATGTCACCGGTTTAGCGCGCGCGCCCTATTACCCAGTTCGCGCTGTCTCACGCCTGCACGCCCTCTCTGGTGTGTTCCGGTCCGTCTCGGGCGTTCACGTCGGGTCAACAGCAAGGAGCGCCCCCGCCGTTGCGGCGGGGGCGCTCGGTTGTCGTCCGTGACTCAGCGACCCAGGACCCGGTCCAGGAAGTCGCGGTAGTTGCGGACCGCCATCCGCAGCTGCTCGGTGTCCGCCGAGCCGGCGTCCTGCCAGCCTCCCAGCGTGGTCTTCTGCGCCGCCAGCGCCGAGGAGAGAGCCTGGATGGCCTCCTCCACAAGCGCCTGCGCCTCGCCGGCCGCCGCGTGCGGATCGTCGACGAAACGCAGCTGCACGTCGCGCCAGCGGTCCCGGAAGCCCTGCGCGGAGTCCGCGTCGAGGAGGGTCGCCGGCTCGGCCGCGACCGTCGAACCGACGGGCCGCGACGTCCCGGCCGACTCCAGCGAGGTGCTGGTGTCGTCGGTGGTGACCGGCTCGGCGTCGGCGTCCGGGTCGACCATCTCCGGCGCCGCGCTGCCGTAGCCGGCCGCGCCCGCCGTGGCCGCGTCGACCCGGTCGACATCGGCGCGGTAGGCGTCGGTGCGGTCGACGTCGGTGTCGTCCACGTCGGTCCGGTCGACGTCGTGGTCGGTGCGGTCGACATCGGTGTCGTCCACGTCGACGTCGCGGCGGTGCAGCTCGGCGGTCGGGTCGGCCCGCAGGCCCTCACGCTCGCCGTCCTCGGCGCCGTCGCCCGGCTCGGCGGTCCGCTCGGCCCGCGGGTCCGGCTGGTCCTGCGGACGAGGGCTGGCCAGCGCGGACGCGGCCACCGCGTCAGCCACAGTGGTGGCGCCGAAAGCGGTGGGCAGCGGCCCCGGCTCGTGGAAGCCGCCCTCGTCGTTGGCCCGGTCGTCCCGCCGGTCGCGCAGGTCGGTGTCGTCGGCCCGCTCGTCGTCGCGGTCGTCCAGGGTGTCCCGCTCGGTGCCGTCGGCCCGCTCGTGGTCGTTCAGGGTGTCCCGTTCGATGTCGTCGGCCCGCTCGTGACCGCCGGCCGACTCGTCGAAGGTGCCCCGCTCGTCCAGAGCGTCCTCGGGCAGATCGGCGTGGCTGGCACGGTCACCTGATGGTGGTACCGGAACCGGCGCGGACCGCACGGCCTCCGGGTGGTCGTTGCTCACCTGCTGCTCTTCCTGGCGCATCGGTGGCCTCCTCAACGGCTCGTGGCGTCGTGCGGGGTGTCCGGGTGGCGCTGTTCGGGCGTGTGGTGACCTGCCGGCTCCGTACCGAGCAGGTCGGTGAAGAGCGCCCGGTAGTGCACCACCGCCTGGCGCAGCTCCTCGGTGCTCGCCTCACCCCGTGAGTTGCGCAGGTGGATCTCGTGCGCGTCCCGGTAGTTGGTGAGGGTGCGGGCGTGCTCGACGGAGAGGTGGGCGATCTGGTCGGAGAAGTCCCCGGTGGGGTAGCCCTGCTCCTCGATGAGTCGGGTGACCAGCTCATCGGCGTCGCCAACGGTCTCGCCCGGGGAGTCGATGAAGCGGACCTGGAGTTCCTCCCAGGCCTCGGCGTACCGGGCCCGGGACTCGGGGGTGAGTGGGGTGAGCGTGAGCTCGGCGTGCCGGCGTTCCCGGTCGCGCAGTTCGCGCTCCGCGGCGGACCGGCTGTCCTGCTCGGCCACCACCCGGTCGTACTCCGGTCCGAAACGGTCGCGCAGCGCGCGGCGGCGACCAAGCGACCGGACGGCCACGGCCAGCGCCGCGACGACCACCAGCACGACGAGCACGATGACGATTATCTGCGTGGACGACATGGGCTCCTCCTTCGTCACCTGGTATTCCCTCGGCGCACTGATCGCCAATCCCGATCCGGGACACTTTCCTTGCCGCGCTGTGTCCGCTGTCCGGATAACGCCCGTGCCGTCCCCTTGCCGACGTGGCCCACGTCCCTGCGGCGGGCAAAAACTTGACTCATTCCAGAAAGCGCGCTTGGGTGGGGCGATGAGCGAGTCAACGGCCGGCAAGCCGACCCTCACCACCCGGCAGGGTCACCCCGTGCACAACAACCAGCAGCAGCGGACGGTGGGGTCACGCGGTCCCGCGACGCTGGAGAACTACCACTTCCTCGAGAAGATCAGCCACTTCGACCGGGAGCGCATCCCGGAGCGGGTGGTGCACGCGCGCGGATTCGTCGCGCACGGCGAGTTCGAGGCGTACGGGACGATCGGCGACGAGCCGGCCTCGACGTACACCCGCGCCAAGCTCTTCCAGACCCGGGGCAAGAAGACGCCTGTGAGCCTGCGGTTCTCCACGGTCATCGGCGGTCGGGACTCCTCCGAGGCGACCCGCGACCCGCGCGGCTTCGCGGTGAAGTTCCGCACCGAGGACGGCAACTGGGACCTGGTCGGCAACAACCTGCCGGTCTTCTTCATCAGGGACGCGATCAAGTTCCCCGACGTGATCCACTCGCTGAAGCCGGACCCGGTCACGTTCCGCCAGGAGCCCAACCGGATCTTCGACTTCATGTCCAACACGCCCGAGTCGATGCACATGCTGACCTGGCTGTTCAGCCCGCGCGGCATCCCGGCCAACTACCGGACCCAGGACGGTTTCGGGGTGAACACCTACCGCATGGTCAACGCGGCAGGCGAGGGTGTGCTTGTCAAGTACCACTGGAAGTCGCAGCAGGGCATCGAGTCGCTGACCGAGGAGCAGGCCGCCGCCATCCAGGCGGGCGAGCTGGGCCACGCCTCCAAGGACCTGTACGAGGCCATCGAGCGCGGCGAGTACCCGCAGTGGGAGCTCAACGTCCAGATCATGAGCGACGACGAGCACCCCGAGCTGGACTTCGACCCCCTCGACGACACCAAGACCTGGCCGGAGGACGTCTTCGCGCTGCGCCCGGTCGGCATGATGACGCTCAACCGCAACGTCACCAACTTCCACAACGAGAACGAGCAGATCGCCTTCGGCACCGGTGTGCTCGTCGACGGCCTGGACTTCTCCGACGACAAGATGCTCGTCGGGCGCACGTTCTCCTACTCCGACACGCAGCGCTACCGGGTCGGTCCGAACTACCTCCAGCTGCCGATCAACGCGCCGCGCTCCGACGTCCAGGTGAACACCAACCAGGACGGCGGTCAGATGTCGTACGGGGTGGACAACCGGGGCGGTAACCCGCACATCAACTTCGAGCCGTCCTCTGTGGCCGGTCTCCAGGAGGCCGACGACTCGTACCGGGAGTACCGCCCGTTCGTCTCGGGTCAGGTCATGCGGGCGCCGATCGAGCGGCAGAACAACTACGGCCAGGCCGGCGAGCGGTTCCGCACCATGCCCGAGTGGGAGCGCGACGACCTGGTGAAGAACATGACCAACCTGCTGGGCCAGTGCGACAAGCACATCCAGGAGAAGATGGTCTGGCACTTGAGCCAGTGCGACGAGAGCTACGGCCGCCGGGTCGCCGAGGGGCTCGGCATCGCCGACGACGCCTGACCCGTCCCGCACCACGACGAGCGCCCCGCCGGCCACCGGCGGGGCGTTCGGCCATTCTCGACCCACCGAATGTCGGAGCGTCGATCTCGGCGCGACGGGCGGTAGTGCAAAGGGCTGTCATTACGTATCCTGCCCAAGGCGCCCGCGCCGGTGTCCGGCGTCGCCGCCGGGCGCAGCCGGCCGGTGCGTTGCCCGGCGGTGCCGGCGCCCCTCCTGCCACCCCTTACGGGCGAGGTCTGATGAGAACCCGCGACTGGCCGATCCGCTCGAAGCTGACCGCACTCGTGGTCGCGCCGGTGACCGCGCTGCTGGCCCTGTGGATCTTCGCGACGACGTTGACCTTCGGCCCCGCCCTGAATCTGCTCTCCGCCCGCACCCTGCTGTACGACCTCGGCCGACCCGGCGAGGCAGTGGTCACCGAACTGCAGCGTGAACGCCGACTCTCGGTGGTGCAGCTCGCCGGCACCACCGACCTGCCGGCCCTGGTCGAGCAGCGTCAGCGCACCGACCGGGCGGTCGCCGAGCTGCGTCGCCGGGTCGACGGGGAGGCACTGCGCGACGCCGCCGACGACCTGCTGGAGGACCGCGTCGACCGGCTGCTCACCGCCCTGGCGGCACTGCCGAGCGGCCGGGACTTCATCGACGACCGGATGATGGACCGGCCCGGCGCGATCGGCCTCTACAGCGGCATGGTCTCGGCGGCCTTCCAGGCGTTCGCCGCGATGGCCAACCTGACCGACCCCGACATCAACCGGCAGGCACTGGCGCTCACCGCGCTGGGCCGGTCCCGGGAACTGCTCGGCCAGACCGACGCCATGCTGGCCGGCGTGCTGACCGCCGGCCGGTTCGCCCAGGGCGAGCACGCCCAGCTCGTGCAGGCCATCGGCAACCAGCGGTGGCTCACCGAGAGCGCGGTGGCCGACCTGCCCGAGGCCGGGCGCGTCGCGTACCAGCGGCTGACCGAGAGCCGGGCGTTCACCAGCCTGCGCGCCATGCAGGAGGCGTTGATCGCGGCCAACCGGACCGGCCGGCCACCTGTCGACGCGGCATCGTGGCAGGAGAGCCACGACGCCGTACAGCAGCAGCTACGGGACTTCGAGCTGTCCGAGGCGGACCGCCTCACCGACCGCTCGGTGCCGATGGCGGTCCGGATCCTGGTCCGGCTGGCCGCCGCCGGTGTGCTCGGACTCGCCGCGGTGGTGGTCTCGGTGCTGGTGGCCGTACGGGTCGGTCGCACGCTGGTCCGCCGCCTCAGCGGGGTCCGCACCGCCGCGCTGGAGCTGGCCGAGCACCGGTTGCCGGACGTCGTGGCCCGGCTGCGCCGCGGCGAGCAGGTGGACGTGGCCCGGGAGGCGCCCCCACTGGAGTACGGCAACGACGAGATCGGCGAGGTCGGGCGGGCCTTCACCGAGGTGCAGCGAACGGCGGTGCAGGCCGCGGTGGACGAGGTCGCTCTGCGGCGCGGGCTCAACGAGGTCTTCCTCAACATCGCCCGCCGCAGCCAGAGCCTGGTGCACCGACAGCTGCACCTGCTGGACCGGATGGAGCGCCGCGCCGAGGACCCGGACGAGCTGGCCCAGCTCTTCCAGGTGGACCACCTGGCGACCCGACTCCGGCGGCACGCCGAGGACCTGGTGATCCTCGCCGGCTCCGCGCCCGGTCGGGGGTGGCGCAACCCGGTCGCGATGGTCGACCTGATCCGGGGCGCCACCTCCGAGGTCGAGGCGTACGACCGGGTGGACATCACCGCCGTACAGCCGGCCGGTGTGCTGGGCCGGGCCGTCGGCGACGTCATCCACCTGCTCGCCGAGCTGATCGAGAACGCGACCGCGTTCTCTCCGCCGGACACCCGGGTCACCGTCGCGGGGGAGCAGGTGTCCAACGGGTACGCCCTGGAGATCACCGACCGGGGGCTGGGGATGTCCGCCGCGGCGCTGGAGAGCGCCAACACCCGGCTGGCCAGCTCGCCCGAGTTCGACCCGGCGCAGAGCGCCCGACTCGGCCTCTTCGTGGTGGCCCGACTGGCTGCCCGGCACGGGGTCCGGGTGAGCCTGCGCCCGTGCGGGGACGGCGGGGTGACGGCTGTGGTGCTGCTCCCCGCCGACCTGATCACCAGCGAGCCGCCTGCCGGTCCCGACCCGGCCACGCTGGGCGCCGAGCCGGCCGGCGCGGACCGACGGCTGGCCCGCAGCGCCCGTCGCGGTGGCGTTCCGCGCCCCCGGGCCGCCCGTGGCCGGACGGTCACCGCCGACGCCCCGGCGGCCGGTCCCGCGCCCGCCGCCGTACCCGCTCGCCCGGCGCGCGGGCCGCGCGACGGGGAGGCGTCCCCGCCGGCCGGTGACGAGCTGGACGGCCTGCCCCGGCGGGTCCGCCGGCAGACCCCCGCGACCCGACCGCGCTCGACAGTCACCGACACCCCGTCGCCCCGCTCGCCCGAGGAGGTACGCCAGGTGATGGCGGCCCTCCAGGCCGGCACGGCCCGGGGGCGCGCCACGGTCGTCACCCCGGCTCCCGCGCCGACGACGTCGGGTGTGGACACGCCCACCGTCGCGACGAACCCCACCGCCCCGGCGGCCCCGGCCGACCGGGTGAACCCCACCGAACGGGTCAGCGCAGATCCGATCAGCCGGGTCAGCGCCGATCCGACCCCGGGGACGGCCGCCGGGCAGGAGGCCGCCGCACCCGTGGCCTCCCCGACGCCCGCCCCCGAATCCCCTACCGCGACTGAGAGGGACGCCTAGTGCCGCATTCGACGAAGCAGAGCGCCAGCCTCGACTGGCTGCTCGACGAGTTGGTGGAACGGGTCCCGGCCGCCCGGGAGGCCGTGGTGCTCTCGGCGGACGGGCTGCTGCTCGGCTCCTCGGCCGAGCTGGAACGCTCCGACGCCGAACACCTCTGCGCCCTCGCCGCCGGGTTCTCCAGCCTGGCAAGGGGTGCCAGCCGGCACGTCGACGGTGGTCCGGTCCGGCAGACCGTCGTGGAGATGGAGTCGGCGTACCTCTTCGTCACCGCCGCCGGGCAGGGCACCTGCCTGGCCGTGGTGAGTGACGCAGACGCGGACATCGGCCTGGTCGCCTACGAGATGGCGATGCTCGTCATCCGGGTGGGAGAGAACCTCACCGCGCCGGCCCGACCGTCGGCGGGTGACGGTGACGTGGGCTGAGCCGCCCGGGCCCCAGCACGAGTGGCTGGATGGCGACGCCGGGCCGGTGGCGCGTCCGTACATCATCACCGGCGGCCGGGTGCGGTCCGCGGCCGACGGATTCGACCTTGTCGCGTTCGTGCTGGCCGGCGCGGACCTCGACCCGACGGTCCACCCCCTGCTGCTCCCGGAGCATCGGCGGCTTGTCGCGCTGGCCCGCCAGCCGGTGTCGGTGGCCGAATTGGCGGTCGAGCTGGATCTCGCGGTCGGGGTCGTCCGGGTGCTGCTCGGTGACCTCCTCGCCCAGGGCCTGGTCGCGGTGCACGAGCCGCCGGCGACCGGCAACCTTCCCGACGACGACATTCTCAAGGCGGTGGTCAGTGGACTGCGTGCACTATGACCAGGCGGAATCCGACGTCACCATCCCGTTGGCGCTGAAGATCCTCATCGCCGGCGGCTTCGGGGCCGGCAAGACGACGCTGGTCAGCGCCTTGAGCGAGGTCCGCCCGTTGCAGACCGAGGAGGTGCTGACCGGGGCGGGGATCGGCACTGACGACATCTCCGGTGTGGAGGGGAAGTCGACCACCACAGTGGCGATGGACTTCGGCCGGATCACCATCAACGATGACCTTCAGGTGTACCTGTTCGGTACCCCGGGCCAGGACCGGTTCTGGTTCCTCTGGGACGAGCTGGCCTTCGGAGCGCTCGGCGCGGTCGTGCTCGCCGACACCCGGCGGCTGGCCGACTGCTTCCCCTCCATCGACTACTTCGAGCAGCGGGGCATCCCCTTCGTGGTGGGCGTGAACTGCTTCGACGACGCCCGCCGGTTCAACCTGGAGACCGTACGCCGGGCGCTCGACCTGGACCCGGACGTGCCGATGGTGCTCTGCGACGCCCGGGACCGGCAGTCCGGCAAGATGGTGTTGATCTCTCTGGTGGAGCACGTGGCCCGGCAGCGTGGGGAGCCGGTGCCGACCGCCTGAGTCGCGCGCGTCGACCCGGCTCGGCGTCGACGGGACGTCGCCGCCGATCCGGGTGCCGCAAAGCGGTTAACGCGCGGGATTCGCGGGCAGCCTCTGGTTGGATCGACGCAGGAAGCCGGCGGAGAGGCGAGACGTGAGTGCGCAGAACGAGGTCGTCCACATCGGGGGCTACACCGCGCAGAGTGGCGGACGGGGCAGCGGCATCGTCGCGGCCCGCCGCGACCCGGTCACCGGGGAGCTGACCCCGCTCGGCACGGTGGCGGTCACCCCGTCCCCCTCCTTCCTGGCGCGGCACCCCACCCAGCCCGTCCTCTACGCGGTCAACGAGCTCAAGGACGGCGAGGTCAGCGCCTGGCGGGTCGGCGCGGACGGCGCGTTGGACCCGCTCGGCAGCCGGCCGACCGGAGGCGCCGAGCCCTGTCACCTGGCGGTGCTCCCCGACGGTGGTCACCTGGTGGCCGCCAACTACGGGGGCGGCAGCATCGCGGTCTTCCCGCTCGACGCGCAGGGCGTGCCGGGCGAGCGCAGCGACCTGGTGGTGCACGAGGGGCACGGCCCGGACCCGGAACGTCAGGAACAGGCGCACACCCACATGGTCTCGCCGGGCCCGGGCCGGGGGCCGCTGCTCGCGGTCGACCTCGGCACCGACTCGGTCTACCGGTACGACCTGGACGCCGCGACCGGGCGGTTGGTGCCCCGCGCGCCCCGGGTACGCACGGCGCCCGGCACCGGCCCCCGGCACCTGGCCCGGCACCCGGACGGCAGGCGGTGCTACCTCGTCGGTGAGCTGGACGCCTCGGTCACCGCGTACGAGCTGAGCGACGACGGCGCGTTGCACCAGCGGGCGCGGGTGGAGGCGAGCGAGCGCTCGGGTCACGTGCAGCCGTCGGAGGTCGCCGTCGGCCCGGACGGGCGTTTCCTCTACGTCGCCAACCGGGGGGTGGGCACGATCGCCGTCTTCGCCCTCGCGGGGGAGTCGCCCGAGTTGGTGGCGGAGGTGGACACCGACGGCGAGTGGCCCCGGCACTTCGCGCTCATCGGGGAGCATCTGTACGTGGCCGACGAGCGGGCGGACATGGTGCGCATCTTCCGGCTTGACGCCGACACGGGTGTCCCGGAGCCGGTCGGCGAACCGGTGCCGGTGCCGAGCCCGACGTGCGTTCTGCCGTGAACGTTATGCCGGTTTGGCAACACCCCGACGCCGCGTCATCACGCTGAGTCGTTAATCAGCGATCAACTGTCTCTCCTGCGTAACTTTAGTCCGAACGGTTGTGGCACGGACGGCACGTTGTACGCAAGATGGTCACCGTGTCAGCAGGCCGCCATCGCATGCGTTCGAAACTCCATCTAGCAGCCGCCGCCGCGACGGCGACGGTGCTCGTCGTCACGACCGGCGTCTGGTTCGGCTATCGGGAGCTGATCCAGCCCAGCTGCTCGGGCGAGATCAGGCTCGCCGTGGCGGTCGCCTCCGAACTCGCGCCAGCTGTGGACGCCGCCGCGTCGCAGTGGGTCAAGGACGGCGCGGCGGTGGGCCCCACCTGCATCCGGGTGGACGTGTCCGCGTCCGACCCGGTCGACGTGGCAGCGGTGGTGGCGGCCAAGCACGGCGCCGTACTCGCCGGCGTGGGGCAGGCCAGTGGCACCGCCGTCAGCCCGGACGTCTGGGTGCCGGACTCCTCGACCTGGCTGCTGAGGTTGAAGAAGGAGGCGAGCGCCTTCGCGCCGACGAACGGCGCGTCCATCGCCCGCAGCCCGATCGTCGTGGCGATGCCGCAGCCGATCGCCACCCGGCTGGGCTGGCCCAGCAAGAAGTTCAACTGGACTGACCTGCTCAACCAGGTCAACAACACGGGCGCTCCGCTGCGTACCGGCATCGTCGAGCCGACCCGCGACGCGGCCGGCCTGTCCGGTCTGCTCTCGCTGACCGCGGCCGCCAGCGCCGCCGGCGGCGACGCCCAGCGCAAGACAGTCGGCGCGTTGCGGGCACTGGCCACCGGGCGTTCCTCGCTCCGCAACGACCTGCTGGCCCGCTTCCCGACCTCGAACGACCCGACGTCGATCGCCAGCGGCCTCGGCGCGGCGGCGCTCTCCGAGGAAGACGTGATCGCGTACAACAGCAAGAAGCCGCCGGTGCCGCTCGCCGCGCTCTACATGGAGCCGGCGCCGATGCCACTGGACTACCCGTACGCGGTGCTGCCCGGCATCGAGCCGAGCAAGGCCTCCGCGGCCCGGGTGCTGTTCGAGCTGCTCACCAGCCCCAGCTTCCGCGACCGGCTGGCGGCGCAGTCGCTGCGCGGGCCGGACGGCAACTGGGGCAAGGGCTTCAAGGCGCCGCAGGGCGCGCCCAGTCCGTCAGGTGGCGCACCGACCGCGCCGGCGAACGGCGGCACCGCCGCGGGCGGCCTGGACCCGGCCGCCATACAGCGTGTCGTCTCCAGTTGGTCGATCGCCACCCAGTCCGGTCGGATGCTCGCCGTCATCGACGTCTCCGGCTCGATGAAGGCAGCGGTGCCCAGCGCCAACAACCGGAGCCGGGAGGAGGTCACCGTGGACGCGGCGCGTCGCGGTCTCGGCCTCTTCGACGACTCCTGGTCGATCGGCCTGTGGACCTTCTCCACGAAGCTGGTAGGCAACCGGGACTACAAGGAGCTGGTCGGCATCGGTCCGCTCTCCGGTCAGCGGGCCCAGCTGGAGGGGGCGCTCGCCACCATCAAGCCCTCCAGCGGCGACACCGGCCTGTACGACACCACCCTGGCGGCGTACAAGGCGGTGCAGGAGGACTGGCAGCCCGGCCGGGTCAACTCGATAGTGCTGTTCACCGACGGCGAGAACGAGGACAGCAACGGCATCTCCCAGGGGCAGCTGCTCGCCGAGCTGAAGCGGATCGCCGATCCGGAGCGGCCGGTCCAGGTCATCATGATCGGTATCGGCGAGGGCGTCAGCAAGGCCGAGCTGGAGTCGATCACCAAGGTGACAGGTGGCGACGTCTTCGTCACGAAGGACCCGAGCGAGATCGGCAGCATCTTCCTCAGCGCCATCGCCCGGCGCCCCCCGGCGCCGCGCTGATCCGACGCACAGCCCAGAAGGGCCCGTCGTACCACCATTCGGTACGACGGGCCCTTTTTGCTGCTGGGCGGTGAAGATTCGGGGCTCCGGCGGTGAAGAAAAGTGACGGCAATACGTCCGAAGCAATCGGCAGTCATAGTTGTCGGGGCACGATGTCGAGGTGTTCCGGCATCGTCGGTCCGCCTCCGGTCGGCCCTGTCGGCCGGGGCCGTCCTGAGCAGAGTGGGAGGGCCGGTGAGCGCGGCGACACTGTTGACCCCGTCGAGCACGTCGGCGACGCCGGAGGCCCGCCCGCGTGGCCTGGTGGCGCGCGCCGACGAACGCTCGTACGTCCGGGTCCTCGTGGTGCTGGACACCACCATCCTGATCATCGCGCTGCTCGTCGGGTACGTCGCCCGCTTCGGTGACGAGGAGCCGAGCGGCTCGAAGATCCCGTACGTGCTGGTGGCCCCGGGTCTGGTGCTGGCCTGGTTGCTCTCGCTGAAGGCGTTGGGCTGCTACGACGACCGGGTGGTCGGCTACGGCGCGGACGAGTACCGCCGGGTCAGTTCCGCCAGCCTGCGGCTGGCCGGGGCGATCGCCATCGCCGGGTACATCGCCGACGTCGGCGTCTCCCGAGGCTTCCTCGGCATCTCCTTCGCGGTGGGGACGGTAGGGCTCGAGGTGAGTCGCTTCGCCGCCCGCAAGCGCCTGCACCGGGCCCGTTCCCGTGGTGCAGGCTGGTCCCGCAAGGTGCTCGTGGTCGGTGACACCGCGCACGTGTTGGAGCTGGTGCACACGCTGCGCCGGGAACCGTACGCCGGCTACCAGGTGGTCGGGGCGTGCATCCCCGATGCTCTGCTCGCGCCTGTGGCGCAGCGTCTCGGTGACGTACCGGTGGTGGGATCGTTCCGGGGCATCCCGGAGGCCGCCACCGCGATCGGGGCGGACACCGTTGCGGTCACCGCCTCCGGTGAGCTGACGGCGGCGCGGCTGCGCCGCCTCGGCTGGCAGTTGGAGGGGACGGGCGTCGACCTGGTCGTGGCGCCCGCGCTCACCGACGTTGCCGGCCCCCGCATCCACACCCGGCCGGTCGCCGGGCTGCCGCTGATCCACGTCGAGGCGCCCGAGTTCCGGGGCGCGCGCAAGCTGGTCAAGGGCTTCGTCGACAGGTCGGTGTCGTCACTGGCGCTCGCGCTGCTGCTGCCGCTGATCGTGTTCATCGCGTTGGCCATCAAGGTGGACAGCCGGGGTCCGGTGCTGTTCCGCCAGGTCCGGGTCGGTCGGGGTGGGCAGGAGTTCGGGGTTCTCAAGTTCCGCACCATGGTGGTGAACGCCGACGCGCTGCTCGCCGAGCTGACCGCCCGCAACGAGACCGACGGTCTGATGTTCAAGATGCGCGACGACCCTCGCGTCACCCGGGTCGGCCGGCTGCTGCGCAAGTGGTCCCTGGACGAGCTGCCGCAACTGGCGAACGTGCTGCTGGGGCAGATGAGCCTGGTCGGGCCGCGCCCGCCGCTGCCCTCGGAGGTGGCCCGCTACGACGGCGACGTGGCGCGACGGTTGCTTGTCAAACCCGGCATGACAGGCCTGTGGCAGGTCAGCGGCCGGTCCGACCTGAGCTGGGAGGACGGCATCCGGCTCGACCTCTACTACGTGGAGAACTGGTCCCTCGCCGCCGACCTGACCATCCTGTGGAAGACCTTCGGCGCGGTGGTGAACAGCCGCGGCGCGTACTGACGGCGTCGGTCAGGCCTGCGGCCCGGTCCAGTCCAGGCAGACCACCACCGCGTCGTCGACCAGGTCGCCGGCCACGAACGCCCGCAGGTCGCCGATCAGCGACCGGACGGCGTCCAGCGGCTCCATCGGGCCGGTCCTGCGCAGGAACCGGTCAAGCGCCGTCTCGCCGTAGCGGACGTCCTGCCCGGTGGCCTCCAGGACCCCGTCGCTGACCACGAAGAGCCGGTCGCCGCGCTCAAGCGTGAACGTCTGCTCGTGGTAGTCCGTCGCCTCGAACATGCCAAGCGGGAACTGCGCCTCCAGCGGCTGCTCGGTGACCTCGCCGTTGCGGAGCAGGACCAGTCGGGGGGAGCCGGCGTCGACCACTGTCATCACCCCGGAGCGCAGGTCCAGCTCCATCAGCAGCGCGGAGAGGTGCTGCTCGCCCCGGTACAGGTCGTAGAGCGCCTGGTCGGCGAGGGCGGCCTGGTCGGCCAGGCTCAGCCCGGCCCGGCGGGCGTTGCGCAGGGCGTGGGTGGCAAGTGAGGTGAGCAGCGACGCCGCGACACCCTCGCCGCTGCCGTTGACCGTCGACAACCACAGCCGCTGCCCGTCGTCGGACCAGTCGAAGCTGTCGCCGCGCACCGCGTACGCCGGTTCGAGTTGGCCGGCCAGGCTGAACGACGGCCGGATCCGGCTGCGGCCGGGCAGCAGGTCCCACTGCATCTCCGCGGCCAGGGTGAGTCGCTGGCTGCGCCGTGCCGCGCTGTAGACGTCGGTGCCGGCGGAGACGGCGGCCAGCTCGTGGGCCAGCGCGGTGGCGATCTCGTCCAGCTCGCCGAGGACTGTCGGGTCGTCCGGGACCGGCGCGAGCCGCAGCACTCCCCGTCGCTCACCGCGCATGCTTACCGGGAACCAGCCCGTGCCGTCGACGAGCAGCGGCGACTGGTGGTCGAACGAGCGCCAGGCGGGATGTCCAGGGCCCGTGATGGGGTCACCCTCGGTGAGGGGCAGCAGGTGTGAGAGCCGGTAGTCGACCTGGTAGAGCTCGACGTCGGTGATCCCGTACGACCGGGCGAGAACGGTCGCGACACCACCGACCAACCGGTCGGCCGGTGTCTCGTTCAGGGCACGTCGTGCCTGATTGACCGGTTCGCTCATCACCACTCCCTCGCTCAAAGCTCGACCACCTGTGGCTTCGGAGTACTCTCGGCCACCATGGCCGAACTGAACGGTCCGTCGGACCCCGAGACGAGTATGGCTGCCGCGTTGGATGCGGTGGCGACCTCCCTGTTGGGTGTGTGGGAATCCGCCCGGGAGGAGACCACCAACCGACTCTCCGGAGCCCAGTTACGGGCTGTGATGGTGGTCGAGCAGTCCGACGGTATCAACCTGCGTCGTCTGGCCAACCGGCTCGACATGCTGCTCAGCTCCGCCAGCCGGCTCTGTGACCGGTTGGTCGCCGCCGGCATGCTGGAGCGGGAGCCCGGCCGCTTCGACAGGCGGGAGATCTCCCTGCACCTCACCCGGGACGCCCGCCGGCTCCTCGCCGAGCTGCGCGCCGACCGTCAGGCGCGGCTCGCCACCGTGCTGGCCGCGATGAGCCCGGAGGGTCGCGACGCGCTCCTACGCGGGATGAGCGAATTCGACGAGACCGCTCGCCGGCAGCAGGCCCAGGTCGTGCCGGGGCCGGGCGGACCGGAGGACCCGGACCGGCCCACCGGCCGGGGGGCGGACTGGCCGGAGGACCCGGACCGGCCCACCGGCCGGGCGGACTGGCCGGACGACCCGGACCGGCCCACCGGCCGGGCGGGGGACCGGTCGGGCGATGCGGACCGGCAGACCCGCGGAACGTGGACGGGCGGGCCGGAGCGGACGGTCGACGGCCACCGGGAGTGGCCCACCGGCGAGCCACCGGTGGCCCGGACCGCCTGAGCCGCGTCGCCGGTCAGGCCGGTGCCGCCGCGCACACGGCCAGCATCGCGATGTCGTCGTGGGCTCGCCCGTCCGACCACTCGTCCACCAACTGGAGCAGCCGGTCGACAAGCGCGGTCGGCGGCAGGCCGGCCGCCGAGGCGAGTGCGGCACGCAACCGCTCGGCACCGAACATCTCCGCGTCTCCCCGGCCGCCCCGAGCCTCGGTCACCCCGTCGGTGTACGCCAGCAGCAGGTCGCCCGGGTCGAGGTGGACCCGGGCCTCGGCGAACCGGGGTGCGGGCAGCGCCCCCACCGGCATCCCGCCGACCGGCACCGGGGTGACCGTGCCGGCGGGCGTGACAACCAGCGGCGCCGGGTGCCCCCCACCGGCGATCCGGACGTCCACGCCGGCCGGCCCCCGTTCCAGGGAGCCGAGCAGCAGGGTGGTGAGCTGGCTGCGCCGCGCCGCGTCGGGTGCGTCGAACAACGCCCGGTTGAGCAGCTGGATCAGCTCCAGCGGGCGCTGCTCGACCAGCCGCAGTGTCTGCAACGACTGGCGGACCCGGCCCGTCAGCACTGCCGCGCCGACGCCCTTGCCGGACACGTCGCCGAGGGCGAACAGGGCGCCGCCGCGATGCAAGAAGACCTCGTAGAAGTCGCCGCCGATGCGCAGGGTGTCGCCGGCGGCCCGGTAACCGCCGGCCAGGCGCAACCCGGGCACCGTGGGCAGCTCCGGTGGCAGCAGGCTGGTCTGCAGCACCCGGGCCAGGTGGGCCTGTTCGCCGTACAGCTCGGCGGTGGCCAGCGCGGCGCCGGCCCGGGCGGCGAACTCGCGCGCCAGGTCGATGTCGCGCCTGTCGAAGCCCGCTCGCCCGGTCTGGCGGATCAGCAGCAGGGCTCCGGCCGGGCCGCCGGCGGCGCGCATCGGGCTCACCAGCACGGTGCCGGGTCGGCCGAACCCGGGCGGCAGCACGGAGGCCAGGTCGGCGAGGTCGGCGTCCAGCCAGGGGCTCGGCTCGGTGAGCTGGCCGGCCAGCGCCTCGGCCAGCCCGGGGACGGTGCCGGTCAGCTCCACCCCGGCGAGCCCCGCGCTCGGAGAGGGCTCACCGTCGGCGTACCGGACACAGCGCAGGTGCGGGTCGGTGGGCGTGGACGGCCGGTGCAGCGCCACCGCGGCGTCGGCCAGAAAGGGGACGGCGAGGGTGGTGACGGCCCGCAGCGTCTGGTCCCGGTGCAGGGACGATCCGAGTCGACTGCCGGCCTGGGCGAGGAACGCGGTACGCGCGCGCTCGGCCAGCAGGGCGTCGTTGCGGGTCTGCTCCTCGGTGACGTCCCGGATGTACCAGGCGTACCGGTGGCCGGCGAGCTGTCGCCGTGCGCCGCGCAGCCGGCGGCCGCCGTGCTCGCCGTCGAAGTGTTCGGCGTCGTCCCGGACCGCCCGGGCCAGCGCCGGCACCGGGCACCGGCCCAGCTCGGTGCCCGCCGTGATCTCCGGGAGCAGTTCCGCCGCCATCGCGTTGACCAGGGTGACCCGGCCGGCCTCGTCGGTCGTCAGCACAGCCTCGGCGAGCCCGTCGAGCAGTTCGCGGGCGAGTCGGGAGTCGGTCGGAAGCGGCTGCTCGACCCTCCGGCGGGGGACGCGCCCACCGCCGCTGACCGGACCGGTGATGCCGCCCCGTCGGGTCGTGGTCACCGCCCGACGCCGGCCCGCGTCTGACCACCTGTGCGCATGCTGCTCCTGGACTCCTCGCCTGCGGTTCGTTGCCTGTCGGCAAGCGTACCGAGGCCCGATGACCGTGGCCCAGCGTCCAGCGCCGGTCAGCTCGGGCGGGAGAGCCACCCGGCGGGTCGGGCGACGATGTGGCGGACCACCGAACCGGCGGCTCCCACTGCTGCCGCCTCCGGGCCGAGCGTCGACGGCCGGACCGTGACAGGTGACCAGGCGGCGGTCAGGACCCGGCCGGCGATCTCGGCGAGCACCGGCGGGCACAGCCAGGGTGCCAGCGGGGCGTACCCGCCGCCGAGGACCACGGTGTCCAGGTCCAGCAGGTTGACCACGCTGGCCACCGCGACACCGAGCGCCGTCCCGGCGTCGTGCAGCGCCCGCAGCGCGCCCGGGTCGCCGGCGTCTGCCAGTTCGGCCAGCCGGGCCGTCGCGGTGTCCGCGGGAAGCTCGGCGCGGGCCAGCCCGGCGGCGGCCACGATCGCCTCCTGACCGGCGTACTGCTCCAGGCAGCCCCGTCCTCCGCAGCGGCACGGACGCCCCTGCGGGTTGACCGGCAGGTGTCCGATCTCGCCGCTCCAGCCCCGGACGCCCCGGAACAGGGCGCCGTCCAGCACGATGCCGGCGCCGATGCCGACCTCGCCGGAGATGTGCAGGAAGCTGGCCGGGCCGGGAGGCCGGGAGTGCAACTCGCCGAGGGCGGCGAGGTTCGCCTCGTTGTCCACCACCAGGGCCGGTACGCCGGGCACCTGCTCGGTCAGCGCCTGGTGCTCGGCCAGCAGCGCGGGTACGGCGACGTCGCGCCAGCCCAGGTTCGGCGCGAGCCGGACGAGGCCGGCGTCGTCCACCAGACCTGGCACCGCGAGCGCCGCCCCGGCCAGGGTGAGGCCCTGGCGGGCGGCGTCGGCGCGGGCCTGCCCGGCCAGCTCGACGAGGCGGGCGAGAGCGTCTGCGGGCGCGACCGGGCGCAGGTCGGCCCGGTGCACGGTGCGGTGCCGCACCTGCCCGGCGAGGTCCACCACGCAGACCGTCAGGTAGTCGACGTTGACCTCCAGACCCAGCCCGGCCGGGCCCTGGTCGGCCAGGACCAGCCCGCGGGCCGGTCGACCGGCGCCGGCCCGGGGGGCGGGCTCGGCCTCGTCGACGAGCCGGCCGGCGAGCAGGTCCTCGACCACCGCGGAGACGGTGGCGCGGGTCAGGCCTGTGGCGGTGGCCAGGTCGGCCCGGGACGGGGGGCGGTCGGCGGCGGCGATCCGGCCGAGCACCAGGGCGAGGTTGAGTTCGCGCAGGCTGCCCTGACGGACTGCGCCGGCCGGGGCGTGGGTGGGGCTCACCCCTTGACAGTGCCATAGGGCGGGCAAATAATTCAATCGTTGAACAAATAGCGGACACCACCACCCCGGAGGTTGCTCATGGCACCCCGTCCCACCCCCGCCGACAAGTTCTCCTTCGGGCTCTGGACCGTGGGCTGGCAGGCCCGCGACCCGTTCGGTGACGCGACGCGTCCCGAGCTCGACGCGGTCGAGGCGGTGCACCGGCTCGCCGAGCTGGGCGCGTACGGCATCACCTTCCATGACGACGACCTGATCCCGTTCGGCGCCGACGCCGCCACCCGCGACCAGCACATCGCGCGGTTCCGCAAGGCGCTCGACGAGACCGGCCTGGTGGTGCCCATGGTCACCACGAACCTCTTCACCCACCCGATCTTCAAGGACGGCGGCTTCACCAGCAACGACCGCGACGTGCGCCGGTACGCGCTGCGCAAGGTCCTGCGCCAGCTCGACCTGGCCGCCGAGCTGGGCGCGAGCACCTTCGTGATGTGGGGTGGCCGCGAGGGCTCCGAGTACGACCTCGCCAAGGACGTCCAGGCCGCCCTGGACCGCTACCGCGAGGCCGTCAACCTGCTCACCCAGTACTCCATCGACAAGGGCTACAACCTGCGGTTCGCCCTGGAGCCCAAGCCCAACGAGCCGCGCGGCGACATCCTGCTGCCCACCATCGGGCACGCGCTCGGCTTCATCTCGCAGTTGGAGCACCCGGAGCTGGTCGGCCTCAACCCGGAGGTCGGCCACGAGCAGATGGCCGGGCTCAACTACGCCCACGGCATCGCCCAGGCGCTCTGGCAGGGCAAGCTGTTCCACCTGGACCTCAACGGCCAGCGCGGCATCAAGTACGACCAGGACCTGGTCTTCGGCCACGGTGACCTGATGAACGCGTTCGCCCTGGTGGACCTGCTGGAGAACGGCGGCCCCAACGGCGGGCCGACCTACGACGGGCCGCGGCACTTCGACTACAAGCCCTCCCGCACCGAGGACATGGACGGCGTGTGGGCCTCCGCGGCGGCCAACATGAGCACCTACCTGCTGCTCAAGGAGCGTGCGGCGGCGTTCCGCGCCGACCCCGAGGTGATCGAGGCGCTCGCCGCCAGCAAGGTCGGCGAGCTGAGCACGCCGACGCTCGGCGAGGGCGAGGGCTACGAGGAGTTCCTGGCCGACCGGTCCGCGTTCGAGGACGTCGACGTGGACGCGGTGGCCGCGAAGGGCTTCGCCTTCGTCCGGCTCAACCAGCTCGCCGTCGAGCACCTGCTCGGCGCCCGCTGAGGCCCCGCCATGCCGCTGGTCGCGGGCGTTGACTCGTCCACCCAGTCCTGCAAGGTGGTGATCCGGGACGCGGAGACCGGCGCCCTGCTCAGGCAGGGCCGGGCACCGCACCCGGACGGCACGGAGGTCGACCCGGAAGCCTGGTGGCAGGCGCTGCGCAGCGCCGCCGACCAGGCCGGTGGGCTGGCCGACGTGGCGGCGGTCTCCGTCGCCGGCCAGCAGCACGGCATGGTCTGCCTTGACGACGACGGCCGGGTGGTCCGCCCGGCGCTGCTGTGGAACGACACCCGGTCCGCCGACGCCGCCGCCGACCTCATCGAGGAGGCCGGCGGCGGTGCGGCCGGGCGTCGGTTCTGGGCGGACGCCACCGGAAGTGTGCCGGTGGCCAGCTTCACCCTCACCAAGCTGCGGTGGCTTGCCAACCACGAGCCGGAGCTGGCCGCCCGGGTGGCGGCGGTGTGCCTGCCGCACGACTGGCTGACCTGGCGGCTGGCCGGCGCGGCGGGGTTGGACGCGCTGCGTACCGACAGGGGTGACGCCAGCGGCACCAGCTACTGGTCGCCGGCCACCGGCGACTACCGGTTCGACCTGCTGGAGCGGGGCTTCGGCAGGCGGTTGGTGGTGCCCCAGGTGCTCGGCCCGGCGGAGTCGGCGGGCAGACTCGCCGACGAGCTGGGTGGGTCGGGCGGCGCGCTGCTCGGCGCGGGCACCGGGGACAACGCGGCCGCCGCGCTCGGCGTCGGCGCCGTACCGGGTGACGTGATCGTCTCCATCGGCACCTCCGGCACCGTGTTCAGTGTCGCCGACGTGCCGGCCGCCGACGAGAGCGGTGCGGTGGCGGGCTTCGCCGACGCGTCCGGTCGCTTCCTGCCCCTGGTCGCCACGCTCAACGCCGCCCGCGTGCTGGACGCCGCCGCCGCGTTGCTCGGCGTCGGCCTGGACGAGCTGGCCGAGCTGGCGCTCTCCGCGCCGGCCGGCGCCGACGGGCTGGTCATGGTCCCGTACCTGGAGGGGGAGCGGACGCCGAACCGTCCACTCGCCACCGGCGCGGTGCACGGCCTGACCCTGCGCACGTCGACCCCCGCGCACCTCGCGCGGGCCGCCGTGGAGGGCATGCTCTGCGCGCTCGCCGACGGCCTGGACGCGCTCACCGCGCAGGGTGCCACGGTCCGCCGGGTCATCCTGGTCGGCGGCGGCGCCCGGTCCGCCGCCGTCCGCCGGATCGCACCGCAGGTCTTCGGCTGCCCGGTGGTCGTCCCGCCGGCCGGGGAGTACGTCGCCGACGGTGCCGCACGGCAGGCCGCCTGGGTCGCCCTGGGCGGTCCGACGCCTCCGGTGTGGGAGCTCAAGGGCACCGAGGAGTACGCGGCCGAGCCTGTGCCAGCCGTCCGCGAGCGGTACGCGGCAGCGAGCGGACTGGTCCTCGACCGCCGCTGACCTGTCGGAGTCGACGCGGGTGGGGGCCGGCCGGCACCCACCCGCGTGACGATCGCCGTACCGGAGTCTGGTTGGCTGCCCGTCATGACCGTGAGCAGTGGCGGGACGCAGCCCGGCCGACGCCCGCACGGCCGGGGCGGTGGCCGGACCCACCGGCTGTACAGCGTCGCCGTGTTCGTGCTGCTCGCCTCCCTGGACAACGTGGCGATCGGGCTGGTCCCGCCGCTGTACGGGCCGATCGCCGACGAGTTCGACGTGTCGACGGGACTGCTGGGTCTGGTCACCGCGGTCAGCTTCCTGATCAGTGCGGTGGCGGCGGTCGGCTGGGCGTACGTCGGGGACCGGACCAACCGCAAGCCGTTGCTCATGGTGGGCACGCTGCTGTGGGCGGCGGGCACCGGCGGTAGCGCGCTCGCCGGCGGGTACGTGACGTTCCTGGCCGCCCAACTCGTCGCGGCGGTAGGCCTCGGTGCTGTCGGTTCGGTGGGCTACTCGGTGGTCACCGACCTGATCTCGCCGACCCGGCGAGGGCTGGTGATGAGCTTCTGGGGGCTGTCCCAGGGGGTCGGGACCCTCGCGGGAACTCTCCTCGGAGGGCTGCTCGGGGCCGGCGACTGGCGGCGGCCGTTCCTGCTGCTGACCGGTGTGGGCCTGGTCGCCACCCTGGCGTACCTGTTCACCTACGACATCCGGCGGGGCCAGAGCGAACCGGAGCTTGCCGGCGCGTTGGACGCCGGCGCCGAGTACGACTACCGGATCAGCCGGGCCGACCTGCCGCGCATCCTGGCCCGGCGGACCAATCTGTGGCTGATCCTGCAGGGCCTGACCGCGCAGGCGGCGTTCGGCTCGCTGGTCTGGCTGCCTGTGCTGTTCGCCGAACGGGCCGAGGCCCAGGGGTACTCGGAGTCGACAGCCGTGGTGGTGGGCAGCGTCTTCGCCACGTTGTTCCAGCTCGGCGGGGTGCTCTCCATCGTGGGCGGGCTGATCGGTGACGCCGTGCAGCGGCGTACCCCGAGGGGCCGTGCGCTCGTCGCAGCCGTCGGCATCCTCGCCGCGTTGCCGTTCTACCTGGTGTTGTTCTTCGTTCCGGTGGCCATCGACGTGCCCGACGGTGCGGGCGGGGGAGCGGTGGTCGGTGCGGTGCTGGCGAGTGTGTTCACCGAACCGACTGTCGGGTTGAGCCTGCTCACCGCCGTTGTGGCGCTCGCGCTGACCTCGGCCAATTCGCCGAACTGGTTCGCGTTGATCGCCGACGTGAACCCGCCGGAGCACCGGGGCACCGTCTACAGCATGGGCAACCTGGTCAACGGGGTCGGGCGGGCGGCCGGCAACGGGTTGGTCGGGGCAGCCTTCCAGGGCCTGCGTTCGGCGTTCCCGCCGCCGTTGAACTTCGCCGTCGGGCTTGCCGCGTTCCAGCTGTTCTTCATCCCCACAGGCATCATGTACTGGCTCGCCTCACGCACCTCACCGGCGGACATCGACAACGTGCACGACCTCCTACACACCCGCGCCAACCGCCTCTAACCCCGCCCCGCCCGCCCCGGCCCACCGCGATCTTGCGCATTCTGTCGCGGCAAACGGGCATACATTCCATTCCGCCAGCCGAACTGCACGATCGGCGCGGGACGGGGCCGGGCGGGGGTGGGTCGGTCAGGGGCGGAGCCAGACTGTCACGTCGGTCGGGACCGCGCCGTCGTCGTCGAGCGGCCCGCTGGCGGCCAGCACCTCGGCGCCGGTCGGGACCGGCACCGGGGCGTCGCCGAAGTTGGTGAGCACGGTCAGCCCACCGTTGCGGAAGGTGAGCACCTCGTCGCCTGAGGACAGCCACTCCAGCGTGCCCCGGCCGAGCCCGTGGGCGCGGCGCAGCCGCAACGCGGTGCGGTACAGCTCGTACGTCGAGCCGGGTACGCCGCGCTGCCGGTCCAGGGCGTACTCCGCCCAGGAAGCGGGTTGCGGCAGCCAGCTCGCGTCGGTCGGCCCGAAGCCGTACGACGGGGCGTCGGCCTCCCACGGGATCGGGACCCGGCAGCCGTCCCGGCCACGCTGGGTGTGCCCGCTGCGTTCCCAGGTCGGGTCCTGGCGGGCCTCGTCGGGCATCGTGGTGTGCTCGGGAAGCCCCAGCTCCTCGCCCTGGTAGAGGTACGCGGAGCCGGGCAGGGCGAGCATCAGCAGGGTGGCCGCGCGGGCCCGGCGCAGGCCGAGCGCGGCGTCCGGCTGCGGGTCGCCGATGCCGATGCCGTTGGGCCGGCCACCGGGCAAGACGACAGGCAGGCCGAGGCGGGAGGCGTGCCGCACCACGTCGTGGTTGGACAGCACCCAGGTGGTCGGCGCGCCCACCGAGTCGGTGGCCTCCAGCGAGCGGGTGATCACGGCGTACTGGGCCGGTGCGGTCCAGGCGGCCAGCAGGTACTCGAAGTTGAACGCCTGGTGCATCTCGTCCGGGCGGACGTAGCGGGCCAGCCGCTCGGCCGGCTCCACCCACGCCTCGGCGACGAGCACCCGCTCACCTGGGTAGCTGTCCAGGACCTGTCGCCACTGCCGGTAGATCTCGTGCACGCCCTCCTGGTCCCACATCGGCGGGCGCGGCTTGTCCACCTCGTTGCCGGAGAGGATCTCCTGCGGCTCCTGCCAGTCGGCCAGGTCGGCTTGCTTGACCAGGCCGTGCGCCACGTCGACCCGGAAGCCGTCCACCCCACGGTCCAGCCAGAATCGCAGCACGTCGAGGAACTCCGCGTGCACCTCCGGGTTGTCCCAGTTGAGGTCCGGCTGGCCGGTGTCGAACAGGTGCAGGTACCACTGGCCGGGACGCCCGTCCGGGTCGACGGTGCGCGTCCAGGCCGGACCGCCGAAGACGCTCTGCCAGTCGTTCGGCGGCTGGTCGCCGTCCGGGCCACGGCCGTCCCGGAAGATGTAACGGGACCGCTCAGGGCTGCCCGGGGCGGCCGGCAGCGCCGCCTGGAACCAGCGGTGCGCCGAGGACGTGTGGTTCGGCACGAGGTCGACGATCACCCGCAGGCCACGCGAGCGCGCCTCGGCGATCAGCTTGTCCGCGTCGGTGAGGGTGCCGAACAGCGGATCGACGTCGCGGTAGTCCGCCACGTCGTAGCCCGCGTCGGCCTGCGGCGACGGGTAGAAGGGGGAGAGCCACACCGCGTCCACGCCCAGCTCGACCAGGTGGTCGAGGCGGGCGGTGATGCCCGGCAGGTCACCGATCCCGTCGCCGTCGGAGTCCGCGAACGAGCGGGGGTAGATCTGGTAGATGGCGGCCTCGGTCCACCAGCCGGTGACCGGGTGACCGGAGGAGGGCTGCTGCGTCGGATCGGTGTTCAGGGTCGTCTCCCGTGTCGCGCTGTGGTTGATGTGTCAGTGTGCCCGGGGTGGTGCGGTGGAGTCCCGGACGACCAGCCGAGTGGGCAGGATCACCGGTGAGTCGCCGTCCGCGCCGCGTTGGCCGACGATCGGGCCCAGGGTACGGGCGCCGAGCGGGTCGAGCAGGATCCGCGCGGCCAGCCGGCCCTGCTCGGCGGCGGGCTGGGCGACGGTGCTGAGCCCCAGCACGCCCGCCAGGTCGTGGTCGTCGATGCCGATCACGCTAACGTCCTGCGGCACCCGCAGCCCGGCGTCACGCAGCGCGGTCAACGCGCCCATCGCCATCTCGTCGCAGGCCGCCACGATCGCGGTGGGCGGCGGGCCGCCACGCGCCAGCAGTTCGGCGGTGGCCCGGTTGCCGCCGTCGATGGTGAACGTCGACTCGACGTCCAGGCTCGGGTCCGGGCGCAGGCCCGCCGCCCGCAGCTCCGCCTGGTAGCCCCGGCGACGGTCGAGGTGGGTGGTGAAGGCCAACTCGTCGTCCGGGTCGCCGGAGATGTGCGCGATCCGCTGGTGGCCGAGGTCGAGCAGGTGCCGGGTGGCGGTCCGCGAGGCGGCCACGTCGTCGATCCGTACGCACGGCCACCTGGGGACGCGGCTGCCCGAGCTGATGGTCACCCCGGGCAGGTCCAGGCTGGCCAGCGCGGTCAGGTCCGCCGGCCGCAGCGGCGTGGCCACGAGCATCATGGCGTCGACCCGTTTGTGCAGGTTGGCCGTCCGCAGCACCCGCTGGCGTACCTGCTCCCGGCCGCCCAGGTTGTAGAGCAACAGGTCGTAGCCGGACTCGTGGAGGTACTCCTCGACAGCCTCGACGACGGTGCTGAAGAACCAGCGGGTGATCCGGGGTACCACCACCGCCACCGTGCCGGTCCGGCCACCGGCCAGCCGGGACGCGCTCGGCGACACCTCGTAGTCGAGTTGCTCGGCGGCGGCGAGCACCCTGCGGCGGGTGGCGGCCGAGACGGTCGGCAGTCCGCGCAGTGCCCGCGAGACGGTGGCCGTGGACACCCCGGCCAGCCGGGCCACATCATCAATCCTCGTCACGTTTCCCCCGCTCGGTGCCCGGCGCCCGCCGCCGTCCAAGGGGCCGGACGGCGGCGGGCGGGGGTCAGCCCTTGACGCTGCCGGCGAGCAGACCTCGCACGAAGAAGCGCTGCAGGGACAGGAACACGATGAGGGGTACGACGATCGAGACGAACGCTCCGGCGGTCAGTCGCTGCCACTCGTTGCCCCGGGTGCCGGCCATCTCGGCCAGCCGGACGGTCAGCGGGGCGGTCTCGTTGCCGCCCCCGGCGAAGATCAGCGCCACCAGCAGGTCGTTCCAGACCCAGAGGAACTGGAAGATGCCGAACGCGGCCAACGCCGGGGTGATCAGCGGCAGCACGATGGTGCGGAAGATCTTCGGGTGGGTGGCCCCGTCGACACGTGCCGCCTCCATCAGGTCGCCCGGGAGCTGCGAGATGAAGTTGTGCAGCAGGAACACGGCGAACGGAAGCGCGAAACAGGTGTGCGCGAACCACACCTGGGCGAACTTCTGCTCGTCGACCAGGTCCCAGGCCGGCATCAGGGTGACGCCGCCGAGGGTGACGCCTGTGGAGAAGAACTTCAGCAGCGGCACCAGGGCCATCTGCAACGGCACGATCTGCAACGCGAAGATCGCGATGTAGAGCCAGTCCCGGCCCCGGAAGTTGATCCACGCCAGCGCGTACGCGGCGAGGGCCGCGAAGGCGAGCGGGAAGAGCACCGACGGGATGGTGATCGCCAGCGAGTTGATGAAGTAGCTGGCGAGCTGCCCGGAGGACGCCGACCGTCCGAACAGGACCTGCTCGTAGTTCTCAAGGGTGAACTGCGGGTTGGTGAACGCGGTCCACCAACCTGTCGTCTTGATCTCGTCCTCGGGTCGGAGGGAGGAGATGAACAGACCGAAGGTCGGGATGGTCCAGACCACCGCGATGACGATCGACACGAGCGTCGCGGTACGGCTGTTCAGCCGCTTGCGGACTCGGCGGGCGGTGGTGGACGGGCTGCCGTCGGTCTTCTGGGTGCCGGCGGCGACGGTGGGCGTTGCGGTCGTCATCTCAGCCCTCCCGCTGTTGACGGAGGTTGCGGATCTGGTAGATCACGACCGGGATGACCAGGATGAAGAGGAACACCGCGAGCGCGGAGCCCTGCCCGTTCTGGCCGTACCGGAAGGCCTGGTTGTACATCTCGCTGGCAATCACGCTTGTGTCGTAGTTGCCGTTGGTCGAGGTCCGGACGATGTCGAAGACCTTGAGCGTGGCGATCGTGAGCGTCACGACCACGACGATCAGCGCGGGCCGGATGCTCGGCATGGTGATCTGCCAGAACATCTGCCACGGGCTGACCCCGTCGAGCCGGGCGGCTTCGACGATGTCACCGGGGATCGCCTTGATCGCCGCGGAGAGCACCACCATGGCGAAACCGGCCTGGATCCAGACCATGATGACGATCAGCAGCAGCGTGTTCAGTGGTGATTCCAGCAGCCACTGTTTCGGCTCGCCGCCGAGACTGACGACTATCTGGTTGAGCAGGCCGATCTGGTCGCCCTCGCCGCGGTAGGCGTAGACGAACTTCCAGATGATGCTCGCGCCGACGAACGAGATGGCCATCGGCAGGAAGATCAGGGACTTGGCCACCGACTCGAAGCGGGCCTTGTCCACGAGTACGGCGTACAGGAGGCCGAAGCCGGTCGCCACGAGCGGGACCAGGAGCACCCAGACCAGGGTGTTGATCAGAACCCGGATCATCGAGTTGTCGGAGAACATCCAGCCGTAGTTGCGTAGCCCCACCCATTCGGTGCTGCTCCCGTTCATCAGGGAGAGCAGCATGGTGCGGATCGCGGGTACGACCAGACCGATGGTGAGCAGCAGCAGCGTCGGCAGCAGGAAGAAGAGCGCGAAGAGCCCCTCCCGCTGTTTGGGCCGGCGGGGCAGCGGAGCGCCTCCCACGGAGGCGGCGACGAGCTGCGCCTCCCGCCGCCGGGCGAACCAGGCCGGCACGACGTCGAGCAGCAGGAGCAGACCGCCCACCACCAGCACGAAGGCGAGCAGCCCGTACATCAGCATGAGGAGCTTCGGCTGCTCATCGGCGAAGTCGAACTCCATCAACCCTCCCTTTCGGGTCCGGATCGGCCGGTGGCCCGGCCCGTGAACACGGGCCGGGCCACCGCCGGGATCACTTCGGCCAGCTGCTCTCGATGCCCTGGAGCACCGGGGCGGTCTGCTTGCCGTTCAGCCAGTCGACCATGCCCTTCCAGAACGTTCCCGCGCCGACGGCGGCCGGCATCAGGTCGGATCCGTCGAAGCGGAAGGTGCCCGTCTTGTCCTGGAGGATCTGGACGGACAGCTTGTCGATCGGGCTGGCCACGTTGGCGATGTCCAGCTTGTTGTTCGCCGTGACCCAGTTGCCGAGCTTCGCGCGGCTGTTCACGTACTCGGCGGAGGCGAGGTACGTCTGCACGGCCTGCACCTCGGGACGGTCGGCGTAGGCGACGACGAACTCGCCAGCGCCCAGCACCGGCTTGCCCTTGGCCGGGTCGATGGCCGGGAAGTAGAACGCGAACGCGTCGCCGTCCTCGGCCACCTTGGTGCCCTCGGGGAACTGGTTGGCGTAGAACGACGCCTGGCGGTGCATCGCGCACTTGCCGGTGGTCACCGGCAGACCCGCCTCCTGGAAGGCGGTGGTGGTGATGCTCTTGACGCCGCCGAAGCCGCCGTTGACGTACTTCTCGTTCTTGAGGATGCTGCCGGCGCGGTCGACCGCGTCGACGATCTTCGGGTCGTTGAACGGGATGGCGTGGGTGGTCCACTGGTCGTAGACCTCGGGGCCCTGCGTACGCAGGATGACGTCCTCGATCCAGTCGGTGGCCGGCCAGCCGGTCGCGTCACCGGACTCGACGCCCACGCACCACGGCTTCATGCCGCTGGCGGCGATCTTGTCGCTCAGGGCGATGAGCTGGTCCCAGCTGGTCGGAACCTCCCAGCCCTTCTCCTTGAACGTCTTCGGCGAGTACCAGACGAAGGACTTCACGTTGGCGCCGAGCGGCACGCCGTAGAGCGTCCCGTTGACGGTGCCGTACTTCAGCCAGTCGGCCGGCATGTTCTGCTCGGCCAGGGCCTTGGTGTCGGCGCCCAGGGACTTCAGCTTGCCGGCGTCCGCGAAGCGCTTCACGAGGCCCGGCTGGGGCACGAAGGCGATGTCGGGGGCGTTGCCGCCGTCGACGCGGACCGGGAGCTGCGCCTCGAACTCGCCGCTGCCCTCGTACGCGATCTCGATGCCGGTGCAGTCGGTGAACTGCGACCAGGAGCGCTCCAGCAGGTCGGCCTCGGCGTCACGGATGGACGCGTAGATGGAGACCTTCTTGCCGTCGTGGCCCTGGTACTTCTCGTATGCGGCGCACTCCGCGGAGCCCGCCTTGTCACTCTTCTTGTCGTCGCCGGTACCGCAAGCGGTGGCGCTGAGCGCCAGCCCGAGTACACCGGCGATCACGAAGGCCTGGCGTGGTCTGGCAAAGACCGCCATGCCGTCCTCCTTCCTAGCCGGCGCGGTCGTGCTCGATGACCAGTCGCCGGTCCGATTGGGCGTGCACACATGTAAGCGCTTGCATCCGGTCCGGTCCACCCCCTGTCAGACACGAGCGAGTAACAATCCGGAAACCTCGGGGCCGCCTGATGGGCGCGCTCCCGGGCCACCTCTTCGACTCTTTCGGAGATTGACGATATCTGTCAGGCTGATGCCACCTCATCGAAGGTTTTCGACATAGGAGGAGCTGTATGCGCAAGCGGTGGATCAGCCTGCTCGTGACCGGTCTGCTCGTCGGAGGAGTGCTCACACCGGCGAGCCCGGCGCTGGCCGCGCCGACCTTCAAGGTGCCGTTCCCGTGCGGTCAGTCGTGGTCCGGGCAGACCCGGTCAGACCACAGCCCGGCGTACGCCGTCGACTTCAACCGCACCGACGACGTCGGCGACCCGGTGGTCGCCAGCGCCCCCGGCACGGTCGACCGGGTGACCGACCTCGGCAACACGAGCTACGGGAAGTACGTCCGGATCAACCACGGCGGTGGTTACAGCACCTACTACGCGCACCTCAACGGCTTCAACGTCTCCGTCGGGCAGACGGTGGGCTACGGCAAGGTGCTCGGCTGGGTGGGCAGCACCGGCGGGTCGACCGGCCCGCACCTGCACTACGAGCAGCGCCTCAACGGCAGCGACATCCAGGTGAGGTTCAACGGCAACCTCGCGCTGTACTGGGGCACCAAGAGCTACACGAGCAACAACGGCTGCTCCTCGGGCACCGGCAACGCCACCGTCGACACCAGTGGCACCCCGTTGACCGTCCGCTCCGGCCCCGGCACCGGGTACGCCTCGGTGGGCACCGTGGCCGACGGCACCCGGGTGACCATCGCGTGCCAGACCAGCGGCACCAGTGTCACCGGCACCTACGGCACCAGCACGATCTGGGACCGCATCGGCGCCGGCCGCTTCATCGCCGACGCGTACGTCTACACCGGGTACGACGGCTACATCCCCGGCATACCTCGCTGCTGACCGGCGAACGACAGCGTCCCCGGCGGGTACCGCCCGCCGGGGACCAGCCCGGTCTCAGGCGTTCAGCCGCCAGATCGAGAAGTTCAACGCGGCCGCGAAGGTGACCCACGCCCAGTACGGCAGCAGCAGCGCCGTCGCCACGCGGGAGACCCGGGCGAACAGCACGACGGTCAGGGCGATCGCCAGCCACATCACCACGATCTCGGCGAACGCCAGCCCGTACTGCCCCGCGCCGAAGAACAGCGGTGTCCAGATCGCGTTGAGCACCAGCTGGGCCGTCCAGGCCCAGAGGGCGGGGGAGAAGCCGACCCGCCGCCAGACCAGCCACCCGGCCACCGCGATCAGCGCGTAGAGCAGCGTCCAGACCGGGCCGAAGAGCCAGGAGGGCGGGGCCCAGCCAGGCTGGCGCAGGCTCGCGTACTCGCCTGTGGTGCCCTGGACCCCCAGGCCGCCGATCGCGGCCGCCACGAAGACCGCCGCCGCGAAGCCGGCGAGGGCCCACCACGAGCGTCGGCCGGAGGCGACAGGCGCGTCCTGAGATGTCTCCATGGTCGAGATATTTCCTCCCGGGGTCAGGTCAAACCCGGCGCACGAAAAAGCGCCGGGGCCGCCGCGGCCGTTGCCTCTGTCGGGAGGACGAAGCTCCGGTCGCGGCGACCCCGACGGGTCCCGGTTTTTTCAGGTCGTGCGGACGTCAATTGAAGATGCTGACACCACCCGGGCCGACCAACAGCCCGACAACGATGAGGACGATGCCCCACAGGATCTGCCGGCGGAACAGCGCGAGGATGCCGGCGACCACGAGTACGACTGCGAGAATCCAGAGAATCAGCTCCATGACCTCTGACTACCCGACTGGCCGATCGGGGAAACCTGGTCCGTATCAAGTTGATCGCCGACGTGGAAGACGCTGTACGCCTGCTTGATCACAGGGTGGGCGACGTTGCGCACGCGTACGCCACCGGGGGTGGTGCCGCGCTCGCTGCCGGCGTGCGCGTGCCCGTGCAGGGCCAGCGCCGTGGGCGCGGAGTCGATCGCCTGCCCCAGCTGGTACGACCCGAGGAACGGGTAGATCTCGAGCGGCTCCCCGGCGAGGGTGTCCGGTACCGGTGAGTAGTGGGTGAGCGCGACCAGCATGTCGCAGTCCAATGAGCGCAGCGCAGCGCCGAGGCGGTCGGCGCTGTCGGTGGTGGTCCGGACGAACGACTTCATCTCCGGTTCGCCGAAGTCGCTGGCGCAGCGGCCGGCGAACCCGCCGCCGAAGCCCTTGACGCCGGCGATGCCCAGCCGGCCGCCCGCGCAGTCCAGCACCACGCCGTTGCCCTCCAGCACCGTGATGCCCGCGTCCTCGAGCACCTTGACCACCTGCGGCACCTGGTCGCACTGGTGGTCGTGGTTGCCCAGCACGGTCACCACCGGCACGGCCAACCCGCCGAACTCCTGCGCCACGCAGCGCGCCTCGGCCTCGGTGCCGTGCCGGGTCAGGTCTCCGGCCAGCAGCAGCACGTCGGCGCAGTCCGGCAGCTCCTCCAGCGCCGGGCGGAACCGGCCGACCACGTCCTCGTCCAGATGCACGTCGCCCACGGCGGCGATCCGGATCACCATGGAACCTCCCTCAGGGCAGTTGCTCGATCTCCGTGGGCGCCTGGGCGCGGATCACTCCGATGTCGGTGGTGATCGGCACGTCCGGGAAGCGCTCGGACACGCGGCGCAGGATCTCGTCGCGTCGGTGCGGGCTCTCGACCTCGCCGGAGAGCACGAGGGCGCGTTCCCGCCGGACCACGGTGATCCCCTGTTCGGCGACGGCGGGGTCCTCGGCCAGCAGCCGCTGGATCTCCGCCTCGACGTACTCGTCCGGCGGCCCGGCGCCGCTGTCGCTCTGGTGGGTCACGATGTCCCCTCTCCTGCCTGGGTGCCGGCCGTCGGCACCACCTCCAGCCTGTCCAGCAGCACCAGGAACGCCTCGGCGTACGGCGAGTGCTGCGTCTCCTTGCGTACCCGTTCCCAGTCGATCTGCTCCCGCAGCGACCGGGCCAGCGGCAGGCCGCGGGCGAAGTCGCAGTAGTGCTGGGAGAAGCTGAGCAGCTTGTGCACCATCAGCTGGGTCGCGGACAGGACCGGCATGTGGATGGCGTCCACCGGCCGGATGACCGTGTCGGCGAACGTCTCCTCGGTCACCGGCGTCTCGATCGGCCGGTGGATCAGGTCGACCATCCGTCCGTCGTCGAAGACCTTCACCAGCCAGTCCTCCGGCGGGCGCTCGGCCACGAAGCCGGCGGCCACAAGTGCCTCCAGGGACCGGTCCACGTCGGCCTCCCGGATGAGGAAGTCGACGTCGTGCTCGCTGGAGTGGCCGCCGTGGGCGTACACGGCGAAGCTGCCACCCAGGGCGAACGGGATCTCGGACTGCTTGAGCACGGCGGCGACCTTCTTGAGGGTGTGCACCAGACTCTCGTCCCCGCGCTCAGCCATCTGGTTCTCCCGTCGGTCGTGTTGGTGGACAGGCGGTTGGGTTTCAAACTCCGGTACCCGGCATTCCGGTCGGCCACACCTGCCGGCATCCCGGTCAGGTGCGAACAGTGTCAGACCCGGACAAATGCGGCGGAGCGCGTGCGTCGGTCGGATAGCCTTTCGAGGGTGGCCAGATCATCGGGGATGCGACGCCGCAGGGCCCGGTTGCGCACGGTCGCCCTGATCGGCATCGACGGTTCGGGCAAGACGACTCAGGCCCACCGGCTGGCCGACGCGCTGACCGCCGCCGGCCGCCCCGCCGCGTACCGCCGCAACGCCAGCGGACGTCGCTGGCTCGGCCGGGTCGCCAACCGGCTCGGCCGATCGGACGCCCAGCGGCTCGTCGGGCGCGACGGCGTGCTCGCTGTGGAGTCCGTGCTGCGCTGGCTCGCCATCGCCATCGCCCTGCTCAGCTGCCTGCTCACCGGCCGCACGGCGGTGATGGACCGCTACTCGGCCTGCCAGTACGCCAGCATCCGCGCGCACGGCGGGCACCGCTGGGAGCGGCTGGCCCGGGCCGGCTACCGACTCTTCCCGACGCCGCAAGTGACCTTCCTGCTGACCGTCGACCCGGCCGAGGCGTACCGGCGGATCGAGGCGCGGGGCACCGACCACGAGACGATCAGCTGGCTGACCGCGGCGGACACCGCCTACCGGACCCTGCCCGAGTACCCGAGCTTCGTGCTCGTGGACGCGGGACGCCCGGCCGAGGAGGTGACCGAGCAGATCCAGGCCCACCTGGCGACCTGGCTGCCGTCGGACGCCCGATCCGACCTGACCCGGCCGCCGTCCGACGTGCCGCCGCCCGCGCCGACGCCGTCGGAGCCGCCGCCCCGCACCGACCTGCCGGCACGCGGTGGCCCGACCCCGCTCGTGGCTCAGGCCCGCCCGTAGACGGGAACGGTGGCGCCGCTGGTCGGAGCGGAGTCGTCTGACGCGAGGAAGCGGATCACCGGCGCGATCTCGGCGGGAGTGACCCAGCGCGAGTGGTCGGCGGTGGGCTGGGCGGCCCGGTTGGCAGATGTGTCGATGACGCTTGGCAGCACGGTGTTGCAGCGCACGCCGCGGGACCGGTACTCGACCGCCACGGCGTTGGCGAAGGCCAGCACCGCCGCCTTGGCCGTGACGTAACCGGCCGCGCCGGGGAACGGGGCGACAGCCGCGCGGGCCGAGACGCAGACCACCGCGCCGCCACCGCCGGCCAGCAGGTGCGGCAGCGCGGCCTGGGTGGCCAGGTAGGTGGGCCGCAGGTTGAGGGTGAGCATCCGCTCGAACTCCTCGACCGGTGTCTCGTGGACCAGGCCTCCGCTGGCGTACCCGCCGACCAGATTGACCACCGCCCGCAGCGGCGCCGCCGGTTCGCCGGCGGCGGCCTCGACGGCCCGGGCCGCGCCGGCCGGGTCGGTCAGGTCCGCGGTGACCGGGACCAGCGCGCCCGCCGCCGGCTGCGACCCGGGCAGGGCACCCCGCAGGGGTACGACCACCCGCCAGCCCGCCTCGACGAACGACGCGACGACCGCTCCGCCGAGCCCTCCGGAGCCTCCGCTCACCAGCACACTGCGCTCCGCCATGCGCCACACGCTAGCGTCCGCACCGGTGGCCCGTCGGACGACCCGTGCTCTGCCCGCAGCAGAGTTGTTGGCGCGCTCGGGCGGCGGCGGCGCAGGATCGGCGGATGCGGATCCTCATTCTCGGTGGCACGCGGTTCCTCGGCCGGGCGCTGGCCCGGCTCGCCGTCGCGCGGGGCCACGACGTGACCTGCGCGGCCCGGGGTGTGTCAGGCGTCGCGCCGAGCGGGGCGCGGTTCGTTGCGATCGACCGCGACGACCCGGCGGCGCCGGCATCGCTCGCCGGCGACGGCTTCGACGCGGTGGTGGACGTGACCCGCCAGGTCAGCCACGCCCGGCACGCGCTGGCCGCGCTCGCCGACCACGTGGGTCACTGGTCGTTCGTGTCCACCATCTCGGTGTACGCGGACAACACCACGCCGGGGCAGACCGCGGCGGACGCACCGGTGCTGCCGCCCGCCCCGCCGGACGTGGACGCCCCGGCCGACCCGGACAACCGCTGGTACGGCGAGTGCAAGGTCAGCATCGAGCGGCTGGTCCGGGAACGGATGGGCGAGGACCGCTCGTTCATCTGCCGGGCCGGGCTGATCGTGGGCGCGGAGGATCCGAGCGACCGCTTCCCGTACTGGGTGCGACGGCTGGCGCGCGGCGGGGAGGTGCTCGCGCCGGGACGGCCGACCGACCGGGTGCAGTTCGTGGACGTGGCCGACCTGGCCGGTTGGTTGCTGCACGCCGCCGGTGCCCGCCTCGTCGGCACGTACGACGGGGTCGGCCCGGCGATGTCCCGGGAGGAGCTGCTGACCGGTGTGGCGGCCGGGCTGGGCGTCGCCGACCCGCACCTCACCTGGGTCGACCAGGACTTCCTGCTGGCCCGCGACGTCCGCGAGTGGTCGGGGGAGCGGGCGCTGCCGCTCTGGGTGCGGCTGCCGGAGTGGGCTGGCCTGATGGACCGGGACGCCCGGCCGGCGCTGGACGCTTCACTGACGGTCCGGCCGCTGTCCGACACCGTTCGGGCGACCGCGACCTGGATGACAGCACGGCCCGACGACGTACGGCAGGGTGGACTGGACCCGGCGGAGGAGGCGGTGGTCCTGCGGGAGTGGCAGGCTGTACGGGACGGGTGATGCCGGTCGACGACACTTTTTCCCACCCCTGACAGTCATAGTTGACGCTCACGCTTGGTGAAAGTAAGTTTCATCCGTGGCGAAGAGTGCGAAGATTTCTGCGAGTCACGAGCCCGGTGGGCTGATCGTCCACATCAGCGGGCTGTTGCCGTCGCTGTCGCCCGCCGAGCAGCGCGTCGCCCGGCTGGTCGTGTCCGACCCGGCCGCCGCCGCACGGCGGACCATCACCGACCTCGCCACCGCTGCGGAGACGTCGGAGGCGACAGTCATCCGGTTCTGCCGCTCGGTGGGCATGGACGGCTACCCGCAACTGCGCATCCGGCTCGCCGCCGAGGCCGCCCGCCGCATCGAGCCTCCGGACGCCCGGGTGGTCGGTGGCGACATCCCGCCCGGAGCCGACCTCGCCCAGATCATCGCCACCATCGCGTTCAACGACGCCCGCGCCGTGGAGGAGACCGCCGAGCAGCTCGACCCGGCCGTCTGTGAGCAGGTCGTCGAGGCGATCAGCGGCGCCGGCCGGATCGACATCTACGGCGCCGGCGCCAGCGGGTTCGTCGCCTCCGACTTCCAGCAGAAACTGCACCGCATCGGCCGGATCGCCTTCTACTTCCCGGACGTGCACACCGCGCTGACGTCCGCCGCGCTGCTCGGCCGGGGTGACGTCGCGGTGGGCATCTCGCACACCGGCACCACCTCCGACGTGATCGAGGTGCTGGAGCAGGCCCGGACGCGGGGCGCCGTCACCGTCGCGCTCACCAACTTCCCCCGCTCGCCGATCACCGAGGTGGCCGACTTCGTGCTGACGACCGCGGCGCGGGAGACCACCTACCGCTCGGGCGCGACCGCCAGCCGCCTGGCCCAGCTCACAGTGGTGGACTGCCTCTTCGTCGGTGTGGCCGCCCGCAACCGGTCCCGGGCCCGCAAGGCCCTCGAGGCGACCGCCGAGGCGGTCCAGTCGCACCGGGTGGGCGCCAACCGGAGGCGGGCATGACGGCCGGTGCGATCGAGCCGGACGAGGACATGCCCGCGCCGCCCGCCCGCCCGACGGTCCGGGTGGGCGCCCCCACCGAACGGCGTAACCCGCTGAGCGCCGACCTCGACCTGATGTCGACCCGGGACGTCCTCACCGTGATCAACGATGCCGACCGGCGGGTGCCCGCGGCGGTCGCCGCGGTGCTCGACGAGATCGCCGCCACTGTCGACCTGGCCGTCGACGCGCTGCGCGGGGGGCACCGGGTGCACTACTTCGGCGCCGGTACGTCCGGCCGGCTGGGCGTCCTCGACGCCGCCGAATTGGCCCCCACCTTCAACTCGCCCCGGCACTGGTTCTGCTCCCACCTCGCCGGTGGCCCGGACGCCATGTGGCGGGCCGTGGAGGACGCCGAGGACGACGAGCGGGGCGGTGCGGTCGAGGCCGCCAGTTGTGTGCGCGCCGGTGACCTGGTGGTCGGTCTGGCCGCCAGCGGACGCACCCCGTACGTCCTCGGGGCGCTCGCCACGTCCCGCGCCAAGGGCGCCTCGACGGTGCTCCTCTGCGCCAATCCGGAAGCGGAGGCGGCCCGGTCGGTCGACGTGTTCATCGGGGTGGACACCGGACCGGAGGTGGTCACCGGGTCGACCCGGATGAAGGCGGGCACCGCACAGAAACTGGTGCTCAACACGTTCTCGACGGCCGTCATGGTGCGCCTCGGGCGGGTCTACTCGAACCTCATGATCGATATGGTGGCCACCAACGCGAAGCTCCGCGGGCGAATGATCTCGATCCTGATGGAGGCGACCGGCTGCTCCGAGGAGGTTTCCCGGCGGGCGCTCGCCGAGGCCGACGGCGACCTGAAGACCGCCCTGGTGTCGCTGGTCTCCGGCGCCGAGGTCGGTGCCGCCCGGGCCGCCCTGGCCCGTTCCGCCGACCAGGTACGCGGCGCCCTCGCCCTGCTCTCCTCCTAGCCCCGCACACCCCGGGAAGCGAACGGGGCTCCGGATTGTTCATCGGGGCGGGGGGTAATACCACCCCCGTGGATGAACCGACCGGTCCACCGGTGCGTATCTGGCAGTGACCAGGATCGCACCACGCTGGTGACCCGGGTCGCTGTGCCCCCGCGGCGGGCGGTGTTGCCATGGTTGCGACCCGTACGTGGTGTGCGCAGCGGCGAGCCACCCGCCGGGGTGCTGACAGCAAACATGGACCGCGCTCTCAGCTACTACTCAGGCATTCGTGACACTTTCGAATCACCACATGGAATCCCCGACACGTCTCATCTGTTGTGTAGGTGTCAGCACCGATGGGCACAACGGAAGTTACCAGGGGCTGACGGACGTGGGGAATGGCAAGGAACCGGGCAACCGGCGCGAGCGAGGGGACCGTGGGCAACGTGGACAAGAACATCGGCATGCGAACCGACGAGGTTGCCGAGGAGCGCGACCTGGTCGGCGTCTACCTGCACGAGATCTCCCGGACGCCACTGCTGGACGCCGCCATGGAGGTCGATCTCTCCAAGGCGATCGAGGCCGGCCTCTACGCCGAGCACCTGCTCGGTGAGGACGCCGTTCCCGACGGTGTCGACCGGGACGACCTGGATCGGCTTGTCGTCGAGGGCGAGCGGGCGAAGGACCTCTTCATCCGCGCCAACCTGCGACTTGTCGTGTCGATCGCCCGCCGTTACGTGCGTTCGGGCATGCCCATGCTGGACCTGATCCAGGAGGGCAACACCGGCCTCGTCCGGGCGGTCGAGAAGTTCGACTACGAGCGCGGCTACAAGTTCTCCACCTACGCCACCTGGTGGATCCGCCAGGCCATCAGCCGGGCGATCGCCCAGCAGGAGCGCACCGTCCGTCTGCCGGTGCACCTGGTGGAGGACGTCAACCGGATGCGCAACGTGACCCGGCAGCTCACCCGTGAACTGGGCAGCGACCCGGAGCCGGAGCAGATCGCCGCGTCGCTCGGCGTCACCGTCGAGCGGGTCAACGAGCTGCGCCGCTGGTCGCAGGACACCGTCTCGCTGGACACCCCGGTCGGCGACGACGGCGACACCAACCTGGGTGACCTGGTCGCCGACAGTGACGCCCCGTCGCCTGAGGACATCGTCCTCAGCGGTCTGGAGCGGCAGCGCATCGAAGGGCTGCTCAACCACCTCGACGACAGGTCGGCCGGCATCATGCGGGCCCGCTACGGGCTGGAGGACGGCCGCGAGCACTCGTTGACCGAGGTCGCGTCCCGGTTCTCGCTGTCCCGTGAGCGGATCCGGCAGCTGGAGATCCAGGCCCTCGGCCGGCTCCGCGAGTTGGCCCGTGCGGAGGGTCTGCAGGCCGCCTGACCTGGTAGTAATGACGGCGAACGGCCGGCGTCCGATAGGGGGACGCCGGCCGTTCGCCGTTTCCGCTAGCGGACCCGCCCGTAGCCCTGGATCGGCATCATGTTCATGCCGCGCTTGAGCACGTTGCGACCGGCGCTCGGCGCGTCGATCACCTGGCCGTCGCCCACGTAGAGAGCGACGTGGCCGAGCCCGTTGTAGAAGATCAGGTCGCCCGGGCGCAGGTCGCCCCGGCCGATGTGGGCGACCGCTCCCCACTGCATCCGGGTGTTGTGCGGCAGGGACTTCCCCGCGGCCCGCCACGCGGCCGAGGTCAGCCCCGAGCAGTCGTACCCGTTGGGTCCGTCGCTCGCCCAGACGTACGGCTTGCCCAACGCGCCGAAGGCGTATCGCACCGCGACCCCGGCGCTACCGGAGACGTTCGGCACGTTCCTGGCCTCCGCCGCCGCGGCCCTGGGTTCGGGACGCTCGGTGGCGGCGCCGTACGCCTGACGGCGCAGCTCGTACAGCTTCGCCAGGTCCTCCTCGATGCGCTTCTTACCGGCCGCCAACTGGCGGGCCTGTGCGGCCTGCCTGGTCAGCGTGGCGTCGAGGCGGGTCTTCTCATCGAGCAGCCGCCGCTGGTTCGCGGTGAAGCCGGAGATGCGCTCCTGCCGCTGGCGGGTCAGCTGGTCGAGGGCGCCGAGACGATCCAGCAGCGCGGCCGATCCGCCGGGACGCAGCAGCGCGTCGGCGGTCCGTAGACCGCCACTCTTGTACGCCGTGGTCGCCAACTCGGCGACGTCGGCCCGGCTCTGTTCGGCCTGCTGTTCCAGTGGGCCGATGCGGGCCTGTAATCGGGCCACCGAGGCCTCGTTGGTCTTGATCTCCTCCCGGAGCTTGTTGTACGCCTCGACGACCCGCTCGAGTTCGCCCGAGGACGCTTCGATCTGGCGGGTCAGGTCGGCGGGGGTCGGCTCTGCGCGGGCCACCACCGGCGGGGCGATCAGCGCGGCCGACATCCCGGCCAACGCGACGATACGCAGCAGGTTCCTCAGGGATGACAAGAGCGGAAAGCCCCTCTCCCACGGCCGCCGTCGGGCTGCTGACGCCCTCGGCGGCACCGTCCGGGGCCATCCGGGTGGACGGCGCTGGGCCGGGCCGGCTCGCCCAACCTAACCCGGGACGCCTGTTACGCGCAGTTGAAGCAGGGGTCAATGTTGGCAGAGTGGTCCGTCTGGCGGGTGGCGTCAGGTGGATCTGCGGTTGTTCGTGACGCTCGCCGACGTGAGAGGTTCCGCACCTTTCACGAACTCTGACGGATATACGACTTTCGTCGTTCCCGGCGTATGCCGCCGGATAGCTGGGCTCCATAACCGATAAAAGGTGAAATGGAGGCGGTTTCCAGTCGATGTCGTCCGGCCGGGTGACCTGTCGGAAGCCGGTAAATGCCCTGGTGAGGTGGCAGTGCCACAACACAATGGGGACCGGAGTCGGGATTCCCGTCGATACGCGGTGATCCGCGACCGACGGGGGCAACCCGACGAACCGCCCCACGGGAGGAACCGTGAATCGTGAAGGCGCAAAGACGCGACCGCCGCGAACGGTGCCCGGCGCCAGGTCGACCCTGCTGTACGCGCGACCCGGCATCATCGTCACCGTCGACCGGTTCACTGTCGGCCGGACCAGCTACCGGATCGCCGACCTGACCCACCTGCGCACCACCAGAGGCCCGCACGACCGGATCGCCGTCCGGGCCGTCGTCATCACCGCCACCATGCTCGGCGGCGTGGGACTGCTGCTCGGCTTCACCGGCGGCCTGCAACGGCTGACCGCCGGGGCGTACCTCATCCTCGGGGCGGTGTTCCTGCTGCCGGCGGCCCTCGCCCTGGTCGGCGACCGGTGGCGGCCACCGCCGTACGAGTTGTGGGGGTGGCACCGCGGCACCGAGGTGCTGCTGTTCAGTGCCGACGACGAGCGGCAGTTCGGCCAGGTCACCCGGGCGCTGCTGCGCGCCCGCGAGGTCAACCGGTACGGCGGCTGGGTCGATCCGCTCGCCGGGACCGACCCGTGGCGGCCCAGCCGCTGAGCGTCCCCGGGGACGCTCAGCCGGCGACCGGCTCCGGGGTCCGCTCCTCGCGTGGGGCGGCCGCCCAGGCGCTGACCCGGCGCTCGGCGTAGAACGAGACGAACGGCACGGTACCGGCCAGCATCACCAGGATCATCCGCTTCAACGGCCAGTCGGCCCGGCGGCTCAGGTCGAACGCGGCCGCCAGGTAGACCATGTAGAGGAAGCCGTGCGCCTGCCCCACCGTCTCCACCACGACCGGGTTGTCGAACGCGTACTTCATCGGCATGCCGATCACGACCAGCAGGATCAGCGCCACGCCCACGATCCAGGCGATCACGCGGTACCGGGTAAGGGCAGCGCCCACCTTCGTCCGTCCTTCCGAAGCCCGGCTCAGCCGGGGTAGTCACCGGGCCGGGCGCCCGGATTGGCGTTCAACCATGACAGGTAGTGGTTGTAGGCGGCCAGGTCGGCGTCCTCGGCACCCGCTGCGGAGGCGGGCACCCGGGCCACCCGCACCGGTCGGCGTACCGCCGGTCGGGACCCTGGGGCGTCGGCCGGCGCCGGCTCGACGGCCGGGACCTCGGCGGGGTCGGCCCCTGCGTCCCCCTGCGCGCGGCGTCGGGCCAGCTTCACCTCACGCCACCACACGTAGACCACGAAGCCGGCGAAGACCGGCCACTCGACCGCGTACCCCCAGCTCAGACTGTTGCCGGCGGTGGCCCGGCTGATCTGCCACCAGCCCAGCCCGAGGAAGCCCACGACCAGCACGACCATGGCCACGTGGCGTGCGATCCACGCCGGGGTCCAGAGCCACCTCATGGTGTCGAGGGTACCGGGGAGGACGCCGCTCTCCGACACCGTGTCGTAGGTGCCGTGCGGTCGGATGGTTTGGCGTCACCCGGTGTGGGCATCCGTCTAGACGCCAGCCCAAACGAGACCAGGGGGGCGATGATGACCGGCAGCACCGATATGAGCCCGGAGCAGCGGGTGCCCGAGTGGGGCGGCGACCACCTCGCCGACCCGGCAGGCGCCGACCTCGACGGCGACACGCTCGGCGTCGACCCGACGGAGCTGAGCGACGAGGATCTGATCCGCGAGATGCACAGCCTGCACCGCACCCGGCTGGACACCCTTCGGCACGCCGCCGACTCGGCGCTCGCCAACCACCTTCGGCGGACCGCCGAACTGGAGACCGAGTACCTGGCCCGGCACCCGGGTCGGGAGGTCGACCCGAGCCGCCTGCGGGACGTCTGATGCCGGCCCGCGCGGTGCGCGGCATGTCCGCGCCACCCGAGGTGGTGTTCAACACCGCCACCGACCCCGCCCGCGCCTCGGCCTGGCTGCCGGAGGCGCTCCGTGCCGACGGCAGCCCGCCGGCCGAGGTAGACGGCGAGGAACTGCGGGCCCGCTGGAGCGGCGACGCGGACTGGTCCGCCGAGATCCGGGTGGATCCGGCGGACTCCGGTGGCGCCCGGATCCAGCTCGACCTGGCCGACGGGAACGGCGGGCCCGACCCCGACCAGCTCGTCGACGAGGCGTTGACCAACCTGATCCGCGAGGTCGCGGACAACCTCCAGGCCGGCTGACACCGTCGTCAGCCGTACCGAATCACCACCTACGCACACCACGACCTGGGAGGAGACCGGGTGACCGACACCGGCCTGCGACAGAAGGCGACGCGGCTACGCCGGGCGTACGCGCCGCACGAGCACCGGCCACTCGGCGGCTACCTGGCCGCGATGGGCACCTACGCCGGAGTGGCCGGGGCGCTCGCCGGCCTGGTCAAGGCGACCGGACGGCCGGTGCCCGAGCGTCCCGCGCCGGCCGACGTGGTGCTGCTCTCCATCGCCACGCACAAGCTCAGCCGCCTGCTCTCCAAGGACGCCGTGACCAGCCCCCTGCGGGCGCCGTTCACCAGGTACGACAGGCCGATCGGCAGCGGCGAGGTGATGGAACAGGTCCGCGACTCGGGCAGCCCCACCCGGCACGCCATCGGCGAGCTGCTCAGCTGCCCGTTCTGCCTGGCGGTCTGGGTGGCCACCGGCCTGACCGGCGGCTTGGTGCTCGCGCCCCGGCTGACCCGGCTGGTGGCCACCGCGCTGACCGCGGTGGCCGCGTCCGACTTCCTCCAGATGGCGTACGCGGCCGCGCAGCAGGCCGCCGAGGGCGGGCATGACGAGGACTGACGGGAAGACACGAAGAAGGGGCCGGCGTCCGCCGGCCCCTTCTCGTCGTCCGTCAACGCTGCATACCCGACCAGCCGTGCGGCGATTCCGGTTCCCGTTCGTCCTTGTCGGCGCCGGTGATGATGTCCCGGTCCACCGCCGTGCGGTCGTGCTCGTTCGCGAAGTCCGGCTCGGGGGTGGTGTCCACGCCCTTCGGCGGTTGTCCCAGTGCCGGGACCTTCTCCTCGTGGTCCTCGTGGTGCGTCATGACGGTGTCCCTTCTGCGGTCGCTCAGGCGACGGAGCCGCCCAGCAGTTCACTCGCCTCGTCCACCGCGTACTCGCCCTCGGGGAGCGCGTCGATCCGGGCGAGCAGGTCCGGCGGAAGCTCGGTGGCCACCGCCCGGCGGTAGATCTCCGCCTGGGTGACCCGCTCCTGACCCCGGTAGATGTCGTCGAGCAGGTCGTCGAGGGCCCGGGTGTCCGGCTCGCCGGCCACGGATGCGTCATCGGTCACCTCGATCAGCTACCCGGGCCGGAATCGGTCAAACGTCACCCCGTGGCCCGCGTACAGACAGCGCCGCCCCCGGCCTTGTGGGCCGGGGGCGGCGCTGGTGTCGGTGTGCAGGTCGCCTCTCGGCGAGTGGCACGACGCGGCTCCAGCCGAACGGTATTCCGCGAGGGCAATTTAGGTGAGGCCCGGGGACACTTGACACACCGACACCTGAGTTAACCAGGCGACGCCCGTCCGTGTTCCGCGCACCGCCGTGCCGGCCGTCACACCAGTCAGGCCGGGGTCGGCAGGGTGGCGCGGCGGGCCCGCACGGCAGTGGCCAGGTGGTCGAGCACGTCCGCCGTCTCGTCCCAGCCGAGGCAGGCGTCGGTGACCGAACGGCCGTACACCAGCTCCCGGGTCGGGTCGAGGTCCTGTCGGCCGGGCAGCAGGAACGACTCCAGCATCACGCCCGTGATGCCGCGTTGCCCGTCGGCCAGCTGGGCGGCCACGTCCGCGGCCACCAGCGGCTGATTGCGGTGGTCCTTGCCGCTGTTGGCGTGACTGGCGTCGATCACCAGCCGCTCCGGCAGTCCGGCGGCGCGGAGCAGGTCGAGCGCGCCGGCGACCGATCCCGCGTCGTAGTTGGGCCGGCCACCCCCTCCGCGCAGCACCAGGTGCCCGTCGGTGTTCCCCCGGGTGTGCATGATCGCCGGGGTGCCGGAGAAGTCGATGCCGGGGAAGACGTGCGGCACGCCTGCGGCGCGGATGGCGTCCACGGCGGTGCCGATGCTGCCGTCCGGGCGGTTCTTCATCCCGATCGGCATGGACAGGCCGGAGGCGAGCTGCCGGTGCACCTGGCTCTCCACCGTCCGGGCGCCGATCGCGCCCCACGCCACAGTGTCCGCGATGTACTGCGGCGTGATCGGGTCGAGGAACTCGCAGCCCACCGGCAGGCCGACCCGCAGCACGTCGAGCAGCAGCGCCCGGGCCCGTCGCAGACCGGTGTTGACGTCGCCGCTGCCGTCCAGGCCGGGGTCGTTGATGAGCCCCTTCCAGCCGACTGTCGAGCGGGGCTTCTCGAAGTAGACACGCATGACGATCAGCAGGTCGTCGGCGAGCCGGTCGGCGGCGGTGCGCAGCCGGTGGGCGTACTCGAGGGCGGCGGCCGGATCGTGCACCGAGCAGGGGCCGACCACCACCAGCAGGCGGTCGTCCTCGCGGTCCAGTACGCGACCGACCGCGCGCCGGCCGGTCAGCACGGCCGAGGCGAGCGGGGCGTCCAGGGGCAGCTCGTGGTGCAGCAGGGCGGGCGTGGTCAACGGCACGACACGGTCGATCCGCTGATCGCTTACCCGATCGGTCTCCGGGGTCGTCACGGTGGGCATCCTTCCGCCGACCGTGCCCGGGGCCGGTGCCCGGGACGAGCCGGCTGCTCGTACGCAAAAGGGCAGGAACGACAGCTCCTGCCCAGCCGGCTCGGTCCGTGGTGACGTCAGATCATGGTGAAGTCACCGGCGTGCGAGCCGGCTGCCTAAACCATCGATACGAACGCGTCACGGGGGCCAGCGTACCCGACCCGACGGCGAGGACCGGTGTGTCGTCCCAAGATGCGGAGTGAACATCGCGTGCCAGGGCCGGGCTCGGGGTAACAGGGGAGCCATGACTGACCAGCAGAGCGACCAGGACCGCGTGGAGTCCCGCGCGCACCTCCTTCCCGAGGAGGCGGCGGTGGGCAGTGACGACCCGCAGGCGCAGGCGGAGGCCATCCTCGCCGAGTCGGACATCCGCGAGGCGGACCAGAACGCGGCACCGGACACGGTGCTGGAGCGCCGCACCTCCGATCAGACGGTGGTCGCGGTCGAACCCCCGGACTGACCGTCCGCCCCGCGCGCCCGGCGTGAGCCCCGGTAGGTGTGGTCCCGCAACCAGGCCAGCGGACCTGTCGCCCGCAGTTCGGGTGGCAGGTTCCGCACCGGGTCGAACGCGAGCGCGGCGTCCTCCCGGGCACTGAGCTGGGCGCCGATGCTGACCTGCCCGACCGGCCGCCACGGCCCCACGGCGGACGCGACAGCGAGCACCAGGCGCGGCGCGTCCGCCCGGGTCGCGGCGGCCACCGCCGTCAGGCTGCGGCCGAGGTCGACCGACTCGGGGTCGGCAAGCACGGCCAGCCAGAGCCGACGCCTGCCCACCCGGTAGCACGTGATCGTGCTGTACGTCCCGCTGAAGGCGCGGCGCGGCAGCGGCAGGTTCCGCGCCAGCGGGGCCGCGCCGCTGGAGCTGACCAGCAGGTCGAACGGGCGACCGGTGTCGGTGCGCAGGCGCAGCGCCAGGCCCAGCACGTCCGGCCAGCTGCCCGGCGTGGGCGTGCCCTTGGACAGCCGGACGGTGGCTTGGTACCGGCCGGGGTCGTCCAGCACTGCGACACCTGTGGGTGGTCCGGGCGTACCCCAGATCAACACCTCGCCCGCGAACGAGCGACCGGCGGGATGCAGCAACCGACCGCGGCGCAGCCTGCCGAGCGCGGCGGCGGCGCGCTCGACGGTGCCGGCGGGCCGGGACGGGCGTGGGGTGACGGTCATGCCCCTCCGGTACCCCGAGCGGCGGCCCCGATGCCGGTCGGTCGGCTCGCCGACCGACCGCACGTCACCTTTCCGCCCCCGAGATCGGATAGCGTCGTGCCATGCCCGACAGCGGTTACCCCTGGCCCATCGAGACGTCCCGACTGGACAACGGCCTGCGCGTGGTGGTGAGCGAGGATCGCACCGCGCCCGCCGTGGCCGTCAATCTCTGGTACGACGTCGGCTCCCGGCACGAGCCGGCCGGGCAGACCGGTTTCGCCCACCTCTTCGAGCACCTGATGTTCGAGGGCTCGGTGAACGTGGCCAAGACCGAGCACATGAAGCTGATCCAGGGCTCCGGCGGCTCGCTGAACGCCACCACCAACCCGGACCGGACCAACTACTTCGAGACGGTCCCGGCCGAGCACCTGGAGTTGGCGCTCTGGCTGGAGGCCGACCGGATGGGCGGTCTGGTCCCCGCGCTCACCCAGGAGACGCTCGACAACCAGCGCGAGGTGGTCAAGAACGAGCGGCGCCAGCGCTACGAGAACGTCCCGTACGGCGACGCCTGGCTTCGGCTGCTGCCGCTGCTCTACCCGCCGGGGCACCCGTACCACCACTCGACGATCGGCTCGATGGCCGACCTGAACGCCGCCGACCTCGCCACCTTCCAGGCGTTCCACGAGATGTACTACGCGCCGAACAACGCGGTGCTCACTGTCGTCGGCGATGCCCAGGCCGCCGAGGTGTTCGCGCTTGCCGACAAGTACTTCGGAGCGCTGCCCGCCCGCGACGACATCCCGCCCGCACCGGACGGCCGGACCGTCCCGGCGACCGGGCAGCCCGCCACGGAGACGGTGACCGCCGACGTGCCGGCGCCCCGCGTGTACGTCGCGCACCGCGGTCACCCCTTCGGCAGCCCCGGGTACGACGTGCTCACCGTCCTGGCCACCGTGCTCGGCAGCGGCCGGGGCAGCCGGCTCTACCAGCGGCTCGCCGACGGTGAGCGGATCGCCCAGCCGGACCTGGTGGGCGCGTACGGGGTGGACCTCGCACACGCCCCCGCGCCGCTGATCGCCACCGCCACCGCCCGCCCCGGGGTGAGCGCCGAACGGCTCGCCGAGGGGCTGGCCGAGGTCGTCGACGAACTGGCCACCGTGCCGGTGACCGCCGCCGAACTGGACCGCGCCAAGGCGTTGCTGAGCACCGCGTGGTGGCGGCAGATGTCGACGGTGGACGGACGCGCCGACACGCTCGGCCGGTACGCCACCCAGTTCGGTGATCCGGCCCGTGCCGGCGAGCGGCTGCCGGCCTGGCTCGCCGTGACCGCCGAGCAGATCGCCGAGACCGCCGCCGAGGTGCTCGGTGCCGCCGACCGGGTGACCCTGACCTACCTGCCCGAGGAGACCGCATGACGCTGATCGCCGACCGTCCCGGCCCGGGCGCCGCCCGCCCGTACCGGTTCCCGCCGGTGGTCCGCCGCACCGTGGCCGGTGGCCAGGTCGTCGCCGCGCACCTGCCCGGGCAGACCCTCGCCGTCGCCCTGCTGCTGCTCGACGCCGGCGCCGGCCGGGAACGCAACGGCAAGGAGGGGCTGGGCGGGGTGCTGGCCAAGGCGCTGGAGGAGGGCACCGCGCAGCGGGACGCCACGACGTACGCGCTTGCCATCGAGGCGCTCGGCACCGAGCTGGTGACCGGGCTGGACTGGGACTCGTTCCAGGTCAGCGTCCAGGTGCCGGTGGACCGGCTGACCGCCGCAGTGGAACTGCTCGCCGAGGCCGTCCGCACACCCCGGCTCGACCCGGCGGACGTCCGGCGGGTCCGCGACGACGAGGCGACAGCGCTGCGGATGGACTGGGCCAACCCCGGTCCGCGTGCCGACGCCGCGCTGCGCGCCGACCTGTTCGGCGCGGACAACCGCTGGGGACGCCCGATGTACGGCGACCCGGATTCGGTGGCCGGGCTGGACGTGGAGGACGTGACGGTCTTCCACTCCGAGTGGTTCCTGCGCCCCGGCACCCTGGTCGTCGCCGGTGACCTGGACCGGATCGACCTGGACGCGCTGGCCGCCGCCGCGTTCGCCGGCACCGGCGGTGGTCCGGTCGACAGGGGCGGCCCGATCGAGGTGCCGTTGCACACCGAGCGGCGGATCATCCTGGTGGACCGGCCCGGCTCGGTGCAGTCCACGCTGCGGTTGGGTCACCCGTCACCGCACCGCGCGCACCCCGACCACGTGCCGATGACGCTCGCCGGCACGGTCCTCGGCGGGGCGTTCACCTCCCGGCTCAACCACCTGATCCGCGAGGTGCGCGGCTACACGTACGGCATCCGGGGCGAGTTCGCGTCGTCCCGGCGGTTCGGCCGGTTCACGGTCAGCTCCGGTGTGCAGACGGCGGTCACCACGCCGGCGCTTGTCGAGGCGGTAGGTGAGATCACCCGTACGCAGGCCGGCGGGGTGACCGAGGAGGAGCTGGCGGTGGCCCGGTCCTGGCGGGCCGGGCAGCTCTCGGTCGAGTTGCAGAGCCCTCGGGCGATCGCCTCGGCGTTGACCACGCTCGTGGTGCATGACCTGCCTGACGACTACCACGCGCAGCTGCGGGAGGCCCTGCTCGCCGCCGACGTGGACCAGGTGTCGGCGGCGGCCTCCACCCATCTGCACCCCGACGCGCTGACCCTGGTGATCGAGGGCGACGCGGCGGTGATCCGGGACGACCTGGAGGCCGCCGCCCTGGGCAACCTCGTCAATCACCCCTGACCTCTCCCCGCTCTCCTCGGTTGATCATGAACTTGTCGTCCTCCGCCGCGGCGTGTCGTCACAACAACTTCATGATCAACCGAGGTGGGGCGGTGTGATGCGGGACCCGGGGGGTGGGAAAGGGCTCCCGGTTGTGGGGGAGGGCTCGGTAGCCTCGCGGTCATGAGGATCGGCATTGTGGGGGCCACCGGCCAGGTCGGTGGCGTTATGCGGCAGGTGCTGGCGGAGCGGGAGTTCCCGGCGGAGCAGGTGCGGTTGTTCGCCTCGGCGCGGTCCGCCGGGCGTGCGCTGCCGTGGCGCGACGGCGAGGTGGTCGTCGAGGACGCGGCCAGCGCCGACTACTCGGGGCTGGACATCGTGCTCTTCTCGGCGGGTAAGGGCACCGCCCGGGAGCTGGCCCCCCGGGTCGCCGGGGCCGGCGCCGTCGTGATCGACAACTCCTCGGCGTTCCGGATGGACCCGCAGGTCCCGCTGGTGGTCGCCGAGGTCAACCCGCACGCCGCCGCCGACCGCCCGAAGGGCATCATCGCCAACCCCAACTGCACCACGATGGCCGCGATGCCGGTGCTGCGCCCGCTGCACGCCGAAGCCGGCCTGGTCGGCCTGGTCGTGTCGACGTACCAGGCGGTCTCCGGCGCCGGGCTGGCCGGCGTCGCCGAGCTGGACGAGCAGGTCCGCAAGGTCGCCGAGCACGCCGCCGGCCTCGCCTTCGACGGTTCGGCGGTGGAGTTCCCCGCGCCGCGGTCGTTCGCCGAGCCGATCGCGTTCAACGTGCTCCCGCTGGCCGGCTCGATCGTCGACGACGGCTCGTTCGAGACCGACGAGGAGCAGAAGCTCCGCAACGAGAGCCGCAAGATCCTCGAGATTCCCGACCTCAAGGTGTCCGGCACCTGCGTCCGGGTGCCCGTCTTCACCGGCCACTCGCTCCAGATCAACGCCCGTTTCGCCAGGCCGCTCACCCCGCAACGGGCCCACGAGCTGCTCGCCGACGCCCCCGGGGTCGCGCTGACCGCCGTTCCGACGCCGTTGCAGGCCGCCGGTCAGGACCCGACCTACGTGGGCCGGATCCGCGCCGACGAGACCGTGGAGTACGGGCTGGCCCTGTTCTGCTCCAACGACAACCTGCGCAAGGGCGCCGCGCTCAACGCGGTGCAGCTCGCCGAGCTGGTCGCCGCCGAGCGCCGCTGACCCGTCGCGTCACCCCGAGCCCCCGCCGGTCGCCGGCGGGGGCTCGGTCACGTTCCGGGCTACTGCCGGCCGGGCGTGCTTGGATGGACGGAGCCCGACGTCCCCTGGAGGAAACCGTGCCGGACGACCACACCCAGCAGGCGTTGACCGATCTGATCGCCGGCCGCTCGATGGGCGTGCTGGCGACGATCAAGCGGGACGGGCGGCCGCAGCTGTCCACTGTGGTCTACTCGTTCGACACCGACGCCGGGCTGATCCGGGTCTCCGTCACCGAGGGGCGGGCCAAGACCGCCAACCTGCGTCGGGACCCGCGGGCCAGCTTCCACGTCAGCAGCGAGGACGGCTGGGCGTACGCGGTGGCGGAGGGACGCGCCGAGCTGACCCCGCCCGCCGCCGAGCCCGGCGACGCCACGGTCGAGGAACTGGTGGACCTCTACCGGGCGCTGAGCGGCGAGCACCCGGACTGGGACGAGTACCGCCAGGTGATGGTCGACGACCGGCGGCTGGTGCTGCGTCTGCACGTGGAGCGCGTCTACGGGATGCCGCCCCGGGGCTGAGCCCGACCGCTCACCCCGGCTCGATCACTGTGACGCCGGGCCAGCGCTGCGCCGGGCGGTGCCGGGCCAGCCGCCGCCGGGACCGGGCCACATCCACCCGGGCCGGGTTGTGCCGCCACACCCCGCCCAGCAGGTCGGCCAGACCGTACGGCGCGCAGATCTCCAACCGGCCGGCCAAGCCCAGGCGGACGGCGACCGCCGTCGCGTACTCCGGCCAGGTGGCGACCGCCTCGGCCACGCTCCGGTACGGGGCGATCGGGTCGCCGCCGAACTTCGCCGCGTACCAGGTGTGCACCGCCGCCTGGTTGCGCGCCTCCCACGGTGGCTGCGGCCACGCCGCAGTGAGCCGGGCGGTGGCGAGGTCGTCGTCCTCGCGGGTCAGCCGGGTCGGGTCGAAGAAGACCACGTCCACGTCCCGGACCGTCGCCGGGTCGAACCCGTCGCCGTACCGCTCGCCCCAGACCAGGTCGCGCAGGGCGCCCGCGCCGATCCACGCGTCCGGCAGACCCGAGTCGCGCACCACTGTCAGCGCCCGGGTCAACCACCTGTTGCCGGCGACCAGTTCCCGCAGTTCCCGCTCGTGCGCCACCGGCCCACGATAGGCGGCGGAACCCGGGCCGCGCCGCCCCGGCGGGCGGGTGTCACGTGAACCGGCGGGTATACCTGCCTGCCGCGCCGACGTCGCGGGACATCGGGGAACCGGTGGCGTTACCCCCTGCCGAGCGGCGGGTAGACGGGCCGTGCCGACACCGAGAGGGGAGCACCATGACAACGGTCGGAGAGTTCATGACGACCCGGTTGGTGACGATGGACGGCAACGACACGCTCATCGCGGCCGCGCAGGAGATGCGGGACAGCGCGATTGGTGACGTGGTGGTGACCGACGGCGACAACGTGGTCGGAATCGTCACGGACCGGGACATCACCGTTCGGGGTGTCGCGGAGAACATGGACCCGGGGTCGACCCGGCTGAACGAGATCACCACCCGTGACGTGATCACCGTGAGCCAGTACGACGACGCGGTCGCCGCCGCGGACCTCATGCGCACGTACGCCGTACGCCGGCTGCCGGTGATCGACGACGGACGCCTGGTGGGCCTGGTCTCGATGGGTGACCTCGCGGTCGAGCGCGAACCGCAGTCGGTCCTGGCCGACATCAGCGCCGACGACCCGAACAACTGACCGTCCGCCGCGGACACGCCGGCCCTCCCTTCGCGGGAGGGCCGGCGTCGCGCGTCAGGGGTCCCGCGCGGCTCACCCGATCCGGGCGAGGTTGACGGTGTACCCGGCGGGGACCCGTGCGGGGACGTGCCAAGCCGGCCGTGCGCGCGACGCGAGCGCGCCGGGTGGGATCCCGGGCCCGGCGAACTGGGAGGAGTGGACCCGATGGTGGACGCGACCACGAGGTTCTTCGAGGACCTGGACCGGCGGGGGTACGAGCCCCTGCTGGCGAAGGCCTCCGGAACGCTGCGCATCGACCTGCACGAGGGCGCGCAGACCCGGCACTGGCTGCTGGCCATCGACCACGGCCGGCTGGAGGTGAGTCAGGAGGACCAGGAGGCCGACACCGTCATCGGGGCGAGCCCGGCCCTCTTCGAGGACATCGCCACCGGCCGTGAACACGGCCTTGCGGCCCTGCTGCGCGGGGACATGACGGTCTCCGGTGACGCGCGGCTCGTCGTGCAGGTGGAGCGGATCTTCCCAGGTTCCCCGGACGCCCGCGGGCCGCGTCGGCGCTTCACCGAGGAGGTGTACTGATGGGGCAGAGCAACACGGTCCGGATCCTCGACGGCAGCACGTTCGTCGTCTGCGAGGACACCGGCGACATCGAGGCGACACCGAGCGAGCCGACCGGGCTGTTCTCGCTGGACACCCGGTTCCTGTCCACCTGGGTGCTCACCGTGAACGGTGAGCGCCTCAACTCCCTCTCCTTCGACGACCTGCAGTACTTCGAGTCCCGGTTCTTCCTGGTGCCGGGCATGGCCACGCACTACGTGGACGCGAAGTTGTCGATCATCCGGGAGCGCGCGGTGGGCGGCAGCTTCCGGGAGCAGCTCACCATCCTCAACCACGACGAGAAGCCCGTCGACCTGGAGATCCGGATGGAGGCGGCGTCGGACTTCGCCGACCTGTTCCAGGTCAAGGACGAGATCCTGAACAAGAAGGGCGAGAACTACTCCGAGGTCGAGCCGGACAGGTTGCGGTTGGGCTACCGGCGGGGCAACTTCCGGCGCGAGACGGTCATCTCCTCGTCGACCGAGGCCCGTTACGACAGCAGGGGTTTCGCGTACACCGTCCATCTGGAACCCAACGAGCAGTGGAACACGGCGATCGACGTGCGAACCCACGCGCTCGGGCCCGGAGGCCGGGACCTGCGGATGGGAGTCCGGGCGCACGGCGCCGAGCGGCTCGCCCTCCAGCACGACCTGGAGCAGTGGATCGCCGACGCCCCGAAGGTCAACAGTGAGCACGGTCGGGTCGCCAGCACGTACCGGCGCAGTCTCATCGACCTGGCGGCGTTGCGCTTCTCGCCGCTGTCGCTCGGCGGCGCCACGCTACCCGCGGCCGGCCTGCCCTGGTTCATGACCATGTTCGGCCGGGACAGCATCCTCACCTGCCTTCAGACGCTGCCGTTCACCCCGCAGCTGTCGAAAACCACGCTGCGCATCCTGGCGTCGCTGCAGGGCAGCCGGTTCGACGACTTCCGCGACGAGGACCCCGGTCGGATCCTGCACGAGATGCGGTACGGCGAGACGGCCGCGTTCGAGGAGCAGCCGCACTCGCCGTACTACGGCTCGGTGGACGCGACCCCGCTGTTCGTCGTGCTGCTCGACGAGTACGAGCGGTGGACCGGGGACGTCGCGCTGGTCAAGGAACTGGAGCAGGAGTCCCGGGCCGCCCTGAGGTGGATCGACAGCTACGCCGACCTGGTCGGCAACGGCTACATCTGGTACGAGCGGCGCAACACCGAGACCGGCCTGGAGAACCAGTGCTGGAAGGACTCGTGGGATTCGATCTCCTACGCCGACGGCACGCTGCCGCCGTTCCCGAGGGCCACCTGCGAGGTGCAGGGCTACGCGTACGACGCGAAGGTCCGCGCGGCGCGGATGGCCCGCGAGTTCTGGGGTGACCCGCAGTTCGCCGACCAGTTGGAGCGCGAGGCCGCGGAGCTGAAGGAGCGGTTCAACCGGGACTGGTGGGTGGCCGACGGGGAGTACTACGCCCTGGCCCTGGACCCGGACGGCCGCCAGTGCGACGTCCTCAGCTCCAACATCGGTCACCTGCTGTGGAGTGGGATCGCCGAGCCGGAGCGGGCGGAGAAGCTCGCGGAGCACCTGGTGGGGCCGCGGCTCTTCACCGGTTGGGGGGTACGCACACTTGCCGAGGGCGAGGCCCGGTACAACCCGATCGGCTACCACAACGGCACGGTCTGGCCGTTCGACAACTCGTTCATCGCCTGGGGTCTGCGCCGGTACGGCTTCGCCGAGGAGGCGGCCTGCATCGCCAACGGCATCCTGGACGCGGCCACCTACTTCGACGGGCGGCTGCCGGAGGCGTTCGGCGGCTACCCCCGGGAGCTGACCAAGTTCCCTGTGGAGTACCCGACGGCGTGCAGCCCGCAGGCCTGGTCGACGGGTACGCCGCTGTTGCTGCTGCGCACCATGCTGGGCCTGGAGCCGCACGAGGGGCACCTGGCGGTCGAGCCGCGGCTGCCGGTGGGGATGGGCCGCATCGAGGTGCTTGACATTCCTGGTCGTTGGGGTCGGGTGGACGCGTTCGCCAGGGGTCGGGTGGACCTGGACAACCTCGCCGACTGACCGGACGGGCCGGCCGACCGGGCGGCGGCGCGCACAGGCGTCGCCGTCGGTCGGCACCCAGGCGATCCCCAGCTGGGCAGGGTAGATTCTGCCAATGCCGGAGCTCGTGTACCCGCCCGTTATCGCCGCCGCCAAGACGATGTTCCGGGTCCTCGACCTGAAGATCAACATCGAGGGCGCCCATCACGTACCCCGCACCGGCGGGGCCGTGCTGGCCAGCAACCACGTGAGCTACCTCGACTTCATCTTCGCCGGCCTCGGCGCGAACCCCTCCGGTCGGCTGGTCCGCTTCATGGCCAAGCAGTCGGTCTTCGCGCATCGGATCGGCGGGCCGTTGATGCGCGGGATGAAGCACATCCCGGTGGACCGGGACGCGGGCGCGGCGTCGTTCCGCGCGGCGGTGGCCGCGCTCAAGAACGGCGAGGTGGTGGGTGTCTTCCCGGAGGCGACGATCAGCCGGTCGTTCACCGTGAAGGAACTCAAGAGCGGCACGGTGCGGATGGCCCGCTCGGCGAAGGTGCCGGTGCTGCCTGTCGCCCTGTGGGGCACACAGCGACTCTGGACGAAGGGCCGCCCTCGCACGCTGACCCGCCGGCACACGCCCATCACGATCCTGGTGGGCGAGCCGATCCACCCCGCCGACCATCCGGACCCGAACGTGCTGGCGGCAGAGCTGACGACCCGGCTCACGGCACTCGTCGAGCGGGCCCAGCGGGAGTACCCGGACGCCCCCTCCGGCCCGGACGACACCTGGTGGCTGCCCGCGCACCTGGGCGGCAGCGCCCCGACGCCCGAGGAGGCCGCCGCCATGGACCCGGCGGGGGAGCAGCGCAGCCCCAGCGTCTGAGCGGCGGGCCGGTGACCAGATCGGTCCGCATCCGGGCGCGATGGTGTCTGCCGTCACGGTCACCGGCCGGTCAGGATCGATGTCATGAACAGAGCGGCACTCGTGGTGATCGACGTCCAGGAATCGTTCCGGCAGCGCCCGATCTGGGCGTACGGCTCCAACCCGGGTCTGGTCGGGCAGGTGCAGCGGTTGGTCTCCGCCGCCCGGGAGCGCGGTGACCTGGTGGTCTGGGTCCTGCACTCCGAGCCCGGAACGGGCGGCGTGTTCGACCCGGCCCAGGGGTTCGTGCGCCTGATCGACGGTCTGGCAGCGGCTGAGGGTGAGCCGACGCTCGTGAAGACCGCGCACAACGCGTTCACCACCACGAACCTTCAGCAGGTGCTCACGCTTGCCGGTGTCGCGGACGTCACCGTGTGCGGGATCCGGACCGAGCAGTGCGTGGAGACCACCGCCCGGGTCGGGGCGGACCTCGGCTACCGGATGACAGTCGTCACCGACGCCACGCTCACCTTCCCCATCCCGCACCGGGACCTGCCGGAGACCGCCACCGTCGCGGAGATCCTGGCCGACCCGCGCACCCTGGGCAACGAGGAGATCGTGACCCGCACCGAGTACGCGCTGGCAGGTCGGTTCGCGACCATCCGGACCGTGGACGAGGTGACCGGCGCGACACTCGCCGGCACCCGGGGCTGAGCCGATGACCCGGGTCGTCTTCCTGCTGGTCCCGCAGCTGCACCTGCTGGACCTCGCCGGGCCGGCCCAGGTCTTCTCCAGCGCCGCCGACCTCGGCCACGACTACCGGCTGCACTACGTCGCCGAGCGGGAGCAGGTGTCGACGGTTCAGGGCGTACCCCTGGTGGCCGACACCCGGTGGCCCGAGCTGACCCCTGACGACCTGGTGCTGGTGCCGGGCTGGCGGCCGTCGGCGCACGGCCCGCAGGGACCGGTGTCGGCGGACGACCTGCGCAGACTCGCCGAGCACCACGCCGCCGGTGGCACCGTGGCCAGCGTCTGCGCCGGCGCGTACGCCCTCGGCCGGGCCGGCCTGCTCGACGGCCGCCGCTGCACCACCCACCACGAGGTGCAGGACGACCTGGCCCGTCGTCACCCGGCGGCGCGGGTGACCCGCGACGTGCTGTACGTCGTCGACGACCGGGTGGTCACCTCCGCCGGCATCGCCAGCGGCATCGACGTGGCGCTGCACCTGGTGGCCACCCGGCACGGCCCGTCGACCGCCGCCCGGATCGCCCGCACGCTTGTCGTCTACGCCCGGCGCAACGGGCACGAGCCCCAGGCCAGCGCGATGATGCGGCACCGTTCACACCTGTCCGAGGCGGTGCACCGGGTGCAGGACCTGATCGACAGCCGGTACGCCGAGCCGTTGCCGCTGGCCGAGCTGGCCGCCGCGGGTGGCGTCGCCGAGCGGACGCTCACCCGGCTGTTCCGTGCGGCCACCGGGCTGACCCCGCTCGGCTACCAGCAGCTGCTGCGGGTGGAACGCGCCGAGCACCTCATCGGCCACGGCACGACAGTGGAGTCGGCCGCCCGAACGGTCGGGTTCACCGATGCCCGGATGCTGCGCCGCCTGCGAGCCCGGTCCACGGGGTCTGCTCCGGCCCGGCCCGGTAGTAGTCGTCGCGGGAGCGGAACTCGACAGGCAGTGAGCCCGGCAGCGTGACCCGGGTGTCCCCGGCGAGCAGGCCGGGGCCGGCCCGCTGCAGCAGCACGTCGCGTTCCTGCGCCGACAGGTCGACCAGTTGCGGCCGGGTGAGCCGGAACATCGCCACCGCGCGGCGGACCTGCTGGGCCAGCGCGGTGACTTCGCCGACCGGCCCGCCGAGGGCCAACGCCGGCTGCTGGATGGTGCGCAGCGCGTCGCAGACGATCAGCAGTTGCGCAGGGGTGTCCCTGGCGGCCGGCGGCAGTTCCAGACGGGACGGCCACTGCCAGCGGATCTGCCCGCTCATCAGCCCCGGCAGTCGACCGGCGAGCCGGGTGCGGGGCGTGTCGTCGGCGACCAGGGAGAGTTGCGAACCGGTGCCCACCCAGCAGACCCGCTGGTCGGTGACGGTCACCGAGACCGGACCGGGCAACCCCCAGCCCCGCCGCGCCTCCGTCGGCCCGAGCAGGTAGCCGGCGACAAGCATCCTGTACCGGCCGAGCACCCGTTCACCGGGCCTGGGACGCAGGTCGTACCGGCGGTCCAGGACCGGCCCCACGTCGTCGTCCATGGTGTCGAACCGGTGCGGCCCGATAAAGAAGGGAGACGCGTCGCAGTGCATCGTCACGACCTTCCGGTCAGCTGGCTGTCTCCAAAGCGTGGCGGACGCGACAGCCGCTGTCATGACGCCCGTTAGGGGGTCGGCCGGTCGTGCATCGCCTGTGACCGGTAGATGCCAATCTCCTCCGGGCGGACTAGGCCGTCCTCGATCGCCCGGGCGAGCAACGCCGCCTTTGTGGCAGCCGGACGCCCCGCCCGGGTGTACTTGATCCGCGCACGGTCCACGTACTGCTTGACCGTGTGTTCGCTGATCTGCATCCGCCGGGCCACCGACGCCTTGGACATCGACTGGAACCAGAGCAGCAACGCCTCCCGTTCCTTGTCCGACAGCATCGGCCGGTCCGGTCGCGGGTCGCCGACCATCGCGCCGGCGAGCGCCGGCGGCACGTACGGGCGGTCGCTCGCGGCGGCCAGCACGGTCGCCACGCAGTGCTCCCGGCCCTCGTGCTTGGCCAGGAACGCCGCCGCTCCCGCGTCCAGCGCCGCGAGCATCGTGTCCGGGTCGGTGTGCTCGGAGTAGACCACCACCCGCCGCCCGGCGGCGCTCAGCTCGGCCAGCTTGTCCAGCGCCATCCTGCCGTGCAGCCGCAGGTCGAGCAGGACCACGTCGGCGTGCGGGGCGGCGCGCAGCACCTCGTCCGGGTCGTCCCCGGTGGCCAGCACCGTCAGTCGCGCCTCGGTGGCGAGCCACGCGCGGACCCCCTCGACGACCACCGGATGGTCGTCGACGATCGCCACGCCGACCGGCCGCCCGCCGGTCATCTCCGCCACCGGGTCTGCGCCCATCTGATGTCCCCGTCCCGTTCGAAGAGGTGCTGCACCGGCCCGTCGTCGTACTCCCCGGGCGGTGGACCGGTCGCCTCCGGCGCCGGCCGGTCCGGCGTGACGAGGCTGACCACCACCTCGTCCGGCCCGGACACCACTGTCAGCCGGGCCCAGTCGCGGGCGCCCGCGAGGAGGGCGGTGAGCGGGTCGGCCAACTGGCGGCGGATCTCCACCGGCAACGGCGGCGGACTGCCGATGGTGACCAGGTCGATCGGGAGCCCGTTGCGTTCGGCCAGGTCGGCGGCTGCCCGCAGTTCGTGCAGCAGGGGGTCTGGCACGTCGTCGGACTCGGCGATCAGGCGGCGTAGCCGGGCGGCGGCGAGTACGCACCGCCGCTGCACCTCCGGGTCGTCCGGGTCGGCCTCTCCGGCGGCCAACTCGCCGAGGACCCGGCCGGCCGTCGCCCCGACCAGCGCGAGCCGGTCGCGGCGTTCGCGCAGGCCCCGTTCGGCGGCGTCCCGTTCCGCGGCGATCGTGTGCATGGCGGCCGCTGCGGCGGCCCGGTCCCGACCCAACCCGACGATCATCGTGCTGCCCACGAAGATCGCCACCGGTAGCGAGAACGTGCCGTACACGTACATGACGTACCGGGCCAGGTCGGCTTCGTCGATGCCGTGCCCGAGGACGGCGACCAGCGCGATCAACGCGTGCACGGTCAGCAGCGCCACCAGCCCGGTGACCCGCCGCCCCCACAGCGCCAGCAGGAAGAACCAGCCGAGCGTGCCCCACACCCAGTTGGCTGCCGTGAACAGCTGGCGCTCGCCGGCGGCGGCGAAGACCGCCGCGTCGACGACGACCAGAAGACCGGCAAGCGGCCACGGTGGCAGCGGTGTGTCACGTAGCAGGAGCACCCCGGCCGCCGTACCGGCCGCGAGGACCAGCACCCAGCCGCCGATCACCACCACCGGCGCGGCGAAATCCGCGCGGGCGGCCAGCACCGCGGGCAGCCCGCTGGCGAGGTGCCAGGCCAGCGCGATGGCGACGGCGACGATCCGGGCACCCCGATCGGACGCGTGGGCCACCGCGGCCGGCGCCGCGAGCGCCTCCGCCTGGGTCGACTCGCGGGGCACCGGCACGTCGAGCCGGACGGGTGCCGGCGCGGTGGCGTCGAGGTCAGCCGACACCGGGCCACTCCAGCCGGATCCGGGTGCCCTGACCGGGCGCCGAGTCCACCTCCGCCCGTCCGCCGACCGTCGCCATCCGGCCACGGATCGACTCGCGCAGCCCGTACCGGTGCGCGGGGACGGTGGCCGGGTCGAAACCCGGGCCGTCGTCGGCGACCTCGACCACGACGGCGATCGCGTCGCGGGTGAGCCGCAGCGAGGCCCGCGCCCCCGGGGCGTGCCTGGCCACGTTCGACAGCGCCGCGTAGGTGCTCTCGGTGATCGCGTCGGCCACCCCGGCGGGCACCGCGCAGGGCGCCAGCTCCACGCTCACCGGTAGCTCGGGCAGCCGGTCGGGCACCCTGCGCAACCGCCCGTCGAGGGACACCGGGCCGTCGCCGGCCACCGGGCCGTCGCCGGCCACCGCGACGAGGGTACGCAGGTCGGACGCGCACCGTTCGCGGAACGCGGCCGACGGCCCGGCCACCGCGCCGAGCCCCACCATGGTCAGCGTGCCGAGCACCGTGTCGTGCAGGTCGCGGTTCTGCTGCCGTTCGGCCTCCCGGGCGGCGCGGGCGACAAGCGCCTCCCTGGTCAGCCGCTGATGCTCGGCGAACGCCCGGTCGGCGCGGCCGATCCGGCGGCGCATCACCGCTGTCATCATCGCCGTGCAGCCGGTCTGCACCAGCAGCGTGGCCGCGTGGGCGCGTGCCTCGGTGGGGTTGCCGGCGGAGTACGTGCCCACCGCGTACGTGGCGGTGACCAGCAGCCCGGCCGGAACCGACCATTGCGGCGTGCCGGTGGCCTGTGCGTTGATCACCGTGGTGCTGGCGAGCACCGCGATCCAGCTGCCCTCGCCGGGAAGCACCCCGGGCGCCACCAGCACGGGGATGAGCAGGCAGACCACCGCGGTGATCGCGACGTCAGCGGCGGTCAGGGCCGGGGTGAATCCGTGCCGCAGCGCGCGGATCGCGTACCACAACGACCAGCCGGTGAGCGCGGCCACGACCGGCAGCAGCAGGGCCGTCTCGACAGGTGGGGTACGCACCGACAGGGCCACCGCCGCACTTACCAACCCGCAGGTCAGCCGCAGCAGCGCCGGAGTCGTGGTGAAGATGAGGTTCAGCACGCCACCGGCCGGATTGTCCAGCGCGGGCGGCGGCACGCTCGGGGCGGCAACGGCCGGCATCGGGAAGTGTCCTTCCGACAACGACCCGGTCCGGGTCCGCGCGGCAGAGATCGACGTCGGAGAATAGCACGACCCGTGGGCGTCGATCATCCTTTGTGCGCGGACTGTCGCTAATGTGTCACTCTGTGCTGCAAGGCTGGAGCAGATCCCACTTGTTGCCGTACAGATCGGCGAACACCGCCACCGAGCCGTACGGCTCGTGCCGCGGCTCCTCCAGGAAGCGCACCCCGGCCGCCGCCATCCGCGCGTGGTCCCGGGCGAAGTCCTCGGTGTAGAGGAACAGGCCGACCCGGCCACCCGTCTGGTCGCCCACCCGGGCCCGCTGCTCCGGACCGCGCGCCCGGGCCAGCAGCAACGCCGTCTCCCCGGCACCCGGCGGACGCACCACCACCCAGCGCGAGTCGTCCGCTCGGGGAGTGTCCTCCACCAGCTCGAAGCCGAGGCTCCCGACGTAGAAGTCGATCGCCTCGTCGTACTCCCCGACCAGCAACGCGACAAGTCCCAGATGTGCCATGGGGTCATGATGCCCACCGCCGCTCCGGGCCGGACCGGTGGCGTCAGCGATGGTCGGAGGCGTCACGCCGCCCGGGAACCAGGCCCGGCTCGCGGTCGTCCCACAGTCATGCCAAAGGGTCGCAATGTCCTGGTGGTGGCGCTGCTCGGGGTGGCCCTGAGTGGCTGCGGGGAAACGGTTGGCGGGCCGGTCGACGATCCCGGCCCGGCCGAGATCGTCGGGTCGTGGACCTCCTGCGCCGAGGCGGCCCCGCAGGCAGGCGCGGAGGTACCGGCCCCGCCGGCGGACACCGGCTCGCCGGCACCGCCGGCCTCCGCGCGGAACGGGCCGGAGATCGGGCGGATCGACAAGGCGTTCACCCCGGCCTCCGCGGTGCTCTGCGGCAGGGAGATCCGGCCGCGTCCCGGCGGCGGGCAGGAGCAGGTGGCCACCGAGCGCCACGCCGACGAGATCGACGCGCTCGTCGAGGCGCTGCGCCTGCCCGACCAGCAGCGGCCGAGGGGCGAGTTCGCCTGCACCCTCGACATGATCGTCCCGCCGTGGCTCGCCCTGCTCGACGAACGGGGCCGCTGGCTGCGCCCGTACCTGCCGACCGACGCCTGCGGCAAACCGCGCGTCGAGGTGCGAACCGCGCTCGCCGGCCTGCTCGGTCCCCTCTGAGTCGGCGCAGGTGGAAACGTCGCAGGCGTGCCGTACGGTCCGTCCATGCCAGCCAGAATCGACCTCACCCTCGACTCCACGAACGCGCAGGTGCTCGCCGCGTTCTGGAAGACGGCCCTGGGCTACATCGACGAACCGCCGCCACCGCCCTTCGCGACCCGGGCGGAGTGGCTCGCCCAGTTCGACCTGCCGGAGGACGACCCGGCGGGCGGGGCGTGGCTGTGCGATCCCGACGGAGTCGGCCCGCGCCTGTCCATTCTCGACGTCCCCGAGCCCAAGACGGCCAAGAACCGCCTCCACATCGACATCCGGGTGGAGGGCAGCGGAAGCCCCGACGAGCGGTGGGCGCGGATCATGGCGGAGGTCGACCGTCTGGTCGAGGCGGGTGGGCTCGTCCTGGAGGAGGTCGACAGGCACCACGTGGTGATGGCCGACCCCGAGGGCAACGAGTTCTGCGTCGCCGCAACCGCTGCCTGACGGGGCGGCGCTACGCCCACTGGTCGTCTCGGGTGCGGATGACCAGCACCACCCCGACGCCGCCGAGGACGGCGAACACCAGCCCGGCCGGGATGGCCGTCCAGGACATCAGGAACGACAACGAGCCGTTGGTGTGCCCGTTCGCCGCCACGAACTTCTCCGGGGCCGCCGGGTCCACCCACAGGGCCATCTTCGGTCCGGGAGTCCGGTGGCAGCCGGTCCCACCGGCACAGGGGATCCAGGTGCTGTACTGCTTCGACTCGTACAGGTAGGAGACCTCGATCCGGTCGATGCCGCTGCCCCGGCCACCGTCTCCTGCCCGGTCGGACACGTAGGCCGTGACCGGCACGCCGTCGGCCCGCAACCGGTCCGCCTCCGACGACACGTGCCACCGGTATGCCAGGGCGCCCCCGGCCAGGCCCAGCCCCGGCAGCAGCATCGCCATCGAGATCAGCAGGATCCGCATTCGCGGGCGCATGCCAGCCGGGGTCGGTGCCGGGGATCCGCGCCGTCGTCTCGTCACGGTGCACATCCTCCGACGCGGGCGCAACCTGCCGCCCGCGCCGGAGGTGGCCCACCTGTCAGTTGCCGAGAGTGACGTGCAGGATGCGTTCGTTGCTGTTGTTCGGAGTGCTGTCCTTGTCACCCTGGTTGGTGGTGGTCAGCCAGAGCCCACCGTCGGGGGCGGGCTCCACCGTCCGCAACCTGCCGTACGTTCCGCTGAAGTAGGTCTGCACGTTCGTCAGGCTGCTGCCGCTGATCACCGCGCGATACATCCGGGCACCCCGTGCGCAGGCCACGTAGAGGGCGTCCCGCACGATCGTGATGCCGGAGCAGGACCCTTCCGCGGTCGGGTAGGTGCGTGCCGGTGCGATGAATCCGGCAGTGCCACAGGTGCCGCTGGTGCCCTCGCACGCGGGCCAGCCGTAGTTGCCGCCCTTGGTGATCAGGTTGGTCTCATCCATGATCGAGTTGCCGAACTCCTGCTCCCACAGTCGACCCTGCGAGTCGAAAGCCAACCCCTGCGGATTGCGGTGGCCGTAACTCCACACGTAGTTGCCGAACGGGTTGTCCGACGGGACTGTGCCGTCCGGGTTGAGCCGCAGGATCTTGCCCTCCAGACTCGACCGGTCCTGCGCGTAGTTGCCGTTCTGCGCGTCGCCGGTGCTGGCGTACACCTTGCCGTCCGGGCCGAACCGCAGGCGACCGCCGTCGTGGTACTTGTTGCGCCGGATGCCGCTGATCAGCACCTGCTCGCTGGCCGTGTTGAGCGCACCGTTCTCCAACCTGATCCGGACGACCCGGTTGTCGGTGGGGGAGGTGTGCATGATGTACAGCCACCTGTCGCTGGTGAAGCTCGGCGAGATGGCCAGGCCCAGCAGGCCGCCCTCACCGTCGGTGCTCTGCACGTTCGGCACCGTGCCCAGGTTGGTCTTCGCCCCGGTGGTGGGGTTGAGCTGGATGATGTCGTGCGCGTCGCGGCGGTTGTAGAGGACGCTGCCGTCCGGCAACGTCACAAGCCCCCACGGGATGTCGGTGTCGGTGGTGACCTGCCGTACCCCGCACACCGGGCTGCCGCATCCGGCGCCGGTGGTCACCGTCGCGGTGCCGCTGCGCGGCGACACATTGTCCTGCGCGTCCCGGGCCACCACCTGGTACTGGTAGGCGGTGTTCGCCGCGAGGCCGCTGTCGGTGAACGTGGTGACCGGGGGAGCGCCGGTAACCGTGCCGACCTTCACGCCGTTGCGGAAGACGTCGTACGCCCGTACCCCGATGTTGTCGGTCGACGCGGTCCACCGCAGCGTCACAGTGGTGCCCGAGGCGGTGCCGGTGAGCTGCTGCGGAGCGGTGGGCGCCTGGGTGTCGGCCTGGCACGGCGGCGGCGTGATCGACACGGTGGCGCTTGCCTGCGACACGTTGCCGGCGGCGTCGCGGGCGTTGACGTACAGCCCCCAGGTCGCGCCGGCGACCACGGTGAGGCTTGTGGACAGCGTCGTGCCGCTCACCGACTTCATGAGCTGACCGTCGTGGTAGACGTCGTAGAAGGCGACGGCCACGTTGTCGGTCGAGGCGTTCCAGGCGAAGGTCACCGAGTTGCAGGTCAGGCCGCTCACCCGCGGGCTGCCCGGTGCGGTGGGCGGCTGGCTGTCGGCACTGCCCAGGGCCGTCGTCCACCGCTGGTTGGCCTGCCCGTGGCAGGTCCAGAGATTGACGGGGGTGCTGTTGGCGGTCGCCGCGCCCGTCACGTCCAGGCACAGGCCGGACTGGACGCCGACGATGGTCCCGTCGGTGTTGATCCGCCAGCGCTGGTTCGCGCCACCCGTACACCCGTTGATCTGGATCGCGGCGGGCGAGGTGGTGTCCTGCCCGACCACGTCCAGGCACATCGTCTCGTCGTACACCCGCAACTCACCGGCCGACGTGAAGGCCCACGACTGGTTCGCCTGCCCGTTGCAGTCGTAGATGTTGAGGCCGGTGCCTGCCGTCCGGACGTTGCCGACCACGTCCAGGCAGCGGCCACTGCTTACGCCGACAACGGTCGCGGGAGCAGCCGCCGCAGCGGGCACGGCGACCGCCACGGTCAGCAGTGTCACGGCCGCCACCGCCGCCGGTAGCAGCCGTCGGCGGGATTGGCGTGGTTTGGTGCGCGCGAAGAATCGCATCCGTCCTCCAGGATCGTCGACCGGCCGCCCCAGGCGACCTGTCGCCCGACCATGTCGAACAGTTGACATCGATCATCAAAGATGAATTACCCACCCAAGTCAACAATGTCGCTCGATGAGGGACAAAACCGGAGGCCGACGCGACGTCCGCGCCGAAGAGAATCGCCTGAAGATTCCGGTACGGCCTGACGCCGCCCCGGGGTCAGTGTCAGCTCGCCACGCTCACACGTAGTCGCACTGGGGGTTCGGCCTCGACGTCACGTCGATGATGGCGTCGAGCCTGTCCCGGGTGATGGTCAGCTCGGCGATCTGCGCGTTGATCCGGTCCCGCTCCGCCGCCAGGCGTGCGCGCGACTCCGGGGTGCTGACCCCGGCGTCCACGCACGGCAGGAGCTCCGCGATCGTCCTGCTGGACAGTCCCGCGCCGTACAACTGCTGGATCAGCCGCACCCGGTCGACCGCCGCGTCTCCGTAGCGCCGCTGCCCGCTTTCCGACCGCGTCGAGACCAGCAGGCCCTGCTCCTCGTAGTACCGCAGCGCGCGAACACTGACCCGCGTCCGGGTCGCCAGGTCCCCGATCCGCACAGTGACCCACCTCGCAATACTTGCCTCTGACGTCAACGTGAGGTTTTAGCCTAGCTCCATGCAGATCAACGGCACGAAAGCCCTCGTAACAGGCGCCAACCGTGGCCTCGGCAAGGCCTTCGCCGAGGCTCTCGTCGCCCGCGGCGCCACCACCGTCTACGCCACCGCCCGCCGCCCCGACAACATCAACATCCCCGGCGTCGTACCACTCCAGCTGGACATCACCGACCCGGCGTCCATCGACGCAGCGGCAGCCGAGGTGGGTGACCTCGACATCCTCGTCAACAACGCCGGCATCTCCACGAACGCGCCACTGCTCGGGCCCTCCACGGAGAACATCCGCCGCGAGTTCGACACCAACTTCTGGGGCACCCTCAACGTCGTCCGCGCCTTCGCCCCGAGGCTCGCCGGGGGTGCCATCCTCAACGTCATCTCGGCGCTGAGCTGGTACGCCTTCGCCCCCGCCAGCAACGGTTACGCCGCCTCCAAGGCCGCGGAATGGTCTCTCACCAACGGCATTCGACTCGAACTGGCCGACCAGGGAACCCAGGTCACCGCACTGGCCCTGGCCATCGCCGACACCGACATGATGGCCGCCGTGGACATCCCCAAGCTCCCACCCCGCGAGGTGGTGGCCATCGCCCTGGACGGCCTGGAGGCGGGCAAGCTCGAGGTGATCGCCGACAGCCCCACCGCCAAGGTCAAGGCGTCGCTGTCGCGCGACCCCGCCCTCTTCTACGCCGACATCCCCGGCGCCCTCTTCGGCTGACACCACCATCCCCGCTCAGCCGGTCAGGAGGGGAAGGTACCTGTGCGCCCGGTAGGGTTCGAACCTACGACCTTGGGATTAGAAGTCCCCTGCTCTATCCGCTGAGCTACGGGCGCGCGGCGTGGATGTCGCGCCAGAAGGGTACCGCCAACCCACCGCGCGTCGGGCCAACGGGTGGCCGCGTCCACATTGCCGGGAGGGTCTCACGGCGGCCCGGGGGCGGGCATCCGGGTTCCCGCTGGCCGGCCCGGCACCGGACCGTACCCTCGGCTGGTGCTGCTGGATCCGGACGCCGAGAGCGGCGTCGCCTACGAGCTGTGCCAGGTCGTCGGCCGTGCCATTCTTCCGTACCGTACGTCGGCGGGCCTCGGTACCGCGTTCTTCTTCCGCAGCGGTGACGACCCGGTGGGGGAGGCGCTGGTGACGGCGGCCGACCTGGTCGGTTTTCCGAACGGTGAGCTGGGCCTGCGGGGGAGCGTCACCGAGCCGGACGGGGTCGCCCCCGACGCGCTCTCCGACGGCGAGATCGTGCCCGGCTGGTCCCGCTACCCGGGCGACGGGGTGGCGGTGCTGCCGACCGCCGGCCTGCACCGGCACGCCGGCGACGGCGGCTGGCGGTGGCGGGTGCAGCCGGTGCCGGCAGCGATCGCCGCCGGGGCCGAGGTCGTCGCGCGCCTCGGCGCCGACGCCAGTTCCGCCTTCGTGCTGGCCCATGGGGTACGCGAGGACGGGTCGCGCCCGTTGGAGGTCGCGATCGAACGGGTGGTCCGCGACGGGGACGACGTGCGGATCACCGACGAGCTGCCACCGGGGTACGTCGGCGCGCCCGTCTTCGTCGTGCAGGTCGACGCCACCGGTGAGGTGTCGCTGTACTGCCTGGGCCTGGTCCTGCCCGGCGTCGACGGTCACCGGGTGGCGACCTTCGACCGGATCGGCGCGGTCCTGCCGGCGACGCCCGGCGACGCCTGAACCGGCTGGCTCAGCCGTTGGGCGTCGCCATGCCAGCCGGGTCGTCCGTCGGCTGCCGGCCCGCCGGGATGGAGGTCCCACCGGTGTCGGCGGGCTCGTCGGCTGGGGCGGTCGGGCCGGCCGCCAGGAACGCCTCGGCCCAGCGGCCCACCTCGTCGAAGACCTTCTTCCGGACGGCGGGGCCGGAGAGCGTGAGGTCGTGCAGCCCGCCGTCGAACCGTGCCAGTGTGACGTGGCGGCCGAGGCGGGGCGCGTACCGGACCATGTGCTCGACGTCCAGCACGGCATCGGCGAGGGTCGCGTTGTCGTGCCACTTCGTGCCCCGGAACGAGCGGGTCGAGCAGGCCAGCAGCACCGGCACCTGGATGTCCAGCCCCGCGCGCAGCCGGCGTTGACCGGTGCGGATCGCGTTCAGCCAGCCGGCCCGTACGGGGAACCCGGCCAGCGGCTTCCACGTCAGGTCGTAGGTCCACTCGCCCCGGTGGTCGGCGTGCAGGCTCTCGCCGTACACAGTGCCCAGCCCGAACGGCAGGATGCGGTGCGGCGCCCGGCGGCCCAGCCGGGAGACGGCGGCCGCGAGGGGTCTGCGCACCGCCCAGGGTGCGTTGATGTCGAAGAAGGGGCTGTTGAGCACGAGGCCGTCGACGGTGCCGGCGTCGCGGCGGGCGTCCGCCCAGAGCGAGATGATCAGGCCGCCGGTGGAGTGACCCATCGCCAGCAGCGTGTCGTGCCCGTCGTCGGACCGGATGATCTCGGCGGCGGCGTCCAGCTCCGGGAAGTAGTCGCTGATGTCGCGGCAGAAGTTCGGGGTCTGGCCGGGGAGCAGGCTGCGGCCGTACTTGCGCAGGTCCAGGGCGTAGAAGTCCCAGCCACGCTCGGCGAAGAAGTCGGCAAGGTGGGTCTGGAAGAAGTAGTCGACGAAGCCGTGCACGTAGAGCACTGCCCGCCCGGTAGGACGCTCGGCCCGCCGCCGGACCAGTGTCGCGACGACAGGCCCCTCGTCGTCGGTGCCCAGGTCGATCGTCTGCCGCTCGTACGGCGGCCCCAACACGTCCGGTTCCACGAACGCGACGCTACGCCGCGAACCTACCCAGCGGTAGCCCGCGCCCTGGTCCGCCCCGCGATCCTGGCCCGCCCCCGCGATCCTGCTCCTGTTGCCGTGGCGCAGCCTCTGCCTGCTGCGTGCGCGGCCCCGAAGGTGCAGGATCGCGGGGCACGAGGCGTGGGTCAGACCGTTTCCGCGTCGGCGCGGCTGGGGTCGGCGGCGGGCAGCTGCTCCTGACCGTCGGCGAGGTCCAGCTCACTCTGCGGCGGCGGGACGTCGCGCAGGTGCTTGTTGTGCCGGGGCTCCTGGCGGGTCTTGGCGTCGTTGAGCTTGCGGCGCAGGTCGTCGCGGACGTCGTTGAGGGCGGCGTGCAGATCCTCCTCGGTGGAGGTGGTGACGATCTTCTGCCGGCCGGCGATCCAGCACTCCAGGGTGACCTTCTGCCCCCTGGCCTCGCGGTCCTTCACCGACACCTCAAGCTCGGTGGCGTCGGCGTGGAAACCGGCCAGCCGGGCGTCGAGGGTGGCGAACTGCTCGGCGATCCAGTTGCGGTCGCCCTGCGAGAACCCGGCACCCACCCGCAGGCACTCGGCCACGGTGGCGGGGTTCGCCACGGCGCTCATTGCTGCGCCTCGGTGGTGGGTGCGGAGCCGATGGTGGTGATCATCATGGCGCTGACCTCTCGTCGACGTGGAGCTGTCGGTGGTGCGTTGATCAAGTCCTTACCCAGTTCGGTCGGCCCCGGAAACCGCCGACGGCGCGTCGGCCGTACCACATCCGGGCGTGATCAGGCCGTTGTCCACAGGTGGCCTCGTCGTCCACAGGCCCGGCGATCGTGCTGGCGACGTCCGGCGCCGACGCCCAGGCTCGGTGGCGAGTCGACTCGCGCTGGCAGGCTTCCCGATCCCCTGGAGGGACGATGTTCGACACGTACGTCACGATCGTGGGACATCACAGACCGCGAATACTCGGTCACCAGCGGAACGACACCTGCACCCGCTTCTCTTCTGGCTCCCGCCAGAAGGCCGCAGGCCGCAGTACGACCCGATCGACGACCGACCGCAGCGCCTTGTTCCGGTCTGCGTGCGTCGCCTCCGGGTTGCTCCAGAGCGCAAGCAGCGCGTCAACACCGCGGGCTGCGACTTCTGGGTCCGGTGACGGCTCATCAACCCCGAGGCGGGCCAGCTGCGCCCCCGCCATCCGCTCGGCTTCCCGCAGCTCCGCCATCGCCTGCCGGTACACGTCCTCTGGAAGACCGTCCATGGCGTTGTCCTTCACCAGCTTGACCATGCCGGCCCGGGCACGCTTCACCTCACGTTCAAGGCTCGCCCGGTCCGCCCGGTCGGACGTGATCCTTGCGAGACGACGTGCCCGCGCGATGTGGTCGGTGCGCAGCTTCGACGCCCACTCGGCGGTCTGCCGCAGCACCTCGGCCTCAACCCGGGCAAGCAGCGGGCGCCCCACCCCCTCGCAGGCACTGCCCTTGACATCCCCGCGGCCCTGGCCACAAACCAGCCGGTCGGCCTGCCGTTGCAGCCGGTGCCCGTAGGGGCACTCACACAGGCCGACCAGCGACCATGTCGGCGCGAGATGTCGCGGCGGAGTGCCCGCCTCTGCGGCGAGGCGGTTCTGCACTCGCTGCCAGGTGACCTCATCAGTCAGGGGCGCGTGTACACCGGGGAGGACTTCACCCCCGGCGACTACCCGACCAAGGTAGGCGGGGTTCCGCAGTAGGGATTTGACGTTGGCGGTGTGCATGGGCTTGCCACGCACGGCGGCCAGGTAGGAGGTGACCTCGCCGATCGGTTCGTCAGCGGCGTACCGGCGGAACACCTCAGTAATGGCAGGCCCAACAACGGGGTCCGGCACCAACTGCTTGTCGACTTTCAGGTAGCCGAGCGGGCGCCCGTGATGTTTGCCGTTCTCCGCGAGTTGCGAGATCGCCCCCGACCAGCTGCGGCCGATCTCCTTGGCTCTCATCTGCGCGATGGCGAGCAGGTTGGTCAGCATCCACTCCCCGCTCGGCGTGGAAGTGTCGATCCTTTCGCACGCCGAGATGATCGTGACGCCGTGCTGTGCGAGTTCGCGGAGGATCAGCAGCGACTCCAGCACGTCACGGCCGAAGCGAGAGACGTCATAGACGGCGATGGCGTCGATGTGTCCGGCGCGGGCCATGGCCCGTACCTTGTCGATGCCGTCGCGGCTGAAGTGGGTGCCGGAGACGTCGATGTCGTCGACAACGCCGACCTCTTGCATGCCCATCGTGGCGCGGCGCATCGCCGACTTCTGCACGTCCGGGCTGTGAAAGTCATCGCCGCCGCGGCCCATCAGCGAGGACACGCGCACGTAGAGCACGACTCGGCCCGGCTGGTCCGGCACGGAGGCGATGTTGCCGCGACGGCGGGGCATCAGTTCGCGGCGCGGTCGTCCTGGCCGCGGCTGCCGCCGCGCTCCTGCTGTTCGGCGATCTGCGCGAGGTACCGCAGGGTTGCCCTGATGCTCGTCTTCTCGGGCTCAGGGGTGGCTGGGTCGGTGAGCCGCCTCATGATGATTTTCAGGTCAGGGTCGAGGGGCGCGTCGCGGGTGGGCCTGGTCGGCGGGGTCGCGCTGACGCGCAGACCGGCGGCCGTGAGCGCCTCGTCGGTGTCCAGGTTGAACAGCTCGGCGAACGCGGTGACCACCGTGGCGTCTTCTGGCCGGCTGGTCTCTGACTCCCACCGGTGAACGGTGCCGCGGTCGACGCCGAGCCGCCTCGCAAGTTCGGACTTGGACATGCCGACCCGCTCGCGGACGGCGGTCACGTATGCGGCCCACGCGCCACGGGCCTGCGATGCAGGGTTGCCCACCGGGACACGGTAGAGCAGTCCGTGGGGCATCTCCGCAGGTCGGGAAGGGTCTGGATGGGTTGTGCGGCGCTCCTGCCGCAATCTCAGACTCCGTCGCGACCAAGCACGATTCACCTTTTCTCCACGTTGCATGGGTGCAACGGTAGGTGACTTTAGGGGTCAGCTCAAATCATCCGAACGGATGATGTGTTGCAGGGTTGCAACAGGCCGCGTCGGCGGCCTATGGTCGTTGCATGAGCGCAGCACCTCCCCGTAGCAACCCTGCAACACCTCTCCCCGTCCAGTTGCGCACCGACACCTTCGACGGCCTCGTCAAGGAGCGGTGGGGAGACGTCAGCGAAACCGAGCTGGCCCGGCTGATCGGTGTCGACCGCACCACCCTCTACCGCATTCGTGAGGGCAGGGTCACGCCGACTCTGGAGACCGCGATGCGGATGGCCGAGGCCCTCGGGACGACCGTCGAAGAGCTGTTCGAGGTGACCCCATGACGCACCCCCCGTCCGGCCCACACACCCCGACCGCGCCGTCCGGGCCGAGGGAGCGGATCACGCCCCTTGACCCCGACAGCGAAGCCGGCCAGGCCGCAGCAGATGCCCTGAGCCAGGCACTCGCAGAGATCCACCTCACGATCGCCCGCCGACGCGGCGACCGAGCCGCGTCCACGGACGCCGCCTGATCCACCCGGTGCCCGACCGGGCCCGGAAAGCAAGCGACGCCCCCGATCCGCCAAGACCCAGGGACGCCGCCAACCGAAGGGACAGAGTACGTGACCAACAACGACGCGGCCCGCCAGGCGAGGCGCACACCGCACGACTACGAGCCGACTGGCCGTCGCCAGCACCACCGCGCCCCCCTCTGCGGGGTCTGCGGCCTACCCGAAGGCAACCAGGTCCACGGTGACGGACAGCCCACCGATGTCGAGGCCTACCGGATCGACGAGCAGACGAGCGCACTCAGCCCCATCACCGACCGGCAGCTGCTCGCCGAGGTGTCCGCCTGGGCCCACCGCAACGACTGGCGCGTCGGCGGATGGCGCGGCTACCAGAACGCCGCCTTCGAGGACGGCGCGACCGTCGCGGTCCGGCTGAACGAGGACGGCTTCGAGGTGTGGCGCAAGCCCGCCGACGCCCCGCACTTCACCGGCATGTCCACGGAGTACCAGGCCGACAGCGTCCGCCAGGCGGTCGACCTGCTCGTCGCCCTCAACGTCCTGCCGGCGAGGTTCGCCCGGGCGTTCCGCGCCGGCTGGCTTCGCGGCTGGTCCGAGGCCGCCACCGACACCATGCCGGCACCGGTCGTCGCGCCGACCAACCCGGACCGCCGCTGCCGCTACTGCGGGGCCACGTCGGGGCTGATCCTGCGCCCCGGTAACCCGCTGACCGGTGCTGGCCGCGGCCACGAGTGCATCGACGGCTGCAAGGGCGGCACCCGGTGAGCGCGGCGATCAAGACGAACAACTTCGCCGACCTGCGCCTGAAGCTGGCCGACGCGACCGACGAGCAGCTGGCCGCGACCGCCGCCTACTGGGCGGCCCTGCCCGGCGTCATCGCCGCCACGGTGCGGCACCTCATCGACGAGGAGATCGAGGTCCGGCAGGCCGTCCGCCACGACATCGAGACCGCGCACGCGGCGCTGGTCGCCGCGATGGCCCCGACCACCCGCTGGGAGGCGAAGCGATGAGCACCGACATCAGCGCCGGCGCCGAACTGACGTGGGAGGACGTGTACGCCGCGATCAGCCGCGAGGTGTGGAAGCTCGCCCCTCAGGACCACCAAGACTCCGGCCACAAGGACATCACGTTCCTGACGAACTGGCAGGACATCATGTGGGCCGTCCAGAACGGGATCGAGGCGGTTGCCGCCCTTCCCGCCGAGGGCGGTGCGTCGTGATCGACCTCGCCGACATGCTCGCCCACACCGACTGGGCCACTCCCGCGCCCACCACCCCCCAGCCCACACCGACGACCCCGTTCCCGTCGCCGATGCCCGACACCGGCCCCCGCCACAGCGACGACCCCGAACTTCACCGCTGGGCACCCAACGCGGACCGGGCCACCCTCACCGCGCTCACCACCAGCACCGACGACCTGATCGCCGAGATCCGACGCGGCGGCGACGAACTGGCCGCCGGCATCGCCCGGCACCGGGCACTCGGGGAGGTGGCCTGATGGAGCCCTACTACCAGACGCCCCTGGCCAGCCTCTACCTCGGCGACTGCCGCGACATCATCCCCACCCTGCCCGCCCGCTCCATCGACCTGCTCATCGCCGACCCGCCCTACGGGGTGAACTGGCAGTCCAGCCGCCGCACGGACCGATTCGACCTCATGGACGGCGACGACGGCACCACCGACTGGCCCGCCATCATCGGCGACGCCATCCGGCGGCTGCTGCGCAACCACCGCCACGCCTACGTGTTCGGCTACACCTCCGACCAGGTCGCCAAGCGCTGCGACCTCGGGGCGACCGCCGAGCTGATCTGGGACAAGCAGCACCTCGGCCCGGGCAACCTGTCCGTGCCGTGGGGGCCCGAGCACGAGCGGTTCACGTTCGGTGTCTACGAGTGGTCGGCCCGCAACCGCGACAAAGGATCCGGTCGGCTCGCCGCCCGCCTGCGTCAGGGCTCCGTCATCCAGGCCGCCCGACCCAACTCGGGGCAGGTGCGCCATCCGGATGAGAAGCCGGTGCCGCTGCTGCTTCCCATCGTGGAGTCGTCGTCGCTGCGCGGCGAGACCGTCTTCGACCCGACCGCCGGCGTGTGCTCCGTCGGTGTTGCCGCTCTGCTCGCTGGCCGCCGCTTCGTCGGCATCGAGTCGGAGCGCCGCTACGCCGACCTGGGCGTCGAACGGCTGCGGGCTGCGGAGCAGGTCGCACTGATGGCCGGGGGTCTGTGATGGCCCGCCTCCTGATCGAACTAGCCATCACCCTCATCGCCTTCAAGGCCGGCGGCTGGTGGCTGCGCTGGCGCGGCCTGCGCCACCAGATGCTCGCCGCGCAGAACGCCATCAGCGACCCCGCCTACCTGGCGCAGGTGCTCGACGGCTACCGGGCGCAGGTCCGGGCCATCGTGCGGCTCCCGCGCCTTCACCTGCCCCGCTTCCACTTCCACACCCGGAGGGCGTCGTGACCACCCCGAAGCGCATCCAGCGCAAGCGCACCGCCGGCTGGCGGATGCCCGACAACACCGTCTACGTCGGCCGGCCCACCCTGTTCGGCAACCCGTTCACCTACCGGGGCCAGTGGGGGCTCGTCCACTACGGCCCGAAGCACCACGAGCGGTTCGGCCGCGACTGGGACCACGAGGGCCGCATCAGCGGGGACGGCAACCGCCACGACATGTTCCTCCCCATCGACGGCTCGCGCGAGCTGGACCAGGTGGAGACGTACGTCCGGTGGGGCACCCGGGCGGAGCTGGTCGAGCTGTTCCGGCTGACCCTGACCGCTCCGACGCTGGGAATGCGCTGGGCGTACCCGAGCCGCCAGGGCCACTTCCTCAAGGTCACGCCCGACGAGATCCGCACCCACCTCGTCGGCAAGAACCTCGCCTGCTGGTGCCCGCTCGACCAGCCCTGCCACGCCGACGTGCTCCTGGAGATCGCCAACGGCGGTGCCCCGTGACCCGCCTGCGCATGGTCGGCGACGCCATCGCCGCCGCCATCACCCACCTGATCACCCCCGCCGCCCGCCGCCAGGCCGCACGCCGCCGCGACATCAAGCGCCTCGCCGAACTGGTCGTCGCCAGCGAGCAGCACACGAACGGAGACAAGCCGTGACCGACATCAACCTGCACGCCTGGTGCGCCCAGCGGGCCGCCAACTACCGCGACTTCGAGCAGCACGAGATGGCCATGTACCCCGACAGCGACAGCCGCGACATGGCGGTCGTCGAGAACGTCGTCCGTGTCCTCGGCAACCCGACGCTGGACGAATCCCGCGCAGTGCTGGCCATCCTCGCCGAGCAGCACGACCACGAGCTGAACCCGAGGGGCACCGCCGGGTGGCTCACGAACCGCGTCAACGAGCTGACCGCCGCCCTCACCGAGGCCCGCGGCCAGCTCACCGCCGCGAACCGCCGCGCCGCCGGACTCGAAGCCGACCTCCGCTCCGCCGTCACCGCCAACACCGCCTGGGCCAACCAGGGCAAGCCATGCCTGATCGTCAACTGCGCCGACTGCGGCGAGCCGTTCAAGCAGGACGGCGTCACGATCCACTTCGCGAACCTCGACGACGCCCGGTCGATCGTCGACAGCGAGGACTGGCGGTACGTCGGCGACGAGCCGGTCTGCGCCAACTGCCAGTACAAGCCGCACGCCTTCAAGCCCGACGGGCCGGACGTGCTGACCTGCCAGCGGTGCGACCTCGAAGAAGACGACCACGAGACGGCCGGCGAGAAGGCCGAGGTGGCGTCGTGACCACCGACCTCCGCGACGGCGACGTCATCGCCTGCCCCACCACCGGCCGCACCACCCTCCGCCAACGCATCGCCGGCTGGATCGGCCGCGACACCGACCACACCGGCGCCGACGAAACCTGGTCACCCGCCAACGACCTCGCCGCCGGCAACCACCGACCCGACCGCATCCGCCCCGTCAACCCCGGACACGGGCTCACCCCCGCCGGCCTCCAATACGCCACCGGCACCGACCAGCAGATCCACGCCGGCATCGACGACGCCACCGGCATCCTGCCCAACCCACCCCGCAAAGCGGTCGCCGCCATCGGCGCCACCGGCCACTACGCCATCTACGACGAGTGGCTCGGCGGCCTCAACCCCGGACCGCTAGAGCCCGCCCACATCCACGACGAGCTGATCGGAGCAGGGAAGTGAAACTCCTCCTCCCCAACGTCCTGCCCGACTGGCAGATGGGTGCCGTCTGCGCCCAGGTCGACCCCGAACTCTTCTACCCACCCAAGGGCGGCGACGCCACACCCGCCAAGCGCATCTGCCGTGGTTGCGACGTCCGCCTCAAGTGCCTCAAAGAGGCCCTCGACAACAACGAAGAGTTCGGGGTGTGGGGCGGACTCTCCGAAAGGGAACGGCGCGCACTCAAGAAGCAGCAGATCCGCGGCGCATCCGTCCAACCCATCCGCCAGCGGCGCCGCGCCGGCCTCGCCGACCACCACACCACCATCGTCGAGATGCTCGACCGGGACGCCACCTGGGCCGAGATCGGCCAGGCCATCGGCTACAGCACCGACGCCGTGAAGGCGTACTGGGGGCGGCAGAAGCAGGCCGCCGCAGCACAGGAAGAGCTGGCGGCATGACCGTCGACCAGGTCGCCGCAGCCTGCTGCGGCACGAAGCCTCCGGGCGTGGCAGGCGCCGCCCTGGTCAACGCCTGCCAACTCTGCCCGAGCTCGCCGACCTACTGGCGCGACCAGCCTCCTACGCCGGCCCCAGCCGCCGAAGCGCCCACGGCGGCGCCGCGCGTCCTGGTGGGAGGGCTCGACTGGTCCGGCCACAAGGCCAGCGAACGCCGCCCCTGCCGCCTCTGCGGCGACCCGGCATTCATGCGCGACGCCAGCGGACGGCCCTGCCACAAGACCTGCGCCGAGCAAGCCGGCGACGAGCGGACCGCGAGCGTCGGACCCGCGCTCCGGCTGATCGAAGGAGGGCGGCGGTGAACACCTGCGTCACCTGCGACGAGCCCGAAACCAACTGGCCGCCCTTCGACCCGCTGTACGCCGCCGGTGCCAGCCAGTGCCCGCACTGCAAGCGGCACGACCTCAACGAGCAGGCCACCCGACAGAACACCCAGAAGTGAGAGACGCCGTGGAATTCACCTTCGCACCCGCCACCAAGGCCCAGGCCAAAGCCCGCCTCGCCTTCGCCGGCCCGTCCGGCAGCGGCAAGACCTACACCAGCCTCGTCACCGCCACCGCCCTCGGCGGACGCATCGCTGTCATCGACACCGAACGCGGCAGCGCCGCCAAGTACGCCGACCTGTTCACCTTCGACACCCTCGCCATGCACACCTACGACCCGCGCGACCTCGTCAAGGCCCTCGCCGCCGCCGGAGGCGCCGGCTACGACGTCGTCATCGTCGACAGCCTGTCGCACTTCTGGATGGGCACCGGCGGCATGTTGGAGCAGGTCGACCAGGCCGCCAAGCGCTCCGGTGGCGGCAACACCTTCGCCGGGTGGAAAGAGGCCCGGCCGATGGAACGGGCCATGGTCGACGCGCTGCTGGCCTACCCCGGGCACGTCATCGTCACCATGCGCACCAAGACCGAGTACGTGGTCGAGGAGAACGACCGCGGCCGGAAGATCCCCCGCAAGATCGGCACCAAGCCGGAGCAGCGCGACGGCATCGAGTACGAGTTCGACATCGTCGGCGACCTCGACCTGGAGAACACGCTCATCGTCGCCAAGTCCCGCTGCAAGGCGCTGGCCAAGGCTGTCATCCGCGAGCCCGACGGGGCGTTCGGCGGCACCGTGCTGGCCTGGCTGTCCGACGGCTCCGACCCGGGCATGACCGTCTCCGAGGTCCGTCGCAAGGCCCTCGACCCGGCCACCACGTTCGAGGAGCTGGGCCAGCTGTACAAGGCCGAGGAGAAGGCCGGCCGCCTCGGCGCCGCCGTCGAGGACGAGAACGGCAACTCGACCCCGCTGGGCGCGCTGCTGGCCCGCCTGGGAAACACCCGCAAGGCAGCGGCCTGATGCGCCCCGTCGACGAACAGCGATCCGACCAGCGCTGCCCGAAGTGCAGCAAGGCACTGACCGTCGAGCCCGCCGACGGGGCCACCAACACCACCCAGCACCACTGCCTGCACTGCGGCCACCGCGAGACGACCCGGCTCCCACGCGGCGACCGGCTCACCCGCGCCGAGGTCCGCCGGCTCGTCACCGCCAGCCGGCGGCTGCTACTCGGCCCGTCCTGTTACGGCCGGCGCCACCGCCACTGCACCGCCTCCAACTGCGAATGCCCCTGCCACGCCCGAATCCAGAAAGGCCAGTCATGAGCGGCGACACCACCATCACGGTCATCGGCAACCTGACCGACGATCCCGAACTGCGCTTCACCCCGTCGGGGGCTGCGGTCGCGAAGTTCCGCCTCGCATCCACCCCGCGGTTCCTCGACAAGGCCTCCGGCGAGTGGAAGGACGGCGAGCCGCTGTTCCTCGCCTGCAACGTGTGGCGGCAGGCCGCGGAGCACGTCGCCGAGAGCCTCCAGCGTGGAGCACGCGTGATCGTCCAGGGCCGGCTGCGGCAGCGGTCGTACGAGACGAAGGAGGGCGAGAAGCGCACCGTCATCGAGCTTGAGGTCGACGAGATCGGCCCGAGCCTGCGGTACGCCACCGCCCAGGTCAAGAAGATGGGCCGCTCCAGCGGCGGTCAGGCCCCGCGCGGCGGCAGCAGCGACGACCAGTGGTCGACCGGCGGCGTCCCCGGCGCCGATAGCGACATCCCGTTCTGATCCGGCTCGCCGGAGTCCCACATCGGCACCTGCCGGTGCGGGGCTCCGACCATCCGGCACCACCGAAGACCACGACCACCAGGGGGGACCTGATGACCAGCACCACCCCGAGCGCCGACGAGGTCCGCGCCCTGCCACACATGCCGGCCGCCGGTCGCGCCATCACCGCCCTCACCAGCGGACAGGAGACGTTCACCCGTACGCAGGTCGCCTACCTGATGGCCCTCGCCTTCCAGGTCGGCTGCGACGCCACAGAGCAGCGCGGCGACGACCCGGCGCTGTGGAACCTCGCCTATGAGACCGGCTACGCCAACGGGTTCAGTGACGGCGACGAAGCCGCCCTCGCCGAGGTCTGGGAAGGGCTGCGGTACGGGTTCAGTGGGCCGCGTCGCGCCGCGAAGGACGGCGTACGCGGCACCCTCACCGCCGCCGACGCCATCTGGTGGCACACGCGGGCCGTCGAGCAGCGCGACGCGCGACGCGTCGCCGACCGGCCCACGCCACGCGTCGGCGACTATCCCGGCGGCGGGCTCGGCGTCGACTGGGAGACCGGCCGACCGGTCCGGCACCTGGAGGCAGCGGCGTGACCGACCTCGACGTCGACCCGCTCACCGGCTACTCGGACGAGCTCTGGCCCGAGGGGTGGGAGCACTTCGAGCCGGCCGCCGAGGTCGCCCAACAGGCCCTCGACTCCGGCGCCCCCACCGTGCCGCTGGTCAACCTGCCTGACGCGTTCTGGAGCGCCCGGCCACTGTTCAAGCACGTACGCGAAGCCGCATGGGCGTCAGTCACCTCCGCCGACGCCGTCCTCGGCTCACTGCTGGCCCGCGCCTCGGCGATGGTCCACCACCACATCAAGTTCGACTCCGGCCGCGGCCCCACCGGCTCGCTCAACACCTTCGTCAACCTCATCGGCCAGTCCGGCGCCGGCAAGACCGAAGCGATGCGCACCGCCACCCGGCTCATCCTGCCGCCCCGCTACCTGGCCCGCCTCGACGGCAGCGCCGACCCGGAGCTCTACCGCGACGGCATCGGCCTCGGCACCGGTGAGGGCATGGCCGAGGCGTACATGGGCTGGGTGCAGCGCGAAACCGGCGAGCTCGACCGCAAGGGCGAACCGAAGATGGAGAAGGTTCGCGCCCAGGTCCGCCACAACGCGTTCTTCTACGTCGACGAGGGCCAGACCCTCGCGAAGATGATGCAGGAGCGGCAGGGCTCCACCGTCGGCATGGCCATCCGCACCGCCTGGACCGGTGGCGCTCTCGGCCAGTCCAACGCCCGCGAGGAGAACACCCGGTTCCTGCCCGACGGCACCTACGCCATGGGCCTGATCATCGGCTACCAGCCGCAGGTCGCCCAGCACCTGCTCGCCGACGGCGGACCGGGCACCCCGCAGCGGTTCCTGTGGCTGTCGGCGATCGACCCGAACATCCCCGACGAGCCGGTGCCGCTGCCCGACCCGACCCGGCTCACCCTCGGCGGCGACCTGGTCCGCGACATCAACCCGGTGATCTCGTTCCCGCCGGAGCTCCGCGCGCAGCTGCGTCGCGAGCAGCTGGCCCGCCAGCGCGGCGAGGTCGTGATCGACGAGCTCGACTCGCACGTGCCGCTGATGCGCTGCAAGCTCGCCGCCCTCCTGGCCCTGCTCGATGAGCGGTTCGAGGTCACCGGGGAGGACTGGGAGCTCGGCGGGCTGATCTGGGCCACGTCGTGCGCGGTGCGCGACCGGCTCATCGAGTTCGGGCGGCAGGAGGCCGAGCGGACCCGCCTGGCGCAGATCGAGAAGCGGCGGCAGGAGGCGGTGGCGATCCGGCTGGCCGAGCGGGGCGTCGACTCCACGGTGGAGCGGGTCGCGGCCTGGATCTGCGACAAGGTCCGCGAGAAGGAGCGCATCGCCAAGGGCGCGCTGCGCAAGTTGCTGCCCGCTCGGGACCGCGACTGGTTCGAGGCCGGTCTATCTCACGCTGAGGCGTTGCGGTGGGCGGTCATCGATGACGACCGCTACGTGGTGCCCGGTCCGGCGCGGGTGGACAGGGGGGGTGGACAGGTGGACACGTGTCCACCCCCTGGGGGCGAAAAAGGGGCTCCGGGAGCCGGAATTGGGGTGAATCACAGTGAGTGACGAAACGACTACAGATCGCAACATGGGCCCTGACCATATAAAAGAAAGATCAACTAACAAAAAAACCCCTGACTACGTGACGCGCGCGAGGCAAACCCTCGGGGGGTCGGGGGTGGACATGTCCACCTGTCCACCCCCCGGGCCTGATGTCCACCCCTCGGAGCCCGAGTCCGTCGGTCCTCTCGCCGAGCAGTTCCTCGACCGGCTCGCAGCGCAACCCGACGACCCAGACCTCACCGCCCGACGCCGCGGCGTCCTCGACCGCCTCCGCAGCCAGAAGCCCGCCATCCGAACCAGCAGGGAGCCGTCATGACCCAGCCGAACCAGACCACCTACACCAACGTCGACATCTGGGGCCCCGAGGACCCGGCGCCCGCCGTCATCGACGCCGACCACCTCAGCCGCCAACGCGACTTCTCGCACCGCACCTTCGGCCCCGGCCCGCGCACCGAGGGCGTGCTCGACCACATCCGCAAGGAGCTGATCGAGATCGAGGCCGCGCCCCACGACCTGTACGAGTGGGTCGACGTCGTCATCCTCGGCCTCGACGGAGCCTGGCGGGCCGGACACGAACCGCAGGCCATCATCGACGCGATCGTGGCGAAGCAGGCAAAGAACGAGGCCCGCGTCTGGCCGGACTGGCGCACCGCCAAGCCGGGCCAGGCGATCGAGCACGACCGGACCGCCGAGGTGCAGTCGTGAAGCGCCGGCCCCGCGACATCGGCACCGCCGCCGAAGACGCCACCGTCCGCCCGTGCAAGATCTGCGGCAAGCAGCGGCCGAAGGGTCGCCCCGTCTACTGCTCCGAGGAGTGCGCCGGGGTCGGCTACGCCGAGCAGCACCGCGCCCGGCAGGAGCGCCGCATGCAGGCTTGCCAGCGGTGCGGAGGGCAGAAGGAGTTTGGCACCCGCGGCGGTCGATTCTGCGCCGAGTGCAAGCGCCTCCACGCCGACACCACGCAGCAGCTCGAGCAGGAACGCAGCCGACGCCGCTACCTGGCGAAGCTGGACGGAAAGCTTGCCGAGGGCAAGCGGATCAAGTCCCGGCGCAAGGACGTGCCGCCCGGTCAGAAGTGGTGCGCCCGGTGCCAGGAGTTCCGCCCGCTCACTTCGTTCCCACAGCGGAAGGGCGGCGGCAAGCCGGCGTCGTACTGCAAGCCCTGCCAGCGGTTCTACAACACCGAGCGCCGCATCAAGCTGACCTTCGGTCTCAGCTGGGACGAGTACGAGCTGCTGCTTGCCTGCCAGGACGGCAAGTGCGCCATCTGCGGCGGACGCCCCCGGCGCCACATGCTCGCAGTCGACCACGACCACAAGACCGGCGAGATCCGCGGGCTGCTCTGCTCCCGATGCAACCGAGACCTGCTCGGCTCCGCCAACGATGACCCGGCTCGCCTGCGCCGCGCGGCGGACTACCTCGAGGAGTTCGCCCCGCGTGAGGTGTTCGGCGACCCGAAGTACGTCCCTGGCTCCACGCCGCCCGAGCTGCTCGCCGACGCCGTCACCCTCCTGCGCGCCGCCGGCTACGGCGAACCGGACCGGCCGGTGGTGGCCCCGTACCGGCACACCGGCGCCCTCCCCGCCACCGACGTGCCCCTGCCCGCGGAGGTGGCGTCGTGACCACCGACCTCAGCGACCACTCGCCGCTCTCCGTGCGCGCCGAGTTCGTGGACTGGGACACGGTCCCGCGCTCGTGGGTGCGGGTGGCCCGGCGTGGCTGCGCCGGCTGCGTCGAGTGGGACGCGGTGCGGGAGCGGATCTCCGCGACCCGCCGGGCGTACCGCCGCCGGCGGCGCTGACCAACCCCGCAGGTCCATAAGCCCCGCTATAACCCCCTCCAAACGATCAAGGAGGTAGACGTGATCACGACCCGCCAGTGTCCGAAGTGCCGACGGTCCCGCGAGGGCGACGCCTTCGTCAGCGCTTCACCGACCGCGATGTGCCGGCCGTGCCGCGACCGGAAGTCGACGCTGCGCACGCCGGACCGGGTCCGCACGATGAACCTCTGGAGCAAGTACCGGATCACGGCGGAGCAGTACGACGCGCTCCGTGCCGAGCAGGACTACCGCTGCGCGATCTGCCGCACCCACGAGGACGACCTCTCGACGTCCCGGGGTGGCCGCCCCCGCCTGGATGGGTCAGGGCCGAGTGAGGGCTTCCGTCTGGTGGTCGACCACTGCCACGACTCGAACGAGGTTCGCGGGCTGCTCTGCGTCGCCTGCAACTCGGCGCTCGGGCTCCTGAAGGACTCGCCGGCGGTGCTCGCCGCCGCGATCCGCTACCTCACTGAGCGCAGAAGCGGGGATGCCACTTCCAACCCTCAGGCACATCAACAGCCAGTGACCAATCCGTGAGCCATCAGACCGAGGTTATGGCCCGAGTAGTGGCCCAAGACGAAGGAGCGCCGACATGGACCGCACGCTGACCCGCATCAACGAGATCGCCGACCGCGACGTGCCGGACCGCGAGAAGGTCAACGACTACTTCGCCGCGATCCTCGACACCCAGATCGCCGAGCTGATCCGCAGGGACACAGACGAGCCCGGCCTGCTCCGTCGGCACGGCTTCCACGACATCGCGGACCTGCTGGCCCGCTGAAAGCACCCAGAGCACCCCGAATCAGACACCGAAAGCGCCGGATCTATCTCAATAGCTACGGCACCGCAGGTCAGAGCACATGAAAGGACGAGAGATGACCGAGATTGGCGAGCACTTCGAGTGGGCGTACCGCTGGCTCGACTCCGACGGAGACGTGCTGGACGAGATGCCGGCCCGCGACAACATCCGCGAGACAGCCAAGGAGCGCGCCTACCGCCTCGCGGCCAACCGTCCGGCCGGCGTGCCCCGCGGTCAGGTCGTGCGATACCGAGTCGTGACCACCGAAGAGGTAGTCGCGAGCTACGAGAGCACGGGGCAGTGATCACCCTGCCGCCGCTGGTCGCGTACCTCCGCGTCAGTACCGACCGCCAAGCCGACGAAGGCTACGGCCTCCACGTCCAAGAAGCCGCCATCAAAGACTGGGCCAAGAACAACAAACGGCGCATCGTCGCCTGGTACCGCGACGAAGGCATCAGCGGCACCCTTCTCGCCCGCGACGGCTGGATGGACGTCGAAGACGCCATCAGCTCCAAGCGCGCCGCCGGCGTGGTCGCCTACAAGCTCGACCGGCTCGCCCGCGACACCATGGTCCAAGAGACGTTGATGCAGTCCGTGTGGAAGCTCGGCGGCGAGGTGTACTCCACCAGCCCCACGGAGAGCAACCTGCGCGACGACCCCGAGGACCCGTCTCGCAAGCTCATCCGCACGATCATGGGCGCGGTCAACACCTACGAACGCGACATGATCACCCTGCGGATGCGGCGCGGCCGACGCACCAAGGCCAACCGGGGCGGCTTCGCCTACGGCAGCCCGGCGTTCGGGCAACGCTCCGTCAACAAGCAGCTCGCCAAGGACCCCACCGAGCAGGCCACCTTGCGCCGGCTGCTGGAGCTGCGTCGCGCCGGCCTGTCCACCCGGCAGGTCGCCGCCCAGCTCAACGCCGAGGGCCGCACGACGAAGCGCGGGAAGCAGTGGACGTCCGCCGGGGTGTCCGACGTGCTGCGACGCCGCGCCACCGGCCAACACCGAGGCAAGACCACCACCGCGCCGCGCTGAGCGGTGCCGACCGGAAGGACAACGACCATGAGCGACACCCAGAACGCTACGCACAGGCTCGAAGCCATCGTGGCGAACGGCCAGGCGACGGGTACCCGCTGCGCGCAGTGCGGACGCGAGTGGCAGCCCGGCGAGTGGATCCCGACCTTCTCGACCTGCCCAGGCAGTAGCTGAAACGCCGGTGGGCCTCCGGGACAGCAATCCCGGAGGCCCACCACCGCACCCCTGTAGGGCGCGCCTGTACGCACCGGCCAGCCTACAACCCGGGGGGACCAGCCAGATGGACCGCGACGCCACACTCACCACCATCACCGGCCTCGCCGAAGCGCTCTGCGACGCCGGCCCACACACCGAACGTGTCCGCTACTGGGACAAGAACCGCAACGAGAAGTACCGCGAGCACCGCACCATCCAACCCGGACTGCTCCAGCAGCTCCACGACGCCGCTGTAGAGCCCGTACGCGCCACCACAGACGCCGGCCCACGCCCAACGCCGGGCAGCCGCCCCCCGCTCGCCCTGGAGGCTCTGAGCACCCACGCGGCCATCTGCACGCACGTCCACCACTGGTGCTTCTCCCTCAACCTCGACCCCCGCGACACCGTGGAGAGCAACATCCGCGCGTTGGTCGGCGCCGCACCCACCCTCGACGACGAAGACCTCACCCTGCTCGCCGTCGAACTCCGCACCTGGCATCGCTGGGCCAGCGTCGCCACCGGTTGGACCGCACCCCTGTTCGCACCCCACGTCCCCTGCCCCGCCTGCACGGTGGTCGGGCAGCTGCGCGTCAACCTCACCGCGCAGGCCGCCCACTGCCGCGCGTGCCAGGCCACGTGGGCATCCGACGACGGCAGCCTCTACGCACTCGCGGAGTACATGCAGGCCAGGGTCCAGCGCGCCGCAGCTTGACGTTTCGTTGGCGTCACCTACGATGGATGCCAGCAACAGAACTGTCTTCGGAGCCCCGCCAGTACCCCCGTGCTGCGGGGCTTCGTCACGTCCGGGGGCGGGGACAGCGGGCAGGCCGACTGTGGCGGACGGCCTGCCCGCACCGGACCAACGGGGGTGGACGATGCCCCGAGCGAAGCGAGTCTGCTCAACACCTGGATGCCCACAGCTAACCGACGGCGGCCGTTGCGGTACGCATAGACGCGAGGCGGACCAGGCGCGAGGCAGCAGACAGCAACGCGGATACACGCCCGAGCACGAGGCGTTCAGGCGTGCCGTCCTCCGCCGTGACCCCACCTGCGTGCGCTGCAAGGCGGCACCCAGCAAGCACGCCGACCACCACCCGCTTAGCCTGCGTGAGCTGCGGGCCCGAGGGCTGAACCCGTACGCCCCCGAGCGCGGGCGCGGCCTGTGCCAGCCCTGCCACAGCAGCGAGACGGCACGACACCAGCCCGGTGGGTTCAACGCCCGCTGACCATCGAAGACAGCCTGCGGAGTAGCTACCGCAGGTGGGAAGCCCCGAGTCTCCCGGCTCGGGGCTTCCGCCATTCCGGGAGGTCACCGTGAACGAGCTAACCTGCTCTGTCCCTGGCTGCCACAACCCGAAGCGGACGCGCTCCGCTGAGCTGTGCAAGAAGCACTACCACCGTCAGTACCGGCACGGTTCCGTGGACCGCGTCGCCCACCGGGCTGGCATCTCCGTCAGCCACGGCCGCAGGTACCGGTCGCTGCACCTGCCGAACCACCCGCTGGCCATGAGGTCGGGCAGGGTGTACGAGCACCGCGCGGTGCTGTACGACGCCATCGGCCCTGGCCCGCACGCCTGCCACTGGTGCGCGGGCACGGTGCGCTGGGACCCAGCTGACGGTCGGCCCCTTCAGGTCGACCACCTCAACGGTGTCGGCGACGACAACCGGCCAGACAACCTGGTCCCGAGCTGCGGGCCATGCAATGTGGCGCGTGCCCAGCAGGCACGCTCGGCCGCCCTGCGCGAGGCCGGCTTCTGGTCACGGCACGACACCGTCGCGGGTCTACGCAGAGGCGGTCGTCGTCAACTACTGCCGGTCGTCACTCACGGTGAGTGAGGGTGGGGCCATGCCCCTCCCCACCCCCCCTGAGCAGTACCGCCGGGGAGGGAAACTTCGGTCTGTACGGGATCCAGGACTTCGATCATGACTCAGCGTGAGGTGGTGTGAGATGCCCGGACCGGCGCCGAAACACGCCTCCACCAGGACCCGCCGCAACCGGTCAACAACTGCGTCGACCCTGTCTGTGCCAGCTCGCAGCTCGACGGTGCCGCCGCTGCCGCCGCTGGCCGATCAGCAGTGGCACCCAATGACGGTGGCGTGGTGGGACGACCTCTGGCGCTCGCCGATGGCTCCTGAGTTCGACCCGTCTGACATCCACGGCCTCTACCTGCTGGCCACGCTGGTGAATGGCTTCTGGGAGCACCCGAGCAAGGAACTGGCAGCGGAGATCCGCCTCCAGCGACAGTGCTTCGGCCTGACCCCGATCGACCGGCGCCGACTTCAGTGGGAGATCGAGCGAAGCGACGAGGCGCAGGACCGTGGTCGACGCCGACGCACCACCACCCCGAAGGCCCCGTCACCGGACGCGAGCGCTGACCCGCGCTCCGTCCTGCGGGCGGTGTGAGCACGTTCGTCGTCCCCCCGCTGGACGAGGAGCCATGGCCATCGCTTGGCCGGCAGGTGTGCGACCTAATCGAAGAGCGTGCAGTCTTCGGTCCGGGCTCGCTGAAGGGTCAGCCAGCAAAGCTGGACCCAGAGAAGCGGGCGGTGATCTACAAGGCGTACGAGGTGTACCCGAAGGGCCACCCGCTGGCGGGGCGGCGGCGGTTCCGACGGGTACGAATCTCGTGGCGTAAGGGCACTGCGAAAACGGAGCTGCTCGGCTGGGTGGCCTATGCCGAGCTGCACCCGGAGGCGGAGGTCCGCTTCGACGGCTGGGACGCCTACGGCCAACCGGTCGGACGGCCGGTCCGCGACCCGTACATTCCGCTGCTGGCCTACACCGCCGAGCAGGTCGAAGAGCTGGCCTACAACGTGCTGTACGTGGTGTGCACGGAGGGCCCGGACGCGGACCTGTTCGACTCCGGCCTGGAGCGCATCATCCGCCTCGACGAGCGGGGTCGGGCGGACGGCAAGGCGGTCCCGTTGGCGCAGTCGCCGAACGCCCGAGACGGGGCCCGGACGACGTTCCAGGGCTACGACGAGACGCACCGCCTGGACATGCCTCGGCACCTTGAGGCGTACGAGACGATGGAGGCGAACCTGCCGAAGCGCCCCCTGGACGACCCGTGGTCGATGGGTATCACCACTGCGGGCGTCCCGGGCGGCGGTTCAGTGGCGGAGCTGGACAAGGACGAGGCCGAGCTGATCGAGCGCGGCGAAGTGGAAGAGCCGGAGCTGTTCTACTTCCACCGCGAGGCGTCCCCCGGCCACGACTTGAAGACGCTGGAGGGCCGCGTTGAGGCGGTTCGTGAGGCGTCGGGGCCGGCAGCGGAGTGGTCGGATCTGCGGGGCATCGCGAAGCAGTGGGACCGGCCGGGCGCCGACCTGTCGTACCTGGAGCGGGTGTGGCTGAACCGGTGGACGCAGGCCGACGCTCGGGCGTTCGACGCGAGCTGGTGGAAGGAGCTGCGCCGCCCCGGCCAGGAGATCGCCAAGGGCCGTGCGGTGTCCGCGGGCTTCGACGGCTCCCGGTGGCGGGACACCACCGCCCTGGTCGTCACGGACATCGAGACGGGGTTCCAGCAGAACTTCGGGCTGTGGGTGCCGGAGGAACTCGACGACGGCGATATCGTGCCGATCCCGGCCGGTGAGGTCGATGAGCGGGTCGCGGAGATGTTCGCCCGGTGGCGGGTGCTGCGGATGTACGGCGACCCGGCTGCCGGCTGGGATACGAAGCTCGCGGACTGGTCGGGCCGGCACGGGCCGAAGGTGGTTGCGGAGTTCTACACCGACAGTCGCAACCTGCGGAAGACCGCGATGATGTGCCGCACCTACGCCTCGGCGATCAGGGGCGGCGAGGTCACCAACGACGGTGACGTCGACTTCGCCAGGCACATCGGTGCCGCCCGCAAGCGCGACACCAAGATGTTCGACGACGAGGGCAAAGCGCTGTGGGTGATGACCAAGGAGCGCCACAATTCGCCCAACAAAATCGACCTTGCGATGGCCGGTGGCCTGTCGTGGCAGGCGCGCCTTGACGTGCTGGCGGTAGGTGGCTGGACGAATGAGCAGCCCCGACGGCGGATGGTGGTGAGACGGTGAGCGACCTCGACAACGAGATCCGCCGTCTGGAGGGCATCCGCTGGCACTGCCTGGAGCGGCTGCGTACCTACGACGCCTACTACGAGGGCGAGCAGCCCCTGAAGTACATGGCCCCGGCCCTGGAGAAGGAGGTCGGGGACCGCATCACCCAACTGGTCATCAACTGGCCTCGGCTGGGCGCGGACGCCTACGAGAATCGGCTCGACGTCGAGGGTTTCCGGTACGCCGGCGACTCCGCCCGGGATGAGGACCTGTGGGCGGTGTGGCAGGCCAACAACTGCGACGAGCAGTCCCAGCAGGGGCACCTGGAGTCGCTGATCCTGGGCCGGGCATTCGTCATCGTCGGCGCCGGGGACAGCGAGGACGACGCGCCGATCATCTCGGTGGAGTCACCGGAGCAGGTGGTCGCCCGGCGAGATCCGCGCACGCGGCGGGTGCTGTCGGCGCTGAAGCGGTGGGACGAAGAGGTCGGCACACCGTCGATGGAGAAGTGGGCGACGCTGTACCTGCCCGACTCGACCCGGCTGCTGGTGTTCCGCCGCGGTGAGTGGCAGACCGTTGCCGAGGACAGGCACGGCATGGGTCAGGTGCCGGTGGTGCCGCTGGTGAACCGGCCCCGGCTGCTGCGCCCGGATGGCGTGTCCGAGTTCCACGACGTGCTGCCCTTGGCTGACGCGGCCAACAAGATGGCCACGGACATGATGGTGTCCGGTGAGTTCCACGCCATGCCGCGCCGCTGGGCGGTCGGGGTGAAGGCCGAGGACTTCGTCGACGAGAACGGCAACCCGATGTCGACGTGGTCGTCGATCGCGGGCCGGTTGTGGGCGAACGAGGACCCGAACGTGAAGATGGGCCAGTTCCCGGAGGCGGACCTGGCGGTCTTCCACAACACGATCCGGATGCTGGCGCAGGTGGCCGCACAGCAGCTCGCTCTGCCGCCGCACTACATGGCGTTCACCGGCGACAACCCGACGTCGGCGGATGCGATCCGGTCGGCGGAGACGCAGCTGGTGAAGCGGGTCGAGCGCAAGCAAACCTACCTGGGTGGCGCCTGGGAAGACGTGATGCGGATGGTGCTGCGCATCCAGACCGGCGAGTGGGACGTCAAGGCCCGGTCGCTGGAGACGATGTGGCGGGACCCGGCGACGCCGACGGTGGCGCAGAAGGCCGACGCGATCCAGAAGCTGACTGGTGGGGCGGCGATCCTGCCGGTGGAGATGGCCCGCGAGGATATGGGCTACACGCCGGAGCAGCGGCGCCGGATGGCGGAGATGGACGAGCGGGCGGCGTCCCGCGACCCGGTGCTGGAGATTGCTCGGGCGCTGCCGCCGCAGCAGGCCGGTGCGGTCGATGCCCTCGCTGGTTGAGGTCGCTCGGGAGCATTCGCGGTTCCGCCGCCGGTTGGCTCTGGTCGCGGCCGGAGAGGCGGGACGGCTGTGGTCGCAGGTTGACCCGGCCCGGATCGCCCTGTCGTGGCGCTCACTGCTGCCGCGCCTGCTGACGGTGCTCACGGGTGCCCAGCTGGCGGTGGCGGCGAGGGCGGACAGCTACCTCGACGAGGTGCTCGACGTTCAGGGCGCTGCGCCGAGGCCGGTCGGCGGGGTGTCCGCTGCGGCCCTGTCCGGCGTGGCGTCGGATGGCCGCGACCTGGCAGACCTGCTGTATCAGCCGGCGGTGCGGACGCTGGTCGGGATCCAGCGCGGCGCGACCGTCGATCAGGCCCTTGCCGGGGGTGGAGCCGGGTTGGACATGCTGGTTCGGACGCAGGTCGCGGACGCCGGTCGGGTCGCGGATCAGGTGGCGATGGCGGCGCGGGACGTGCCTGGCTACCGGCGGATGTTGGTGGGCGGCGGTTGCGATCGGTGTGCGGTGCTGGCCGGGAAGTACTTCCGGTGGAACGCCGGGTTCGACCGGCATCCAAGCTGCTTCCCCGCCGGAGTGCTGGTGTCAGGTCCCGAGCACCTAGCGGCCTCTCGGCGGCCTTACCAGGGGGAACTGGTCGTCATTCGCACCGCCAGCGGCCAGGAGTTGCCCGCTACCGGCAATCACCCGGTACTGACCAAGCGCGGGTGGCTGCCCGCCAACCTCATTCAGGAAGGCGACTACGTAGTCCGCAGCACCCGCAGTCAGGGCGCTGCTGCCCTCGTGGTTCCACACGAAGACCAGGTGCCATCCCGAATTGAGGATCTGTGGCGTCCGGACGGAGTGGTGCCGCTTCTGCATATGCCAACCGCCGCCGAGGACTTCCACGGCGACGGGGGCCACGGCGATGTCGACGTTGTACTTGCCGATCGCCTTCTGCGGGATCGGCCGCAGGCCGCGGCTAGCCAGCTCGCCGAACAGGAACAGTTCTCCAGGCGAGTCGCACAGGCCGCGCTGCTCGCGCTGGGCGGAGCGGCGGAGCAGGGCTTCCATCGGCTGCTTGGTGCCGCGTACGGCCTCGTGGGAGGCGGAGGCCTGTCGCCGACGCTCGTCGGGCGTCATGCGGCGAGCCCGTACCTTGCCGGCGGCGGACATGCCGCGAATCTCGACGCCAGCGGCTTCGAGGCGACGCCGGACTACGTTGCGGCTGACCCCGAAGCGGAGGCTGAGGCTGTATTCACTCTCGCCAGCGGTGTAGGCGGCGGCGATGTCGGCGACCGGCAGGACGAGTTCGGTACGCGGTGGGATGCACCGCCGGGTCCGCTCACGGTGGAGAGTCGTCTTGCTTACGCCCGCCGTGGTCAGGATCTTCTCCTCCGGCTCGCCGGCCAGGTAGAGCTGGATCGCGTGGTCGAGCTTCGCAGGGTCGAGTGGAGCGGCCACGTCTACAACCTCACCTCGGTTGAGGGCTGGTACTCAGCCAATGGCTTTATTGTATCGAACTGCGACTGCGTGCACGTGCCGGCCCGTGAGGACACGGCCGACGAGATCCACACCGACCCGAAGAAGTACTTCGCCAGCCTGTCCCGTGAGGAGCAGGACCGGGCGTTCACGGCGGCCGGGGCGGAGGCGATCCGGTTGGGCGCCGACATCGGCCAGGTGGTGAACGCCCGCCGAGGCGCCCGCGGTCTGCTGACGGCCGGCGCGCGGGTGACCGGCGATGAGGCGCGGATGCTGCGCGGCGGCCGGGACCGCGGCCGGCTGGAAGCGGTCGACGTGTACGGCCGGCAGCTGTTCGTCACCTCGGAGGGTGTGACCGTCCGGGGTGTGGCCGGCAAGCGGTTGGGCGCCCGGGAGACCGGCAAGCGGCAGCCTGGCGCCCGGTACCGGTCGGCGAGGACCCCGCGGCTGATGCCCGAGTCGATCCTTCAGATCGCCGGAGATGACCGCGCGGAGGCGCAGCGCCTCTTGCGCCGCTTCGGCTACATCACCTGATCTTCCCGCCCCTGGAGGGCGGTGGAAGTCCCGCCCCTGGAGGGCACATGTCCGACGAACCCACCGGCGACGTCCAGGAGACCGAGCCGGCCGACACCAGCACCGACACCGCCCAGGCCGACGACCCTCGGGTCACGAAGGCCAACCAGGAGGCCGCGAAGTACCGGCGCGAGCTGCGCGCCCGCGAGGCCGAACTGGAGAAGCTCCGCGCTGCCGCCCAGGAGGCGGAGAACGCGAAGCTGTCCGACCTGGAGAAGGCGAACAAGGCGGCCACCGACGCCGCCGCCCGAGCCGACCAGCTGGCGGCTCAGGTGGCCCGCTACAAGGTGATCGCACAGACGCAGCTCCCCGCGGAGCTGCACGAGTTCCTGCCCGAGGGCATCGCCGACGAGTCGGCGCTGCTGGAGCGGGCGGAGAAGCTGCGGTCCGCGCTGGCCAAGCCGCCGGCGAGCCCGCGGCCGGACCCGGGTCAGGGTCCGCGCCCACCGTCGCCTCAGTCCGAGGACGACGCCCTGTACGAGTCGATCTACGGGCCTGCGGCCCAGAAGTGAGCCACCGACATGGCCGAGTACCTTCCCATCCGCAAGCCGGGCACGGCGCTGGTCGCCACTGCCTCCGGCACGATCACGGGCGGCCAGATGGTGGCCGTCTCCGGCGCGGGGACCGTCGCGGTCGCCGGCGCCACCGCCCTCAACTGGCTGGGGGTCGCCGCAGTCGACGCGATCTCCGGCGACCAGGTGACGATCTTCTGCGACGGCGTCCAGGAGCTGACCGCGTCGGGCACGGTCACCGCCGGGGACCTGGTGGTGTGCGCCGCCTCGGGTCAGGTGTCGACGCTGGCAGCGGTGACAACGCCGACGGCCGCGGACGTGACCGGCGCCCGCGCGCTGGTCGGGGTCGCGCTGACCACTGCCACGAACGGCAACAAGGTCCGCGTCAAGTTCTCCCGCTGACCTGCCCTTTCCTTCCCAGTTAGGAGTGAGGCTGTTCGCCTCCTCCGGATTCCCAGAGGTGGACTGTGCCTTACACCTACCCTCCGGCGGCTCCGACGCTGTCGGGTGACTACCTGACCGTCAGCCGTTTCCTCAACAACCCGGCCGTGGTCGCGCGGCGTCTGCGGACGCTCGCCGAGCAGCGGCTGATCGCCACGTCGATCCTGTCCGGGCGTGAGTCCGTGACCGGCGGCGCGATCGGCTTCGAGCAGAACGAGGGCATCTACCCGGACCGTCCGGTCGAGGCGGTGTCGCCGGGTGGCGAGTACCCGCTGACCACCGTCGCGGCCGGCCCGACGCAGCTCGTGAAGATCGTCAAGTGGGGTCAGGACACCCTGGTCACCGACGAGGCGGTCACCCGGCAGCGCATGGCCGCCGCGGAGCGGGCGATGCTGAAGCTGGTCAACGCGGCGGCGAAGAACGTCGACTCGGTGGCGCTGTCACTGATCGCGTCGAGCGTCGTGCAGACCCGGGCCGCTTCGGCGGTGTGGTCGGGCAGCACGGCGACGATCCTGCGGGATCTGATGCTGGCCAAGGCCGACATCGCCGCCCTGAACCAGGGCTACGAGCCGGACACCCTGATCGTCAACGACGCGACGTGGGCGTACCTGGCGTCGGACACGGTGCTGATCAACGCGATGCAGCGGGAGACGACCAGCAACGCCGTCTACTCGGGCGAGTTCAGCATCATCGCCGGGCTGCGGGTGCTGCCGACGCCGAACCTGCCGGCGGCTGGCGCGTGGGTGCTCGACTCCACCCAGCTGGGCGGGATCGCCACCGAGGACCTCCAGGGCGGCTACCAGGCCGCGGGGGACCTCATCCAGTCGAAGACCATGCGCGAGGACCACAACGACCAGTGGCGTCTGCGTGCCCGGGCGGTGTTCGTGCCGTACATCACCGAGCCCAACGCGGCCATCAAGATCACCGGCATCTGAGGAGAGAACTGATGGCCGAGACGAAGAGCACCACCACGAAGACCACCGACACCTCGACCAGCACCCGCAGCCGCGCCAAGCAGCTCGTGGTGCTGGCGCCGCTGGTGTCGGTGCGCGACGCCGAGGGTCGCATCCAGTACCTGTACCGCGGTGCGGAGCTGCCGCAGGGCACCCCGCAGGCCGAGCTGGACCGGCTCCGCGAGATGGAGCTGATCGGCGAGGACGACGGCGCCGTGGTCGCGGGTGTCGCGGCGGACCCGCGGGGCTGACGTGCCGGGCCGGGCGGCATTCCTCCCCGCCGCCCGGCCCACCCGCATCAACCTGTGTCGAGCTGAGAGGGGCGTGTGGTGCCGGAGCTGTTCACCCTGCCCGAGCTGGACGCGTGGGCGCAGACCACCGTGCCCGAGGCGACCGGCACGCTCGTGTTGGAGCTGGTCACCACCCTGATCCGGGGTGAGGTCGGCGCCGACCGGTACGACGCGCTGACCGACTTGTCGCCGTTGAAGCCGGTCGCCCTGGATGTGGCGCGGCGGATGATCCGCAACGCGGACGGGCGGCGGTCCGTGGCGTCGCAGATCGACGACTACTCGGAGACGGTCACCTACGCGTCGGAGACCCTGGCGGCGCCGTTCCTCACCTCCGACGACCGGGACCGGCTGTGGCGGGCGTTGGGGTTGCGCAGGTCGGCTGCCTTCACGATCCGTCCGGGATCGCCGGATGTCACGGCGGCGTCCTGGTGAGCGCCGCGGCGGTGTTGGCGCGCGGCCGGGCGGCGGCCGAGGCCCTGATGGTCGACGCGTGCGTGATCCGGCGTGACGGCGGGACGACGTACGACCCGGACACCGGCTACCCCACCGAGTCGACGAGCGAGGTGTACGTCGGCAAGTCCCGGGTGCAGCAGCGTTCGGCGTCGGCGGGTGACCGCGATGTGGGTGAGGCGGCGTTGCTGCTGCTGCGCCTGGAGGTGCAGTTGCCGATGGCGGTGGTCGGGGTGCGGGTGGATGACGTCGTCGAGGTGACCGCGTCGGTGCATGACCCGGATCTGCCGGGCCGCCGGTTCCGGGTGCGGGAGTTGTTCCACAAGACCCATGCGACTGCCCGCAGGCTCGGGTGTGAGGAGGTCACGTCGTGAAGGTGACGGTGACTTCGGACGGCCTGAACGAGCTGCGTGCGGTGCTGGAGTCGGCTGCTGACGACGCGGTCGACGAGGCCCGCAAGGTGGTGTCGAAGGGCGCGCTGAACATCAAGAAGGATGCGCGCCGGTTCGCGTCCGGCATCGCGCACGCGCCGGCGTACCCGTACGCGATCGGCTACGACGTGCGGACGGTCGGCACCACGGTGAGCGCGGAGATCGGCCCGGACAAGGCGAAGCGGCAGGGCGCGCTGGGCAACATCCTGGAGTACGGCACGGTCAAGAACGCCCCGTACGCGCACCTCGGGCCGGCGCTGGACATCGAGAGTCCCCGGTTCGTGGCGGCTGTCGAGCAGCTCGGCGTCGACCTGCTGGAGGGCTGAGCGGTGACGGTCCAGGCCCACGCCGACGCCGTCCTGGCGAGGCTCCGCTCGGCGCCCGGGTCGCCGTCGCTGGTGGTCTACGACGGGCAGGTCCCGGAGGGCCCGGCGCCCGCGTACGTGGTGGTGTACCTGCACGCGGATACGCCTGAGCTGCCGGATTCCCGGTCTGTGCAGGGTGCGTCGGAGCGGTTCGTGCTGAACGTCTACTGCCACAGCGTCGGTGGCGCGGCGGTGGCCGCTCGGGGTGTGGCCCAGCGGGTGCGTGGGGTGCTGCTGGACGCGGTGTTGTCGGTGTCTGGCCGGCGGTGCTGGCCGGTGCGGCACGTGGACTCGCAGCCGCCGCAGCGCGATGAGTCGACGGGCGTGCTGGTGATGGACCAGGTGGACGTGTACCGGCTCGAATCTGTGCCGGCCTGACCTCCGCCATCGGGCGGGAACCAACCAATGAAGGGGGCGCCCGATGGCGCTGATGACTGCTGTCCGCCCAACGGCGGGCGGGACCACGATCGCCGGGGCGGCGGTGACCTCGTCGGACACGATCTCCGCGAACGACCTCGGGTCGCGGGGCGCGTACCTGGTGGTGACGAATGGCGGCGGGTCGCCGATCACCGTCACCGTCTCCGACGCGTCTCGGACCCCGGCGGGGAATGTGGCGACGACCAGCGCGGTGTCGGTGGCGAACGGCACCAGCAAGGTCTTCTACATCTCGCCGGCCGCCGTCGACTTCACCACCAACGTCGTCACGGTGACCTACTCGGGCACCACGTTGGTCACCTACCAGCTGCTGCCGTTGGGGGGCTGAGCGATGGCCGACGTCGAGTGGGTGTGGATGAAGCACCCCGGCGGCAGTGAGGCTGCCCCGTTCGCGCCGGACGCCGTCGAGTTCTGGCAGGCGCGCGGGTGGGAGCCGGTGGAGAAGCCGGTCGAGCCGGACCCGACCGCCGAGCCGCGCCGTGAAACGCCCGTCACGCCCGCTGAGCGGGCCGCTGAGACCACCGCCGGTGACCTGCCGGTGCGGACCAAGCCCACCACCGCCGGCCGCCAGCGCGGCGCCGACGCATCCAAGGAGTGACCTGTGGCTGACATCCCCGTTGACGGCAACACCCGGGTCGCCTGGGTCCCCGCCATCTCCAACAAGGCCGCCCCGACCACCACCGAGCTGAACGCCGGCATCCTGCTCCAGAACCTGATCACCGCTGACGGTCTGGTGGGGTTCGAGGCGGAGACCGCCGACGTCGACACCACCAGCCTGGCGTCCACCTTCAACACGCTGACCATCGGCCGGGACACGTTCTCCGGCACGATGCTGCGGCTCAAGAAGCAGGACGGCACGGACACCGCGTGGAACACGCTGGTGCGCGGTGCGCAGGGCTACGTCGTGATCCGCCGCGACGTCGTCGAGACGACCGCGTGGGCCACCAGCCAGAAGGTCGAGGTGTACCCGGTGATCGTCGGGCAGGCCCGCCGGCTGGCCCCGGAGGCGAACACGGTCGCCCGGTACGAGGTGCCGACGAAGATCTCGGCCGCGCCGGAGCTGCGCGCCACCGTCGCCTGACCGACAGACCTGGGAGGCGGGCCACCAGCCCGGTCCGCCTCCCAGCACCAACCCGGGCTGGAAGGGCTGGAGTGAACATGGACGTGAAAGCGCTGATCAGAGACGCGCGGCTGCCGGAGACAACCGTGCCGCTGTGCCTGCGCGCCGACCTGGTCGTCGAGTACGAGCGGGTGCAGTCCGAGCACGCGAAGGCGCGGGAAAGCGCCGCCGGTTCCCTCGCCGGCTCCGGCGAGGCGGTGCAGGCCCTCGACGAGCGGCTGGCCGCGCTACGTGAGGAGATGGCCGCCTCGACGCTGACGCTGACGCTGCGGGCCCTGCCGTCGCACCGTTACCAGCAGCTTCTCGACGAGCACCCCCCGCGCGTCACCGACGGCGTGCTGGAGCCACGTGACCGGCTGGGCTTCAACGCCGACACGTTCTTCCTCGCCCTGGCCCGCGCGTGCACCGTCGCGCCGGACCTGGACGACGAGGACTGGCAGGCGCTGGTCGGCGACGACGGGAAGCTCACCGACGGCCAGGTCAGCAAGGTGTGCAACGCCGCGTACGCGCTGAACCGCAAGGACGTCGACCTCCCTTTCTGATCCGCCGCCTCGCCGATGAACCGGCCACGCTTGCGCGCATCGAGGCTGCCGAGCGGCTCGGGGTCGCCCCGCGGCGCCTGGACGGTTGGGAGCCGGCGGAGACCACCACCTACGAGTACGACGGTGGCCGGTTGGTGCGGTCGGTGACCGTGCGGGAGCCGGAGTGGTCCGACCAGGACCGGGCGTGGATGGCGGCGCTGGCCGCGTACCGGGCGGGCCGGTGTCCGTCCTGCGGCGGCGACGCCTCCGTGTGCTGCTCACCTGACGGCGACGGCGCGTTCGTGGTGCCGCCGCCGATGAGGTGTCACGTGACGACGGCGCTGACGATCGCGCAGGCCCAGTACCAGGACACTCCGCAGCCGCAGGCGCTGCTCTGGCACGTGGAGAGGCGGTGACCGGGTGACGCGCACCGTCAAGGTCGACCTTGTCCTGGAGAACATGCGCTACGTGCGCGGCGCCCGGGAGACGGTGCGGGCGACGGACGACGTCACCGACTCCGTTGACGGGCTCGGCAAGGCCAGCGAGAAGACCAGCCGGGACACGGACCGCCTCGGCGGGGAGATGTCCGACCTGGCCGCCGACGCGCGTCGCCTGGACGCGCAAATCGACGAGACGGCCCGCGGGATCCGTGAACTGGCGCGGGAGATCGCGCACACCAGCGACGCGGCTCAGCGGGCGAAGCTGACGGAGAAACTGGCCGGTGAGCAGGGGAACCTGCGCGATCAGACCAGCCTGCGCAAGCTCATCGACTTCACGGACATCGGGGACGTGAAGGGCGAGGGCGTCCGCTACGGTGCCCGCTTCGCCGAGGGGTTGGCGACGGGCCTGGCCCGGGCTGGCGGACCCATCTCCAATGCCATGTCCAGCGTGTTCGGTGGTCTACCCCCGCAGGCCCAGGCGGCGATCGGCGCCGGCGTGGTCGGTGCGGTGGCCGCCACGGGCCCGCTCATCGGCGGGGTGCTGTCCGCCGCCGTGGTGGGCGCGGCCGGTGCGGGCGGCATCGTGGGTGGCGTCGCCGTGGCGGCGCAGCATCCAGCTGTTCAGGCTGCGGCGAAGCTGACCGGCGACACGCTCAAGTCCGAGATGCAGCGCGGGGCGGTCAGCTTCGTCCCCGCCACGGTCGAGGCGCTGGGTGTCGTCCGGTCGGAGATCGGTGGGATCGGGGAAGCCTGGGAGCGGGCGTCGTCCGCCGCCTCGACCATGCTGGTGCCGTTGACCCGCGATGTGCTGGGTGGCGCCGAGTCGGCGGTCGAGGGGTTTGCCACCGCGGTGGAGCGGTCCGCGCCGGTGGTTGACGTGCTGGGCGACATCGTCCAGGACGCCGGCCGGCTGATCGGTGACATGTTCGCGGATCTGTCGGAGAACGCCTACGAGGGGTCTCGGGCGCTCGCCGCCCTGTGGGGGGTCTTCGCCGGCGGTGTGCGGGTGATCGTGGGCACCATCTTCGCTCTCACCGAGGCGTACGGGTGGATGGAGAAGATCGGCGCGCTGCTGGTCGGTGACCGTGACAAGTTCGCTCAGCTTGTCGCCGAGGAACAGAACGCGAAGGCCGCCGGCGGTGAGCTGTCGCCGATCCTCCAAGAGCTGATCAACGGGTTCACCCAGACGGGGTCGACGGCTGCCGCCGCGACGGTCGAGGTGGAGTCCCTGTCTGAGGCGATCCGCCGGATGGCCGGGGAGAACATCACCGCCGAGCAGGCCAACATCCGGCTGGAAGAGGCCATCGACCGGGCCACCGAGGCCGGCAGGAAGAACAACGACGGCATCTCGGCGAACACGGAGAAGGGCCGCGCGAACCGGCAGGCGCTGATCGGGATCGCGGAGGCGGCGAACGCCAGCGCAGACGCCATCTGGATTCAGACGGGCTCGCAGGAGTTGGCGTCGGCCGCCACCGACCGAGGTCGGGCGAAGTTCCTGGAAGCGGCCCGGGCGATGAATGTCAGCGCGGGTGAGGCGCAGCGGCTGGCCGACCAGCTGTTCGGCATCCCCGCATCCCGGAGCACCACCGTCACGGTCAACACGGGGCAGGCGGAGGCGGCGGTGTCGCGGATCAAGGCCCGCCTGTCGGAGATCTCCCGCCGCATCGGTGTCGACGTGGTGGTCAACGCCCGTTACGCGTCGTACGGCGGTGGGAAGGGCACCGGCTCCGGCTACTCGACCGGGCAGAGGTGGGGTGGCGTCACCGAGTACGCCCAGTCGGGGCTGCTGCGCGACGCGAGCATCTTCAACCCGGTCGCCGCCGGTGCCCGGTACGGGTTCGCTGAGCCCGCGACGGGCGGGGAAGCGTTCATCCCGAAGCGCGGGGACACCGACCGGTCCCGGGCCATTTGGGAGTACGTCGGCCGGAACTGGCTCGGCGCACAGCCGTCCTCACCGACGGTTGTCGCGGTGGGCGCCGGGTCGGCGACCGGAAACACGCAGGTCAACCTGAACGTCAACGTGCCGCCGGGTGCGAACAAGGCGGAGGTGGGCCGGGAAGTCGCTGACGTCCTGAGCGCCTACTTCGATCGGGGTGGCACCCTGAAGGTCAGGACGCCCTGATGGCGCTTCCGCAGGTCATCGTGGATGTGGGCTTCTCCTCGCCGACCGTCGGCAACGTGTTCACCATCGACGACCCGGTGCGCGGCCGGATCGGCATGGTCCCGATCGGCTCCAACTCGACGTGGACAGACGTCTCCGAATGGGTGCGGTCGTGGCGCACCCGCCGTGGCGCCAACCGCGCGGACGCGCCGCTGGTCCGCTACGACGCGGGCACGGCCACGATCGTGCTGCACGACCCGGACCGCCGATTCGATCCGGAGAACCTCGCCGGCCCGTACGTGGTTAACGGCTGGTCGCAGGTCGAGCCGATGCGTCGGGTGCGGATCCGCGCCGTGTGGGACGGCGAAACCTATCCGATCTTCGACGGGTTCGCCGACGACTGGCAGCCCGACTACCAGGGCAACACGTGGACGTACGTGACGCTCACCGCGACCGACGCCACGAAGGTGTTCGCCGCGAACGACCGCGTGGCGATCGACCCGCCGGTGGGCGCCGGGGAGGACTCGGGGGCGCGCATCGCCCGGATCCTCGACGCCTCGGACTGGCCCACCGCAGACCGGTCCATCAGCGCCGGCGACAGCACATTGCAGGCCACTGACCTTGACGGCAACCAGCTCGCCGAGATGCAGCTGGTCCAGGACTCCGAGCTGGGGCACCTGTTCGTGGATGCCACGGGCCGGGTGGTGTTCCGCAACCGGCACGCCATGCTCACCGACCCCAGGTCAAAGGCGCCGCAGGCCACGTTCGGCGACGGCGGATACGCGCTCACCGGCGAACTGCCGTACGCGGACGTCGAGCTGTCGTCCGCCGATGAGGGCCTCGCGAACACTGTCACGATCACGCGTGCGGGCGGCACCCCGCAGACCGCCGTCAACGAGGCGGCGAAGGCCCGCTACCTGACCAAGACGTTCACCAAGACGGGCCTGCTGCTGGAAACCGACGCTGACGCGTTGGGATACGCGCAGATGCTCCGGTCCCAGTTCGGCGACCCCGGCCGCCGGTTCAGCCGCATCGCGTTCCGCACCCCCACCCCCGAGGTGGAAGCGGCGGTGTGGCCGGCGGTGCTGGGCCGCGACTTCGGCGACCGGATCACGGTGGTGCGCCGCCCTCCCGGCGGCGGCGACCCCATCGAGCGGGACGTCTTCGTGCGGGGTGTGGAGCACGACAGCGACGGCGAGAAGTGGACGTCGGCCCTCGCGACGCAGCCCGCGTCCCGCTACGCGTTCTTCACCATCGCCGATCCGATCCTCGGGGTCATCGGCGCCAACGCCATCGCCTACTAGGAGGCCCGGTGTTCCAGATCGTTGCCAACGGCGACGTGCCCGATGCGACGTACTTCAACGGGCTGATGCGCCAGTCGGTCATCCCGGTCACGTCGACGACGCGTCCGTCGTCGCCGGTGGACGGCATGACGATCTACGAGACGGATCATGACCTGATCCGGACGTGGAACGGCTCGGCGTGGCAGATCACCGGCGGTGCCCGGACGTACGCCCGCAAGACGGGCGACGAGACGGTCAACAACAACGCGACGTTGCAGGACGATGACCAGCTGTTCCTGCCGGTGGTGGCGGGTGCGGTGTACGAGATGCGGCTGCGCGTGTACTTCGTGTCCCCGCCGACGCCGGACATCAAGTTCGGGTGGGGGTATCCGGCGGGCGCGAAGCTGTGGTGGACGGCCATCGACGCGCAGACCGGCACCACGCTGGGCAAGCTCACCGAGACGGATGTGGCGGCGGTGGTGACGCTCGGTCCGACGTGGCAGACGCAGACGTTTGAGGGTGTCGTCATCGTGGGTGGCACCAGCGGAACCCTGAACTTCCGGTGGGCGCAGAACGGCGCGAACGCCTCCAACACGATCGTGCAAGAGGGCTCGATGCTGATGCTGGAGCGTGTCGCGTGACGTTCCTGGCTGTGGTGTCTCATCCCGACGATGACCTGCTGTTCCTGAACCCGGACATCGCTGACGCGATCCGCGCGGGCGGGCAGGTGACCACCGTGTACGTGACGGCCGGCCAGGGATCCGGCACGGGTCTGACGGCGGGTGAGCGGGCGTACGGGCGGCAGCGCGGAATCATGGACGCGTACGCCTACATGGCCGGCTACAGCCCGCTGGGCGACCAGTCGGAGTGGACCGGTGAGCTGGTCACCGTCAACGGCAAGCAGGTCGAGCGGTACAGCCTGGACGGGCGTGTGCACCTGGTGTGGCTGGCCCTGCCCGACGGGCAGCTCGCCGCCCTGGACGCGGGCACCCCGCAGCTCACGGTGCCGCTCCCTGACGGTCTGGGTGCCCCGACGTACGGCTACAACCGTGCGGACGTGGTGAACACGCTGGTCGAGCTGATCGGCGTGTACCAGCCGTCGCAGGTGTGCACCCTGGACCCGTGGCCGGAGGCCCGCTACACCCCGCACGACCACACCGACCACACCGCGTCCGCGCGGATCGCCGGTGACGCGGCGGTCGCGGCCGGGGTGCCGGCGCTGCCGTACCGCGGGTACTCCATCACCGCTGTGCCGGCGAACCTGCCGGCCGGCACGGCGGCGGACAAGCGGGCCATCTTCGACATCTACGCCGCGTACGACGATGACGCGCTCCCGTACGGGTGGTGCGAGCGGATGCTCTACCGGTGGCCGCGCGGCGCGGACTGGGTCGGCTACAACGCCGACGGGCGCCTTCAGGTGTTCGCGGTCCGTGCCGGGCGGGTGGTCACGTGGTGGCAGATGGACGACTGGTCGTGGTCGCAGCCGAAGGTGCTCGGTGCGGGTCCGATCGCGCCCGGCCTGTCCGTCGGCTACGACACGGACGGCCGGATGGAGGTGGTCGCCCGCCGCCTGTCGGACCACGCCCTGGTCGTGATCTGGCAGAAGTCCCCGTCGGGGCCGTGGGCGTCGTCGTGGTCGTCGTTGGGCAACCACAACGCTGGCCAGCCGAATGCGGCGCAGATGGGCGTCCCGACGGTTGTACGGCACGCTGACGGCCGGCTGTGTGTGCTGGTGAAGAACGGCGGCGGCGGACTGTCCAGCCGCTCCCAGACGGCCGCTGGCGGGTCGTGGGGCTCGTGGATCGACCTGGGTGGCACCGACGTGCAGGACGGCCTCACCGCCGTCGCGGGCCCGTCGGGGCGCATCGAGGTGTTCGCCGCCACCACCACCGGTGTTCTGCACTGGTACCAGACGAGCCCGAACGGCCCCTTCAAGCTGAACAGCAACCTGCCGGGCCTGCCCCCGGGCTGCCCGCCGAGCGCGGTGCGGATGCCCGACGGGCGGCTGCTGCTGGCCTACCGCACCGCCGACGGGCTCGTGCTCACCGCGCAGGCCGCGCCGGATGGGCCGTGGCAGCAGCCGGTCACCGTGCCGGGTCCGGGCGGTCACGGGCAGGTCGCCGCCGCCGTGTGCTCCGGCCAGGTGTGGCTGGCCTGCCGCGACGCAACCGGCGGGGTGTCGGCGACAACCATCGACCCGGCCGGGCAACCCGACGGGTGGACCCCGTACGGGGAGACCTGCGACGTGCCCGCGCTGACGACTGTGGCGGGGGCTCCGCTGCTGTTCACCGGCGGTCCCGCGTGCCGGCCGTTGGCCGATCCCGCGTGGACCACCCTGCCCTGAGGAGGGACTGTGGCACGTGCCGCGAACATGCAGGCGCTGACCAACGACGTCAAACGCGAGTGGCCTGGGGTCGTCGTGTACGGCATCGGCGACACCGCGCACAAGGCGAGCAAGTCCGGCCACAACGAGGACGACACCCCGGGCAGCAAGCCCGAGCTGGAGGACTCCGACAGCCGGCCTGAGCACCGCGCCATCGACATCATGGTCCGGGGCCCGTTCACCAAGGGTGCCGCCGATGCGCTGGTCGCGCGGCTGCTCGCCGACCCGAAAGCCAAGGCCCGGCTGTTCTACATCATCTGGAACGGCTACATCTGGTCGCGCTCCAACGGGTGGAAGAAGACCAAGTACACCGGCAAGGACCAGCACACCGACCACGTCCACGCGTCCGGCTGGGCTGCCGACGACGAGAACACCGCGAGCTGGCCCGCCGTGGCCACGAAGACCCTGGAGGTACCCGACATGACCCCGGAGCAGGCCAAGCAGCTCACCCGCGTCGAGACGATGCTGTCCCGCCTCGACGGCCGCGAACCCATCGGGCAGGCCTACCTGCGGCTCGCCGTGGGCAAGGACGACGCGCCCGACGCGAAGCCCGTCGACCACCCGTCGCTGGCCAGCCTCGGCGAGCAGCTGCGCGCCCTGGCCGAGAAGCCTGCGGTGACCATCGACTACGACCAGCTGGCCGACGCCCTGCTGCGCCGGGTGGTCGGCGGCAACACCACCCCACAGAGCTGATGGGCCGCCGGCATCGCCTGGTTGGCCAACCGGAAGGCAGGGAAAGTGAGTGAGGCTGGAGCGGGTATTGACCGTGGTCAGGGACGCTGGCTGTATCGGAGTGGGTCTGTGGGGAATCGCGTACCAGCAGGTGACCGGGCAGGTCAGCTGGGAGCTACTCGCAGCGTTCCTCGCCCTGCTGGGGGCCCCGGGGGTGTGGCACCTGTGGTCCATCAAGCCAAGCGGGTCTGGGACCGCTGGTACCCCCGACTCGTCGTCGTCGCCTCCGCCTCCGCCGTCACCTACGCCGTCGCCGCCATCGCCCAGCGTCCCGGGAGGTAGCCCGTGACGACGAAAGCCATCCGGGTCTGGTACGCGATGACGGTGACGTTCGTGGTGGTGGTCGCGTTCGCGGCGGCGTCGGTGATCTACGCCAACGAGCGTGCGCAGCGGTCGGAGCGGCGCGCGGAGCAGATCGACCAGGAGTCGAACCGGCGGTGGTGTGCGCTGCTGGCGACGTACGACGACGCGTACCAGGACTCGCCGCCGGTGACGGACACCGGGCGGACGCTGGCCACCGAGGTGTCCCGGCTGCGCACCCAGTTCGGCTGCGACTGACCTACGGCCGCCGGCACTCGTGGTCGTGCTGCGTGGTGAGCCCGCAGCCGGGCCGCTGGCAGCGCCACTGACGGCCCATCTCCCAACACCCATGCGTCGTGCACGCACCCCACGCCGGGGTCGTCTCGGCATGCCCAGCCGGACACGGGCGGGGCACCTCAGCGATGCCATCCGGCGTCTGCTCGTACAGCTGCACCCATCGACCGTACCCAGGAGGAACGCAATGCGCGTCGCCAAGTACGCCAAGACCATCGTCGCCGGTGTTGTCGCCGGTGGCACCGCACTCACCGTCGCCATGGGCGACGACGTCCTGACCGCGACCGAGGGCATCACCGTCGCCCTCGCCGTCCTCGGCGCGCTCGGCGTGTACGTCGTGCCCAACGCCAAGGACACCGAGGTCCGCATCGACCGGTAGTCCCATCCCGCAACGCACTGCGCCCCCTGCTCGGCCTCACGGCTGGGCAGGGGGCGCTTTCGTGCTGTCCAGGGTCACATCGGCTGGTGGAACACCTCGCCGCCCAGCACCGTCGCCACCGACTTGCATGACGGCTGGTCCGGGCAGCCGACCGTCCAGTTCTGCCCCAACACCAGATTCACGTCGGCGACGTCCTCCAGTAGGACGGCCATCGACTTCGGCTGCCGCCGGGCCTGCGCCTCGTTCTTGTAGATGCCGATCGTGTACTCCTCGGCGCCCACGTAGCAGCTGCCTCGGGCGAGCGCCCCGGTGGGGCTGGCGATGGCCTCGTAGCCCGCGCAGTCGATGCCACCCTTACCGAGTGCCTCGATGAGGCGCAGCGGGTTGGCGTACTTGCCGCCGTCGACCGGGGGCTTCGGCGCGGCCGGCGTCGGGGAGGGCGTTGGGCTGGCGCTCGGAGTCGGCGCGGCGCTGGTGGGTGCGGGTGGCGCGCTGGCTGCTGAGGCGGCGGGCTCGTCGTCGCTGCCGCAGCCGGTCAGGGCGACGGCCAGGGCCAGCACGGTGGCGGTGAGGCGGATGCGGGTCATGCACGGCACGCTACCGACCGGCAGCAACGAGTGAGCCCCGCCGACACGGTGATCGGCGGGGCCCCTTCGGACGGTCGGCTCAGGCAGCCTGGCTGACCGCCTCGTACTGCCGGCCACCACCGCGCACCCGACCAGCCTCAGCCAGCTCACCGAGCAGTTGGTGCACTCGGCGCACCGACAGGTCGACCTCGTCGGCGATCCGCTGCGGGCTGGTGTGGCCAGCGCGGATCGCGTCGAGCACTTTGGCGTGGCTGGGCCCGAGCCGCTTGCGCGCCTCCTGCTGGGCCTGCGCCACCATCACCGACCACGACGGGAACGACGCGCCACCGAACGACTCCAGCACGGCGCCGTCCCCGCCAGCAGCCGGCTCGGGCCGCCGCAAGGGTGCGACAGGAACCGCCGGACCCTGGGCAGTCAGGCTCGCTTTCCGGTCGGCCCATGACCGCGCCCGCTCTCCGTACGCCCTGCCCATTGCCACGTACCCCTCGGGCACCGACAGGTCCCGCCACGTGATCCGGCCCGGCCAGTACTTTCGCAACTGCTCGTTCAGGTAGTAGCTGCGGAAGTGGGCACGCCGCTCACCAGGCGCTGGGGCGGTGACCATCCCGTACCCGCCGTATCGGGGGAACTTCTTCGGGTTGTCCTCCACCCCGAAGATGGTCTTCGCGTTCGGGTCGTTGCCGGCGAGCATCACGCCGTTCCCGGCCAGCAGGTTGGACCGCAGTACCTCACTGTCGTTGCCGGGGCCGGACCCTCCGAACGCGCCGAGCGTCGACTCCTGGCTGGCGCCCAGCAGCGCGACGCCAACCTTGCCGCCCTCCCGCGCGATGGTCGCCGCGATCCGCAGGCACTGCACCGCCGATCGGGGGTTCTGCTCCTTGTCGAAGACCTTGTGCTGCTCGTCGATGACCCCGAGCACACCCGGACGATCAGCGGTCGGAGTGAAACCCTCCAGCTCCCGCTCGACGTTCTCCTGCTGCCGGAGCTGCATCAGCATCTCCATGCCCACGAGCATCGCGTGGATCTGGTCATACGTCCCCGCGAACAGGTCAGCGTGGCGCATGAGCAGCGGGGACGACGCGCCGCGCTGCCCATCGCCGTACCAGATCACCGTCGGGTGGGACTCGCTGGCGGCCAGGGAGAACGCAATCGACTCGATGAGCCGCGACTTCCCCGACCCGGTGCCACCCTGGATGAACCCGCCCCACAGCCGGTTGTCGGTGTACGCCCGCCAGGTGGCAACGCCCTCACCGTCAGCGAACGGGCCGAGCCGCACCCGGCCGGTCTTCGAGTCGAACGCCGACGGGCCGGGCCAGTCGACGGCCTCCTTGATCGGGGAGCGGGTGACGATGGTCAGCAGCAGCGTAGGCTCCGGCTCGGTCGGGTGCGGCTCCAGCAGCATCTGCTGGTCGGCCTGGAGGTGCAGCCCGCCGCGCAGCCGGCCCATCGCCGCGATGGCCATCTCCAACGTCTGCTTGCCGGCCCGCAGCTTGAGCGCGTACCGCACGCCAGCGGCGATCTGTTCCGCGTTGGTCAGCCGCGACCCGGGCAGCGCGCCGTCGCTGGCGCCGTTGTTCTCCGCCCACAACCGCTGGTACTGCGACGTCGCCTTCGGCTGGATGAGGCCGACCGGGTGCTGCCGCCACCAGTGCATCGACAGCGCGTACGCGACCGCCATGAGCAGCCCCACCGCGCCCAGGCTCAGGCCGGTGACGGTCACCCCGGTCAACCAGCCGACAGCGACACCCAGGAACGCCAACGCCCGCCGGCGGGCCCGCTTGTCGAGCACCCGGCGGCGGACCTGCGTCGCGGCCACCACGGCGACGACGAACGCGGCGCCGGCCACCCACACCGCGACCGTCTGCTCGTCGCCGACCGCGTGCACCGCCACCCGGCAGGCGACCGCGGCCACGACCAGCGCGCCGACAGCGCCGTGCGGGGCGAGCTGCGGACGCAACCCACCCTCTACTGGTGCCGTCTGCTGGGGCACCTCGGTTGTCGTGCTCATGACTCTCCTTCGGGGTGACCCGGCTTCCACCGCAGGGGCGCGGACCGTGTTGGCCCGCGCCCCACGGCGGTAGCCGGGTCAGCCGTTGAGCTGGAAGTTCTTGTTCCCGGCGTCAGGCTGCGCCTGGTACGCCTCCTTCACCGACATCTGCTGCTCCAGCACCGCCTTGTGCGCCGCCCACTTGTCGGCGGCGATCCCGGAGGCCTCCATCGCCTCCCTGGCGGAGCCGATGACCTCACCGCTGTTGCCGCCCTGCTCCAGGGCACCCACGTAGCCCTCGGCGCCGGTGGTGGCGAACGAGGTGTGGGCGTTGGACGCCTGGTCGGCGAACGCGATGGCGGTGGACAGGCTGGTGACCTCGGAGTTGGCCATGGTGATCTCCTTCTCGATGTTCTTCGGGTTGGGGAACTGGATGATCTGTGCGGTGGGTCGGGTGTCGGGGCGGGTGATGTCGGAGGGGGTGTACGGCTTGCACCAGCACTGCGGCTTGCCGTCGGCGCCGACCTCGATGGACTTGAAGCAGCGGGGGCAGGTCGGCCGGTTCACGCCGGAGAACAGCCCCCCGACCAGGCCGCCGATCACGTCGTCGGCGGTGAGCTGCTTGTCGCGTCGGGGCACTGGCTTCTCCTTCTGCGTCGGCTGACCGAACACCTGGTCGAGGCCGCCCCGCGCCTCCCACTCGGCGTTGCGGCGCTCCTGCACTGCCAGGCAGCGCGGGCACGGGCGGCCGTCGAGCACCACCTCGCCCTTGCAGTCCGGGCAGTTGCGGGTGTTGTTCGGGTCGTACACGTACTCCTTCGGGGTCGGCTGCGGCTTGGGCTCCCGCAGGATGCCGATCATGTCGTCGAGCGGCTGGGCTTTCGCCTTCGCCGCCGCCCGGCGCTTCTCCGTGTGCGCCGCCAGAGCGTCCGTGTACAGGTCCGCGAACCACTCCCGGCCGCCGTAACGCGGCTGCTGCGCCGGACGCTGACCAGCCGCCTTGGCCTTGGCTTTCTTCAGCTCGTACCGCGGGTTCGGGGTGCCCTTCACCGCATGCACGAGATCCTCGGCGCCGCGCTTGCCCATCCAGGCGAGGACGAAGCACCACAGCAGGACGATCTCCACGTCAGACCCCCACAGCCACGGCGGTACCGCCGCCCTTGATGGAGCGCTGCGCCAGCAGCACAGCAGTCGCGCCCACGAACAGCGCCAGCGCGATCGGCGAACTGGTACCCAGCCACTCGCGCAGCGGCCCGGCGACCAGGTCCAACGCGGCGCTCGTCCACTCGCCGATCCGGTCGCCCAACTTGCCCGGGGTAGCGCGGGCTACCGACGGAGCGAGCAGCAGCATCCAGATCGCCGCCCGGTTCGGCTCGCCGTCAACCAACAGGTCCCGGACGAACACCACCGCCATGACCCCGAGCAGCACCGGCGGGATCCACGACCACGGAATCGCGGTCAACACCGCGTCGATCGCGTCGCCGAGGAACATCCCGGCGACCAGGGGACCGCCGACCAGCGCGGCACCCATCGACGCCCAGGCGAGCGCCCGGACACCCTTCGAGCGGAAGGCCTTGAACCGGCCGCCGCCCCCTCCCATCGTGCGCATCAGATGCTCCTCACTCACTCAGGCCGGAGATGACGTAGTGCATCGGCGTGTTCGGGTTGTACGGCCAGGTGACTTCCGGGTCGTCGCCCGGACCGGCGGTCAGCTCGATGGTCTCGACGAAACCCTCGGGGTGCGACTGGTGATCCACCGTCACTCGGTAGACGCTGCGCAGGTCGGGGCCGACGAAGCAGTCGCCAGCCTCGAAAGCGCCCAGGCGTTCCAGCCGGGACTCCAACGGGCCGAGCGCGGTGTGCCAGATACGGGACATCAGGGCCTCCTACAGAAACAGCCACAGCGCGAAGTCCGCGCCCGGCTTGATGACGTGGTCGACCGTCCAGGCGACCGGGGGCAGGGTGGACAGCGCCTTCACCACGAGCACCGCGACGGCGAAACGGGCGGGCCGCTCCAGCAGCCACTCCCACGTGCGAGCGACCACCAGACCGGGCACGGCGACCGCGCCCAGCCAGATCAGGCCGAGACGCCGCAGCGGCCCGTACAGCTCGGCCGTGTACCGGCCCCGCCGGGCGTACTCGCGCATCGTGTCCACCGCCGGACGCCGCTCGGTGAGCAGCGGCGGCGGGGTGAAGTAAGCGCCAAACTTGGACAGCCACGCCGCCGTGTCGAACGGGCGACGCTCACTGTCCGTCATTGCAGAGTGCAGAGTTCCCGTGCCTTCCGGGCCGATCTCACGCTCAGCGGCCCCGGCGGGGAAGTCTGAAGTGCAGAGTTCAGAGTCACCCTGCGTCACGGTCTGGGTCACGACGCACCCCGCATCCACTGCGCGAGGACCGCCGCCGACACGCCGGCCACGAGCAGCAGCGCCAGGTACACCGTCAGCAGCACGCCGAGGCTCTGATCGCCCTTCGTGCGGCGACGCGGACCCGCGGACCTGGGGCGCTCACGCACCTCGACCGGCGGCCTGCTCTGGGTGGTTGTCATGATGGGCATCTCCGTTCGTTGGAGGCGGCGCCCGGCCCGGCTGTAGGAGGTGGGACCGGGCGCCGCAGCTTGTGGCTAGACCGCGACGCGGTCCAGGTCTGCGGGGGAATCGGGAACGTGGACCGGAGCGGACTGCGCGTCACGCTCCGCCCGGTAGATCCGGACCGCCTCGGTGGCGTCGCCCTTGCGCCAGCGGTACCGGTTCACCACGTCCTCGACGCGGCGTGGACCGGGCTGGTCAAGCGGGTAGTCCACCCACAGTTGGTCCACCATCTTGAGGACCCGTGGGGCGGGCTTCTTCTGGGTCGCGGTCCGGGTGGACCGGTCCACCTTCCTGCTCGGGGCGGTCCGCTCTGCCGGCTTGTGGACCGGCTCGACGTGGACCGGGGCAGGCGCGGTGTGGACCGGCACGGCGTAGGTCCACGGGTCCACCCGCTCCGGCTCCGACTGGACCGGCTCGGGCTGGTCCACCTCGGCCGGCGCATCACCGAGCTGCGGCGCGCGCCACGACGCAGCGACCGGAGGGCCCGCCAGGTCCAGCTCGGCCAGACGCGGCGCACCAGTCCACGGGTCGGCCTTCGTCACATAGCCGTCGAACAAGCCGATCAGCCACGCCGTCGCCGCCGCCCCGAGCGGACCCACCGAATGCGCGAGCGCCCCACCGAACGCGTCCAAGCCGGTACCCGCCCACCCGCCGGCCATGTTGAGCGCCACCGACGTGCCCAGCGCCACCGCCTCAACGAGAGCCGCGCGCCCGTCCGTGTCGCCACCCGCCGACCGCAGCACGGCGCGACCGACGATGATGGCCGCGACGACAGTCAGCAGAGCCGGCTCGACAGCCCACGCCGCCCACCAGCCCGCCGAACCCTGGCCCAGGGCCAGCAGCCTGACGACACCAGCCTGAACGCCGGCCGTCGACCACGCGCCGAACGCCACCAGCACCGGCACACCCAGCAGGAGGGTGGCCTTGCGCACCATGGCGATGCGCAGCGCCCGCATCTCGGCGGACCGCTGAATATCGGCGCGGATGCGCGCCCTGGCGCCGGAGCGGGAGGCGCGCCGGTAGAGGGCGGACAGCTCGACGGCTTCCACCTCATCGCGGCCACGCTCACGGCGGGCACGCTTGCGGCTCTCGGTCTGCTCGGCCATCTCGGCGAGACCTTCGCGGTGCTCGGCGTCGAGGCGGATCCGCTCGCGGTGGTCGGTGCGCTGCACGTCGATCAGCGCTCGCTGCTCACGCAGTTGCGCGGCGAGCTGCTCAGCGGTGAGTCCCTTCGCGTCGCTCATCGCTCCGCCTTCACGGTCTTCACGTGCACGGCGACGTACAGCTCCGCGTAGTCCGCGCCCAACGCGACGACCAGGCCGTGCGTCGTGGCGTCCGCCTCGTCGTTGTCGCGGGCGATGAATCGCTCGCGGCGCACGAAGGTGACGTCGGCGACGTAGATGTCAGCTCGGTACTCCATGCCTGTCAGCATGACACAACTTGGAAAGGTTGGAAAGCTTGGTAGGGTACTCACATGCTGAGCCCACCACCTACTCCCTCTCTGGGCCTCGCCATGCGACCATTGGTCAACTTGCGAGACCTGGAAGACCTGGGAGACGACGTGGCCGAGAGCGGATACCTGACCATCAACCAGGTCCGCGACCGCCTCATCGCCGCCGGCTACCACGACAGCGGCCAGACCATCCGCCGCCTCATCGACAGCGGACACCTCGGCCGCGAAGGCGCCGACGACGGCTGGTACCGCACCGAACGCGGCAACTACCGGATGGTCTCCGTCGCCGCCGTCGACAAGTTGATCGCCGCCCGTCGACAGCCCGCCAAACCCGAGTAGCAATCCCATGCGGCCACAATGACGCCGCAGTGTCGCCGGACGCGACGTCACGGCACCCGCCAAAGCGGGCACATCGGGGGCGACATTAAGGCGACATACGGCTAGCGTGAAGACATGACCGCACCCAACCATGCCCTACGGGCAGTGCGCGCCGGCATGCTCATGAGCCAGGACGACTTCGCCCGCGCCCTGCGCACGGCTGGGCAGCGGGCCGGCGAGCCCAACGACGCCAACAAGCGCCTCGTCCAGCGGTGGGAAGCCGGCCTCATCGCCGCCCCACGCCCGACCTACGCCCGCGCGCTGGAAGTCGTCACCGGCCTGCCCATCGAGCTGCTCGGCTTCGCCGCAGTCCCCAACCCCGACGTCACCACCGACGAGGCCGGCGGCCACGACGTCACCTCAGAGATGGCCAGCCTCGCCACACCCGCCGCGCCCCAGGTGGCAGTTCGCAGCTCCTACTCGGGGGTGTGGCTCAGTCGCTACCAGTACTTCTCCAGCGGACGGAGCGACACCTACACCGGCCAGCACTACGTCGTCGTCCTCCAACACGGCGAACTGCTCACCGTCCGCAGCCTGCCGAAGTCGGCGAACTCGTCGCTGTCCATCGACCTGACCGTCGACGGCAGCGTCACCACCGGCACCTGGGTCGAGCAGACCGATCCCAACGGCTACTACCGCGGCGCCCGCTACCACGGGGCGATCCAGATGCTCGTCGAGCCGACCGGCCGACGCATGGCCGGGAAGTGGGTGGGGTTCGGCAAGGACATGGACATCAACACTGGCCCGTGGGAGTTGGTGTTCCAGGATGCGTCGACCAGCAAAGCCACGCTCGACCGCTACAACACCTCCATCAAGGAGTGAGAGCTGCCGCCGGCCGGGAGGACGTCTTCGCACCACCCGCAACGCCCGAGTTACAGATGACGCACCCGTAGTAGCGCTCCCACTGCGGATGATTCGGGCAGCCGGACAGGAATCCCACCCAGCCGAACGTCTGACGACCAACGACGCCCGTGCATCCGTCGCCGTCCAAGGGCACTATGGCTCTCTCCCAGTGATCACGGCAACACTGAGGGACGTTCCCGCAGGCAACTATTCACCGGGGACAACAGCACCCTAGAGTCCTACTCATAGGACGCTGGCACGCACTCCGGGGGGAGGTGACGACGCCGATGACCACCAACACCACGCTGCGCCGTCTCGCCCTCGGTGCGGTCCTCACCGGCGCCGGGATCCTCGGCGCGCTCGCCCTGTCCACCGCCGCCCACGCCGACGACGACACCCAGCAGCCGGGGGGTGTGCTGGGTGCCGTCGTCGAGGTCGTCGACCAGGTGACACCCGAGCCGACCACCGAGCCCGAGCCGACCAGGGACCCGGAGCCGGAGCACGCCGACGAACCGACACCCGAACCCGAGCAGGCCGACGAGCCCGAGCAGGACGCACCCGCCGACCCGGCCACCGAGCCGCGCGTCGAGGTGCCACCCGTCGAGGTTCCCGTCGACGTGCCGCCGGTCGTCATCGTCACCCCGCCCGTCGTGGATGTCCCGCCGGTCGTCGTGAACCCGCCGCCGGTCGTCGTGAACCCGCCCGTCGTGGATGTCCCGCCGGTCGTCGTGAACCCGCCGCCGGTCGTCACCGCCGAACCCACCCCGACAGCGCCCGCCGCCACACCGGCCACCGACCCGCAACCGGAGCCGACCGCGCTGCCCGTCATCGGGCCTGTCGCCGCCACCGGCGCCCACCACGCCGACGACGGCATCTACCCGCCCGGCGTCCTCCCCGAGCCCACACCCCGCGTCGGCGACTGCGACGACAAGGGCCGCCACGGCGACCGCCAGCCGGTCCCCACCGGCGACGGGAAACAACAGCGCCGCGCACCCGCCAGCAGCGGCAGCGGGGAGACGACCCGCACCGGCAAGCCCTGCCCCACGCCCGCCGGGCCCGGTGGGCAGGCCGCCGAGATGTTCACGATGAAGCCCCCGCCGCCCACCGGTGAGCAGCTCGTCGCCCTCACCGCCGCCGGCGTCTACAGCCAGCCGGTGCTGCACCGGCTGGCGCAGCTGCGACCCCGCAGCCACACCCTCGCCGGCCGCACCGAACACCCCGAGCCCGGACCAGCCTGACCTGCCCACGCCCGCAGCGCGACAGCGGGCAACGGCCGCAGCCTGCGGGCTACGGCGGGAGGCCGGCGATCCCTCTGGCCCGACCTCCGTTCACCCCCGTCAGAACCCCCGAACGGAGCTGATTGCACATGAGCACCATCGAAGGTCCGGCCAACCGGCAGAGTGAACGGTCCGTCGACAGCAACAGCCTGCCCGGCGTCACGTTCCTCGCCCTGTCCGCTGGCAGCTTCGCCGCTGCCGGAATGGCCTACGTCTTCGACAGCACAACACCGATCGACGTCAACCGCGGCGCCTACGCACTCGCGGTCTGCGTGTCGATCCTCGCCTTCAGTGGTTGGCTCACCCGAACCAGTGAGAACCGGATGCAGAGATACATCGACTGGCGGCTCGACGAGCACGCCCAGCGGATCGAAAAGGCGATCCGCGACAACCCGACGTCTGTGTCGTACCTGCCCCAGCGCAGCCAAGCGACTGCGGGCCAGACCTACCGCACGGTCGCGGCCGTCGCCGTTGGAGGGAAAAACGACACCGTCCAGATGCCCACGGGCATGGACCCCGCGACCGCCGCCGCCGTGCGACGTATCAACCTGCGGCTGACCCCCCGAGCGGACCAGCAGTAGACGCTTGTGGCGGACGCCGGATGATAGGCCTTAGGCGTCCGCCACGATCGTCGGCAATGTGCTGACCACGCCCGAGTGGCGCCGTACCACCCAGAGCAACACCCTGGTGGCCAACTTCAAGGTCGCCTCCACCGCCCGCCGCCTCGACCGCGACAGCGGTCGCTGGGTCGACGGAAACTCCCTTCGCGTACGCGTCAACTGCTGGCGCAAGCTCGCCGAAGGGGTTGCCGCCTCGGTGATGGTCGGCGACCCGGTGGTGGTCTGCGGCCGGCTCTACACCCGCGACTGGACCGACGACGCCGGCAACCACCGCACCCTCTACGAGTTGGAGGCGGTGGCCGTCGGTCACGACCTGTCCCGAGGCCGTGCCCGCTTCCTGCGTAACCGCCCGAGCATGACCACCAGCACCGTCGAGGACGCGGAGGCCGAGAGTCGGGTGCACGGCGAGTCGACCGAGCCGGTGCCCGCCGGCGAGGCCCCGGTGCTGCCCGACGACCGCCCGCTGGACGACGACTTCGAGCTGTCCGACTTCGGGGCCCCAGGCACCGGCCCGATGGGTGCCACCCTGGCTGGCGGCGGCTCGTTCAGCGGCTCGTCCGGGGGTGACGTGCCGGTTGGGCGGGCCGACGACCCGGCCGGGCTCGACGACGACGAGCTGGCGACCCCTGCCGAAGCGCCCGACAGTGACCCGGCCGACGACTCGGACGACGAGTTGGGGCCGGTGCCGGACGAAGGCGAGCCGGCTGTCGCGCCTACCGGTCGGCGGCGACGCGGCCGGGTTCCGCAGCCGGCGTGACCGACAGGTGCGGGCCGAGCGGCAGAGCCGCCGGCTGACGTCGCTGCGGTGCTCCGGGCGGCAGGTCCGCTGACGTCGCTGGTGGTGCTCCGGCGTCCGTGGCACGACGGGGGCGGGGTGGCGACGCGGTCGGCGTCGTCACCCCGCGTGGGCCACCGTTCGGCGTGCGGCGTACCTGTCGGCGGGCCCGGGCAGGCAGCGGCACGCGCGGTTGCCCCGGCCGGCGCACCGGGCACTCGTCTAGGCTGGCCGGCCGGAGGTGGTGCGCGTGCGACGGACAGCGCCGGTGGCGAACGCGGTGGGTCTGCTGGCCGGGTACGCGCTGGACAGGCTCATCGGCGACCCGCGCCGGTGGCACCCGGTGGCCGGCTTCGGGCAGGCCGCCGGAGCGCTGGAGCGCCGCCTCTACCGGCCGGACCGGACGGCGGGTACGGCGTTCACCGCGCTGGCCGTGGGTGGGCCGGTGGTGCTCGGGGTGGTCGCCACGGCAGCCACCCGGCACCGGCCGGTGACCCGGGCGGTGCTCGTGGCAGCGGCCACGTGGGCCGTGCTTGGCGGTCGTACGCTGCGGCACGAGGCGACCGTCATGGGTCGTACGCTGCGCGCCGGCGACCTGCCCGCCGCGCGGCGACGCCTCGGTCACCTCTGCGGCCGGGACCCGTCGATGCTGGACGAGCCGGAGTTGGCGCGCGCAACCGTCGAGTCGGTCGCCGAGAACACCTCCGACGCGGTCGTCGCACCGCTGTTCTGGGGTGCGGTCGCCGGCCTGCCCGGCCTGCTGGGCTACCGGGCGGCGAACACCCTCGACGCGATGGTCGGGCACCGGTCGGCGCGCTACGAACGCTTCGGCACCCCGGCCGCCCGGCTGGACGACCTGCTCAACCTGGTGCCGTCGAGGCTCACGGGGCTGCTCACCGTCGCCGTCGCGCCGGTGGCGAACGGCGACCGGGAGCGGGCCTGGCGGGTGTGGCGGCGGGACCGCAACGACCACCCGAGCCCCAACGCCGGGCAGTGCGAGGCGGCGATGGCCGGTGCGCTCGGGGTCCGTCTCGGCGGACGCAACGTCTACTTCAGCCGCTCCGAGGTGCGTCCCTTCCTCGGTGACGGCCCCCGCCCCGAGGCGCGGCACCTCAAACGGGCCGCCCGGATCTCCGGCACGGTAGGTCTGGCCGCGCTGGGGCTGGCCGCCGTGTACCCGGTGACAGTCGGCCGTCTGGTCGCCGCCGTGGGTCGCCGCGGGCTCGGTGGCGCGGCTCGCCGTGGGTTCGGCGCCGTCCGGCGGGGGACCGGGCGGTGAGCGGCGGACTGCTCGTCGCCGGCACGACCTCCGACGCCGGAAAGAGCGTCCTCACCGCAGGCATCTGCCGCTGGCTGCACCGCAAGGGCGTGCGGGTGGCGCCCTTCAAGGCGCAGAACATGTCGAACAACTCGGCTGTCGTCGTCGGGCCGGACGGGCGGGGCGGCGAGATCGGGCGCGCGCAGGCCATGCAGGCCGCCGCCTGCGGGTTGGCACCCGACCTGCGGTTCAACCCGGTGCTGCTCAAACCGGGCAGTGACCTGGCCAGCCAGGTGGTGCTGCTCGGCGAGGCCGTCGACACGATCACCGCCGGCACGTTCCGGCAGTTGCGTCCCCGGCTCGCCGAGACCGCGTACGCGGCATTGGCGGAACTGCGCGCCACGTACGACGTGGTCGTCTGCGAGGGCGCCGGCAGCCCCGCGGAGATCAACCTGCGGGCCGGCGACTACGTCAACATGGGGCTGGCCCGACACGCAAACCTGCCCACCATCGTGGTCGGCGACATCGACAGAGGCGGCGTCTTCGCGTCGATGTTCGGCACGGTGGCTCTGCTCGACCCCGAGGACCAGGCGCTGATCGCCGGCTTCGTGATCAACAAGTTCCGGGGCGATCTCGGCCTGCTCCAACCCGGACTGGACATGCTGCGTCACGTCACCGGCCGTCCCACCTACGGGGTGGTGCCGTGGGCGCTCGACCTGTGGCTCGACGCGGAGGACTCCCTCGCCTACGGCCGGGTGCTCGGCCGGCCGGCCGCCCCACGCGGCACCGAATGGCTGGACGTGGCAGTCGTGCGGCTGCCCCGGATCAGCAACGCCACGGACGTGGAGGCGCTTGCCACCGAGCCGGGTGTCCGCGTACGCCTCACCGTCGAACCAGCCGAACTGGCCGCCGCCGACCTCGTCGTCCTGCCCGGCTCCAAGTCGACAGTCGCCGACCTCGCCTGGCTACGCGAGACAGGGCTCGCCGACGCGGTTGCCGCACACGTGGCCGCCGGTAAGCCTCTGCTCGGCCTCTGCGGCGGCTTCCAGATGCTCGGCCGCGCCATCCACGACCCGGTGGAGAGCCGGCAGGGCAGCGTGCCGGGGCTCGGAATGCTGCCCATCGAGATCACCTTCGATCCGCGAAAGACCGTCCGGCAGTCGGTGGGCACCGCCCACGGCGGCCTTCCGGTACGCGGCTACGAGATCCACCACGGGTACGTCTCGCAGGCCGATCCCACCCTGGCCCCGCTGCTGACAGGTGCCGACGGTGCCGGCGAGGGCGCCGTGCTCGGTGCGGTGCACGGCACGCACTGGCACGGTGCGTTCGAGTCCGACGCGTTCCGCCGTTGGTTCCTCACCGAGGCGGCCCGGCTGGCCGGGCGTACCGGCTTCCAGGTCGCACCGGACACCAGTTTCGCCGCGGCCCGGGAACGCTCACTCGACCTGCTCGGCGACCTGGTCGAGGAGCACCTCGACACCGACGCCCTCTGGCGGCTCGTCGAGTCCGGCCCACCTGCCGGCCTCCCCTTCATCCCACCCGGCCCTCCACCCTCCTGACCGACCCGACCGGGCGGGCGGCGGGCGGCGCGGGCAGGCGTGACGCGGGGCCGGGCGGGCGGCGGGCGGCGCGGACAGGCATGACGCCGATGTCGGTGGGGGTTCAGGGGCGGATGTCGGCGGGGCGGTCGCTGGTGGGCAGGCCCGCGGCGAGCCAGGCGTCGACGCCGCCGATCATGTCGGTGGCCCGGCGGAGGCCGAGGGTCTGGAGGCTGGCGGCGGCCAGGCTGGAGCTGTAGCCCTGCCGGCACACCAGGATGATCTCCCGGTCGTAGCCGGTGGCCTCCGGGATGCGCCAGGCGCTGGCCGGGTCGAGACGCCACTCCAGCACGGTCCGGTCGATGACTATCGCTCCGGGCAGGTCGCCCTGTTCGCGGCGCTGCGTCTCGGTACGGGTGTCGACAAGCAGGGCCCCGCCCCGGACCGCCTCGACGGTCTGTTGCGGAGTCAGTCGGTGCAGCCCGGCTCGGGCCTGTTCGAGCAGGGCGTCGATGCCGGGGCTCATCACGTCTCGGAGCACCACCCGATGATGCCGATTCCGATGCCGCCCCGGACGGCGAACGGGTCGGGCGTCACCCGCCGCCGCCCCAATTCCCCCGGACGTGACGTGTGGCCGACCAGGACGGTCAACCACACGTGTCGCAGTGGCTCGATCACCTGGCCCACGGCGGCGACGGCATACTGCGACCGTGTCCGAATCCGCCAGCCGTCCGACCGCTCACCACGGTGGGTCGACGCCGGACGGGGTGACGGCCCACGGCGGGACCGGGAGGCTGCCGGTGGCGGTCGTCGAGGCGTACGCCGAGTTGGCGCGTCGGGTGCTCGCGGGCCCGGCGCGGTTGGGGCGGACCCGGCTGGTGGCGGTGGACGGGCCGAGCGGCGCGGGCAAGAGCCGGTTCGCCGCGCGCCTCGCGGAGGCTCTGGCGGCGCTGCCCGGTGGACGGCCGCCGGTGGTGCACACCGACGACCTGCTCGACGGTTGGGACGACCAGCTCACCTTCTGGTCCCGGCTCGACGAGGAGGTGCTGGCGCCGCTGCGCGAGGGGAGGGCGGGTGCCTACCGTCGCTACAGCTGGGTGCGGCGACGTTTTCTGCCCCGCCCGGTGTCGGTGCCGGTGGCGCCGGTGCTGCTGCTGGAGGGGGTCAGTGCCGCCCGGGCGGTGGTCCGGCCGGAGGTGACGCTTGCGGTGTTCGTGACGGCGCCCGCCTCGTTGCGGCTGGCGCGGGCGGTACGGCGGGACGGCCCGGAGATCCTGCCCGAGTTGCGTCGGTGGCACGTGGGGGAGCGTGCGCACTTCGAGGCAGACGACACCGCCGCCCAGGCCGATCTGGTGGTCGACGGGGCGCCGACCCTGCCGCTCGACGGGGACCGGTACTACGTGCGGATCCGCTGAGCGGGCATGGACGGCGGCCACCGGCTGGGGCACGATGCGAGAAGCTACGGCGAAACGGGGAGCCCACCATGACGGCAGCGGACGCGCCAGCGCGGCGTCGGATCACCCTCACCGGCATCAGTTCGCGGGCCTGGGAGCATCCGGCCGACCGGGGCGCTCTCGTCGCGTTGCGGGAGCTGCGCGGGTTCGACGACGTGGTGCGCGCGTTCTTCGGGATGTGGAACGAGCGCGGTTTCCGGCTGTCCGTGCTGGCGTCAGGCATCCGGGTCGACCACCGCCAGTATCCGGCGGTGTGGCAGCGCTACACCGAGGCGGCGGCGACGCTCGACCTGGCGGAGCTGCCCGAGGTGTACGTGACGCAGTCGCCGTGGCTGGGCGCCGAGGCGGTCGGGCTGGACCGGCCGTTCATCGTGGTGAACTCCGCCTGCGTGCAGCAGCTCGACGAGGACGAGCTGCGCTGCCTGCTCGGCCACGAGCTGGGGCACGTGGGCAGCGGGCACGCGGTCTACAAGACAATGCTCATGATCCTCACCCGGTGGGCGGCCAACCTGAGCTGGCTGCCGGTGGGCGCGTTCGCGCTGCGGGCGATCATCGCGGCGATGCTCGAGTGGTGGCGCAAGGCGGAACTCTCCGCCGACCGGGCCGGCCTGCTCGCCGGGCAGGACCCGGCCGCCGCGCTGCGGTTGCTGATGAAGCTCGCCGGTGGCGGTGACCTGTCCCAGATCGACACGACCGCCTTCCTGGAGCAGGCGGCCGAGTACGCAGGTGGCGGCGACCTGCGCGACAGCCTGCACAAGATCCGGATGACGGCGTGGAGCACCCACCCGGTGCCTGTGGCGCGGGCGGCGCAGCTGCGGCAGTGGATCGACTCCGGGGCGTACGGGCGGGTGCTGGCCGGGGACTATCCGCGCCGCGACGACGACTCCTCGACAAGCGTCTCGGATGAGATCAAGGCCGCCGCCGAGTCGTACCGGGAGGAGTTCAGCCGCTCCACCGACCCGCTCGTCGGTCTGCTGCGCCGCCTCGGCGACGGTGCCAGTGACGTCGGCGAGTGGGTGGGCGGCACCGCCGGCCGGGCCCGGTCCTGGATGGATGCCGCCACCGAGGCCGCCGGCCGCGCGCAGCGCGCCAGCCGGACCGCCCCCGGCGCGCGGGCGGGTTCCGGCCCGTCGGGCGGCGACGGTACGGGCTCCGCCGACACGCCCCGGTAAGGCCGTCATACGATTCCGGTCATGACCTCACCGATCATGTCCGAGTCCGAGGTGCGGGCCGCCGTCGAGCGGGAGATGCCCGGCGTACGGGCCGACCTGGAACGCCTCGTCCGCATCCCCGGCATCGCCTTCGACGGTTTCGACCACTCGCACGTGGAACGGTCCGCCGAGGCGGTCGCCGAACTGCTGCGCGGCTGCGGCCTGGACGTCGAGATCGTGCGCTCCGGCGGTCAGCCCGCCGTGATCGGACGGCGGGCCGCCCCGCCCGGTGCGCCCACCGTGCTGCTCTACGCCCACCACGACGTGCAGCCGGTCGGCGACCGGTCGCTGTGGGAGTCCGACCCGTTCGAGCCGGTCGAGCGGGACGGTCGGCTCTACGCCCGGGGTGCGGCCGACGACAAGGCCGGGATCATGGCGCACATCGCGGCGCTGCGCGCGTACGGGGACGCGTTGCCTGTCGGTGTGGTGCTCTTCATCGAGGGCGAGGAGGAGTTCGGCTCCGATTCGCTGGAGCGGCTGCTCGTCGAGCACCGCGACGAGATCGCCTCGGACGTCATCGTGATCGCCGACTCCACCAACTGGGACGTCGGCGTACCGGCGTTGACGACCTCGCTGCGCGGCGTCGTGAACTGTTTCGTCGAGGTGCGCACGCTGGACCACGCCGTGCACAGCGGCATGTTCGGCGGTGCCGTGCCGGACGCGCTCACCACGCTGGTCCGGTTGTTGGCCACGCTGCACGACGACGCCGGTGACGTGGCGGTCGAGGGGCTGGTCGGCCGGGTGGGCGCGACCGTCGACTACCCGGAGGACCGATTCCGGGCCGAGGCGGGGCTGGCCGAGGGCGTACGCCTGATCGGCACCGGCCGGATCACCGACCGGATCTGGACCAGGCCGGCGGTTGCCGTGCTCGGCATCGACGCGCCGTCCACGGGCGAGGCGCCGAACGCCCTGGTGCCGGCCACGAAGGCGAAGCTGAGCGTCCGTCTCGCCCCGGGGGACGACCCCAAGCGGGCGTACGAGGCGGTGCGCGCGCACCTGGAGAGGCACGCGCCGTGGGGCGCGCAGGTGACTGTCAGCCTGGAGCACGACGGCGACCCGTGTGTGATCGACGCGTCCGGCCCGATGTTCGACGCGGCCCGGTCGGCGTTCCGGGCCGCCTGGGACGGCACCGACCCGGTGGACATCGGCATCGGTGGTTCGATCCCGTTCATCGCGACGTTCCAGGAGATGTTCCCGGAGGCGGCGATCCTGGTGACGGGTGTGGAGGATCCGCACGCCCGCGCGCACGGCCCGAACGAGAGCCTGCACCTGGGGGAGTTCGCCCGCGTGTGCCTCGCCGAGGCGCTGCTGCTGGGCCGGGTGGCCGCAGCCGCCACCTGAGAACGGCAATTTCGCGTCTGATCTGCCTGTTTGCGGCGTGTCGCCGCTGGGATTGCTATAGGCTTTCGAACATGAGTACGAACGAGGTGATGGCCCGGTTGGGGGCCGCCGTCAGCGCGCTGGGGGACGTCGACGTCTCCGCGTGGTCCGAGGACACGCTCAACGAACAGCTCGGTGATCTCTCCGCCGCCTTGGTCGCCCTCGACTCGGTGCTCGCCCGGGTCGCCGGCGAGGTCCGCGCGCGAGGGCTGCGCATCGAGGAGCCCGTCTCCGCCTGATCCCGCCGCCGCTCGCGGGCGGCGGCACCACGCCGACACCGCCCGGGCACGGCAATGCCCGGGCGGTGTCGGAGGCGACTGGCAGGATGGCGTCGTGCGGTTCCTCGATCTGGCGGCCACCTCCGCCGCCGTCACCGCCACCAGCGGCCGTCGGGCCAAGGTGGAGTTGCTGGCGGACGCGCTGCGCCGGCTCGACCCGGCCGAGGTGGAGGCCGGTGCGGGCTACCTCGCCGGCGAGCTACGCCAGCGGCAGACCGGGGTGGGTTACGCGAGTCTGCGTGACCTGCCGCCCCCGGCTGCCGAGGCGACGTTGACAGTGGCCGCCGTCGACGCCGCCATGGAGCAGCTCGCCGCGGTGCAGGGCACCGGTTCGCAGGGCCGGCGGCGGGCGCTGCTCGGCGCCCTCTACGGCGCGGCGACCGCCGACGAGCAACGTCTGCTCACCGCCCTGTTCGGCGGCGAGCTGCGGCAGGGCGCCCAGGCGGGGCTGCTCGCCGACGCGGTGGCCCGAGCCGCCGACGTGCCCGTGGCGACGGTGCGTCGCGCCCTGCTGCTCGCCGGTGACCTGCGGGCGGTGGCGGTCGCCGCGCTCTCCGGTGGCGCCGCCGAGCTGGCCGGGTTCGGCCTTCGGGTCGGCCGGCCGCTGGCACCGATGCTCGCGCAGAGCGCCCCCTCGGTCGACGAGGCGCTCGCGGCGACCGGCACGCCGGCGGTGGTCGACGTGAAGCTCGACGGCATCCGCATCCAGGTGCACCGGTCCGGCGGCGACATCGCCGTCTTCACCCGCAGCCTCGACGAGATCACCACCCGGGTCCCCGAGGTCGTCGCCGCGGTCCGCGCCATGCCCGGCCGGGAGCTGGTGCTCGACGGCGAGGCGATCGGCCTGGACGAGTCCGGCCGTCCGCTGCCGTTCCAGGAGACCTCCAGCCGGGCGGCCCGACGCACGACGCCCAGCACCACGGGGCGTACCCCTGTCGCCCCGGCGGTGCTCGCGGCCGCCGCCAGCACCGGCACGAGTGTGCTCACCCCGTACTTCTTCGACCTGCTGCACCTCGACGGGGAGGATCTGATCGACATGCCCGGCCGGGACCGGTGGGCGGCCCTCGCCGGCGCGGTGGACGCGTCACTGCTGGTGGGGCGGGTCGAGGTGGACGACCCGGAGCAGGCCGGCGCCGCGTACGCCGCCGCTGTCGACGCCGGCCAGGAGGGCGTGGTGGTCAAGGACCCGGGCGCGCCGTACGACGCCGGCCGGCGCGGCGCCGCCTGGGTCAAGGTCAAGCCTCGGCACACCCTCGACCTGGTGGTGCTCGCCGTCGAGTGGGGCAGCGGCCGACGCAAGGGCTGGCTGTCCAACCTTCATCTGGGCGCCCGTGACCCGCGCACCGGCGGGTTCGTGATGCTCGGCAAGACGTTCAAGGGGCTCACCGACGAGCTGCTGCGCTGGCAGACCGAACGGTTCCTCGACCTCGCGGTGGACCGCGGCGACTGGGTGGTCCGGGTCCGCCCCGAGCAGGTGGTGGAGATCGCCTTCGACGGGGTGCAGACGAGTTCGCGTTATCCGGGCGGGATGGCGCTGCGGTTCGCCCGGGTGCTGCGGTACCGCGACGACAAGTCCGCCGCCGAGGCGGACACCATCGACGCCGTCCGTGCCATCCACGCCGGCCGGGTGAGCGGCTGACCGGGCCCGGTCAGGCGGGCGTGCTCGGCGTCGGCTCGGCCGCCCGGTCCAGGGGCCTGCGCTCGGTGTCGAGGCCGGCGGCCCGCCGGGCCTCCCGGCGTGCCACCCAGCCGTAACCGAACAGGGCCATCACGGCGAAGAGCCACCACTGCACCACGTAGCCGAAGTTCTGCCAGTTGTTGGCGTGCCCGACCGTCACCGCCTTGAACGTCGGGTCGGCGGCCGGTGTCTGCTCGTCGAGCAGCAGGTACGCGCCGTACACCGGGTAGGGCAGCTCGCCGGCGAGCCGCGGGACGGCGATCCGTCGGGTCTCCAGCCGCCCGTCCCGCCGGTCGACAGTGCCGGCGCCGCTCTCGGTCTCGTGCACCCGGCCCACGACTGTCACGTCGCCGGTGGGCGCGGCGGGCACCGGCGGCTGGGCTGTCGCGCCACCCGGCGCCGGTGGGATCCAACCCCTGTCCACCAGCAGCGCCGTGCCGTCGGAGAGCACAAGCGGCGTGAGGACCTCGAAGCCCACCCGGCTGTCCACCGTCCGGCCCCGCACCAGCACCGTGTTCGTGGGGTCGTACCGGCCGGTGACGGTGATCCGGGTCCAGACCTTCTCCTTCGCGGGGGCCGGGCCGGCCTTGCCCGCGCCGCCGGTGGGCGCGCTCAGCGCCTCGGTCAACGGCACCGGCGCCATCCGCTGGCCGGCGTCGATCCGTTCGTTGACCTCGGTACGTCCGCGGTAGCGGTCCAGCTGCCAGTTGCCGAGCCACACCATCACGGCGGCGGCGACCAGGGTCAACGCGAGGGCGCCCAGCCAGCGTGGGCTCAGCAGGAACCGGTACACGGCACCGAGGCTACCCGTATGACCGGGGCCACTGTCCGCGACCGGGCCGGGACGGTGCGCGCGGCAGAGGTTGGCGGTGCTCGCCAGTCGGGACGGGCGGGTATCGTCACGCCGACGGATCGACCTCCTCGGTTGTCCGTCGCGTACCCGCCGCCGCCCGCGAGGAGTCGATGATGACCGTGGTGCCGCGCCTGGTGCTCAGCGCGCCGTCCTCCGGGCACGGTAAGAACGCGCTGGCGATCGGGCTGCTCGCCGCACTGGCCGAGCGGGGTGTCGACGTCGCCGGGTTCAAGCTCGGCCCGGATCACGTCGACGCCGCGTACCTGGGCCTCGCCGCCGGTCGGCCCGGCCGCGTGATCGATCCCCGCCTGGTCGGTGTCGACCGTCTCGCCCCACTCGTCGCGCACGGCGCGGCGGGCGCCGGCCTCGCCGTGGTGCAGGGCAGCATGGGCCTGTACGACTCGGTCGGCGGCCGCCCCGAGCAGGAGTCCACGGCCGCCGCGGCCGCCGCGCTGCGCAGCCCGGTGGTGCTCGTCGTCGACGTCGCCGCGATGGGCCAGTCGGTGGCCGCCCTCGTGCACGGCTTCCGCTCGTACGACGAGCAGCTCTGGCTCGGCGGGGTGATCCTCAACCGGGTGGCGTCGTCCCGGCACGAGGCGATGCTGCGCGAGGCGCTCGACGACGTGGGTGTGCCCGTCTACGGGGCGCTGCGCCGGCAGGACCTGCCGGCCGTGCTGCCGTCCCGGCGGCACGGCGTGGCACCTGTGGTCGAGTCCTGCGCCGACGCGGTCCGCGCGGTGCGCCGGCTCGGTGAGGCGGTCGCCGCCACTGTCGATCTGGAACGGCTGCTCGGGTTGGCCCGGTCCGCCCCGCCCCTTCCGGCGCCGGCCTGGTCGCCGCAGGAGGCGCTCGGCGCGTTGGCCGTTCCGGCGGACCGGCCGCTGGTGGCGCTCGCCGGTGGCCCGGGTGGCAGCTTCAGCCATCCGGAGACCGCCGAGCTGCTACGTGCCGCCGGGGCCGAGGTGGTGACAGTCGATCCGCTGCGCGACGAGGCGCTGCCGGTGGGCACCCGCGCGCTTGTCGTCGGCGGCGCGCTGCCCGAAGCGTACGCCGAGCAGTTGTCGGCGAACCGGCGGCTCTGCATCGCGGTGGCCGAGTTGGCGCGTACCGGCCGGCCGGTCGTCGCCGAGGGCGCGGGCCTGCTGTGGCTGGCCCGGGAGTTGGACGGGCTGCCCATGTGCGGGGTGCTCGACGCGGTGGGTGTCAGCCGGGACGGCCTGGTGGTGGGCTACCGGGAGGCGACGGCCCAGACGGACAGCGTGGTCGCCGCGGCCGGCACGGTGCTGGTGGGGCACAAGGAGCACCGGGCGGTGCTGACGCCGCGTGCCGGTCAGCGTCCGGCCTGGAGCTGGGACGGCGGCACGCCCGAGGGTTTCGTGTGGCGCAACGTGCACGCCTCGCAGCTCACCCTGCACTGGGCGGGTCACCCGGCGACCGCCGCCCGGTTGGTGACCGCCGCGGCGGCCGACCCGGTGGACGAGGTGGTGCCCGCGCAGCCCGGTGGGGTGCCTGCATGATCGGTCAGGTGGCGGTACGCCGCTTCCCGGAGTTGACAGTGTCGACCCCGCGTACGGAGGTGCGGCGGGTCACCGCCGCGGACGCGGCGGCGGCCGGGGAGATCTTCGCCGACCGGCTGACCCGGCGGTGGCTGCCGCTTGCCGACGACTCCGGCCCGATCGACGGGCACGCCTGGTGCACCGATCTGGCCCGGCAGCGGCGCGACAGCGGCGACGGTGACCACTACTCGGTGCTCCGCCGTGAGGACGACCTGGTGGTGGGTGCGCTCTGGACGCGGCGTACCGACTGGGGTGCCCGGGCCACCGAGGTCTCGTACGCGATGGCGCCGCACGCGCGTGGCTTCGGGCTGGCCGCCGAGGCGGTGGACGCGGTGGCCATCGCGTTGATCCTGGAGCACGGCTTCCAGCGGGTCGAGCTGCGGGTGGCCCCCGGCAACCTTGCCTCGCGTCGGGTCGCCGAGAAGGCGGGCTTCAGCTACGAGGGCCTGCTGCGTAACGCCGGGTTCGTCCGCGGTGGCCGGGTGGACCTGGAGCTGTGGTCGTTCGTGGCCGCCGACCTGCGCTGAGTCCCGCCGTTCTCAGCCGACGATGGCGTCCGACGGTGGGGTGAACTGGCGGGTGGGTTGTCCCTTCAGTCCGTCCCGCAGCGTCTTGGCGACCGCCGCGATGGGGATCTGGGACTGCCCGTCACCTACCGCGTTGAACGGGTTGTCGGGGTCGGAGATGAAGCTCGCCGCCGCCAGTTCCGGTGTGTAGCCGACGAACCAGGCGGACCGGGTGCTGTCGGTGGTGCCGGTCTTGCCGGCGACCGGGCGACCGACGGTTCCTCGCACGCTGTCGGCGGTGGACCAGCCGCCGCAGCCACCGCGTGCCGGGGTGTCGCCCGTCGGGCAGCGGGCCGCGTCGGTGGCCGCCCGGGCGGCGTCCGCGCTCACCACCTGCCGGCAGCGGGGCTTGGCGACCTCACGGTGGATGCCACCGGGGGTGGCGTACGTGGCGGGTGTGCCGTCCCGGTTCATGATCGCCTGTACGGGGATCGCCTCGCAGTACCTGCCGTCGGCGGCGATTGCGGCGTACGCGTTGGCCATCTCCAGTGGGGTGGCGTCGGAGACGCCCAGGGTGAACGCGCCCCACTTCTTCGCCTTGCCCGGGGACGCCTGTTCCCGGTCGACGTCGGTGCGCCACCGCAGCCCGAGCTGTTCGGCCAGTCGGACGGCCCGGTCCGCGCCGACCTTCTCCTCCAGCCACACGAAGTAGGTGTTCACCGACTTGCCGAAGCCGGACCACATGGTCTGCTGGCCGGTCATCGCGCCGCTGGCGTTGGAGGGCGCCCAGCCGTCGTACACGGACGACTTGTAGCGGTACGGGGCGTTGAAGGACGTGGAGAGTGTCATGCCGGAGTCCAGCGCGGCGAGCATCGGGAACATCTTGAACGTCGATCCGGCCTGGTAGCCGGGCAGGTCGCCGCCGCCGAGCAGGGGTGCCACGGTGTTCGGGTAGTTGGCCTTCACGTTCGGCCCGGCCTCGGGGTTGGAGCTCTGCGGGTTCTCGGCCAGGTCCAGCGAGTAGGTGCGGTTGACGGCCATGGCCTTGACCCGTCCGGTGCCCGGTTCGGCGACCACGATGCCGTTGGCGAACGGGCTGCCGGTGGCTTCCTGGGCGCCGACGTTCTTCTCGGCCGCCTCCTGGATCTTGGGGTCGATGCTGAGCACGATCCGGTAGCCGCCGCGGCGCAGCTTGTCGATCCGCTCCAGCCGGTTCGCGCCGAACGCGGGCTGCGCGCTCCACCAGTTCTTCAGGTAGTCGCAGGCGAATCCCCAGCTGTTGTACTTCTGCGGGATCGCGGCGCAGTCGTTCGGCGGGTTGGTGAGCTTCAGCCGGATCGGTTCGGACTTGGCGGCGGCGGCCGAGTCGGGGGACATGTAGCCGAGCTGGCTCATCCGGTCCAGGACGTAGTTGCGCCGTCCGGTGGCCTCCTTCTGGTCGGAGTCGGCCGGGTCGTACTCGGACGGCGACTTGACCAGCCCGGCGAGGGTGGCCGCCTCGACGGGGGTGAGGTCCTTGGGGGTCTTGGAGAAGAAGATCTCACTGGCGGCGTAGATGCCGTACGCCCGGTGACCGAAGTACGCCGAGTTCAGGTACCGCTCCATGATGTCTTCCTTGCTCATCTCCTTCTCCAGGTCCAGGGCCATCCGCATTTCCTTGACCTTGCGCAGGCTGGTCTGCTGGGTGGCTTCCTGGACCTGCTTGGGGGTGGTCGCGCTGTCCCGTAGGGCCATCCGGACGTACTGCATGGTCAGGGTCGACGCGCCCTGGGAGCCGCCGGAGCGGGCGTTCGCCACGAAGGCGCGGGCCACGCCCTTGGGATCGACGCCGTGGTGCTGGTAGAAGCGGGAGTCCTCGGCGGCGACGATCGCCTGCTGGATGTTCGGCGACATGTCCGACAGCTTCGTGTACTGCCGGTACTCCTCGTAGAACATCGTCAGCACGGTCTTGCCGTCCGGCGCGTAGAGGTACGAGGTCTCGGCGGGCAGGGCTGTGGTCAGCAGCTTGGTCTTCTGCTCCACGGCGTGCGCGGTGGCCTTGGCGCCGAGCCCGGTGAGGGCGACCAGCGGGTACGCGGCGGCGGCGATCACGATGCCGGCGATCAGTCCGGCGCGCAGGAGAGGGACGAGTCGACCAGCGGCAGCAAGGGGTCGGTTGCTCACACGGTCAAGTTATGACATTTCCGATTCGTACATGAGAAGAACTCTTAAACCGGCGAGTGGTGACGCGGCTTACGTCGAGATCGGCTGTCCCACGGGCCGCCTTCCCGGCAGGATCGCGGACATGCCTGATCAGCCGAGCGCGCCGACCCCGCCCGGCGGGACTGAGCCGGACCTCGCGCACCACGGCGACGCGGAGGCGACAGCCGGCCTGGTCGACCTCGCCGTCAACGTGCGTCGGGCGCCCCTGCCGCAGTGGCTGGCCGGGCCGATCACCGCAAGCCTCACCGATCTGGCCCGATACCCGGACCCGGCGCCGGCCCGCGCCGCGGTCGCCGCCCGGCACCGGCGTCACCCGGACGAGGTGCTGCTCACCGCCGGGGCCGCCGAGGGCTTCGTGCTGATCGCCCAGGCGCTGCGGGGCGTCCGCCGCCCGGTCGTGGTGCATCCCCAGTTCACCGAGCCGGAGGCGGCGTTGCGGGCCGCCGGCCACCAGGTCGAGCGGGTGCTGCTGGATCCCGCCGAGGACTTCCGGCTCGATCCCGGTCGGGTGCCCGCCGACGCCGACCTGGTGATGATCGGCAACCCGACGAATCCCACCTCCGTACTGCACCCGGCGGAGACGGTGGCCGCGCTGGCCCGCCCCGGCCGGGTGCTCGTGGTCGACGAGGCGTTCGCCGACACCACGATCGCGCCCGGGCGCACCGGCGAGCCGGAGTCGCTGGCCGAGCGGCGCGACCTGCCCGGCCTGCTCGTGGTGCGCAGCCTCACCAAGACGTGGGGCCTGGCCGGCCTGCGGATCGGCTACCTGCTCGGCGCGCCGGAGCTGCTGTCCCGGCTGGCCGCCGTCCAGCCGTTGTGGGCCGTATCCACCCCGGCGCTGGCCGCCGCGTCGGCCTGCGCCACGTCCGTCGCGGTCCGGGCCGAACGCGCGATCGCCGCCGATCTCGCCGCCGACCGCGACCATCTGGTCGCCCGCCTGGCCGACCTTCCAGGTGTACGCGTCGCAGGCCGCCCCGCCAGCGCGTTCGTGCTGCTGCACCTGCCCGGTGCGAGCCGGATCCGGTCAGCCCTGCGGGACCGGGGCTGGGCGGTGCGCCGGGGCGACACGTTCCCCGGCCTCGGCCCGGACTGGCTGCGGGTGGCGGTACGCGACCGAAACACCACAGAAGCGTTCGTCGAGGTGCTGCGCGAGACCATGGAGGCATGATGTTGGAGAACACGATCGCGGCGATCCGACCGCTCGACGAGTCGGCGATGGCCGCCGCCCGGGAGCTGCACGGCCGGCTCACCAAGCCGGCGGGCTCGCTGGGTCTGCTGGAGGAGCTGTCGGTACGCCTCGCCGGCCTGGCCGGCGCCTGCCCGCCGCCGCTGCCCGAGCCGGCCGCGGTCGCGATCTTCGCGGGTGACCACGGGGTGCACGCCCAGGGCGTGTCCCCGTGGCCGCAGGAGGTCACCGGGCAGATGATCGGCAACTTCCTGGCCGGCGGGGCGGTCGTCAACGCGTTCGCCCGGCAGGCAGGCGCCTCGGTCACCGTCGTCGACGTCGGCGTGGCCACCCCGCTGCCCGCCCCCGAGGTCCCCGGCACGGCGGTGCTCGACCCGTCCGCGCCCCGACTGGTCACCGCGTCGGTCCGCAGGGGCACCCGGGACTTCACGGTGACCGCCGCGCTCACCGGGGACGAGGCGCTGGCGGCCGTGCGGACCGGCATCCGGATCGCCGACGAGCTGATCGACGCCGGTGCCGGCATCCTGCTCACCGGGGACATGGGTATCGGCAACACCACCCCGGCCGCCGCGTTGATCGCGGCATTCACCGGGGCCGACCCGCTCGACGCCACGGGCCGGGGCACCGGGGTCGACGACCCGACGTACGCGCACAAGGTGGCGGTGGTGCGGGCCGCGCTGGCCCGGCACACGCCCGACCCGGCCGACCCGCTGGGTGTGCTGGCCGCCGTCGGTGGGCTGGAGCACGCCGCGCTGGCCGGCCTGATCCTGGGCGCCGCGGCCCGCCGTACGCCTGTGCTGCTGGACGGCGTCATCGCGGTCTCCGCCGCGCTCGCCGCCGCCGCGTTCGCCCCGGACGCGGTCGGCGCGATGGTCGCCGGTCACCGCTCGGCCGAGCCGGGCGCCACCGTGGCGTTGCGCCACCTGGGTCTCGACCCGCTCATCGACCTGGGGCTGCGCCTCGGCGAGGGCACCGGTGCGCTGCTGGCGCTGCCAGTGGTCACCGGCGCGGTCCGGGTGCTGCACGAGGTGGCCACCTTCGACTCCGCAGGCGTGGCCGAGAAGTGACAAGTCCGTACCCTCTGGGCCTGCGGTTGGCCGGGCGGCGGGTGGTGGTGGTGGGCGGCGGCGCGGTCGCCACTCGGCGGGTCCCGGCGCTGCTGGACGCCGGCGCGGACGTCCTGCTGGTGGCGCCGGAGCTGACCCCGGCGCTGCGCGCCCACGTGAACGCCGACCGGCTGCGCTGGGCGCCGCGCCGGTTCGCGCCGGAGGACCTGGACGGGGCGTGGCTGGTCCAGGTCGCGATCGACGACCCGATCGCGGCGGCGTCGGTGAGCGCCGTCGCCGCCGAGCGGCGGATCTTCTGCGTACGGGCCGACGACCGGGCGGCCGCCACGGCCTGGACCCCGGCGGTGACCCGGCAGGGTCCGGTCACCGTGGCGGTGCTGGGCGGCGGGGATCCCCGGCGGGCGATGAGTGTCCGTGACGCGATCCGCGACCTGCTCGCCGTGCGCGACGCCGCTCCCACCCGGGGCCGGCCCGACGCCGAGGCCACCTCCGCTGCGACGGTCGGGCGGGTGGCGTTGGTCGGCGCCGGGCCGGGTGACCCGGAGTTGATCACGGTGAAGGGCTGGCGGCTGCTCACCGTGGCCGACGTGGTGGTCGCCGACCGGCTGGTTCCCGGGCTGCTCCTGGACGAGCTGCGCCCCGACGTCGAGCTGGTGGACGCCTCGAAGATCCCCTACGGCCCGTCCCGGGCGCAGGAGGAGATCAACCAGATCCTGGTCGACCGTGCCCTGGCGGGCGCCTTCGTGGTCCGGCTCAAGGGCGGTGACCCGTACGTCTTCGGGCGGGGCGGGGAGGAGTTGCTGGCGTGCGCGGAGGCCGGCGTACCCGTGACTGTCGTGCCGGGGGTGACCAGCTCGATCGCCGCTCCGGCCGCCGCCGGCATCCCGGTCACCCACCGGGGGGTGGCGCACGAGTTCACAGTCGTCTCCGGGCACCTGGCACCCGACTCGCCGGCCTCGCTGGTGCGCTGGGACGCCCTCGCGGGCCTGCGCGGCACGCTTGTGATCCTCATGGGGCTGAAGAACCTCGCCGCCATCACGGCCACCCTCATCGCGCACGGGCGTTCGCCACGGACACCGGCCGCAGTGGTCCAGGAGGCCACCACCGGTGCCCAGCGGGTCCTGCGCTCGACGCTTGAAGCGGTGGCCGCCGAGGCGTTGGCGGCCGACCTCCGTCCACCCGCCGTCGTGGTGGTTGGCGACGTGGTGGGTGCCCTCGACGAGTGATCGGTGGCCCGGGGCGACGCGACCCCGGGCGGTGCGGGCGGCTCAGCGGCCCGGGCAGCGGACACTGCCTGGTCCCTGCGGGTCCTTTGCTCTGCTTCAACCGACGCAACACGGAGAAGGCGTTGTGTTGCGTGCAGTGAAGCAGAGCAAAGGACCCGCACGGGGCCGGGGCCAGGGCCAGGGTGGTGACGGCGGCGCTCGGGTGACCGGCACCCGCCGGTGCTGTCGAATCGAGGCGCCTGCCGAATTGACGACGGGCCGGAGCAGCGATGCTCCGGCCCGTCGTGGTCTGTCTGTCGAACTACTGCTTGAGCATGTTGTCCAGCAGCAGGGCGCAGCGGATGAGCCCCAGGTGGCTGTACGCCTGCGGGTGGTTGCCCAGCCCGCGCTCGGCGAGCGGGTCGTACTGCTCGGGGAGCAGGCCGGTGGGGCCCGCGGTGAGCACCATCTGCGCGAACAGCTCCTCGGCGTCGGTGCGGCGGCCGGTGCGCAGGTACGCCTCGATCAGCCACGCCGTGCAGATGTGGAAGCCGCCCTCACGGCCGGGCAGGCCGTCGTCCCAGTGGTACCGGTAGACGACCGGGCCGCTGCGCAGGTCCGCCTCGATCTTCAGCACGGTGGACAGGAAGCGCGGGTCGTCACCCGGGAGCAGACCGGACAGGCCGATCCACAACGACGACGCGTCCATGTCCTCGTCGCCGTACGCGACGCTGTACGCCTCGACCTCGTCGTGCCAGCCGTGCTCCAGCACGTTGGCGCCGATCCGGTCGCGCAGGTCCTTCCACTCGGGTCGGTCCTCGCCACCGTGCTGGCGCATCACGTGCAGCGCCCGGTCGACTGTCATCCAGCACATCACCTTGGAGAACACGTGGTGCCGTGGTGGCAGCCGGGCCTCCCAGATGCCGTGGTCGGGCTCGTGCCAGCGGCGGCGGACCGCCTCGACCATGTTCTCCAGGACCCGCCACTCGTCGTCGCGGACCGAGCCACGGGCGTCGGCGACGGCCGCGATCAGGTCGGCGATCGGGCCGAAGACGTCCAGTTGGAGCTGGTGGTTGGCGAGGTTGCCGACGCGTACCGGCCGGGAGCCGGCGTACCCGGGCAGTGTGTCGATGACGGCCTCGGCGCCCAGCTCGTACCCGTCGATGGTGTACAGCGGGTGCAGGCGCTCCGGGTGGCCGCCGGTGCGCTCGATGCAGCCGTCCACCCAGCGCAGGAACGCCTCGGCCTCCTCGATGGAACCGAGGTCGACGAGCGCGCGGGCGGTAAGCGCCGCGTCCCGCAGCCAGCAGTAGCGGTAGTCCCAGTTGCGGACGCCGCCCAGCTCCTCGGGGAGCGAGGTGGTGGCCGCGGCCAGGATCGAACCGGTGGCCTCGTGGCAGAGGCCGCGCAGGGTGAGCGCGCTGCGGGCGACCAGGTCGCGGGAGGTCGAGGGCAGCCGCAGCGAGGCCACCCAGTCCTTCCACGGCTGCTCGGCGGCTGTCTGCCGCTCGTGGATCGGCACCCGGTGGTGCTCCAGGCTGTGCGTGCCGAAGCGCAGCTCCAGCACGACCTGCCCACCGGCGCCGGAGAGGTCGACGACGGCCTTGGCGGTCTCGTACCCGCCGTCGTTGTTGACCTGCCACTCGACGCCGGGGGAGTAGAGGGCGATCGGCTCGTTGGAGCCGAGCACCAGCAGGCCGTCGCCGAGCGGCTGCAACTGCACGGCGACCTGACCGAACTCGGGCCGGGGGGCGAACTCCAGCCGGGCCTTGCCGTGGCCGGTGAGCACCCGGACGAGGGTCGAGTCGCCGGTGACGACGGCCGGGCCGTCGGGGGTGGTCTCCCGGGCCGGCTTGTCCAGCCAGTCGGTGACGGTGAGCCCGGACCACCGGGTCTCCACGGTCATCGTGCCCGAGCGGTAGCGCTGACCCAGCGGGATGCCCCCGCGTTCCGGGGCGACGCTGAAGTGACCGGCCGGGCTGCCGCCGACCAGGTCCGCGAAGATCGCCGCCGAGTCGGGCTTGGGGTGGCAGAGCCAGCTGACCTTGGCCTCGGGGGTGAGCAGCGCGACGGTACGGCCGTTCGAGAGCATCGAGTGCCGCTCGATGGGCACCGCCCGCTCACCGAACAGCCAGTGCCGGCGGGTCTCCAGCAGCAGCCCGAGTGTGCGGGCCGCGTCGAGCGGCTCGGCCACCCGGTAGGCGGCCTGGGTCTCGCCGGGGCCGATCTTGATGCCGAGGTCCGGACCGTGCAGGTTGCCGAACGCGTTCTCGTCGGTGACGTCGTCGCCGATGAACAGCACGGCGCTGGCCGCGAGCTGGGTCCGGAGCTGGTCGATAGCGGTGCCCTTGTGGGTGGCCACCACGGAGAGCTCGATCACCTCTTTGCCCTGGGTGACGGTGACCCCGTCGAAGGTGGCCGGGCCGGTGCGGACCGCCTCGATGGCGGCGGCGGCGACCTGCGGGTCGACCCCGCGGGTGTGCATGGCGACGCTTGCCGGCTTGCGTTCCAGCCGGATCCCGGGGTGCTCGGCGGCGATCTCGCGAAGCGCGTTGCGCACCCGCTGGCGTACCGCCACCAGCTCGGGGGAGAGTCGCTCGACGAAGCCGATGTCGAACTCGGAGCCGTGGCTGCCGACGAGGTGCACCTCGCTGGGCAGGCGGGAGAGCGCGGCCAGGTCGCGCAGCGCCCGGCCGGAGACGACAGCCACGGTGGTCTGCGGGAGCGCGGCGAGCGCGCGGATCGCGGCGACCGACTCGGGCAGGGGTACGGCGGTGCTCGGGTCCTCCACGATCGGCGCCAGTGTGCCGTCGTAGTCGCAGGCGATCAGGAGCTGGGGGACCCGGGCGATCCGGCCGATGGCGGAGCGCAGCTCAGGGTCCATCACCTCGGTGACGATCGGCGCTCCGTCGTTGACGGACGTGTTCACTCGGCCTCCGCCTCGGAAACTCCCAGTTCGGAGAGGAAAGACTTGGCCCAGTGCCCCACGTCGTGGGTACGCAGGTGACGTTGCATTGTCCGCATCCGGCGGCGTGCCTCGGTTTTCTCCACGTGCACTGCCCGGAGCAGGGCGTCCTTGACCGCGTCCGGATCGTGCGGGTTACACAGAAAGGCCTGGCGCAGCTCCGTTGCGGCGCCAGCGAATTCACTGAGCACGAGCGCACCGCCCTGGTCGGCGCGCGATGCGACGTACTCCTTGGCTACCAGGTTCATTCCGTCTCGCAGCGGTGTCACCATCATCACGTCGGCAGCAACGTACATCGCGGCCAGTTCACTGCGACTGTACGACTGATGCAGGTAATGCACCGCCGGCACGCCGACCCTGCCGAATTCGCCATTAATCCGACCAACCTCGCGCTCTACCTTGACTCGAAGTGCCTGGTAGTGCTCGACGCGCTCACGGCTCGGTGTGGCGACCTGCACCATAACCGCATCGGGAACTGTCAACTTTCCGTCAGCCAGAAGTTCGCGGAAGGCCTTGAGCCGCAACTCGATGCCCTTGGTGTAGTCCAGCCGGTCCACGCCAAGGATGATCGTCTTCGGGTCACCCAGTTCGGCGCGGATCTGCTTGGCGCGGGCCTGGACCGCCGGATCGGCGGCCATCCGCTCCATCTCCTGCGTGTCGATCGAGATGGGGAAGGCGCCCGCCTTCACCTGCCGCCCGTCGACCTGGATCATCTGCCCCTCGTAGCGCAGCCCCAGCAGGTGCCGGGCCAGCCGGACGAAGTTCTGCGCGGCCAGCCGCTGCTGGAAGCCGACCAGGTCGGCGCCGAGCAGGCCGCGCAGGATCTCGGTGCGGAACGGCATCTGCATGAACAGCTCGATCGGCGGGAACGGGATGTGCAGGAAGAACCCGATCCGCAGGTCCGGTCGCAGCTCCCGCAGCATCGCCGGGACGAGCTGGAGCTGGTAGTCCTGCACCCAGACCGTCGCGCCCTCGGCCGCCACGTCCGCCGCGGCCTCCGCGAACCGGGCGTTGACCAGGCGGTACGCCTCGCGCCAGCGGCGCTTGTAGGCGGGCGTCTCCACGGCGTCGTGGTAGAGCGGCCAGATCGTCGCGTTGGACTGGCCCTCGTAGTAGCGCTCCAGCTCCTCGGCACTCAACGGGACCGGGTGCAGCCGGATCCCCTCCAGGTCGAACGGCTCGGGCGCGGCGCCTGTGCCACCGGCCCAGCCGACCCAGGTGCCCTGGTGTTCGGCGAGTACGGGATGCAGCGCGGTGACCAGCCCTCCGGGGCTGCGTCGCCACTGCCGTCCCTCGGGTGTGCTCACCTCGTCGACAGGCAGACGGTTCGCCACTACGACAAAGGAGCTACGGACGGTCACGATCGGCCACCTCCGGGTACTGACGGGTCCACCGCGATGAGCGTACTGAGCGTAGCTGCGGCCTCTGGGCCCCCGTGCCGGAGTCTCCTACCCGCCCCGGACTCGCCGAATCCTCGAGGTGATCTTGTCGACAGCCGCGCTGCGCGGAGTCGACGATCGGCTCGCCGCGTACTCCTCGGGCGGGGTGATGTGGGCGAAGCTCGCCGTACCTGTCAGGATTGACGATGGCGTGCGCGCGGCCGGCTCCCGGCCGGCGGCGGCGGGTGGAGGTCCGAGCCCGCGCCGCGCCGCCGATCAGGCGACAGCAAACCGACGGAGGTAGCCCGCACCGTGGCCCAGTACATCTACGTCCTGGAAAAGGCGCGCAAGGCGCACGGCGACAAGGTCGTGCTCGACAACGTGACGCTGAGCTTCCTGCCGGGGGCCAAGATCGGTGTGGTCGGCCCGAACGGCGCCGGTAAGTCCAGCCTCCTCAAGATCATGGCAGGGCTGGACAAGCCGAGCAACGGCGAGGCCCGGCTGATGCCCGGCTACACGGTCGGCATGCTCGCCCAGGAGCCTCCGCTCAACGACGCCAAGACCGTGCTCGGCAACGTCGAGGAGGCGGTCGCCGAGACCAAGGCCAAGCTGGAGCGGTTCAACAAGATCGCCGAGCAGATGGCTACCGACTACTCCGACGAGCTGATGGAGGAGATGGGCCGGCTCCAGGAGGAGCTGGACCACGCCGACGCGTGGGACATCGACTCCAAGCTCGAACTGGCGATGGACGCGCTGCGCTGCCCGCCGCCGGACGCCGACGTGACCCAGCTCTCCGGTGGTGAGCGCCGCCGGGTGGCGCTCTGCAAGCTGCTCCTGGAGGCCCCCGACCTGCTGCTGCTCGACGAGCCCACCAACCACCTGGACGCGGAGAGCGTCTCCTGGCTGGAGCAGCACCTGGCCAAGTACGCGGGCACCGTCATGGCGATCACCCACGACCGGTACTTCCTGGACAAGGTGGCCGGCTGGATCCTGGAGCTGGACCGGGGCCGGGCCATCGGCTACGAGGGCAACTACTCCACCTACCTGGAGAAGAAGGCCGCCCGCCTGGCCGTCGAGGGTCGCCGCGACGCGAAGATGAAGAAGCGCCTCACCGAGGAGCTGGAGTGGGTCCGCTCCAACGCCAAGGCCCGGCAGACCAAGTCCAAGGCCCGTCTGGACCGGTACGACGAGATGGCCACCGAGGCGGAGAAGACCCGCAAACTGGACTTCGAGGAGATCCAGATCCCGCCGGGCCCACGCCTGGGCAGCACGGTGATCGAGGCGCAGGGCCTCAGCAAGGGCTTCGGTGACCGGCTGCTGATCGACAACCTGTCGTTCTCGCTGCCCCGCAACGGCATCGTCGGCATCATCGGTCCGAACGGCGTCGGCAAGACCACGCTGTTCAAGACCATCGTCGGGCTGGAGGAGCCGACCGCCGGCGAGGTACGGGTCGGTCCGACAGTCTCGCTGTCGTACGTCGACCAGAACCGGCAGGGCCTGGACGGTGACAAGACCGTCTGGGAGGTCGTCTCCGACGGGCTGGACTACCTGATGGTGGGCAAGGTCGAGATGCCGTCGCGGGCGTACATCGCCGCGTTCGGCTTCAAGGGGCCGGACCAGCAGAAGCCGACGAAGGTGCTCTCCGGCGGTGAGCGCAACAGGCTCAACCTGGCGCTGACCCTGAAGATCGGCGGCAACGTCATCCTGCTCGACGAGCCGACGAACGACCTGGACGTGGAGACGCTCTCCAGCCTGGAGAACGCGCTGCTGGAGTTCCCCGGCTGCGCCGTGGTCATCTCCCACGACCGGATGTTCCTGGACCGGGTCGCCACGCACATCCTGGCCTGGGAGGGCGACGACCAGGACCCGGCTAAGTGGTTCTGGTTCGAGGGCAACTTCGAGGCGTACGAGAAGAACAAGATCGACCGCCTCGGCGCGGAGGCCGCCCGGCCGCACCGGGTGACGTACCGCAAGCTGACCCGCGACTGACCGGCCGAGACGGTGTCTGACCGGTTCGTCTACCACTGCACACTGCGCTGGTCCGACCTGGACGCGTACGGCCACGTCAACAACTCGCGCTTCCTCACCCTGTACGAGGAGGCGCGGGTGGCGTTGATGTTCGCCGGCGGCCGGGCCTGGGGGGTGGGCTCGTTCGCCGACGGTGTGGTGATCCGCCGGCACGAGGTCGACTACCTGCGCCCCGTCGACTACGCGCTGGGTCGGGCCACCGCGGAGGCGGCGCCCACCGTCCGGATCGAGCTGTGGGTCGAGGAGATCAAGGCTTCCCGCTTCACCGTCGCCTACGAGCTGTACGACGGCGACGTGCTCGCCAGCCGGGCCCGTTCGGTGCTTGTGCCGTTCGACCTGACCCGTCAGGTGCCCCGGCGGATCACCGCCGAGGAGCGGGACTTCCTGCTGACGTACGCCCCGCAGGGCGGCGGGGCGTGACCCGGCCGGGCACGGAACCGGGCCGGGTGGCGTCGGCGGCGCACGGCCTCACCGGCGCGGTCGACGCCGGCGCGTTCCTGGCCCGGCTGGTCCGACTCGACCCGGCCGCGCCGGTCCGGCTGCGGCCGGCCGGCGCGACCGGGCGCGTCGCGCTCTGGGCGCGGCTGCCGTGGCAGGTGCTCGTGGTGCGGACGGTGGCCGGCGGCCCGGCCGACGGCGTCGCCGACGACGTCACGGTGGCCGCCGCCGAACTGCTGGCCGAGCTGGAACGCGGCGGTACGTCGTTGCCGACGCGTCGGGACGCGCAGTGGCGGTGGCCGCTCCCGCCGGCGCGCAGCCAACCGGTGGAGGTGCTGCCCGCCGCCGAGCTGCGGCGGATCGCGGACGCCGCGGCGGGCACCCTGCGGACGGCGAGCGAGCAGGGTGTGGCCGGCCGGGCGGTCGGTCAGCGTGCCCTGCGGGACGCGCTGCTGGATCACGTCGCGGTGGTGGTCACGCCCGACGGGCCGCCGGCGCCGCCGGTGGAGGTACCGCAGCGGCTGGTGCAGGGGCTGGTCCGGATGGGCTTCCTCGGCGCCCCCGGCCCGGGCACCGCCGTGGACGAGCCGGCCGTGCAGGTGCGGGTGGCCGGCCGTTGGGTCGGCCTGGTGGGACCATACGGAGCGGCCTGGTTGCAGAAGGCCACCGACCTCGCCGTAACACCCCTCATGACTCGTCCGAACGGATGACCCCGGCTCATTCTTCTGGGCTGGGGCGGTCGTTGGGGGGGTGCTTCAACTCGGCTGTCCGGGTACCGTCCATCCTCGGATCCAACGCACCGTAGGCGACTGGATCCGCTGGGGAGTGAGGTGCGCGAGCGATGCCGTGGTGGTCATGGCGCCCCGGTCCCGCCGACGGCGGCGATCCGGAAACCCGAAGCGGGATCACAGTGGAGAGCGCGGTCCGGGTCGGACCGCCAAGCCCCCGCCAGCCGGGGGACGACTGCCCGTCCAATGAGCGGCCCGTGCTGACGGAGATGCCCGCCACCGTCGAGCCGGTCAGTCTGCGTCGGGTCTGCGACGCACTCGACCTGCTCGACGTCCGGTACCTTGCCGACGGCGACGGCAACCTGTTGGCCATGTGGGAGCGGCACGCCGTCCTGGTCGCCCTGGAGGGGCCGGAGGACGAGATCCTGGTGATGCGGGCCCGCCCGCACGCCACCGTCCCACCGGACTGGGCCGACCGGGCCTACCGGGTGGTGAACGAGTGGAACCACACACGCCGGTTCTGCAAGGCGTACATCGGCGACCCGACCGAGCGCGGGCAGTTGCCGATCTACGCCGAGCTTCAGGTGCCACTAGGCGCCGGCACCCACGACGCGCTGCTCGTCGAGATGCTCGACTGCGGCGCGGCGGTGGCCACCAGCTTCGTGGACTGGCTGCACGACGAGGGCGCTCTGCTCTGAGGCGCCGCGCGGGCCTGGTGTCCGGCCGGGGCCGTCAGGCGGGCCCGGCCGGGTCGTCCATGGCGTTGACCATGAAGTACGCGGCCCGCTCCAGATAGTCCCAGAGCGCATCGGCGATCTCCGGCTCCAGGTCGAGCCGGTCCACGGCGCGGCGCATGTGCAGCAGCCAGGCGTCCCGTTCGGCCACGCCGATCCGGAACGGGGCGTGCCGCATCCGCAGCCGCGGGTGGCCCCGCTGGGTGGAGTACGTGTTCGGCCCACCCCAGTACTGCATGAGGAACAGGGTCAGCCGGTCCGCGGCCGGCCCCAGGTCCTCCTCGGGGTACATGGGTCGCAGCAGGGGGTCGGTGGCGACACCGACGTAGAACTCGTCCACCAGCTTGCGGAAGGTGGGCTCGCCGCCGACCGCTTCGAAGAGGGTCATCGACGCACTGGGACGGTCGGATTCACCTGCGGGGTTCACCGTTCCATCCTGCCAGGTACGTTCCGCACCGGCCGGACCCGTACGCCGTGCGTCGGATCACGCCCGGCCCGTACGTCAGCTCAGGGCGTGCCGGCGGCGGCCCGTGCCCGTCTGGGGGTCGGCGGCAGGCGTGCCGCCGGAGGGCCGGTCGCCCTGGTTCGCCGCCTGTTCGGCGTTGGCCGCGACCGCCGCCGCGATAGTGCTGTCCACCGTCTGCCGGTCCGGCCAGCGCAGCGAGGCCACAAGCATCAGCAGCACCCCGGCGGCGCTCCACACGCCTACCACAAGCGGGATCGAGAACCGGTCGGCGAGCAGGCCGGTGACCAGCACCGCGATCCCCTGGATGACCTGGACCCCGGTGGCCATGACACCGAAGGCGCGTGCCCGGAACTCGGCGGGCAGGGCCTGGACGAACAGGCCGTTGGCCATCGGCAGCATGCCCGCGACCGCGAACCCGCAGAGCGCGGCGAGCAGCGCCACCACCTGTGGCGCCGGGTTGAGCAGTGCCGGCACCAGCGCCAGCGGGGCGAGGACGGCAAGTGGCCGCATCAGAGCCCGCCGCCGGGACGGGCCGAACAGCCGGCTCACGAGCAGCCCGCCGAGGATGAACCCCACCGGGTTGGCCACCATGATCAGAGCCTGCGCGAGGCCCTCGTCCATGCCGACGCCGTCCTGGTTGGCCCAGCCCGCCGCCAGCCCTTCCGGAACGATCGAGAAGAGCATCGCGCTGAACACCAGCACCGCGATGGCCCGCAGCACCGGCGTGCCGAACACGATCTGGAACCCCTGGGTGGTCTCCCGCAGCAGGTGGCTGCGGCGGGCGCCGGTCATCACGGGGGCTCGGTCCCGGACGCCGAAACGCACGAGCAGCGCCGAGGCGGCGAACGTCGCCGCGTTGATCAGCAGTGCGAGGGCCGGGTTGAACGCGGCGACGGCCGTGCCGAGCAGGTAGCCGAGGACCTGCGCGGCCTGCCCGACGCTGCTGTTCAGCGACAGGCCGACCACCAGCCGGTCGCCGGCGAGGATCTGCGGCATCAGGGCGGACTTCGCCGCCTGGCTCGGCGGGTTGGCCAGCGTGGCGGCGAAGATGAGCACGAGCACCGCCTGGACCGGCAGGCCCGGGATGGCGATGAGCAGCATCAGCGTCATCCGGATCAGGTCGCACGCGACCATCACCCGCCGGTACGGGTACCGCTCGGCAAGCGCGGCGAGCAGAGGGCCACCGAGCAGCCACGGCAGGAAGCTCACGGCGAAGGCGGCGGCGGAGAGCGCGACGGAGTCGGTCTGCTGGTAGACGAGAAGGGTGACGGCGGCCTTCGCCACGTAGTCACCGATCCACGAGAGGGCACCGGCCGCGAAGACAGCCCGGAACTCGCGCTGGGCGAACACTTCGCGAAATGTGGCCGGGCCTTCCGCGGAAGGTCGCTCGTCGGGCACCGTCGCCTCCATCGGCTCCCGGCGCACCGCTCGTGGCAGCCGGCCGGGAACACTCGTCAGATCTACGGATCAGCGAGGATGTGACCACGCTCCGGCGGGAACGCGTGCACCGAATTCTGCCCGATCGTCTGACAACTAGCTAGGGCGAACGGCTCGTTCGTCGCATCCCCGACTGAACGAACGGACGATACCTGAGGGGCCGGGCGGACCGCGACCCCTGTATCGACCGGACAGGCCGTCCCGGTCAGGTGGCGCCGCCCTGACCGGTCTCAGCCTCGGGCAGCGGCCGGCTCGGTACGCCGGGATAGATGCGGGCAGCGGCGATCTGGGCGGTGATCCCCGAGTTCTCCAGCGCCTCGGCAAGCCGCCGGCGCAGCTCCCGGCCCACCGCGAACTGCCCGTCGGCAGTCGTCTTCACCACCGTCCGGATCACCGCGCCGTCCACAGTCATCTGCTCGACGCCGAGCACCTCGGGCGCCTCGACGATCTCCGGCGACAGCTCCGGGTCCATCGCGATCGACGCGGCCGCGGTCCGCAGCACGGCGGTGGCCTCCTCGGTGCTGCTGAACCCGATCGGCAGGTCCACCACCACCAGGGCCCAGCCCTGGCTCTTGTTGCCCACCCGGATGATCTCGCCGTTGCGGATGTACCAGAGCACGCCCCGACCGTCGCGGACCGTCGTGACCCGCAGTCCGACCGACTCCACCACACCCGTCGCCTCGCCCAGGTCGACGTTGTCGCCCACGCCGTACTGGTCCTCGATGAGCATGAACAGACCGGCGATCAGGTCCTTGACCAGGCTCTGCGCGCCGAAGCCCAGCGCGACGCCGACGATCCCGGCGCTGGCCAGCAGCGGGGCCAGGTCGAAGCTGAACTCGCGCAGGATCATCAGCAGCGCGATCCCGAAGACGAACGCCGTGGTGAGGCTGCGCAGCACCGAGCCGATGGCCTCGGCCCGCTGCCGCCGTCGTTCCGGTACGAACTCGGCCGGGTCGACAGCGGCGGTGGGCACCCGCTCGCGCAGCGGCCGCAGCATCGTCGGCACCGCGCCGTCGGTGGTGGTCCGCACCAGCCGGTTGATCGTCCGGTGCAGCGCCCAGCGGGCCACCATCGCCACGACCAGGATCAACAGCACCCGCAGCGGCTTGAGCAGGATCCAGTAGCTGCCCTCGGCGAACCATTGCGACCGGGTGAGCTCGTAGATGAATTCGCAGGAGGAACTGCCCTGGCAGTTCACCGACCCGGCGGTGGACAGGGCGAGGGGCATCACGCTGGCGGCACTCACCCTGTCTTCGTACCGCAACGAACCGGACCGCCAGTCGCCGACCCACCGGCGGGTGACGTGCCGCCGACGGCGGCACCGGAACGGGGCGAACCGGCCATCCTGACAGGTGCGGTAGAGAGCTTCATGTCCGGCCCCGGATTAGTGCGTGCAATCCGGGGTCCGATCAGGGACTATTGGCGCAACGGACGTCGGTGATCGGCCGGCGTCGACCGTGTGGGTCGTCATGCCCGACCCCGGTCGACGGCGGTACGCAGCAGCCGCTGAACCGGGAGGGTGAGCGCGATGCCTGACATACGACCCACGGTGGGCTCCGGCGCGTTGGTCCTCAACGCCACCTACGAGCCGCTGTGTGTCGTGTCGGTGCGTCGAGCCGCGATCCTCGTGCTGTCCGCGAAGGCGGTCTGCGTCGCCGACGGGGACGGCATCCTGCACAGTGCCCGCGACGCGCTCCCGGTGCCGTCGGTGGTCCGGCTGACCCGTTTCGTCCGCGTCCCGTACCGCACGCACGTCGGGCTGTCCCGCCGGGCGATCTTCGCCCGGGACGGCTGGCGGTGCGCCTACTGCCGGGGCCCGGCCGAGACGATCGACCACGTGTTCCCGCGCAGCCGGGGTGGCCGGCACGCGTGGGAGAACGTGGTGGCCGCGTGCGCCCGCTGCAACCACACGAAGGGCGACAAGACCCCCGCCGAGCTGGGCTGGCGGCTGCACGCGCTGCCGGCCGCGCCGAAAGGGACTGCGTGGCGGGTCCTCGGGCACCGCGCTCCGGACCCGCGCTGGGCCGACTGGCTCGACCTGCGCGAGCCCGAAGCGGCCGCCTGACCGCACCCGCCCCGGCCCGGGCGCTCAGTCCCGCCGGTCGGCGGCCCGCCGCGTGGCGCGCTCGTGACGGTCGACAGCCCGTCCGTACGCGATGGCGAGGAGCGTGTCGATCTCGGGCAGCATTTGCGGTCCCGGCATCACGATCCCGGCGAAGCCGTGCAGCGCGTAGCCCGGGTGCGGCGTGAGAGTGTCCAGCCGGGCGTGGTCGAAGTCGTCCCGGTGCTCCTCGAACGCCTTCGGCGCGAAGCCGAACGCCCTTTCGAACTCGACCCGGCCCAGGTCCAGGTTGAGCCGGAAGACGCCGGGACGGTCGAGCTGCCCTGCCTCGTCGAAGCCGGGCACGTCGTGCTCGACGATCGTGGCGAACGGTTGGCGGCGGTCCGCTCCGACGTAGAAGAACCGGTCGCCCCACGCCCCCTCGGGTGATCCGTTCTCCTCGCTCGCCACCACCTGCTCTACGCCGGGCAGCGCACCGATCCGGTCGGCGAGCACCGTCGTGTCGACGCCTGTGGGGATGTGCAGCACCGCGTCGGCGTGGTCGATGGTGGCCTGGTCCAGCGGGAAGTAGCGGTGGTCGTGGGTTCTGCGCTCGGCCGGGCCGATGTCGGTCGCCGGGACGTATTCGGGAAGGTCGCCCCTCTGCTGGAGCCGGCCCTCGTAGGTGGACGCGGCGGGCACGCCGATGCCGAGCGCGGGGCTCGCGCCGAGGCTGCCCACCACCACCCGGTACCGCTCGCCGAGCAGTGCCCCGACGATCGCGCCGGCGCCGGCCCACGACACCGTCGTCGTGCCCATCGTCATCGTGCTCGGCTGGCGTTGCAGGTGTGTGTTGTGCGCGAAGACCAGCGTCGGTCCACGGTGCGCCTCGACCGCCCGGATCGCGAGCAGGTTCTCGGCCATCAGCGCGTCCCGGACACCTGCCAGGCGTGCGAACCGTTCCTCCTGGCCGAGTGGGGCCGCGGCCGCGGCGTGGTAGCGCAGCAACGCGACAGCCGACGTGGCGTGCACGAGCGCCTCCGGCCAGCCCACGGACCGGCGGTGCGCCTGGAGGTACAACTCGGTCACCAGGTCGTCGGCGAGCACCCGTAGCCGTTGGGCGTCCGTCGAGCGTCCGACCGACCGACCGGCCTCCCAGATCGCGGCCGGGTCACTCCACCGGGCCTCGTCGCCAACCAGGTCGTCGATCTCCGCCGAGCGGTCGAGGTCGAGGAAGTCGCAGACCCGCGTCAGGTGCCGGCGCGGGCTCGGAGCGCCCTCGATCTCCAGCGGCGCGTCGAAACCGTGGAACCGCAGGTGCTGCGCGGGCGGGCGTCCGGCGTTCCACTCGCGCATGCGCAGCAGCAGGTCACGGTTGGCAGGCGCGGCGCCGAAGCCGTGACTGAACCCCTCGGCGAGCACACGGTCGAGCGGCACGTCCCCGCCACGCACGAACTCGTCGGCGAGTAGCCCCGCGGCCCGGTCGCTCTCCAGGGCGATGGAGCGACAGCCGTGCTCGGCCAGTGTCAGGAAGGCGTCGTTGCGGACCTGGAGGAAGGCGGACTCGCCATGTGTCGGCTCACCGAGCGCGAGCAGGGCCGGCGAGCCGTCGAGCAGGTCGAGAAGAGTGGTCATTGCATCGACCGTATCCTTGAACCAGCGGTTGAGACTTCAGAGCGACGGAGCGCGGTGGCAACCACAAAACCCTCAAAGCCGGGGGTACGTCGACCGATCGACCTGGCCCGCCGGCACGGACTGTCGGCGCAGGCGGTCCGGAACTACGAACGCGATGGTGTGCTGCCACCGGCCGAGCGCACCGCCACCGGATACCGCCGCTTCACCGAGGCGCACGCCCGTGCGTTGAGCGCCTACCTGGCGCTCGTCGCCGGCCACGGACACGCGGTGAGCCGCGAGATCATGCGCGCGGTCAACCGGGGCGAGATGGACACCGCCCTGCGCGCCATCGACAACAGTCATGCCCTGCTGCGACGCGACCGGGAGACGCTGGACGCGGTCGAGGCGGCGGTCACCACGCTCACCGCGACGAAACCCCCGCCGCAGGGCCGGCGGGCCGTACCGATCAGCGTGCTGGCGCACCGGCTCGGCGTACGACCCGCGACCCTGCGCAAGTGGGAGTCGGCCGGGATCCTGCGACCGGAGCGCGATCGGGTGACCCGCCACCGCGTCTACGCGCCCGACGACGTCCGGGACGCCGAACTCGCCCACCTGCTGCGCCGCGGCGGGTACCGGCTGGGCCACATCGCCGACGTGCTGCGTCGGGTGCGGGACGCGGGCGGCGCCGAACCGCTCGCCGCGTCCCTCGGGCAGTGGCGCGGACGGCTCACCTGGCGCGGCCGGGCCATGCTCACCGGGGCCGCCCGGCTCGCCGAGTACCTCGACGCCGTCGCGGACGGTCACCCTCCCCGGGCCTTGACCAGCGAGGCGAAGACCACGACGTTGTCCGAGTAGCCGGTCTCCCCGCCGACCCAGCGACCGCCACAGGTGATCAGGCGCAGGCTCGGACGGCTGAAGTCGCCGTACACCTCGTCCACCGGCAGTCGCCCCTTGTCGAAGCGCTGCACCGAGTCCACCTCGAAGACCGCCACGCTGTGGTCGGTGCGCGTCACCTCGATCCGGTCGCCGGAGCGCAGCTCACGCAGTTGGTGGAACACCGCCGGACCGGTCGTGGTGTCGACGTGGCCCACGATCACCGCGGGGCCGTACTGCCCGGGTGTGGGGCCCTGGTCGTACCAGCCGGCCTCCTGGGCGCGGGCCGCGTCGGGCACGGCGATGGTGCCGTCGGCGGCGATGCCCACGTCGTGCACAGGCGCCCGCAGGTCGATCGTGTCGATGCTGAGGCTCACCGGGTGGCTGGCCGGCAGGACCGGGAACTTCTTCGGCGGTGGCCGCAGGCCGGCGCTGAGCCGGTCGGGCAGGATGCTGACCCCGGTGACCTGCTCGACGCCGAGCATCGCCACGATCAGCACCATCAGCCCTGCGATGGCCAGCACCGGCAGTCCCGGTCCGGTGCCGAACCGGCCGCGCAGCAGCGGCGGTGCGGCCGTCCGCGTCGGCGGCAGCGGACGGGCGGCCGGGTCGGTGGTGGCGACGCTCGCCGACACGGCCTGCCCGGCGACCCGACGCAGCCTGCGCGACGCGCGGGCCACCAGCCGGCCGGACGCGCGCAGCGCCGGCCCGGCCCGGAAGCGGGCGCGGCGATCCGACCGCGTACGCGCGGATCCGCGGGTCATTGTTGGTCCGGCTCAGGAGCCGGCTCCGGCCCGGCGCCGTCCGCCCGCCATGCCGAGCGCCACCGCGGTGGCCACCAGGGCCACGCCGCCGAGCACCAGCAGGGAGCCCGTGCCCCGGCCCCCGGCGGTGCCGCCGCCCCCGGTCGCCGGTCCCTTGCTGGGCGAGGCCATGTTCAGCACGGTCAGCATCGTGGAGGCCGTCTGGCCGTTCTGGCAGCGCAGGTCGACCGGATAGTCACCAGGTTCCTTGTTGCCCGGCACGGTGACCTCGCCCTTGAGGAAGCCGTTGTCCGGTCTGAGCATCACGTGCCCGAACGCGTCGGAGTGCACGTTGGCCTGCCGTTCGTTGTTGTTGTCGCAGCTCGCGCGGATCGTGACCCGGCTGCCGGCCGGGACGCTGTTAGGCGTCACCTCGACGAAGGTGTTCTCACCGGCGTGTGCCGGCGTGACCGTCATCAGGACGAACGCCGCGACCAGCCCGACAAGTGTCAGTGCGGACGAGAGCGCGCGGTTGATCGTGCGGATTCCCTGCATGATTTCCCCCCAACCGGCGACGACCGCCGGAACCCTCCCCTGGGCACGCGCCTGCTTTCCCCCCACCCAGCCCCCAAACCCCGCCCGACCTCGCCCCCGGCCCGCGCGATCTGCACTTGCTGCCTCGACAAACGTGGCAGAAGAGGACAAAAGGGCGACAGCATGTGCAAGATCGGCGCGTGCAGGGGGTGGGGTTAGGGGGTTTGGGGGGTTAGGGGGTGCCAGGTCAGGGGGGAGGAGAGGACCATGGTGCTCGACGGTTGGCCGTACGGGGCGAGTCTGTCGATGACTCTCTCGAACTCGCCGATGGAGCCGGCGGCCACCTTCAACATGCTGCACGCGTCCCCGGTGATCCGGTGGATCTCCAGGATCTCCGGCCAGCCGGCCACCGCCGGGTCGTGCAGGATGCAGCGCGCCCCGTAGCAGGACATCCGGATCATCGCGACCACGGTGCGGCCGGCCCGGGTCAGGTCGACGTGGGCGTGGTACCCGGTGATCACACCGGACTCCTCGAGCCGGCGGACCCGCTCCGCGACCGCAGGTGGGGACAGGTGCACCCGCCGCGACAGTTCGCTGAAGGAGAGCCGCGCGTCGGCCTGCAGTTCGCGCAGCAGCGCCCAGTCCATGTCGTCCACGCTCAGACCTTACTTTCGTGAACCCGACTCGCCTAGCTGCCTTTGGCTTGCCAGCCAGAGCCCCTTCAGCGCCGTTGATCCGGCATTCCGTAGGCCGATCCGACCGCGGGATCATGATGTCGGCCAGTCCGGGGGAGGGAGAACGATGGTGGATCAGACGGAGCGGCGGGCGCCGAACCGCCCCGCCACGGTGCGACCGGTGACCCCGAGGCAGCGGGCCGCCCGGGCCGCCCGCAACGGGGGCGAGCCGACGCTCGAGTTCGCCGAGCGCGTGCCGTACGACGCGTACGTGCAGGCAAGCACCCTGCACCAGTTGCAGCAACCACTCAGCAGCGACCCGGGCGAGATGTCCTTCCTCATGGTCAGTCAGATCATGGAGCTGTACTTCGGGCTGACCTGCCACGAGCTGCGGGAGACCCAGCGCCTGCTCCGCGCCGACCAGGTGTGGGACGCGCTGGCCCCGCTGCGTCGCGCCGCCCTGCACCTGGAGGGACTGAACGCCGCCTGGCAGGGCCTGCGGTGGATGACCCCCGCCGACTTCAACAGGTTCCGCAACCTGCTCGGTGAGGGCTCCGGTTTCCAGTCGGCCATGTACCGGCACCTGGAGTTCCTGCTCGGGCTCCGCGACCCGGCGCTGATCCGGCCGTTCCGCAGGCAGACCGAGGTGCACGCCGCGCTGACGGCGACGCTCGCCGCCCCCAGCCTCTGGGACGACGTGGTCGCGCTGCTCGCGCGGCGCGGGTTCGACGTCCCCGCCGACCTGCTGGGCCGGGACGTGGCGGTGGAGCACGACCCGCACCCGTCGGTCGAGGCGGCCTGGGTGCGCATCTACGGCGACCTGGGACCGGACAACCACCTGCGGCTGCTCGGCGAGGCGTTGAGCGGGGTCGCCGAGGAATTCGGCGACTGGCGGTGGAATCACGTGAAGGCGGTTCAGCGGACAATGGGCGCCAAGGTCGGCAGCGGCGGCTCCGCCGGGCTGGCCTGGTTGCAACGCAGCATGTCCCGGGTGGTCTTCCCGGAGCTGTGGTCGGCCCGTACCGCGATGTGACCGGAGAGCGAGACATGCACACCCCACAACAAGAGGCACTTCGCCTCGACGAGACAGACCCGGGCCACCGGCACCTGTTCCACGTGCCGCCCGCCGACGGCGGCGACCACCCCGAGGCGGCGTACCTGGCCGGCAACTCGCTCGGCCTGCAACCCCGGGCCACCCGCGACGAACTCCTCGCCGACCTGGACGCCTGGCAGCGGCTCGGCGTCGAGGGGCACCTGGAGGCGCAACGGCCGTGGCTGCCGTACCACGAGCTGTTGACGGCGCCGGCCGCGCGACTGGTCGGCGCCCGGCCCGCGGAGACCGTGGTGATGAACTCGCTCACGGTCAACCTGCATCTGCTGATGGTGAGTTTCTACCGCCCGGCGGGTGCCCGCACCCGCATCGTCATCGAGGATTCCGCGTTCCCCTCGGACAGCTACGCGGTACGCAGCCAGGCCCGGTTCCACGGCCTGGACCCGGACGACACAGTGGTCCGGCTGCGCCCGCGCCCGGGCGAGGACGCGCTGCGCACCGACGACGTGACCGACTACCTGGCCGCCGAGGGTGACCGGGTGGCGCTGGTGCTGCTCGGCGGGGTCAACTACCTGACCGGCGAGCTGCTGGACATCCCGGCTATCACGGCCGCCGGCCGGGCGGCGGGTGCGGTGGTCGGCTGGGACCTGGCGCACGCGGTGGGCAACGTTCCGCTTGAGCTGCACGACTGGGACGTCGACTTCGCCGCCTGGTGCTCCTACAAGTACCTGAACTCCGGGCCGGGCGCCCTGGCGGGCGTCTTCGTGCACGAACGGCACCTCGGCGACGGGGACCTGCCCCGTTTCGAGGGCTGGTGGAGCACCGCGGCGGCGACCCGGTTCGAGATGACGCCCGTGTCCCGGCCACCGGCCACCGTGGAGGCCTGGCAGATCTCCAACCCGCCGATCTTCGCGATGGGCCCGGTGCGTACCTCGCTGGAGCTGTTCGACACGGTAGGGATGACCGCTCTGCGCGCCCGCAGCCAGCGGCTCACCGGCTGGTTGGAGTCGCTGCTCGACGAGGTCACCGCCGGCCGGCCGCTGCGCGTGGTCACGCCACGCGACCCGGCCCGACGCGGTTGCCAGCTCTCCGTGCGCATCGGTTCCGGCAGTGCCGCCGAGCTGACCAAACGCCTCCGGTACGAGCACGGCGTCATCGCCGACGCCCGCGAACCGGACGTCGTCCGGTTCGCCCCGGTGCCTCTCTACTCCACGTACCTCGACTGCTGGCGGGCCGCCGCCGCGCTCGCCGCGACGGTGGGGCAGGTGACCTCATGACCGCCCGGCGCGACGAGATCGCGATCATCGGCGCCGGGTTGGCCGGCTGCCTGGCCGCCTGCTTCCTGGCCCGGCGTGGCTACCCGGTGGCCCTGTACGAACGGCGGCCCGACCCTCGTACCGGCACGGCGGAGCGCGGCCGCTCGATCAACCTGGCGCTCTCCGAGCGCGGGCTCGACGCGTTGCGCCGGATCGGCCTGGCCGAGCAGGTGATGGCCGACGCGCTGCCGATGCGCGGCCGGATGATCCACCCGGTGCAGGGGGAGCCGCAGTTCCAGTCGTACAGCGCGGGCGGTGACCGGGCCATCAACTCGATCAGTCGGGGCGCGCTCAACAACGCGTTGCTGGACGCGGCCGCCGCGCTGCCCGGGGTCCGGATCGTCTTCGACCACCGGCTGGTCGGGCTCGACCCGTCCGACGGCGCGCTGAGCTTCGAGACCCCGCAGGGCACCGTCGACGCCAAGGCGTCGGTGGTGCTGGGCGCCGACGGCGCCGGCTCGGTGGTACGCGGGCAGTTGCTGGCGTCCGGGCTGCTGCGCGAGAGCGTGGACTTCCTCGACTACGGCTACAAGGAGCTGACGATCCCGCCGCTGGGTGGGGACTTCGCCCTGGAGGAGGACGCGCTGCACATCTGGCCGCGCGGCACCTCGATGATGATCGCGCTGCCCAACCCGGACCGCTCTTTCACCTGCACGCTGTTCTGGCCCAACGAGGGCGCCGGCAGCTTCGCGGCCCTGGACAATCCGCTGGCTATCGAACGGCACTTCGCCGAGCACTACCCGGACGTGGTTCCGCTGGCCCCGTCCCTCGTCGACGACTACCAGCACAACCCGGTAGGCGTGCTCGGCACGGTCCACTGCACCCCCTGGCAGGTGAACGGCACTGTCGGGCTGCTCGGCGACGCGGCGCACGCCATCGTGCCGTTCTACGGCCAGGGCGCCAACTGCGCCTTCGAGGACGTGGTCGAGCTGGACCGCTGCCTCGACGAGTGCGCCGACGACTGGGCGGCGGCGCTGCCGCTGTTCCAGCGGCGCCGCCAGGAGAACGCGGAGGCCATCGCCCAGATGGCGCTCACCAACTTCGTGGAGATGCGCGACAAGGTCGCCTCGCCGGTCTTCCAGCTCCGCCGCAGGGTCGAGCACGCACTGGAACGGGCACTGCCCGACCGGTACGTTTCGCAGTACGAGCTGGTGTCCTTCTCCACCACCCCGTACGCCGAGGTGCGCCGCCGGGTGCGCCGGCAGCACGCGGTGCTCGGCGCGCTCGCCGGCGGCGCCGCGTTGCTGCTGATCGGCGCTGTCGGCGCGGCACTGAGCCGAGGGAGGCGCGGATGACCGGCACCTGGGACCCACGGCTGATGGCCGGCCACCCACCGGCCGGGCCGCGACTGTTACGCAACTTCGTCGGCGGCGAGTTCGTCGACGGTGGGTCGACGTTCACCAAGGCCAGCCCGGTCACCGGCCAACCGGTGTTCGAGGTGGTCGAGGCATCGACGTCCACTGTGGACGACGCGGTCGCCGCCGCACGGGCCGCGCTGCGCGGGCCGTGGGGCCGGATGGGGGAGCGCGAGCGCGCCGAGGTGCTGCGCCGGGTCGCCGACGAGCTGGAACGCCGCTTCGACGACCTGGTGACCGCCGAGGTCGCCGACACCGGCAAGTCCATCGCCCAGGCCCGCACGCTTGACATCCCGCGCGGCGCGGCGAACTTCAGGGCGTTCGCGGAGATCGTCGCGACCGCACCCACCGAGTCGTTCACCACCGTCACCCCGACCGGCGGCAGGGCGCTGAACTACGCGCTGCGCAAGCCGGTCGGCGTGGTAGCCGTCATCGTGCCGTGGAACCTGCCGCTGCTGCTGCTCACCTGGAAGGTCGCCCCGGCACTGGCCTGCGGCAACGCCGTCGTGGTCAAGCCCAGCGAGGAGACTCCCGCCTCGGCGACCGTGCTCGCCGAGGTGATGGCCGCCGCCGGCGTACCGGCCGGGGTGTTCAACCTCGTGCACGGCTTCGGACCGGACTCGGCAGGCGAACACCTCACCAGGCACCCGGGCGTGGACGCGATCACCTTCACCGGCGAGTCGGCCACCGGCGGCGCGATCATGCGGGCCGCCGCAGACGGGGTGAAGGCGGTCAGCTTCGAGCTGGGCGGCAAGAACGCCGGCCTGGTCTTCGCCGACGCCGACCTGGACGCCGCGGTGGCCGGGTCGGTGCGGTCCAGCTTCACCAACGGCGGGCAGGTGTGCCTCTGCACCGAACGCATCTACGTGCAGCGGCCGGTCTTCGAGGAGTTCACCGCCCGACTGGCGAAGCGGGCCGGCGAGCTGGCCTACGGCTGGCCGACCGACGAGGCCACCGCCACCATGCCGCTGATCTCGCACCAGCACCGGGCCAAGGTGCTCGGCGCGTACGAGCTGGCCCGGTCCGAGGGCGCCGAGGTGCTGACCGGGGGCGGCACGCCCACCTTCGGCGACGCCCGCGACGGCGGGTCGTACGTGCAGCCGACGGTCCTCACCGGGCTCGGCCCGGACGCCCGTACCAACCGGGAGGAGATCTTCGGCCCGGTGGTGCACGTCGCGCCGTTCGACACCGAGGACGAGGCGTACGCCCTCGCCAACGGCACCGAGTACGGCCTGGCGGCGACGGTGTGGACCAGGGACGTGGGGGTCGCGCACCGGGCCGGCGCCCGGCTGGACGCCGGCATCGTCTGGGTGAACACATGGTTCCTGCGTGACCTGCGCACCCCGTTCGGCGGGGTGAAGGCGTCAGGCATCGGCCGTGAGGGCGGCGTGCACTCGCTGAACTTCTACTCCGAACTCACAAACGTCTGCGTGGACCTGTCGTGAGCCCCAGCGAGGGAGCGGTTATGGAAGCTGACATCGAGGCCGCCAACCGGGAGCTGGCCGACGCCCGCAGCACCGGCAAGCCGTGCCCGCCGCTGCGCGGCCGGCTGCTGCCCGAGGGGGACGTCGAGTCCGCGTACCGCGTGCAGCAGCTCCAGGCGCGGGCCTGGCAGGGCCGTGGCGAACGCCGCGTCGGCGCGAAGATCGGGCTGACGTCCCGGGCGGTGCAGGAGACCTTCGGGGTGTTCCAGCCGGACTTCGGGATGCTTACCGACGCCATGGCGGTCGGCGACGGGGTCGAGGTGCCCATCGACCGGCTGCTCCAGCCGCGGGTCGAGGCGGAGATCGCGTTCGTGCTCGACAAGGACCTGGCCGACCCGCAGATCACCACAGTCGACCTGATCCGCGCTGTCGACCACGTGCTGCCGGCCATCGAGATCGTCGACTCGCGGATCGCCGGGTGGGACATCTCCATCGTGGACACCGTCGCCGACAACGCCTCCAGTGGGCTGTTCGTGCTCGGCACCACGCCGCGCCGGCTCGCCGACGTCGACCTGCGGCTGTGCGGAATGGTGCTGGAGCACGCCGGTGAGCCGGTCTCGGTGGGCGCGGGAGCGGCCTGCCTCGGCAACCCGCTGCACGCCCTGCACTGGCTGGCCAGCACCCTCGCGCGCGCCGGCGACCCGCTGCGCGCCGGTGACGTGGTGCTCTCCGGGGCGCTCGGCCCGATGGTGCCTGTCACGCCCGGGGCGGCGTACGAGGCCCGGATCTCCGGTCTCGGCTCGGTGCGGACCTGCTTCAGCGACGGAGGTGACAGGTGAGCGCGAGGAGTGAGCTTGCGAGCCCCGCAGTCGCGAACACCGGAGGTGCGGCGACAGGTGTGGCGGTGCTCGGTTCCGGCAACATCGGCACCGACCTGATGATCAAGGTGTTGCGGCTCAGCGACAGCCTGCGGATGGTGGCCATGGCCGGCATCGACCCGGCCTCCGACGGCCTGGCCCGCGCCCGCCGGCTTGGCGTGGCCACCACCGCCGAGGGCGTCGACGGACTCGTCGCGATGCCCGAGTTCGCCGACGTCGAGCTGGTCTTCGACGCCACCTCCGCCGGCGCGCACCGCCGCCACGACGAGGTGCTGCGCGCGCACGGCCGCACGGTCGTCGACCTGACCCCGGCCGCCATCGGCCCGTACGTGGTGCCGCCGGTCAACCTCGACGAGCACCTGCACGAGCCGAACGTCAACATGGTGACCTGCGGCGGGCAGGCGACAGTGCCGATCGTGGCCGCCGTACGCCGGGTCACCCCTGTGGCGTACGGGGAGATCGTGGCGTCGATCGCGTCGAAGTCGGCGGGGCCCGGCACCCGGGCCAACATCGACGAGTTCACCGAAACCACGGCGCGGGCCATCGAGGTGGTCGGAGGGGCCGAGCGGGGCAAGGCCATCATCGTGCTCAACCCGGCGGACCCGCCGCTGCTGATGCGCGACACGGTCTACTGCCTCTGCCCGGACGCCGACGCCGACACCGCCGCCATCGCCGCCTCGGTTGCCGAGATGGTGGCGACGGTCCAGGAGTACGTCCCCGGCTACCGGCTCAAGCAGGACGTGCAGTTCGACAGGGTGCGGGCGTACCTGCCGACGCTCGGACGGCAGCTCACCGCGTTGCAGGTGTCGGTCTTCCTGGAGGTCTCCGGCGCTGGGCACTACCTGCCGGCGTACGCCGGGAACCTCGACATCATGACCTCCGCGGCCCTGCGTACCGCCGAGCGGCTGGTCGCCCTGCGCTCTCCGGAGGTGGCCGCGTCATGACCGACCTGTACATCCAGGACGTGACGCTGCGCGACGGCATGCACGCCATCGCCCACCGGTACACGGTCGAGCAGGTGCGCACCATCGCCGCCGCGCTGGACGCCGCAGGGGTGGCCGCCATCGAGGTGGCGCACGGCGACGGGCTCGCCGGTTCCAGCGTCAACTACGGGCACGGGGCGGCCAGCGACGCCGAGTGGATCTCCGCCGCCGCCGAGGTGCTCACCACGGCGAAGCTGACCACGCTGCTGCTGCCCGGCATCGGCACCATCGCCGACCTGAAGGCGGCCAAGGCGCTCGGGGTGACGAGCGTCCGCATCGCCACCCACTGCACCGAGGCGGACATCTCCGCCCAGCACATCTCCTGGGCCCGGGAGAACGGCATGGACGTGGCCGGGTTCCTGATGATGTCGCACATGAACGACCCGGCGGGGCTCGCCGGGCAGGCCAAGCTCATGGAGTCGTACGGGGCGCACTGCGTCTACGTCACCGACTCCGGCGGTCGGCTGCTGATGTCCGACGTGGCGCAGCGGGTCGACGCGTACCGGCAGGTGCTGGAACCGCAGACGCAGATCGGCATCCACGCCCACCACAACCTGTCCCTCGGCGTCGCCAACAGCGTCCTCGCCGTCGAGCACGGCCGGATCTCCGGGTCGACACCCGTCGGCCCGGACGCGCCCCACGGCCGGACGGTGCGCGTCGACGCCTCGCTCGCCGGCATGGGCGCGGGCGCCGGCAACGCGCCGCTGGAGGTCTTCGTGGCGGTCGCCGAGCTGCACGGCTGGAAGCACGGCTGCGACGTGTTCGCGTTGATGGACGCCGCCGACGACATCGTCCGCCCGTTGCAGGACCGGCCGGTCCAGGTCGACCGGGAGACGCTCTCCCTGGGGTACGCCGGGGTCTACTCCAGCTTCCTGCGGCACGCCGAGCGGGCCTCCGCGAAGTACGGGGTGGACGTCCGGTCGATCCTGGTCGAGCTGGGGCGGCGCCGGATGGTCGGCGGCCAGGAGGACATGATCGTGGACGTGGCACTCGACCTCGCCGGCGCAGAGACCGGTGCGCGCGCCCCGCAACCGCGAACGGAAGGTGGCGCAGCATGATCGGACCGGACATCGCGGGGATCGCCGAGAAGCTGGGCGCGGCAGCCGACACGGCCACCGCGATCCCGCAGCTCGCCGCCGAGACCGGCCTCGATGTGGACGCCGCGTACGCCGTGCAGGCCGCCCTGATCCAGCGCCGGGTGACCGCGGGCGAGCGGGTGGTCGGGCTGAAGATGGGCCTCACCAGCAGGGCGAAGATGGCCCAGGTCGGCGTGGACGAGGTGATCTGGGGGCGGCTCACCAACGCGATGCGGGTGCCCGACGGGGGCGTTGTCGACCCGGTCGCGTACATCCATCCCCGGGTCGAGCCGGAGGTGGCGTTCCTGCTGGACCGGCTACCCGAGCCGGGTGAGCCGGTGGGCGACTTCGCCACTGCGGTCCGCGCTGTCGCCCCGGCCATCGAGCTGATCGACTCCCGGTACGCGGACTTCCGCTTCTCGCTGCCGGACGTGATCGCCGACAACACCTCGGCCGCCGCGTTCGTGATCGGGCCGTGGTCGCCGGTGCCGGCCGGTCTGGACAACCTGGGCGTGCTGCTGGAGGTCGACGGTCGGGTGGCGCAGGTCGGCTCGACGGCGGCGATCCTCGGCGACCCGCGCCGGGCGCTCGACGAGGGCATCCGGCTGGCCGGTCGGCACGGGGTGCGGCTCGAATCCGGCTGGGTCTTCCTGGCCGGGGCCGCCACCGCCGCCGTTCCGCTGCGTCCCGGCGCGCATGTCCGTGCCGTCGTCGAGAAGCTCGGCACGGCCTCCCTGCGGGCGTCGGCGTGACCGCCCGGGTGGTGCCCGGCAAGGCCGTGCCTCGGGGGGCGTTTCCGCACGTCAAGGTCGCGGGTGGGTTCGTGTTCGTCTCCGGTACGTCGTCGCGGCGGCCGGACAACAGCTTCGCGGGTGTGTCGGTCGACGAGTTCGGCACCACGAACCTCGACATCCGGGCGCAGACGCGGGCCGTGATCGAGAACATCGGCGACCTGCTGCGCTCGGTCGGCGCGGACCTCACCGACCTCGTCCAGGTGACGTCGTACCTGGTCAACATGAACGACTTCGGTGGTTACAACGAGGTCTGGGCGGAGTTCTTCGACGCGTCCGGGCCGACCCGCACCACAGTGGCGGTGCACCAGCTGCCGCACCCGCACCTGCTCATCGAGATCCAGGCCGTGGCCCTTCTTCCCTCGGGAGGTCAGTCGTGAGTGAGATCGCCGAGCCGTTCAGCTTTCCGGGCTGGATCGCCGACAACCAGCACCTGCTCAAGCCGCCGGTCGGCAACAAGGAGATGTTCCCCGGCGGGGACGACTTCATCGTGATGGTGGTGGGCGGGCCCAACCAGCGCACCGACTTCCACGTCGACCCGTACGAGGAGTTCTTCTACCAGGTCAAGGGCAACATGCACATCAACCTGATGACCCCGGAGGGGCCGCGTACGGTGCACGTGCGCGAGGGTCAGATGTGGATGCTGCCGCGCAACACCCCGCACTCGCCGCAGCGCCCCGAGGCCGGCTCGATAGGCGTGGTCGTCGAGCGGGTTCGCGAGGAGGGCACCCTGGAAACCTTCCAGTGGTACTGCCCCGAGTGCGGGCACAAGGTACACGAGGTGGAGTTGCAGGTCCGCGACATCGCCGCCGACCTGCCGCCGGTGTTCCAGGCGTTCTACGCCGACGAGGCGGCGCGCACCTGCGCCAACTGCGGCACCCTGCACCCGGGCAAGGGCTGATGCCCGCAGGCCTGGTCGACGTGCACACGCACGTCGTACCGAGGGGGTGGCCGGACCTCGACGCCGCGTGCGGTGGGTCCGGCTGGCCCTGGTTGCGGGTGGACTCCGAGCGCGCCGCCATGATCATGCTGGGGGAGGCGGAGTTCCGCCCGGTCGGCGCCGAGTGCTGGGACGCGTCCCGCCGCCTGGCCGACATGGACGCCGACGGCGTGGCCGTGCAGGTGGTCTCACCGACTCCTGTCTTCTTCAGCTACGACCGGCCGGCCGACCAGGCCGTGAAGGTCGCCCGGATCTTCAACGACCTGACCCTGGAGGTCACCGCCGCCGGCGGTGACCGGCTGGTGCCGTTCTGCCAGGTGCCGTTGCAGGATCCGGACGCCGCCTGCGCCGAACTGGACCGCAGCCTGGCCGCCGGGCACGTGGGCGTGGAGATCGGCAACCACGTCGGCGACCGGGACCTGGACGACGCCGGCGTGGTCACCTTCCTCACGCACTGCGCCGAGGTGGGGGCGCCGGTCTTCGTCCACCCCTGGGACATGCCGGGCGGCCCGCGACTGGACCGCTGGATGGCCCGTTGGCTCACCGGGATGCCCGCCGAGACGCACCTGTCGGTGCTGGCGATGATCCTCGGCGGCGTCTTCGACCGGGTGCCGGAGACGCTGCGGATCTGCTTCGCGCACGGCGGCGGCAGCTTCCCCTTCTGGCTGGGTCGCGCCGACAACGCCTGGCACCGCCGTGGCGACCTGGTCCGGGGTGCGTCCGCCGCCCCGCCCAGCAGCTATGTCGACCGGTTCAGCGTCGACTCGGTGGTCTTCACGCCGCCGGCGCTGCGGCTGCTTGTCGACACCGTGGGGGAGGACCGGGTGCTGGTGGGCAGCGACTACCCGTACCCGCTTGGCGAACGCCCGGCAGGCGCGGTGGTTCACGCGGCCGACTTCCTCACCGACGCCCAGCGCGACAAGCTCCTGACCACCAACGCCCTGCGCTTCCTGCACGGGGAGCGCTGACGGCGTACCCCTGTTGTTTGCCTTTGCTCTGCTTCACCCCACGCAACACCGCGTGTCCGGTAATCGGACGTCTGCTGTTGCGTGTGTTGAAGCAGAGCAAAGGGCACGGCGGGGAGGTGCGGTCGGCGGCGCAGTCCGAGCCAGCGGGCCGGACGGGATGTCGATCGGATTCAGGAGCCGCCGCAGCGGCCCACGCCGTGTCGGCCCGCTGACTGCCGCTCCCAGCGGGCAGGATGAGGCCATGGCCGAGCCGCACGACCTGACCGCGTTGGAGCAGGCCGCCGCTGTCGCGCGCGACGAGCTGTCCAGCGTCGAGCTGGTCGAGCACCACCTGCGCCGCGTCGAGGCGCTCGGCGACACCGTGGGCGCGTTCGTCACCGTCACACCCGAGCTGGCGCGCGCCGCCGCCCAAGCGGCCGACGCCGTGCCGGTCGGGGAGCGCGGCCCCCTGCACGGCGTGCCGACCGCGATCAAGGACCTGACGCTTACCGCCGGGGTCCGCACCACCTTCGGTTCGGCAGCCTTCGCCGACTTCGTGCCGCCGGTCGACGCCGACGTGGTCCGGTTCATCAAGGCCGCCGGCCTGGTCAGCCTCGGCAAGACCACCACCTCCGAGCTGGGCTGCTCGCTCTACTCGGAGGGCCGCGTCGCGCCGCCGGCCCGCAATCCGTGGCAACTGGCGTACACCGCCGGTGGTTCCAGCGGCGGCGCGGCGGCGGCGGTCGCGGCCGGCCTCATCCCGGTCGCCCAGGGCTCCGACGGTGGCGGATCGTTGCGCATCCCGGCGTCGCTCTGCGGCCTCGTCGGCTACAAGCCCAGCCGTGGCCTCGTCTCCGGTGGGCCGGTCGGCTCCGGCGCGTTCGGCCTGCCGACCAGCGGCCCACTCGGACGGACCGTCGCCGACGTCGCCGCGCTGCTCGACGTCATGGCCGTGCCGGTGCCGGGCGAGCCCTACCTGTCGCCGCCCGCGCCGCCTGACGGCTTCCTGGCCGCCGCCCGCCGGGCCGCGCCCGGCCGACTACGGATCGGCCGGTTCATCACCCCGATGCTCGCCGACGAGCCCGTCCACCCCGACTGCGTCGCCGCCGTGGACCGGGCCGCCGCGCTGCTCGCCGCGGCGGGCCACGAGGTGGTCGAGGTGCCAGCGCCCCTCGGGCCCGATGCGTGGCCACTGTTCGAGATCATCTGGTACGTGTTGGCGCTCTCCCCGCTGCCCCCGCAGCGGGAGGCGGAGCTGCTGCCGTTGACCCGGCTGCTGCGCGCCAGGGGCGCCGACATCTCCGCCGGCACGCTCGCCGCCACCCTCGGCGAGTTGCAGGGTCAGGTTCGCCTCGGTGCCCGCCGCACCGCCGGCTGTGACCTGCTGCTCTGCCCCACCCTGGCCGTCCCGCAGGCGCCGGTGGGCTGGTTCACCGCCGACGGAGACCCGGCGGCCGACTTCGACAGGCAACGCCGGTTCTCGCCCTACTGCGCCATCTTCAACGTCACAGGCGATCCCTCCGTCTCCCTGCCGCTGGGCACCACCACCGACGGTCTGCCCGTCGGGGTGCTGCTCACCGGCCGGTACGGCGACGACGCGCGGCTCATCGCGACCGCTGCGCAACTGGAGAACTCCAGTGGCGGATGGGATCGGCACCCCGCAATCTGGCGGGCCGTCGACTCCGCTAACGTGAATGGAGACGGAGTCGACAGGTCGACGTCATGATCGTCCATCCGACCCGAGTGTTCGAGGTCCTTCTTCCGCCTGGGGGCGTTGGGATTGTCTGTTACCGAGACGTTGCTGATCTTCGTCGGCATCCCGGCGGCCGCGGTGCTTGTCATCGCCGGCCTGGCGTACGCGGGTAGCCGTGGTGGTGCCACCGGCGGTGGCGGTGGCGCGAAGCGCTACCGCCCGGGCCGACCCTTCGACTTCACGCCGGTGTGGTTCCTGGGCCGCCCGGAGCAGCTGGCCGACTCGGCCGGCACCGCGCTGACGGCGGGCGCGCAGGCGCCCGCGCTGACCAGCAGCAAGCTTGAGCAGGCCAGCGTCGAGGCGCCGGCCGGGGGAACCGGAGGCGCAAGTGACCGTTGGTGAGAAGCAGGCCGGGTCGGAAAATCCGCCCGAGGTGCTCGACGGACCGTTCTCGACCCGTCAGCTGCTGCGCATCGACGAAGCCCTGCGACTGGCCGACCAGGGCACCGGCCTGGTGTTCTCGGTGTTCGTCGGCGGCCTCGACGAGCCGATCCGTGAGCACGCCCAGCGGCTGCACCGCCAGCTCGCCGACCCCGACAAGTCGGTGCTGATCGCTGTGTCGCCCAACCAGCGCCAGCTGGAGATCGTCACCGGTCGGCACGCCCGCAAGCGCATCCCCGACACGTACGCCAAGCTGGCCGCGCTCTCCATGGTCGGCGCGTTCAGCGGTGGCGACCTGGCCGGCGGCATCATCAACGGCCTCGACCAGCTCGCCAGCCACGCCGGCAAGGGCTGACCCAACCTCGTACGACGAAGCCCGGCCCGCGTTCAGCGGGCCGGGCTTCGGTCTGCCTGCCGGGTCAGCTCTGCTGGGCGTCCTTCGCGCGCGCCCGGAGTGCCCGCACCACACCGTCGCGGCCCTCGGCGACCATCCGGCGCAGCGGACCGGGGTGCCCGTCCTCGGCCAGGAACGCGTCGCTGGCCGCCACGGTGTCGTCCTCCACCAGGTACGTCGGGTACGCGAGCTGGGCGAACTCCTGCGCCGGCTCGCTGTCCCGGGTGGCCCACACCTGCGCGACAGTCGCGAAGTACCGCTCCCGGTACGGGGCGACCAGGTCCACCTGCGTCGGGTGCGCGAAGCCCTGCAACAGCGCCCGGTGCCGCCAGTTGGGCAGCGCGTCGGGGCCGGTCAGCAACTCCCACACGGCGGCCTTGTTCTCCGCGGTCGGCACCAACGCGTGCGCGTACGCGGCCTCCCGCTCGCCGCTTGCGGTACGGTCACCAGCCAGTTCCGCCTCGATCTCGGCCGGCTCGGCGGCGCCGTTCGCCACCAGTGCGCTGAGCACCGTCCACCGCAGCTCCGTGTCCACGGTCAGGCCGGCCGGCGCGCCGGAGCCGTCCAGCCAGCCGCGCAGCGTCGCCAGGTCGTCCTCGGAGCGGGCCGCCGAGGTGAACGCGCGCGCCCAGGCCAGCTGGAACCCGCTGCCCGGCTCGGCGGCGGCGAGCGCGTCGCGGGCCGTACGGGCCAGGTCGGCCCAGCCGGTCGGCGCCCAGGCCGGGTCGGCGTACACGGTGAGCGCCGTGGTCGCCTGTCGCAGCGTGGCGGTGACCAGGTTGATGTCGGTCTCCGCGGGCAGCCCGCTCAGCGTCAGCGCCACGTAGTCTCGTGCGGACAGCTCGGCGTCGCGGATCATGTCCCACGCGGCGGTCCAGCACAGCGCGCGGGCCAGCGACGACTCGAAACCACCGATGTGCTGCACCACGTTCGCCATCGACCGCTCGTCGAGGCGCAGCTTGGTGTAGGTCAGGTCGTCGTCGTTGAGCAGCAGCACGTCGGCGGCGCGGACGCCACGCAGCTCGGGCAGCTCGGTCCGCTCGCCTGTCACATCCACCTCGTACCGCTCGCGGCGGACCAGCCGCCCGTCGGCCAGGTCGTACAGGCCCACACCGATCCGGTGCGTCCGCAGCGTCGGGTACCCGGACGGCGCCTCCTGGCGGACCGCCACCTGCTCGTACGTGCCGTCCGCGCCGATGCTCACCTCCGGGCGCAACGTGTTGACCTGCGCGGTCTCCAGCCACTGCGCGGCGAACTTGCGCAACTCCCGGCCGGAGGCCGTCTCCAGCTCGGTGAGCAGGTCGTCGAAGGTGGCGTTGCCCCAGGCGTACTTGCCGAAGTACGCCCGCAGGCCGGCGACGAACGGCTCCTCACCCACGTACGCCACGAGCTGCTTGAGCACGCTCGCGCCCTTGGCGTAGGTGATGCCGTCGAAGTTGACCTCGACGGCCTCCATGTCCGGCATCTCGGTGTAGACCGGGTGGGTGGAGGAGAGCTGGTCCTGCCGGTAGCCCCAGTTCTTGCGGATGGACAGGAACGTCGTCCACGCCTCGGTGAACCGGGTGGCGTGGGTGTTGCACCAGTGGCTGGCCCACTCGGCGAACGACTCGTTCAGCCACAGGTCGTTCCACCAGCGCATGGTGACCAGGTCACCGAACCACATGTGGGCCATCTCGTGCAGGATCGTGTTGGCCCGCTGCTCGTACTCGTAGTCGGTGACCTGCGAGCGGAACAGGTAGTGCGACTCGGCGTGCGTGACACAGCCGAAGTTCTCCATCGCGCCGGCGTTGAAGTCGGGCACCCAGAGCTGGTCGTACTTGGGCAGCGGGTAGCGCACCCCGAACTTCTCGTGGAAGAAGTCGAAGCCCTGCCTGGTGATCAGGAACAGGTCGTCGGAGTCCAGGTAGGACGCCATCGACGCACGGCAGAACAACCCCAGGTCGATGCCGTCGTGGGTGTCACGCACCTCGTGGTACGGCCCGGCGCAGAGCGCCGTGATGTAGGTGCTCATCCGGGGCGACTCGGCGAAGTGCAGGGTCTTGAGCCCCTCACCGGCGGCGTCCTCGCTGCGCACCGGCATGTTGGACACCACCCGCCAGTGCGTCGGCACCGTCGCGTGCCAGGTGTAGACGCTCTTCAGGTCGGGCTGGTCGAAGCAGGCGAACACCCGCTGCGCGTCGGCCGTCTCGAACTGGCTGTAGAGGTACGTCTCGCCGTCCACCGGGTCGACAGTGCGGTGCAGCCCCTGCCCGCTTGTCGAGTAGACGAAGTCGGCGTCGACCACGAGCGTGTTGTCGCTCTGCAACCCGGTGAGGGTCAGGCCCTTCTCGGCCGACCAGTCGGAGAGGTCGACCGGGGTGCCGTTCAGGGTGGCCGAACGCACCGACTCGGCGGCCAGCTCGATGAACGTGCTCGCGCCGGGCTCGGCACAGCGGAACCGGACCTCGGTCGTGGACCGGAAGGTGCGGCCGTCGGCCGCCAACACGGCGGTCGACAGGTCCAGACTGATGTCGTACCCGGTCACATCGAGCAGATGTGACCGCTCGGTGGCCTCGACCTGCGTCAGGTTGCGCACTCCCGGCACTGTTCGTCTCCATCCCACATTTCGCCGTACGCCCGGCGGCGCCCGTCTGCCGCCCGCTGGTGGCGGCGGTCCGGATCCGAGTCTTCCATGACGGTGCGTCCGGCGGTGGCCGAGGTCACGGTCCCATTCGGGTGCCGACCGGTGGGGCACGGGGCGAAGATTCCCCCAGACGCCGGATCGCCGGCGCAACCCCGCCGCGAAGGGATCTCACAGTGACCGATCGCGTCACCGCCGACATGTGGTTCGACCCGGCCTGCCCGTGGGCGTGGATCACGTCCCGTTGGCTGCTCGAGGTCGAGCAGGTTCGTCAGGTGGACATCCGCTTCCACGTGATGAGCCTGGCCGTGCTCAACGACGGCCGAGACGAACTGCCCGAGGAGTACAAGGAGTTCCTGAAGACCGCCTGGGGGCCGGTGCGGATCTGCGTCGCCGCCGAGCAGCGGTACGGGAACGACGTCCTGCGCCCGCTCTACACCGCGTTGGGCACCCGGATCCATCTCGGTAAGGAGGAGCGGGGACACGAGCTGTACGTGGCCGCGCTCACCGACGCCGGTCTGGACCCGGCGCTGGCCGAGGCCGCCGACAGCACCGAGTACGACGAGGTGCTGCGGGCCAGTCACGAGGCGGGCATGCGCCCGGTCGGGCAGGACGTGGGCACCCCCGTCGTGCACGCGCCCGGCCCGGACGGCAGCCCCGTGGCGTTCTTCGGCCCGGTGATCACGCCTGCTCCGAAGGGGGAGGCCGCCGGCCGGCTCTGGGACGGTGTCCTGCTGGTCGCCGGCACACCAGGCTTCTACGAGCTCAAGCGCACCCGCGAGCAGGGGCCGATCTTCGACTGATCCGCCTGTGACACGCGCCCCCGTCCGGACACCGTCGGCTGCCCGGGCGGGGGCGTGTCGTGTCGGACGCCTGGTGCGGCTGCTGGGGCCGGAGGCGGTCGCGGCGTCACCGGTGGGCGGGCGGCGTCGTTTCCCTCGGTGTCCGCCGCAGCGACCCGCAGGGCCGCACCCCGCAGCTCGTGGAGGCTTTCCCAATGGCCAAGCACCGTGCGTCCGGTGACGATCAGTTGACCCGGCAGGGGGTGATCGAGACTCCCGGCGCGGCCTACTGGTCGGTCGACGACTCCCGCTGGCCGGCGGTCCGTCCCGACCTACCCGCCGACGTGGTGGATCTGCTCGCGCCGCCCATCGTGGTCGGCGTGGCCCGGGTTCCGGTGACCTCCCGCCTGACCCCGCCCGCCGACGACGCGTCGGCCGACGTGGCGGCGTCGCTCACGGCTCCCACGCCGCCCATGGCGCCGGTCCTCGCATCCGTACCGCCGGCTCCGGTGCTGTCGGCGGCGGCCGCGCCGGCCGAACCCGCGCCGCCGCCACCCGCGCCGACGCCCCCGCGGCCCGTGCCGACACCGCCGCTGAACCCGCGGCCCGTGCCCGCGCCGCCCCCGGAGCGTCCCGTGCCGGGGCCGCCCGCGTCACCCCGCCGCAACGCGGGCACCGGGCCGGCCACGACCGGCCGCAGGGGTAACGGCGGGCCCGCCGTGGCGGGCCGGCACCGCCGGGGCACGTCGGGCCGCGCTGGCTGACCACCGCGCCGCCCTCGCGGGGCTTTCATCTGGTGGACGCTGCGCGGGTCCCCGTCGGCTCCGACGCGGTCGCCGGTAGCGTCAGCGGGCATGACGGTCGTGCACCCGATCAACCGGGCCTGGATCACCACTGGCGGCACTGGCGCGCAGAACTACGACGAGTTCGCCGACGACGCGGAGATCACCGCGATCATCGAGGCGAACCCGCACAGTGCCCTCGGCATCGAGATGCCGCACCGGGCGCCGGAGAGCGCGGGGAAGTCCTTCCTCGACGCCCTGCCGGACGCGGTGGCCCGCCTCACCGAGGCCAAGGCGGACGGCAGCTACACCCCCGCCGAGCAGGTGGTGGTGCTCTACCGGATCAGCGCCCCGGGCGAGTCCCCGGCGTACGGGCTGTTCGCGATGGTGGACACCGACCAGATCTCCACCCGGGCCGACGAGCCGGGCCTGGTCATCCGCAACGAGGACGTGTTCATCGCCAAGGTGCGCGAGCGGGTGGCGCTCGCCGAGGCGCTCGGTCACCTGCTCTCACCCGTACTCCTGCTCCAGACCGGGTGCGGTGACGAGCTGCACGCCGCGCTCGCGGCGGCGACCGACGCGGGCGGTGCGCCAGCCGCGACGGACACCGACCAGGCGGGGCGCACGCACGCCATCTGGCTGCTCGGCCCCGGCCCGGAACAGGACGCGCTCACCGCCCTGGCGGGCGGCGGTGAGCTGGTCGTCGCCGACGGCAACCACCGCAGCCTGGCCGCCCAGACCGGCGGGCTGTCGCGCTTTCTGGCAGTGGTGACCACCCCGGCGTCGGTGGCCATCCAGCCGTACAACAGGCTGGTCAGCGAGCTGACCACCACGCCGGCCGAGCTGCTGGACCGGTTGCGGGCGGCGGGCGCGCAGGTCGAGCCGATCGACGGCCCGGTCGAGGTCCCGACCGCCGGCGGCGTCGTCCACCTCCGGCTGGCCGACCAGGGGTACGCGGTGCGCCTGCCGGCGGGCGCCGCCGGCCGCCTGGAGAACCTGGACCACGCCCTGGTCGAGCGGCTGCTGCTGCGGGACGCGCTGGGCCTGGACCCGGGCGACAAGCGGATCACCTACGTGGGTGGGGACTACCCGGCGAGCTGGCTCACCGGCGAGGTCGACGCGGGTCGGGCCGAGCTGGCCATCCTGATCGCCCCGGTGACCGTCGACGACTTCGTCGCGGTGAACCTGGCCCGGGAGAAGATGCCCCGTAAGAGCACCTGGTTCACCCCGAAGGCGCGCGGCGGCCTGGTGGTCGCCGAGCTGCCCCGCTGACGACCCGCCCACCCGGCCGTGTGACGAACCCGGCTCTCCGACGCCGCCCCCGCGACGTCGGAGAGCGCGGCCTGAGAGACTGCGCGGTATGCGCGTCTACCTGGGATCCGACCACGCCGGTTTCGAGTTGAAGGTGCACCTGGCCAACCACCTGGCCAAGCAGGGGTACGACGTCGTCGACGTCGGCCCGCACAGCTACGACCCGGACGACGACTACCCGGCGTTCTGCCTGCACACCGGTGACCGGGTGGTGGCCGACGGGGTCGGCCTGGGTGTGGTCATCGGTGGCTCCGGCAACGGTGAGCAGATCGCCGCGAACAAGGTCGCCGGGGTCCGTGCCGCGCTCGCCTGGAGCGTCGAGACCGCCCAGTTGGCCCGGCAGCACAACGACGCGAACGTGGTGGCGGTAGGTGCCCGTCAGCACACCCTGGACGAGGCCACTGGCATCGTCGAGGCGTTCCTGAACACGCCGTTCTCCGGCAACGACCGGCATGCCCGGCGGATCACCCAGGTGGCCGAGTACGAGCGGACCCGGCAGCTGCCCGACCTGCCCTGACAGCGGGCGGGTCAGCGCGGCGAGCGGGGCAGGTCCTCGCGGGGCACCCAGTTGCGCCGGACGACCACCACCCGCGCCTCGGCCTCGGCCAGGTCGTCGTCGGTGGGGCGGGCCGCGTCCCGCGCCCGTAGCGCCGCGCTCAACCCCACCTGGGACGAGCCGGAGCCGACCAGCCCGCGCAGCCCTCGTTCGCCGTCGCGGTCGTCACCGCCCTGGCCTCGACGCCGCGGCGGTGGCGGCTCGTCACCGTCGTGCACCCCGGCTGTGCTGGCGGTCGAGCCGTCGGCGCCCCGTCCACCCGGGTCGGGGTCGGAATGGTGGCGCAGGCGTCGCCGTCGCCGGTCCGGGTCACCCATCAGCCGACCGTACCCTGCCGGCCCCGGCTCGGACGGGGTCGGCGGGAGGGTTTGTCGGGTGGCTACCCTCGAATTCAGGCGGTGGTGGTGCCGTCGGTCAGGGGGAGGACGAGATGGCAGACCAGACGCAGCCGTGGGCGGAGCGGACCGTGGAGGTGCCACCGCAGGCCGGCGTCGGGGTCCCACCGCAGCGCGACGGTTTCCGGCGTGGGGTGGCCCCGGTGGGTCAGCCGCGCACACCGCGCACCGAACCGTTCCCGGTGGTCGGGCAGGAGCCGACCGGCACGGGCTGGCCGGGCGAGGCGGCGCCGCGCCGCCCGTTGAGCTGGCACCTGGCGCAGCTGCGCCGGGGCGGCGAGTGGAGTACGGCGGCCGGCCTGTTCGCGTTCGTGTGCTGGGGGATCTGGGCGCTCTCCGGTGGGGGTGACCTGTCCGGGCCGCTGCTGGTGCTCGTGTTGAGCCTGCTGGTGGCGGTCGGCCTGTTCGCGCTGTCGCGGCTCGTCGGCCGGGTGGTGCTGGAGCGTCAGTTGGGGCGGGTGCGACGCAGCGCGCGCGGCGCGCACCTGGCGACGGCGGTCTTCCTCGTCGGTCTCGGGGTGGCCTGGTTGCAGCAGACCGAGTGGGTCGTCTCGGCCTGGAACTGGATCTCCAACAACTGATGTCGGGGCGCGCACGGGCGGGTCGGCCCGAGGCCGCCCGCCCGTGCACCCGGTCGTCTCCCCACCAGGCAGGGGTGCTGCTTACCCGTCCGGCCACGGTTCATCCGTGGCCGGACGGTTCGTGTGCGTTGCGGAGCGTCAGTGGCTGCCGCCGTGCCCCTCGGCGTCGGCCCTGGGGGAGGCGACCCGGGCGGCCGGATCCTCGACGCCGGGCTCGCCGCCGTCTGGGGCGACCATCCCGTCGTAGTTGTAGAGCGGGCCACCGTCGTCGTGCTGCTTGGTGGTCTTGATGTAGCGGTGCATCATGCCGTCGATCTCCACCTCGACGAGGGCGTCGCCGCCGACGTCGAGGGTGCTGCCGTCACGAGGTCCGCCGATGAGGTGTGCCGTTGTCGTCGTGTCCATGCCCGTAGCCCTACCCAGACGCTCTCGATCGGAAACGGGCCAAATGCGGCAATAGCCTCCGGGTCGCCGTCGACCCGCCGGTGGTGCCGCGCCCGTGGATCCGGGCGCAGCACCAGGGCGCGTCAGCCGGCGGCGGACTCGGCCGCGGCGTAGTCGCGGGCCACCCGGACCAGCTCGACGAGACCGCCCGCGTACTCCTGGGACTCGGCGTGCGCCTCGTCGAAGGGCGGCTGGAAACCGACGCCCTCCCACTGGCCGGTCTCCGCGTTCCAGCGGTCGTTGCCGACCTCGAAGTCCCAGGCGAAGATGCCCAGCTCGTAGTAGAGCTGGTCGGCGGAGTTGCCGGCGGCGGAGTAGAGCACGTCGGCGACCGGGCCGGTCTGCGACGGCCAGGTGACGGTGCCGCGCTCCTGGGCGATGGCGCCGACGATCCGCCGAGCGCTGTTCAGGAACAGCGTCGACTCGTCGATCGACGGCCGGGGCAGGGTGACCCGCCCGTCGGCCCGGTACGCCCCGGGCGGCCACATGAAGTACCCGCCGTAGGAGTGCACGTTCATCGCGAACTTGATGTTCGGGTGGGCCTTCGCGAGCGCGACCACGTTGCGGCTCTCCGCCTCGGACAGCTCCGAGGTGCCCGCGTACGTGCCGGACAGGCAGTTCGCGCTGGCGCCCACATAGCCGTCGAAATAGGACCCGACGGTGTAGTTGCGGTTGACGTCGACACCCCACGAGTTGCGGTTCTTCGGGTCGCGGGCCGCCCCGGTGCAGTGGTTGACCAGGTTCTTGCGCTGCATGTTGAAGTCGTTGAACGAGTAGTTCGCCCCGTCCGGGTTGACCGTCGGGATGACGAACACGTCGACCTGTTCCAGCAGCGCCCGGGTGGCCGGGTCGGTACGGGCGTTGGCCAGCATCCGCTCGGCGAACTCCAGCGTCACCAGCGGCGTGGCCCACTCCCGGGCGTGTTCCTGGGAGTACGCGAGCACACCGACGCGGGAGCCGTCCCGGTGTACGCCGAGGCGCAGCGCCTGCACCGTCCACGGCTTAGCCGGCACCTCGGTGCCCTGGAGGCCGTCGTCGAGCCGGGCCGGACCGGCGACAGGCATCGGCAGACCCGTCGAGCCGTCCTCGACTGTGGCCCGGAACCGGTTCGGGTGCCGTGCGGTGATCGCCGCCGCGACCTCGTCGGTGGTGCTCACCGTCTTGCCGGCGGTGTCGGTGGCCAGCGAGACGGTGAGGACGCGATCGCGGTAGGTGACGGTGAGCGGCCGGTTCCGGCGGCCCGGGTCGACCGTCCGCACCTGCACGCCGTTCATGCCCTGGTCGCCGAAGCGCACCGACTCGACCACCACGGCGGCGACCGCCGGGTCACCCAGGTACGCCACGGCGTTACGCCGGTACCCCTGGGTCTTGTTCGGCAGGTCGATCACGTCGACCAGGTCCCGGTACTGGCGGGCCAACCGCTTGATCCGCGCCTGCACGTCCACAGGAGTCAGGTACGCGTCGATGAAGTCCCTCTGGTAGCCGGCCGGCAGCGGAGGCGGGGTGGCGTTCGGCCAGAGCGACGGCGTGACGACCCGGCTGACCCCGCCGAGGCTGGACGTGGCGGTCAGCTGGACCGGTCGGCTCGGCACCGGCTGGGGAAGGTTGTAGTGGTACTGGTATTCGCCGGAGTCCTCGAAGCGGTACAGCGGGAACGAGCCGGTGGCCCCGTCGGCGGTCCGCCAGCTGACGGTGATCTCGACGTCCGGGTCGTCGGTGGCGGTGGTCGCGACCTGTGCCTGCAGGAACGTCTGCCCGGAGGCGGTCCACCAGTACGCCTGCTGCACCTGGAGCGTGTCCACTGCCGCGGCGGTGGTCGTCCGCTGGTCGGCGGCCGGTGCCCGCAGCCCGGCCCTGGTCCTCGTCTGCGCGGCGCGGACGCTGTCGGCGAAGTGCCGGCTGCCGTCCCCGGCGCGCTGCACGATCTGCACCGCCGTGGCGCCCTGCGCGGTCAGGTCGGCGAGTTGGGCGCCGGTCAGCACCAGGTCGGCGAGGATCCGGCTGTCCCGTGTCCGGGGCCGGTTGGCGAGGTCGGCGCCGGTGGCGACGAGCCGGTCGAGCTGGGCCTGGTCGCGTAGTTGCACCCGGACCAGGGCGGTCTCGGTGGCGGTCAGGGTGATCGGGCTGGCCGGGGCGGCGGGTGCCGCCGATCCGGAGCCGGGATGGGACAGCACCGCGCTGATCAGGATCGCTGTGGTAGCGGCAGCTGTCCACCGTCGTCGGACGATCATGTGCCCTCCTGTGACGGACGTCGATGTGGCTTGGTCCTTACACCAGTCCATTGATCGGCATCTGTCAAGGAGTGTCGTTGGCGCGCTGGGCCGCCCTCCCGCAGTGGCGCGCGGCGGTCTACTCCACGTACGCCAGTTGGACGAGGGTGGTACGACGGCCGCGCCGCACCAGCCGTCCCCGCCCGGGCGGCTGGACGGAGAGGTGTGCCTGCGGCCAGAGCTGGCCCTCCTGCCGCTCGCCGGAGAGCAGCAGGCCGGCGCAGCCGACCTCCTTCATCCGCTGCGGCACCGGCTCGTGCACGGCCCGCCCTGCGCCTCCGCTGCGCCGTGCAAGCACCAGGTGGAAGCCGAGGTCCTTCGACTGCGGCAGGAACTCCAGGAACGGCGCCAACGGCCCGGCGCCGCCACCGGGCAGTAGGTCGTAGTCGTCGCACAGCACCACGATCTCCGGCCCCTTCCACCACGAGCGGTTCCGGAGCTGGTCGACGGTCAGGGTGTCCGGAGGAAGCCGTTTGCGCACCTCGCTGGCGACACCCTGCACGAGACCCGCGGCGGCGGTGGCGGTGCCGGCGTACGCGCCGAGATAGGCGTCGGGCACCGCGTCCAGCATGGTGCGCCGCAGGTCGATGACGGCGAAGACCACCTGGTCGTCGGTGAACTGCGCGGTCAGGTCCCGGACCAGCAGGCGGAGCAGGGACGTCTTGCCGCTTGCCGAGTCGCCGAAGACGAGCAGGTGCGGATCGGTGCCGAACAGGTCGAGCAGGGTGGGCCGCAGCTCCGCCTCGTCGAGCCCGAGCCGGACCCGCCCGTCGGCGGGGAGCCCGCCGGACACCTCGGCGTACCCGATCATCGTCGGCAGCATCCGGATGGCCGGGGCCGACGGCCCCGTCCAGGCCGTCGCCACCCGGGACACCAGATCGTCAAGCCCCTTCGGCAGGGTGCCCACGTCGTCGCTGCCGTCGATCCGGGGCAGCGCGATGTGCGCGGTCAGGGCGTCCTGGGTCAGGCAGCGGCCCGGGGTATCGGCGCGCAGGTTCTCGGCGGCCTGCCGCTTGATCGTCGAGTCCAGCGGGTCGTTCAACCGGAACTCGATCTTCGAGCCGATCACCGCCTGGAGCTGCATCCGCAGGTCCGACCATCTACCGGCGGTCAACACCAGGTGTACGGCGTAGCCGAGCCCACGGGCGCCGATGTCCTGTACGAGGTCGGCGAGATCCTCGAACTCCGCCTTGAGTACCGGATAGTTGTCGATCACCAGCACCACGTCGGCGGCGGGCAACTCGGGCAGCCGCCCCTCGCGGTGCATCCGCCGCATCGTGTCGATGGAGTCGATGCCGTGGGCGGCGAACAGCTCCTCCCGTTCGGTCATCAACATGCTGACCTCGGTCACCGTGCGGCGGATCCGGTCCGGGTCCAGACGGCCGGCCACCCCGCCGACGTGGGGGAGCCCGGCCAGCGCGTTCAGCGCCCCGCCGCCGACGTCGACGCAGTAGAACGCGATGTCCTGCGGCGTGTGGGTCAGCGCGGCACCGGCCACCAGGCTGCGCAGCAGCGTCGACTTGCCTGTCTGCGGCGCGCCGAGGATGCAGACGTGCCCGCCGCCGCCGGAGATGTCCAGCACGAACGGCTCCTGCTTCTGCTCGGTGGGCCGATCGAGCAGGCCGAGCGGAATCCGCAGCCGTCCGCGCCGTTCCACGGGTGCCACCAGGCCGTACGCCGGATCTGTCTCCAACGGGCCGAGGACGGCGTCCAGTGGCAGTGCGGCAGGCAGCGGAGGCAGCCAGATCCGGTGCGCCTGCCGCCCGTGCTCGCGCAGCCGGTTGACCACCACGTCCAGGGTGCTCGGCGCCGTGACGCTCTCGTCCGCCCCCGCCGCCGGTTCGTCGCCCGTCAACAGCTTCGGCGGGTGCCGGGCCACGTTGTACATCAGGAACATCATCGGGTCGGGTGCGGCGTCCACCACCTCCTCGCCGGCCGGCGGCCGGTACGTGCCGGACACGTACGCCGCCTTGAACCGTTCGAAGACCGTGGTGTCGACCTTCAGGTAACCCGAACCGGGCAGAGGCGGCAGCCGGTACGCGTCGGGCACCCCCAGCACCGTGCGGCTCTCCTGTTCGTTGAAGGTGCGCAACCCGAGCCGGTACGACAGGAACGACTCCAGCCCGCGCAGCCGACCCTCCTCCAGCCGCTGCGAGGCGAGCATCTGGTGGATTCCGATCGACCTGCCGATCCGGCCGATCGCGATGAACAGCTCGATGAAGTCCGGTTTGGCGGTCAGCAGCTCGCTGAACTCGTCGATGATCACCATCAGGTTGGGCAGTGGAGGCAGCGGCCGGCCCGCGTCGCGCCGCCTGTTGTACTCGGTGATGTTGGGCAGTTGGCCGGCGTCGAGCAGGATCTGCTGGCGACGCTTCATCTCGCCCTGGATCGCGTCGTGCAGGCGGTCCACCAGACCCGCGTCGTCGGAGAGGTTCGAGATCATCGCCGAGGTGTGCGGCAGGTGTTCCAGCCCGGCGAAGGTGGCGCCGCCCTTGTAGTCGACCAGGACCAGGCTCAACCGCTCGGGCGGGTGGGTCATCGCCAGGGTGAGCACCAGCGTCCGCAGGACCTCGGACTTGCCGGAGCCCGTCGCGCCGACGCAGAGCCCGTGCGGGCCCATGCCGCCCAACGCGGACTCCTTGATGTCCAGGTGCACGGGATTGCCGTCGGGGCCCACCCCGAACGGCACGGTGAGGAAGTCCGGCAGCATCCGGGGCGCCCACAGCGAGCGCACGTCGTAGCTCGCCTCGTCGACGATGCCGAGCAGGCCACGCAGGTCGACGGTCGCCTCCAACGGGGCGTCGTCCACCGTGTCGGCCACCAGCCGCAGCGGCGAGACCCGCCGGGCCAGCAGTTCCATCTCGGTCAGGTCGAGCCGGTCGACGGTACCGGCGGGCGCTCCCCGCAGCCGCTCGCGCTGGGCCAGGATCGCCTGCGCCCGACTGTCGGTGACCTTCCGCAGGTCCTGCACCGTGACCCGGTCGTCCTCGCACAGCACCCGGACGTCCACGTGGGACGGCTCGTGCTGCCGGTCGTCCACCAGCACCACCACCGCCATGCCCAGGTCTTCGGGGGCCAGACCGGCTTCGAGGTGACCGAGCGGGTCCGCCCGCCCGGCCGAGATCTGGTCGACCACGACGACCAGGCGGCTGCCCCGGAACCGGTGCTGCGGATCGCCGAGTCGTCGGGCCCGATTGACCTCGCCGACGCGCCGGGACAGCTCAGCGGTCAGCAGCGACGCCAACCCCATCGGCTCGGCGGCCACGAGCCGCTGCGGGGCGGGGCCGTCGTACTCGCTCGGGTGCAGGCAGTGTGGGAGCCACTTCAGCCAGTCGAACTCCAGCCCGGCGGTGCCGCCGAGCAGCCAGGCGAGGCGTACGTCGTCCGGGGCGTGCAGGGTGGCGAGCTGCGCCACCAGCACCCTGATCAGGTTGCGGGTGGCGGCCGGGCTGCCGACCACCGAGACCACGCCGGTGACCGGCACCGCGACCGGCATACCGTCGAGCAGCCGGTCCCGGTCGACCACCAGCCGTGCGGCGGCCAGGGTCACCGGATCCAGGTCGACCAGCGGGTTGTTCTCGTCGGCCTGGAGGGTGACCCGGCGCCAGAGACGATCCTGCCCGTGCCCGACCCGCAGCACGAGGAAGTCGGGGTCGGCCAGCCGCCGCTCCCAGCGCCGGTGCGGGTCACGGAGCAGGTCCGGCAGCACCTCCGGGGCGGGGTGCCGGTGCTGGGCGGCTGCCCGCTGAGTGGCCGCGTCCGCCCGGATCTGGTCGCGTACCCGGTCGATGTACTCCAGGTACCGCTGCCGTTGCCGGGCGAAGCGCCGAGCCGCACCGGTGCGCTGGGTGACGTACGCGGCGATCCCGCCGAGCACCGTGGCGATCAGCATGCCGAGCCCGGCGATCATCATGATCGGGTTTTTGTTGGCCATCATCATGAGCAACATGCCGGCGCCGCCCATGATCGGGAGGAAGACCTGCATGACACCCGCGAAGCCGCCGCCACCGTCGGGCATCGCCGGTGGCGTCACCACATCGAGCGCGCTCGGCTCCGGCTCCGTTGGCGGGACCCGGGCCGGTCGGTGGATCACCCGCTGCGTCATCGCGACCCCTTCCGGGCCGGACCGATCAGTGCTTCGGCCGGGTTACCGGTAGTGCTCCGACTGCCTACAGTAGTACCGGTCGGCACACTGAGCCGACCGTGCGGGGACGGAGGGTCATGGCAACCCGATTCACCCGAGTGACAGTGGTGGCCGACGGACGAAGCCTCGACATCAGCCTGCCCGCGGCGCGACCGGTGCTGGAGTTCGTGCCGCAGATGTGCGAGCTGCTCTCGCTCACCCCCGAGGCCGCCGGTCGCTGGAAGCTGTCCACAGTGGCTGCCGGCGGGCTCGACCCCGGTCGGTCGCTCGACGACGCCGGGATCATCGACGCCGAGACGCTCTACCTGACCCCGCCCGAGCACGCGCCTCTGCCGCCGTTCGTCGACGACGTGGTGGACGAGGTGCAAACCACTTTGGACGGTGACGGCAGCGAGTGGCGCGACGCCGCCCGGTTGACGGGCAGCGCCGCGCTGGCCGGTGTCGTGGTCCTGACACTCACGTACGCGCTCGCCACCATGCCGGCGCCGGTGGCCGCGGCCCCGGCCGTGCTGTTCACGGTGGCGGCGCTGGCGGTGCTGGCCGGGCGTGTGCTCGGGGCGCCGGGTGGCACGCTCCTGATCGCCGCGGCCGTACCGGCCTGGCTGGTCGCCGGCGTGGCGGTGGCCCGGGCGGCCGGTTGGCCGGAGTCGGCCTGGTTCACCGCCGGTGCCCTGGGTGCCGGAGTGGGCGCCGCCCTGATCGCCCTGGGTGGTGAGCGGTGGTACGGCGTCGCGGCCGGTGGGCTTGCGGTGACGGTCCTCGGCGGGATCGGGACCGCCCTGCTCGCCGCCGGGCTCGATCCACAGCAGACGGCAGCGGTGGGTTCGGTCGTGGTCGTCTTCGCGGTGGGGCTGGCGCCGCAGCTCGCACTCAGCTCGGCCCGCCTCGTCGACCTGCTGCGTCGTCAGGAGGAGAGCCAGTGGGTCGGCCGGACCCTGGTCACGGCGGCGGTCCGCCGTGGTCAGACCGTGCTGTCGGGTGCCGTGGTCGGCGTCGCGCTGGCCGCCACCGCCGCGTGCGTGGTGTTGCTGACCGGGCCGGCCGGCGTCGGCGCGGTGCTGGGTGGCGTGCTGGGGCTGGTGTTCGCACTGCGGTCGCGGGTCTTCACCCGGCTGGGTCAGGTGTTGCCCATGCTCGTGCCGCCGGTGACGGCAGCCACCGTGGCGGTGCTCGGCGCCGTCCGACTCGCCGACGCCGATGACGTGGTGACGGCCTGGCTGACCGTGGGCGGCGCCCTGGTCGTGGCGGCCGTGGTGCTCTGGGCCGGCCGTCCCCGGCTGGACGACGTCGGCGCCGCCCGGTTGCGACAGCTCTTCGACCTGGCCGAGGTGCTCGCGGTGGTCAGCCTCGCGCCGTTGGTGATCGCGCTCTTCGGGGGCTTCGACTGGGCGGCCGGCTGAGCCACGGGCCGACCGCATCCGCCGATCAGCCGATCAGCGTGGCCGGCGCTGCGTGGGGCACGATCGCTGTGGCCGGCCCGGGCAGCTCCGCCGGTCGCACGAGGAGAGGACGGGCCGCGTACGGTTGCGTGGCGGCGGGCGTGCCCAGCCCTCGTTTCTGGCGCTGCTCGGCGAGCAGCCCGCCGATGCGCGTGACCGCCCAGACCGCGATCAGCAACAGAGCACCCACGACCAGGCTCGCGATCACCGCCGCATAGGGACGGCGTAACTCGCGGGGGCCGCGCCGTGACCCGTGCAGGAGCGCGGCCTTGGCGGTGGCGGTGCGCAGCGCGTGCGACTCGACCACAACCCGGTCCCGGCCGTCAGCCACGGGCGTTGCCCTGCTCGGCTCCACCGGGTGCTGCCACGTCGTCCGGACCGGCTGGCTTGATGCTCCGGCTCACCGCGACGATCACGTCGGTGATGACCTGCTCCATCTCGGGATGCGGTGTCGCGGCGCTCAGCACCGCCGTCCAGGTGGTGCCGGGCAACGGCAGGAACAGCTGCAGCACCGTCGAACGGACCCGGGTCAGGCCGCCCGGCGGCACCGTGGACGCGACATCGCGGTGCAGCACCCCGGGCCCGACCGGAGTGTCGACCTCTTCTGCCGTGCCGGTGCGCGGCAGGGTCTGTCGGACCAGGGCGAGGCCGGCCGGCTGGGGCGTGGAGTTGAACCAGCCCAGGTGCAGCCCAGCGCTGCCCACCGTCCCGGTGGACATCGGACCCAGCTGGACCAGACTCAGCGAGGCGCCGGCACGTTGACAGTCGGCGACGAGTTGCTCGACGAACTGGAGGACCGCCCGTCGCTCGGCGGCGCGTAGCCGCTGCCCGAAGAAGCGGTCGTCGACCATCCGGACCGCGCTGCGCTGCCAGGACTCCGGATTGGTGTCGAGCAGCGCCCAGTCTGCGGGGATCCCGACATACCACGCGAAATCCGGGTGCGGGGCATGGGGATTGAGTTTCAGGTCGTGGGCGGGCAGCGGATCACGCATGGAAACGTCGCTCACGCGGCACCCCTACGACTCGGTCGGGCGCAGCGCGGCGGCGGTCTGGCTGTCGAAGTCGGAGACCATCTTGCCGATCGCGCTGGAGAGGCCGCCCCACTCGCCGATGTTGTTCATCAACTCGAGCAGGCTGGTCTTCCACTCGTCGCGGAAATCAGAGATCGCTCCCTGAATATCGGCATGATCATCGGTCAGGCCGGCGCAGTCGACCACACCGCGATGGTCCGTCTCCAACTGATCAGAAAGGCTGGTCAAATTCCCGCCTAGGCTCACCAGTGTCGCGTAAGGATACTGAACGTACGTCATCCCGCCTCCCCGTCATCGCTCAGTAAGGCTAACAACTCACGTCTATTACGGGAGACCCCGATGACCGAGTACCGGCAAATCGGCCGAACGATGGTGCGAGCCCTCGACCCCCGCATCACCGCACGGGTGCGGGCCGAGCGGGAGCGCGCGGAGATCCTCTCCGTCCGGCTGCGGCCGGGGGTGATCGCCGTGGTCGGTCCGGGCGTGGGTACCGGCCGCTCGACCGTGGCGGCCCTGCTGACCTTGGCGCTGGCCCGGTATCAGGGCGGCAGGGTGCTCGCCATCGACACCGGCCGTGGTGGTGGGCTGCACGCCCGTCTGGCGATCCGCTCCGGCGGGTCCACCGAGGTGGTGCTGGCCGGCCTGGGCCTGCGGGACGTCGCCACCGGTCGCCGGCCAGCGGTGGGTCAGCGTTGGCTGCGGGAACACCTCGCGCTGGCCGAGCGGGCGATGCTGCTGGCCGGCCCGCCGGGCGGCGCCGAGCGTCCGGTCGCGGCGGCCGATTACGCCACGGTCTCGGCCACCCTCAGTCGCTGGTTTCCGGTGCGGGTCGTCGACACCCCGCCGCTGACCGGCGATCCGGTCGTGCCAGCGGTGCTGACCCGGGCCGACCGGGTGGTGCTCGTGGCGTCGAACGACGAGCACGGCCCCCGCTGGCTGACCGACTGTCGGTCGTGGATCGCCCCGCTGCTCCGTGAGCCGTTCGACCAGGTAGGCGTGCAGGTGCTGGTCGGCAATGACGCGCGGCCGCCCGCTGCCACCGCTGGGCTGTCGTCCGGTGGGTCCGGCGGCGCAGCGACGTTCGTCCTGCCGTTCGATCCGGCGCTACGGGTCGACGGTGCGTTGCAGTGGGCCGATCTCGCTGCCGGCACTGCGGAGATCATTCTGGACATGGCTGCGCAGATTGTGCGAGATCTCCAACTCAGGTAGCAAGCAAAGGACGTTGCGCGTCTATGTTCGAATGAATTTGGTCGAGTTCACGGGAGGGGCTTCGGATGGGTGCGAAGTTTTCGATCACCGACAATGCGGTCAATCAACACTCGTCGAATCTGGACACATCGGTCGCCGCGCTGAACAGCCAGGCGCAGTCGTTCATCAGCGCGATCGAGCCGCTGCCGGCGGTGTGGCGGGGTTCGGCGTTCCAGAGTTGGGACCAGCTGACTCAGCGGTGGAACACGGCGATGGCCGATCTGAACAAGGCATTGACCGACATCACGAGCCGGGTCGGTTCGGCGGGCCAACTCTACGACACCTACCACTCGGAGCAGACCAGCCAGTTGCAGTCGACCATGGGGTCGGCCAACTGGGACAGCGCGAAGTTCCGGGGCTGACGGAGGTTACGGGATCATGGGTGACGTCTTCAGTTACGACGAGTCGACCGCTGGGTCGGCGCAGGGCGACATCGCCTCGGTCGCCAACGGGGTTCAGGCAAGTCTCGACGATCTGACCAACTTCGTCACCCGGGTGAAGGCCAACTGGGAGGGCGACGAGATGGAGATCTACAACGGAATCCAGATGCAGTGGAACGCTGCCGCGGACACCGTGAAGCAGATTCTCGACTCCGTGAAGCAGGCCCTGGGTCAGACCACCACATCCGTGCAGGAGATGCGCGGTCAGGTGCGGGGGACCCTGCAGGGCTGATCCAGACGTGTGGCGGCGTCCGGGCGTCGATCGAGGTCCGGGCGCGCTGTGCTGGCAGGTGGTGCCGGGCGGGGCGGCGCGCGTCTGGTCGTCCCGCATCGGGGCTCAGTGGGTGGGTTTCGGGCTTGTAGGCGTGGACACGGGGAAGGTCCGGGCGGGATGGCTGAGTTTCCGGCGCATCTGTTCAGGATGGAAGGCGATCCGTCGGCGATCCGGTCGTCGGCGACGAGATGGCAGGGGTTCGGTTCGGCGGCGACGCAGGCCGCGGCACAGATCACGGGTCTGGACACGAGTCAGTTCGTGGGGCCGGAAGCTGATCTGTTCCGGGAGGGGCTGAACGCCGAGATGCCAGGGCATCTGCGGATCACCGGTGATGCGTTCGGCAAGGTGTCGACCGGCTTGACGACATTCGCGGACTCGCTGTCGTCGTTGCAGGATCGGATGCGTCCGGTGGCGCAGCGCGCCCCGGGCCTGTGGGCGGCGTTGCAGAGCGCGCGGGGGCGGGCCGACCGCGCCGAGCAGGCCGACAAGCGTCATGAGCAGGAGGTGGCCGACCGGCCGCCGGATCAGGCTGCTGCGGCGGAGCCGGACCCGTACCGGTCGGACAGTGGGGCGGCCGGCGCGGCGTTGTCGCAGGCGCAGCGCGACTGGGACGAGTGCGTGGCGCAGGCCGGGGCTCTGCGGGGTGAGCTGTCCACGGCGGTGCGGGACTGCGTACGGGTGGTGAACGACGCCAAGGGCCTGCGGTTCAAGGAAAACCCGAAGTGGTGGGACCTCAAGGGCCAGTTCACCAACTTCGTCCGGGACAATCAGGAGTTGCTGGCGCAGCTGTCCGGCGCGTTGAAGATCGTCTCCCTCGTCGCGGGTCTGCTGTCCTTCATCCCCATCCTCGCACCCATCATGGGGCCGATCGCCATCGCTGCCGGCGCCGCCGCCCTGCTCATCGACGCCTCGCTCTACGCGGCGACGGGTAAGGGCAGTCTGACCAATCTATTGATCGACACGGTGCTCACAGTCGTGCCGATTGGGCGGCTCGCGATGCTCGGCAGACCGGTCCTGGCCCTTGCCAAGCGGGGTTTGCCGGCTCTGGGTAGGGGCCTGACCAATGCGCGCGCGGCTCTTTCGAACATGCCCCGCCCGAGCATTCCGATGGGGGCACGCAAGTGTGCCGGTGACCCGATCGACGTGGCGAGTGGCGAGGTGGTGCTCACCCAGACCGACGCCGAGCTGCCCGGCCTGCTCCCGCTGGTCCTGCGTCGTAGTCACCTGTCGTCGTACCGGGTCGGCCGGTGGTTCGGGCCGTCCTGGGCGTCCACGCTCGACCAGCGGGTCGAGGTCGACGACGAGGGGGTCTGCTTCGTCGCCGAGGACGGCATGGTCCTCACCTATCCCAAGCCCGCGGCCGGCGACGCGCAGACCATGCCGGAGACGGGACCACGCTGGCCGATCACCCCATCCGGCGACGGCTACCGCGTCGACCAGCCGGGGTCCGGCCGGGCCCTGCACTTCCAGGCGGTGCCGGACCAGCCTGAGCCGGAAGGCGAGGGCGAGCCCGTTCGGGTACTACCTCTGGTTGCCGTCACCGACCGGAACGGTCACCGGATCGACCTCGACTGGCGTGACGGCGCGGTCAGCGAGATTCGGCACAGTGGCGGGTATCGGATCGCGGTCGACACCCTGCACGGTCAAGTCGCGGCGTTGAGCCTGCTCGACGCGGAACCCTCAGGTGACGCCCGGACGCTCGTGCGGTTCGGCTACGACGAGGCCGGCCACCTCGCCGAGGTGATCAACGGGTCCGGGCTTGCGCTGCGGTTCGGGTATGACGCCGACGGCCGGTTGACCCACTGGCAGGACCGCAACGAGCAGGAGTACCACTACACCTACGACGATCAGGGCCGCTGTGTCGCAGCCACCGGCTCCGGCGGATACCTGACCGCGCGTCTGCGCTACGACTCTGCCGCCCGGATGACCGTCATGAACGACTCGTTCGGCCACACCACCCACTACGAGCTGACCGAACGCGGCCAAGTCCAACGAGTCACCGATCCGCTGGGCAACGCCACGGCCTTCACCTGGGACTCTTCCGATCGGAAGCTGACCGAGACCGATGCTCTCGGGCGGACCACTCGTTGGTCCTACGATGACGACGGCAACCTGGTCGAGGTCACCCGCCCGGACGGTGCGCGGGCTACCGCTGGCTACAACGAACTGCGCCAGCCGGTCGTCCTCACGGGTGTCGACGGCGCGGTCTGGCGGCGCGAGTACGACGAGCGCGGCAACCTGACCATGGTCACCGACCCGACCGGCGTGCTCACCCGCTATCGGTACGACGAGTTCGGTCACCTCGCCGAGGTGACCGACGCGCTCGGCAACGCCCTGCGGGTGACCAACGATGCGACCGGACTGATCCGTCAACTCACCGACCCCACCGGCGCGGTGACCACCTACCAGCGCGACCGGGCGGGCCAGATCACCCAGGTCATCGACCCGGTCGGTGGCGTCACCCATCTCGGTTGGACCGCCGACGGGCGGCTGGCCTGGCGACGCACCCCGGACGGGGCGAGCGAGGAGTGGACCTACGACCCGGAAGGCAACCTGGTCACCCACACCGACCAGACCGGGGCAACCACCGAGTTCGAGATCGGCCATTTCGACCTTCCAGTGGCGCGTAGCGGGCCGGACGGCGGCCGGTTGACCTTCGACTACGACACCGAGTTGCGCCTCACCACGGTCACGAACCCGCAGGGGCTCACCTGGCACTACGACTACGACCCGGCCGGGCGGCTGGTCGCCGAGACCGACTTCAACGGCCGCGTACAGACGTATTCCTACGATGCCGCCGGCCAACTCGTCGCCCGGACCGACGGCGCCGGGGGGAGCATCGAGCTGGTCCGCGATCCTCTCGGCAACGTCGTCGAGAAGCGCACCGCCGAGGGCGTCACCACCTTCGCGTACGACCCGGTCGGCCGGTTGCTGCGGGCCAGCTCACCCGAGGTCGATCTCCGCTTCGAACGGGACCCGCTGGGCCGCGTGCTCGCCGAGATCCGGGACGGTCAAGAGGTCAGGTCGTACTACGACGTGCTCGGCCGGCGGACGCTGCGGCGTACCCCGACTGGGGTCGAGAGTGCCTGGGAGTACGACGCGGGCCAACAGCCCACCGCGTTGCACACCGGCGGCGCGACGGTCAGCTTCACCCACGACGCCGCCGGCCGCGAGACCCGGAGGGCGGTTGGCGGTCTTGCCCTCACCCAGAGCTGGGACGCCAACCATCGGCTGCTCTCCCAGATCCTCGTCGCCGCCACGGGCAGCCCGACGGGGGTGCCGGAACTCCTCACCCACCGGGCCTACCGGTATCGCCCCGACGGCTACCTGACCGACATCGCCGACCAGCTCGTCGGTGAGCGCCGGCTGGAGGTGGACCGGGCCGGCCGGGTCACCGCCGTGCAGGCCGCCGACTGGACCGAGCGGTACTCCTACGACGCGGCCGGAAACGTCACGAGCGCGGTCCGGCCCGGTGCCACGGGCGCGGACGGCGATGGGGCCTGGGGCGAGCGGGAATACACCGGCACTCTGATCCGTCGGGCGGGGCAGGTGCGCTACGAGCACGACGCCGCCGGCCGGGTCACGCTACGGCAGGTCAAGCAGCGCTCTACCAAGCCGCTGACCTGGCGCTACACCTGGGACAGCGAGGACCGGCTGGTCGCCGTCACCACGCCCGACGGCACGCGCTGGCGTTACCGGTACGACGCGCTCGGCCGCCGGGTCGCCAAGCAGCGCCTCGACGCCGGGGGCGATGTTGTCGAACAGGTCGACTTCGCCTGGGACGGCCCACGCCTGATCGAGCAGAGCCACCGCGGCGCAGGCGGGGGACGGACCAGCACCTGGGAGTACGCCCCGGGCACCTTCAGTCCCGTCACCCAGACCGATGCGCAGTCTGAGCAGGGCGAGATCGACCGGCGCTTCTACGCGATCGTGACCGACCTGGTCGGCACGCCCACCGAGTTGGTCAGCCCGGATGGCGACATCGCCTGGCAGCAGCGAACCACCATCTGGGGTGTCCCGACCCACGTCAGTGCCACCGGGGTCGACTGCCCGCTGCGTTTTCCCGGTCAGATCCACGATCCGGAAACCGGCGTCTCCTACAACTACCACCGCTATTACGATCCCGACGCCGCCCAATACCTCTCCACCGACAAACTGGGGATCAGCGGAAGCCTCAACCCGCAGAGCTATGTCTTCAACCCACTGCAGTGGACCGACCCCCTGGGTCTGGTTCCGTGCCCTGTTTACAGTGATGTCGTCAATGGTCGGGCAGGTGCCGCCTACGCGGAGGTTTCCCCCCAGACGCTCATCGACGCGGCTGCGGGGAGGATCGGCAGCGAGGCAGGACGGAGCATGCGTCCGGCAGGCTTCCTCGGAGGCGGAAATGGCCACTCTCGCGGCCACCTGATCGGTCGGCAGTTCGGAGGCGACGGAAGGGACATCCGAAACCTCGTCACCCAGAGCGCGACTCAGAACAACGGGCCGATCGCGGATGTGGAAAACAGGATTGCCCAGCATGTCAGCAGCAGCCAGAACAGCGTTGTCATGAGCGTTACGCCGGTGTACGAGAATGGTGGGGTCGTCCCCAGCCATGTCATCATTGAAGCCGTGGACGATTTTGGATGGTCGTTGTATGAGAAGGTGCGCAACATTTAGGACGTCTGGTGCATAGGCTGCCGGAGCTTCTCACCCTGTGTCCTCCTCCGGCCGCCGTGGATCCGTCCCATCGCGCGACGGCTGCCGAGGCGGTGGAGCTGCCCTCCAGCCATCGGCAGATGCTTGCGGCCTACGGGGCGGGCTGTTTCGACGAGTTCCTGTGGATTTATGGCGAGGGTGTCGAGCGCGAATCTCTGAACATCGAGGAGAACACCCGGGCCGCCCGATCGATATTGAGCAGGGGCCTTCCGGAATCCCTGGCGGAGTATCTGTCGGGCCTTGACATCACTCCCGATCAGCTCGTGCAGTGGGGCGGAACCGACAACGGTGACCTCCTCCTCTGGATTCCGACAGGGCCGGTGGACGAGTGGCCAACCCTCGTGTTGGAGGCCGGTCGGCTGCGATTCTCGATCGTTCACCTCGAATCCCCGAGTATGGTTTTCGAGCTGCTGACGAAATCCCTTCAGATCCCGATTTTCCCGCCGGATTTTCCCAGCCCCAATCCGCAGTTCAGCCCCGACCCTTACCGCTGAACCAGCTCGCTGGTCAGTAGGCGACCGGCGCCGCCCGTGCACGCTGCGCGTCATCCACCCCCAGACCCGTCCCGACCCGCGTGAACCGGCCGGACAAGGCTTACGGCCCGTGGATGGCCCGGCCTACCGCTCGCCGGCGGCCGGCCGCAGGCGGCTCAACTGCGGGTCGAAGCAGACAAGGCCACGGTCGGCGGCCATGCGTGCGGCACCGGCCGACACCTCCTCACATCTGCTATAGACCATGGCGAGGTAGACGATCGGTCCGGACGCGCTGTTCATCAACCCGCCCGTCGACCAAGGGCTGTCGTCCTCCCAGTCGTCGTCCACGTCCTCGTCGTCCGCGTCCTCGGTGTCCCAGCGTTCGAGCAGAGCCTCGACGTAGGCCCGGATGCGTGGCGTCGGCGGGACGGGGTATTGCTTGTCGAGGTACTTCTCGTAGAGCCGCTCAAATTGCGCCGTCGCGACTCCATCGTCCGCCGGCCGGTCGCCTTCCCATACGGCGAGGTCGTAACTCACACCCGCGAGCGTGCCTCATCGGCTCACATTGCGGACAGCCGGGGGACGCCAAGAGGGCCGGCGCTCGGAGACCTCTGATCGGCATCCCTGCACTCGATGGCTGGCAGGATGGACCGCCGCATCGCCGGGAACGGCCGCCGCCGGCCGTGAATGGCACGCGGTTGGCACGCAAGATCCAAGGCGGCGGAGAGACGCGAAGGCCCAGGTGCCGCAATCATGCGACTTACCTGGGCCTCTGTGGGTGGAGCGGGCGACGGGAATCGAACCCGCACCGTCAGTTTGGAAGACTGAAGCTCTGCCATTGAGCTACGCCCGCGCTCGGCCCCGCCGAAGACGGGGCGCGCCGACAGCGTACCCAATGGCCGTGTCCGATGCGCAACCACGCCCGCCGTCCCGGGGCGGTGGGCGTGGCGCCCGCGTCGCGCCCCGACCGCCCAAGATCCGCACAGTTTCAGGCAACAGTGGTGTCCCGGCTCGCGGATACCCCTACATCCCCCGAGATTGTGTGGATCTTGGCACGTGGCGCGGTGCGGGGCGTGTGGGCGTCCGAATGCAAGCGGGCTGTGGGGCTTTTGGAAGTTGTGTCCGGGTGGGGGACGCCCCGGCCCCGCCTGGGGTGCGGAGACGGCATAGACTGCACGTCGCCACGGGGTGTGGCGCAGCTTGGTAGCGCACTCGCTTTGGGAGCGAGGGGCCGTGGGTTCAAATCCCGCCACCCCGACTGTTGTCCGCGTCCGGTCGCCCCGGGCGCTAGCAGCCGGCCGGGCCGGCTCGCCTACACTCGATGGGCCAATCGAAGGCCCAGAATCACAACCCAGATCCGTCAAGGAGTACGCCTGTGAAGAGCACCGTCGAGACTCTGAGCCCGACGCGCGTGCGGCTCGCCATCGAGGTGCCGTTCGTCGAGCTCGAGCCGAGCCTCAAGAAGGCGTACCGGGAGATCGGTTCGCAGGTCCAGGTTCCCGGCTTCCGTCGGGGCAAGGTGCCGACCGCGGTGATCGACCAGCGGGTGGGCCGGGGGACCGTCCTCAACGAGGCGGTCCAGGACGCCATCCCGGAGAACATCCTCGCCGCGGTACGCGAGCACGACCTGAAGACGCTCGGGCGTCCGGAGGTCGAGATCACCGAGTTCAACGACGGTGACTCGCTGAACTTCACCGCCGAGGTCGACGTCCGCCCGGAGATCACGCTGCCCGACGCGAGCACCATCGAGGTGACCGTCGACGAGCTGCAGATCGACGAGAGCGAGATCGACGAGCAGGTGAAGAACCTGCGGGAGCGGTTCGCCACCCTCAAGACGGTCGAGCGGGCCGCCGCCGAGGGCGACTACGTGCAGATCGACCTGAACGCCACGGTCGACGGCGAGGACGTGCCGGGCGGCCAGGCCAGCAACATCTCCCACGAGGTGGGCAGCAAGCAGCTCCTGCCGGGCCTGGACGAGGCCGTGGTGGGTCTCGCCGCCGGTGAGAGCACCACCTTCACCACCCAGCTGGTCGGCGGCGACTTCGCCGGCCGGGACGCCGAGGTGGCGGTGACCGTGCGCACGGTCAAGGAGAAGGAGCTGCCGGAGCTGAACGACGAGTTCGCGCAGATGGCCAGCGAGTTCGACACGATCGAGGAGCTGCGCGGCGACCTGCGGGCGCGGGTCACCCAGGGCAAGCAGGTCGAGCAGATCTACGCCGCCCGGGACAAGGCCCTGGCCCAGCTCGTCGAGGCCGCCGAGGTGGCGGCGCCGGAGGGTGTCGTCCGCGAGGAGGTCGCCAGCCGCAAGCAGGCGATGGTCGACCAGCTCGAGCGGATCGGCGCCTCCCTGGAGGAGTACCTGGCCGCCGAGGAGAAGACCGAGGAGCAGATCGACACCGAGCTGACCGAGGCGGCGACCGAGGGCGTCAAGGTGCAGCTCCTGCTGGACACGCTCGCCGACGCGGAGGACGTGCAGGTCTCCGACGACGAGTTCGGGCACGAGATCGTGCACCGGGCGCAGCGCGCCGGCATGGCTCCGCAGCAGTACTACGACCAGCTGGTGCGCTCCGGCGCGGCCGCCGCGGTCTTCGGTGACGTGCGGCGGGGCAAGGCGCTCGCGGCCGTCATGGAGCGGATCACGATCAAGGACTCGGCCGGCAACGAGGTCACCCTGGACGCGCTGCGCGCCGCCAACGAGGCGGAGCACAACCACGAGCACTGATCGTCGGGTGCGGCCGCCGTCCGCCGCTGCGCGGTGGGCGGCGGCCGAATCCGTTCCGGGGTACGCCCGGACGCCCGCGCCGCGGGTGCGCCTGACACAGCTGCGCTGAGAGCGAACAGTGCCCCGACCGGGACTCTGCCGCCCCGCACAGCGGTTAGTGTCGGGAAAGACGGTACGGAGAGCGAAGGGCTGCCATGACCGACATGCACATCCCCAAGAAGTCGCTCCGGGCGATTGACGCGCGCGGTGGCGACTCCATTGGCAACCTCGACGACTCGGTCTACAACCGGTTGCTCAAGGAACGCATCATCTTCCTGGGCAGTGAGGTGACCGACCAGGTCGCCAACCGCATCTGCGCGCAGCTGCTGCTGCTCGCCGCGGAGGACCCGGACCGCGACATCAACCTGTGGATCAACTCGCCGGGTGGCTCGGTCTACTCCGGCATGGCGATCTACGACACCATGCAGTTCATCGACAACGACGTGTCGACAGTGGCGATGGGCATGGCGGCCTCGATGGGCCAGCTGCTGCTCTGCGCCGGCACCAAGGGCAAGCGGTACGCGCTGCCGCACGCCCGGATCATGATGCACCAGCCGTCCGGCGGTCTGGGCGGTACGGCGTCCGACATCGCCATCCAGGCGGAGCAGATGCTCTACACGAAGCGGATGTTCCAGGAGCGGGTCGCGCACCACACCGGCCAGAGCCAGTCGCAGATCGAGGCGGACTCGGACCGGGACCGTTGGTTCACCGCCCAGGAGGCCATGGACTACGGCTTCATCGACAAGGTGATCATCGGGGCCGCTCAGGTTCCGGATGGCGCCGGGACCCTGAGCTGAGGAGCTGACGATGACCGATCTGAGCTTGCCGCCCCAGTTCGCGGCCGTGCACAACCGCTACGTTCTGCCGTCGTTCGTCGAGCGCACGTCGTACGGGGTCAAGGAGTCGAACCCGTACAACAAGCTCTTCGAGGACCGGATCATCTTCCTCGGTGTGCAGGTGGACGACGCGTCGGCGAACGACGTGATGGCCCAGCTGCTCACGCTTGAGGGCACCGACCCGGACCGCGACATCATCATGTACATCAACTCGCCCGGTGGCTCGTTCACGGCCATGACGGCGATCTACGACACCATGCAGTACGTCCGTCCGGACATCTCGACGGTCTGCCTGGGGCAGGCCGCCAGCGCGGCGGCGGTGCTGCTGTCGGCGGGTACGCCTGGTAAGCGGATGGCTCTTCCGAACTCGCGGATCATCATCCACCAGCCGGCCACCGAGGGCGGCTACGGGCAGGGCTCGGACATCGAGATCCAGGCTCGGGAGATCCTGCGGATGCGGACGCAGCTGGAGGACATGCTGTCCCGCCACTGCAACCGCCCGATCGAGCAGGTCCGCAAGGACATCGACCGTGACAAGATCATGACGGCCGAGGAGTCCAAGGAGTACGGGCTGGTGGACACGATCCTGACCAGCCGCAAGAAGGGTCTGCTGGCGGCCAACGCGGCCAGCTGAATCAGTACCGGGTCAGGGGTTGGCCGGGGCGTTCGTTCCCGGCCGACCTCTGACACACCCGTTTTGGGGGTCGGAGAATGTCCCGCCAGCGGGTAACGTCGGGTCCGTACCGCTTCGCCGGTTGGGCCGGTGTGGCGAACCAAGCCGGGCGGCGCGCAGCGTCCGCAGGTCAGGGCCGGGTCTCCGGCCGATGAGTGCAGGGAGAACGTAGGTGGCACGGATCGGTGACGGCGGCGACCTACTGAAATGCTCCTTCTGCGGCAAGTCGCAGAAGCAGGTGAAGAAGCTCATCGCGGGCCCTGGGGTCTACATCTGCGACGAGTGCATCGATCTCTGCAACGAGATCATCGAAGAGGAGCTGGCCGAGTCCGGCGAGGTGAAGTGGGAAGAGCTTCCCAAGCCGATGGAGATCTGCCAGTTCCTCGACAACTACGTCGTCGGGCAGGATCAGGCCAAGAAGGCGCTCGCGGTGGCGGTCTACAACCACTACAAGCGCATCCAGGCCGAGGCGGCGGGTGCGCCGGGCTCCGGCAGTGACGCCGTCGAGCTGGCCAAGTCCAACATCCTGCTGCTCGGGCCGACGGGGTGCGGCAAGACCCACCTGGCGCAGACGCTCGCCCGGATGTTGAACGTCCCGTTCGCCATCGCGGACGCCACGGCGCTCACCGAGGCGGGCTACGTCGGTGAGGACGTGGAGAACATCCTGCTCAAGCTGATCCAGGCCGCGGACTACGACATCAAGCGCGCCGAGACCGGCATCATCTACATCGACGAGGTCGACAAGATCGCCCGTAAGTCGGAGAACCCGTCGATCACGCGGGACGTCTCCGGCGAGGGTGTGCAGCAGGCGCTGCTCAAGATGCTGGAAGGCACTGTGGCGAACGTGCCGCCGCAGGGCGGTCGTAAGCACCCGCATCAGGAGTTCATCCAGATCGACACCACGAACGTGCTGTTCATCTGTGGTGGTGCGTTCGCCGGTCTGGATCAGATCATCGAGTCCCGCACCGGCCAGGGCGGCACCGGTTTCGGCGCCCGGCTCCGGTCGGTGTCCGACCGGTCGACCGATGACATCTTCAGCCAGGTCATGCCGGAGGACATGCTCAAGTTCGGCCTGATCCCCGAGTTCGTCGGCCGGCTCCCGGTGATCACCAACGTGCGCAGCCTGGACCGCAGCGCGCTGGTGCGCATCCTCACCGAGCCGCGCAACGCGCTGGTGCGGCAGTACCAGCGGCTCTTCGAGCTGGACGGTGTCGAGCTGGAGTTCGACGAGCCGGCGTTGGAGGCGATCGCCGACCAGGCGATGCTGCGGGGCACCGGCGCCCGAGGTCTGCGGGCCATCATCGAGGAGGTTCTCCTCTCCGCGATGTTCGAGGTCCCGAGCAACCCGGACGCCGCCCGGGTGCTGATCACCCGCGAGGTGGTCCTGGAGAACGTCAACCCGACGATCGTTCCGCGCGAGTTCACCGGGCGTCGGGCCCGGCGGGACCGCGAGGAGAAGTCGGCCTGATCCTCCCCGTGTCACGCCGGTCGCTCACTCCTGACGCGGCCGGCGTGATCGCGTTCGGCGGTCCCACTCGCCCGACGGGGTGACGGTCACCATCATCAGCCGGGTCGGCTGGTCGGTCTCGTTGCGGTATCCGTGCTCGCGGTCGGCGTGAAACTCGATGGTCTCGCCGGCGCGGACGGGGTGGTCCTGCCCGTCGACCCGGACGACCACGGCGCCGTCCAGCACGTGCAGCACCTCCCGGGTGCCGCGCGGGTGGTCGAGGGAGCGGTGTGTCTCTCCGGGGGCCATCCGCCAGTCCCAGAGTTCGACGAGGTCCGGTTCGCCCAGTCCGCTCAGCAGGTGACCGGTGCCGCCGTGTTCGCCCTGCCAGAGCAGGGGCGCCTCGGCGGCGGTGGTGATCTTCACGGTGTGTTCCTCGGCCGGTTCGAGCAGGTGGGCGATGTTGACGCCGAAGGCGTCGGCGACCCGGCAGAGCGTGCCGACGCTCGGGTTGGTCCGGGCGCCCTCGATCTGCACGAGCATCCCCTTGCTCACTCCGGACCGGCCGGCCAGTTCCTCGAAGGTCCAGCCTCGGGCGGCCCGTAGGTCGCGTACCTGCCGGGCGACCGCGGATGTCACCGCGCCCACCCGGTCGCCCCCGGTGTCGGTCATTAAACTATCCCTCACGGTCACTATTATGGTACGACAGACAGATGCTTCCCATTGTCCTCGCCGCAGTGTCCGCGATCGCGTTCGGTGCCGCCGACTTCTCCGGCGGGAAGGCCTCCCGCCGTGCCGACCCGATCGCCGTGACAGTGGTCTCCCAGCTGCTGAGCGTCCCGCTGCTGGTCGTCCTGGTGCTGCTGGTGCCCGGCACCCCGACGACCGGGGACATCGTCTGGGGGCTCGCCGCGGGGGTGGCAGGCGCGGCCGGGGTCATGCTCCTCTACCGCGCGCTCGCCGGCGGGATGATGGCCGTCGTCGCGCCGATCACCGCGATCACCGCCGCCGTGGTGCCGATCATCGCCGGCCTGTTCACGGCTACCTTCCCGGGCGGCCCGGCCCTGACCGGAGCGGGCCTCGCCGTGCTTGCCATCGCGCTTGTGAGCCTGGGGGAGGGTGGCGGCCGGCGAGCCGCTCCGACCCGGCTGATCGGGCTCGCCCTCGCCGCCGGGGCGCTCTTCGGCGTCTTCTTCGCGCTCCTCGGCCAGGCCGACGAGAGCGCCGGCATGTGGCCGGTGGCGGCGTTGCGGGTCAGTTCGATAGCGTTCGGGCTCGCGCTGGCCGCGGGCACCGGCGTCCGGCTGCGGCTCGGCCGGCGCGTACTGGTCTGGGTGGCCGTCGCCGGCCTGCTCGACGGCGCCGCGAACGCGCTGTTCCTGGGCGCGGCGTCCCGAGGTCACCTGAGCATCATCGCGGCGATCGCCGCGCTCTATCCAGCGAGTACGGTGCTGCTCGCACTCGCCGTCGACAGGGAACGGCTCCGCCCGGTCCAGGTCGCCGGGCTCGGGTTCGCCGCCGGAGCGCTGGTGCTGGCGAGCATCTGACGCTGTCCCCACCGGCCCGTGCGGTCGTACCCTGGGCTCATGCGCGTCGCCGTCTGCCAGCTGAACGCCCGGGACGACCGCAAGGCCAACCTGGCTGCCGCGGAGGTCCTGCTGGAACGCGCCGCCGCCGGCGGCGCGGATCTCGCCGTCCTTCCGGAGTACGTCGACTATCTCGGCCCTGCGGCCGGGCTGCCGGAGCCCGAGCCGGTCGACGGCGAGGTGGGCAGCTTCTTCGCCGGGGTGGCCGGCCGGCTCGGCATGTGGGTGATCGCGGGCTCGTTCCACGAGGCCGGGCCGGACCCGGAGCGCACCTGGAACACCTCGTTGGTCTTCGACAGGTCCGGCAGCCTGGCCGCGAGCTACCGCAAGATCCACCTGTACGACGTGGAGATCCCGGGCCGGGTCTCCTACCGTGAGTCGGCGACCGTGGCACCCGGGACGCAGCCGGTGGTGGTCGACGTCGAGGGTCTACGGGTGGGCCTGTCGATCTGTTACGACCTGCGCTTTCCGGAGCTGTACCGGGCACTGGCCACCGACGGTGGCGCCCAGCTGCTTGTGGTCCCGGCGGCGTTCATGATGCACACCGGCAGGGATCACTGGGAGGTCCTGTTGCGGGCCCGGGCGATCGAGAACCAGTGTTTCGTGGCGGCTGCCGGTCAGACCGGCGACCATGAGCCCGGCCGCACCTGTTTCGGGCGCAGCATGGTGGTCGACCCGTGGGGGACCGTCCTCACGCAACTGCCGGACGGGCCGGGGATGGCGGTGGCCGACCTTGATCTCGACCGGCTCGCCGTCATCCGGAGTGAACTGCCCAGCCTGGCCAACCGCCGGCTCTGAGCCCTCAGCCCTCCAGCAGTACGCCGATGACCGCGAGCCCGGCGATGGCCGCGGCGGTGACCAGCAGCGCTGTGGTCATCCGCGATCGACCCCGTCGGGCCAGCCGCCCGACCGAGAGCACCAGGACGACAAGCACGACCGCGCCGATCACCACCTGCCAGAACGGCAGGAGGAGACCGAGCAGCGCCTCCTCGGCGACCACCGTGGTGCGAGGCCCGGAGTCATCCATGCCTGACACTCTGGCACGCCCGGCCGTCCCGCGTCGCCGGGTGGGCCGACGAGTCCTGCAGCGGGATCGCCCGAACCAGTGATGAACCCTGATTTGCCTTCTCCGGGCCGCCCGCGTAACTTTCTCTCTGCACGGGGGAGGCCGGACAAACCGGCCGAGAACGGGCGCCAGGCTCGTGGCGGGAACGCCGAGCGAGACTGAGGATCGGGCGGTGCGGAACACCTCGGATACGGGGTTGCGAACGCGAAGCCGACCGGGTAGAGTTCTGAAGCCGGCAGGAGCCGGGCGGAGAGCCGCGAAGCGGTGATCGGCCGGTCTGCGGCTTCCCACGACAGTAGCGACCGCCGGATACGGCGTGCGTCATCGTGGGTCCGGGCGAACAAGATTGATCACCTCGGATACGAGGTTGACAATGAAAGTTCGGCCAAGTAGGTTTGAGCGGTTGCCCCGAAACGGGTGCCACTGAGTGTGGTGTTTGGTTCGGTGTGTGGTTGTTCTTTGAGAACTCAACAGGGTGCTTGTAAAGCCAGTGCCAATTA
>NZ_JBVJGN010000010.1:208955-260154 GCF_055587305.1 Micromonospora sp. NPDC047521 | reverse complement strand
AGGATGACCAACGTTGACCGCTTGCGTCCCAGCTCGCGCGGCGTGACGCCCGCTTTGATCGTCTCTGCCGACCAGCGAGATCAATACCGCTGGAAGTAGCTGAGCCTCGGGCGGGTCAGAGGCTCGCGGTGAGCAGGGCGCACCCGGCCAGCGGCACCACAGCGGACAGCGTCCCCACGAGCGCCGCCGAACGAATCCGGGTACGGGAGACGAGCGCCGCGAGCGTCGCCAGGCTGACCAGCAGCGCGAGGAACATCGCCGGCAGGGCCACGTAGAGCCCGAAGAGCAGCATCCGGGACCGTTCCGAGTCGCACACCTCGCCGCAGCCCACCGGGACCGACCCGGAGAGCGTGCCGAGAAACAGGCCGAACGCCACCACGACCGCCGCGTACCAGCCGATCAGCACCAGGAACGAGGCGCGCGGGTCGGCCCTGCCCGTCCCGACGAGGGCAGGGCGCGTCGCCGACAGCGTCATGGACGAAGTATCAGGCATCGCGCGAGCGGCGTCAGCCCGTGGCGTACCCGCTGGACGGGCCGGCGTTGCCGGGTCCACCCGGACCACGTCCGCGAGGAGTCGGCAGCTACTAGGTTTCGGAACATGCCATCTGGACCTTCGCGCCACCGCCCCGGAGTTGGTTGGCTGGTCCGCCGGCTGCCGACCCGGGCGGTCCAGGCGGCGTCCCACCTCCAGGCTTTCGTACTCTCCGGCGTGGTCACCGTGCTGGCCCTGCGGGCGTACCTGGAGGCCACCGACTATCCGCAGCTCGGCGGCGGCGGGCTGCACATCGCGCATGTGCTCTGGGGCGGCCTGCTGCTCGCGGTCGGCCTGGCGATCCCGTTGATCTTCCTGGGCGAAGGGGCACGCACCGCCGGGGCGATCGTCGGCGGCGTCGGCTTCGGCCTGTTCATCGACGAGGTGGGCAAGTTCGTCACCACCGGCACCGACTACTTCTACGCCCCGGCTGCCGCCATCATCTACGTCGCGTTCGCCCTGCTCGTCCTGCTCACCCAGGCGGTGCGTGGGCGTACCGGTCGATCCCAGTTGACCCCGGCCGAGCGTACGGCCAACGCGCTGGACGTGGTGCTCAGCGCTCAGCCCGCCGGGCTGACGGACCGGCGCCGGGCGGACGTGCGGCGTCTCGTGCGGGGCGCCGGGCCTGCCACCGCGGCTGCCATGGAGCAGTTGCTGGACACGATGCCCCGACGTGAGCCGCCGTCGGTCCGGTTCTGGCAGCGGGCGGCCGACCGGGCCCGGCGTCTCGCCGCCTGGGCGACGCGGCAGCGCTGGCTGGTCTGGCTGGTGGTGGTCTACCTGGTGGTGGAGCCGGTGCTGGTCGTGGTGGCGGTGCTGCTGGACGGTGTGACCGGAGAGCTGGACCAGGAGCGCGAGTGGGGCGCGGTGCTCGGTGTCACCGCTACCGCGCTTGTCACGGCGGTCCTCAGTCTGCGGGCGGCGTGGCTGCTGCGCTCGAACCGGCTCGAGGCGTTCCGGTTCTTCAAGCTCGCGCTGCTGGTCAGCCTGCTGTTCGGGCAGGTCTTCAACTTCACTGTCAACCAGTTCAACGCGGTAGCCGTGGTCGCGATCGACCTGGCCCTGCTGGGGGTGGTGACCGCCGAGCACCGCCGGTTGCGGCGCGCAGCCGACAGGGGCGACCCCGTTGACGCTCCATAGGATGGCTCACCGACCACGGTCCCAGTGAGAGGGCGTTTCCCATGGTGAACAGAAGCGACGTCGAGGCCGCTGCCGCGCTGGTCTCCGGGCGGGTCCGGGAAACTCCGGTCATCGCTGTCGACGGCGCTGACCTGGGCGTGCCCGGCCAGCTCAGCCTCAAGCTGGAGCTGCACCAACACACCGGCTCGTTCAAGCCGCGGGGGGCGTTCAACCGGATGCTCCAGGGGCCGCTGCCCTCGGCCGGGGTGATCGCCGCCTCCGGTGGCAACCACGGCCTCGCGGTGGCGTACGCGGCCCGGTCGCTGGGCGTGCCGGCGGAGGTCTTCGTGCCGGTCACCTCCGCACCGGTGAAGGTGCAGCGGCTGGCCGGGCTGGGTGCCCAGGTGCGGCAGGTGGGCCAGCACTACGCCGAGGCGTTTGCGGCGAGCACCCAGCGGGCCGCGGAGACCGGCGCGCTGGTCGTGCACGCCTACGACCAGCCGGAGGTGGTGGCCGGTCAGGGCACCGTCGGCCGGGAGTTGGAGGCGCAGCTCGACGGGATCGACACCGTGCTGGTGGCGGTCGGCGGCGGTGGGCTGGTGTCCGGCATCGCGAGCTGGTTCGACGGGTCGGTGCGGGTCGTGGCCGTCGAGCCCGAGCAGATCCCCACCCTGCACTCCGCGCTCAAGGCCGGCGGGCCTGTCGACATCGAGGTCGGCGGCATCGCCATGGACTCGCTGGGCGCCCGCCGGATCGGCGACATCGCGTTCGACACCGCCCGCCGGACCGGTGTGGTCTCCGTGCTGGTCAGCGACGAGGACCTGGTGCGGGCGCGTCGGCTGCTCTGGTCGGAGCTGCGGGTGGCCGCCGAGTTCGGCGGTGCCACCGCGCTCGCCGCGCTGGTCGGCGGGGCGTACGTGCCGCAGGCGGGGGAGCGGGTGGCGGTGATCGTCTGCGGCGGCAACACCGACCCGAGCGACCTCGGCCCGGCTGCACCGCACTGACGCCGAAGGGCGGCGACCCGGCGGAGGAGGGACTCCGCCGGGCCGCTTCGGGTCAGATCGGATAGGTGCGCGCGACCGCCAGCATCTCGGAGCTGTGCGACCCGACGACGCCGACGTCCGGCGGCCGGGGGCGGAAACCGGGCAGCGCGTCGAGGCCATCACTGGCGTCCATCGCCCGCAGCGACACCTGCGCGGCGGTAGGCCGCAGCGTCAACGTCACCTCGATCCCCTCGGCCGGAGGGGCGTGGAAGACCAGCCCGAATCCCCACCTCCCCTCGCGGGCCTCCACCGGCACCGGCCGGCCGGCGACCTCGGCGCGCAGCACCGTGGCCGTCGACGCGTCGACGTGCAGCGTGGCGAGCCGTACCGTCCGCTGCGGGGTGAGCCGCAGCCGCAGCGTGCGTTCGTCGCCGGAGGTGCTGTCGGCCACCACGTCGACCTTCGGCGCCGGCAGGTTCGCCGCCTGCGCGGGCCCGGCGCGCAGCTCAGCGTCGCCGAGCCCGGGGAAGTCGTCGCCGACATCGGTCACCCCGTCCACGTAGCCGTCCGTCCACGGCTGCGGGTCGGTTTCGCGGCTCAGCCAGCGGGCCTGGCCGGTGCCGGCGTCCAGTGCGTACATCAGGTGGGTGGGCGCGGGATGGTCGGCGTCGAAGCGGTCGACGGCCAGCCCGACCCCGGCGAGCACCACCGCCGCGACGGCGGCGGCCCCGGCCGGCAGCATCGCGAGCCGCCGGGCCCGCAGTGCGACCAGCCCGCGCTGCCCGCCGGCCTGCGGATGCAGCAGGTCGACCACCGGCAGGGCGGTCAGACCGAGCAGTACCGCGAACAGCGCGGCCACCCCACCCATCGCCATGCCCAGCGCGGGGAAGAGCAGCACCACCGTCGGCAGCAGGATGGCCACCCCGACCGCGGCGGCGGCGGTCACCGCCACCACCGGCCACGGCCCGGTCTGCCGGGTCCGCAGCGCGACCAGCCCGCCGATGGCACCGGCCAGGGCCGGCAGGGTCGTGAGGTACGCCCCGCCGGGAACCGCCACGGCGAGCAGCACGCCGAGCAGCGCCAGCCAGGCCAGCCCGCCCACGGCCAGCGCGGCCGGGCCGATCCGGCGGCGCAGCAGCGCGTACCAGGCGAACACGATCGCGGCGGCGAGCGCCAGCACGGCCAGCCGGTACCAGATCGGGCGGTACGGGTCGAGCAGCTCCGCGTACCCCGGGCGGATCGTGGTGATCGCCAGCCAGAGCAGCTGGGCGGCGACCGGCGCGACCACGATCGGCACCAGGGCCAGCCCGAAGCCGGCGGCCAGCCGGCCGGCGCTGGCCCGCCCGGCGCGGCGGGTCAGCCAGCCCAGCGCGGCCACGGCTGCCACGGCGAGCAGGGCCAGCGGCAGGGTGAGCCAGCCGGGGTAGCGGACCAGCCCGCCGGGGACCGGGAAGTAGGTGGCGTCGTGCCCGGAACGCATGTCGGTCAGGTCGGTGCGGCCGAACTCCCGGGCCAGGCCCAGCGCGTTGTCCCCGTGCTGCTGGAGACTGCCCCGGTCCATCGCCGCAGGGGTGTCCAGCGGGGTGTGGTAGATGGCGCCGCCGTCGATGTACGCCGAGTTCAGCCCGACGAACTTCTGGTCCAGGAAGGCGGTGAAGTCGGTGTCGTTGGGCAGCGCCCGGTAGATCTCCACCGCGAACGAGGTGCCGACCGGGTGTGGGGCGGCCCGGCCGAAGACGTCCACCAGCCGGGAGTTGTTCTTCGACGTCTCGAACATGATCACCGGACCGGTGGAGCCGCGCGCCTCCAGGTTGAGCACCACCCCGCCGTCGGCGGCCAGCGGGTGGCTGGCGGCGAACGCGGCCGCGCCGCACAGGCACGCCTCCTCCGCGTCGGTAAGCACGAAGACGATGTCGTTGCGGGGCTTCGGACCGGCCGCCAGCGCCCGCGCCACCTCCAGGATCGCCGAGGTGCCCGCCGCGTCGTCGTTGCCACCCGGCCCGGTCTGCACCGAGTCGTAGTGGGCGACGAGGAACACCCGGCCGGTCGGATCGGTGCCGGGAAGCCGGGCCACCACGTTGCGGACCCGGGCCACAGTCGCCCCACCCGCCGCGCCGCTGAGCTGGCCGGCCTCCGGGGCCACCGTGTCCTGCACCTCGGTCTCCAGGCCCAGCCCGCGCAACCGCTGCTCGATGTGCGCGCGTACCTGATCGTTTGCCGCGCTGCCGGCGACGTGCGGCCGGGCCGCGATGACCTGGACGTCCTCGTACGCCCGGCCGGCGCTGAACTCGTCGGCCGGCGCGCTCGCCGGGGACGGCGCCGGAGTGCGCAGGTCGAGCAGGCTGCCGGCGCCCACCGCGGCCAGCGCCGCCATCGCAGCCGCGACGGCCAGGAGCCGGCGGCGCGGTCGGGCCAACGCGCGGTCGGCGGGAGGTACGCCCGGACCGGGGCGGGCCGGACGGCCCGTCGCAGCCTGGGTGGGGGGTGCGCCCACGGGGAACTCCTCGAAGGTGGTGGGGGCCTGGGGTGGCACTATCCTGCCGTCCAGCGACTTCGGGCGGGATGGCCGGTCGGCCAGCGATCGGGCCGAACGGTCACGGGGGCAGTGACGCGGCCCATCCCCGCCCGCGCCGAGGCCGCCGTGTTGTGTGCGACCGTTGTCTAATACAGGATCAGCAGGGCACTCGGAAGGAGCCCGACATCACCAGCGAACTCCCGCGTCTCGCGGCGGTGACCCGGCCGCACCGGGGACCCGGCCTGGCCGGTTCCCCAGTCGTGCCGTACCCGCACGGCGGCCTGGCGCGGCACGCCAACCTGCCGCCGGGCGAGCGGCTGCGGGTGCTGCTGGTGGAGGACGACGAGGGTGACGCCTTCCTGGTCGGTGAACTGCTCGCCGAGACCAACTCGATGATCGAACTGCTGGTCGCCACCAGCCTCAGCGAGGCGCGGCAGCGGGTCACCGGCGTCGACTGCGTCCTGCTCGACCTGGGCCTGCCCGACGCGCAGGGGCTGGACGGGCTGCGTCAGGTGCTGGAGATGTCCAGCGGCGCGGCGGTGTGCGTGCTGACCGGCCGCTCCGACGAGCACCTGGGCATCGTGGCGGTCGCCGAGGGCGCACAGGACTACCTGGTCAAGGGCCAGGTGGACGGGGTGCTGCTGACCCGGGCGCTGCGCTACGCCGTGGAGCGCAAACGGGCCGACGAGAACGCCCGCCGGCTGCGTGAGGTCGAGCTGCGCCAGGCCGAGTCGGCCCGCCTCGAACGCGGCCTGCTGCCCCAGCCGCTGATGACCACCGACCAGGTGGCGGTGCACACCTTCTACCGGCCGGGCCGGCACGCGGCGCTCATCGGCGGGGACTTCTTCGACGTGGTCCAGACCCGTCCGGACCGTCTCTACCTGATCGTCGGGGACGTCTGCGGACACGGGGTGGACGAGGCGGCCCTCGGCGTCGAGCTGCGGGTGGCCTGGCGGGCGCTGGTGCTCGCCGGGGTACCGGACGACGAGGTGCTGCCCGCGCTGGAGCAGGTGCTGATGAGCGAGCGCCGGCTCCAGGAGATCTTCGCGACGGTGGCCACCACCCGACTGGACCTGGACGCCAACCGGGCCACCGTCCGACTCGCCGGGCATCCGCCGCCGCTGCTGCTCTCCGGCGGCCGGGTCGTCCCGGTGCCCGCACCCGGCGGCCTGCTGCTGGGCGTACGACCCCGCCGGCCGATCGCCTACGACCTGGAGTTCGACACCGATGACTGGTCCCTGCTGATGTACACCGACGGCCTCATCGAGGGGCGTGTGGGCGCGGGCAACGAACGCCTCGACGTGCCGGGTCTGAGCGGCCTGCTCGACGAACCGGCCAACCGCGAGGTGTCGCTGCCCGATCTGCCGGCCTGGCTGGTCGGTCGCGCGGAGCAGATCAACGGCGGCCCGCTCGCCGACGACGTGGCCATGCTGCTGGTCAGCCGGGGTGGTGGGCGGTGAAGGCAATGAGCGGCGGCTGGAGTCTGCGCCGCCGGGTCATCACCCTGCTCACCGTCGTGGGTGTGCTGTTGATCGGTCTGGCCGCCGCGGAGGCGGCGGTGGCGGCCCGCAACCGCACGCAGATCGACGCCGTCCTGAACCAGACAGGTCCGCTGCGGGTGCAGTCGCAGGAGCTGCTCAACGCGCTGCTCGACCAGGAGACGGCGGTCCGGGGGTACGCGGTCAGCGGCAAGCCGGCCGACCTGGGTCCGTACCGGGAAGGGCTGGACCAGGAGAAGGCGGTCATCGCCTCGATGGGCGAGCTGATCGGGGACTATCCGCAGGTCGGCCGGGAGCTGCGGATAGTCCAGGAACGCGTCGGGCAGTGGCGGCAGACGGTGGCGGAGCCGGTGATCACCACGACCGAGCGCAGTGGCACCCAGGCCGGCCAGGCGTTGGTCACCGACCAGGCTCGGCAGCAGTTCGACGAGGTCCGCGCGGCGGTCTCCAGCCTCCAGGAGGAGATCCTGGCCGCCCGGGAGCAGTCCGCCGCCGACGTCCGCAGCAGCAGCAACGTGCTGGTCGTCCTGTTGATCGTCGCCGCCCTGGTGGTGGTCGTGGCCGGCACGGTGCTGCTGGTCTCGCTGGACCGGATGGTGGTCCGGCCGCTGACCGGCCTGGCCGGCCAGGTCCGCGAGGTCGCCGAGGGCGACTACCAGCACCGCATCGCCACCGACGGCCCACCGGAGTTCATCAGGCTCGGCGACGACGTGGACGCGATGCGCCAGAAGATCGCCTCCGACCTGGCCGAGGTGCGCCAGGCACGGGAACGCATCGAGTGGGTCAACAGCCAGCTCCAGAAGCAGGCCGAGGAGCTGACCCGGTCCAACCGTGACCTGGAGCAGTTCGCGTACGTGGCCTCGCACGACCTCCAGGAGCCGCTGCGCAAGGTGGCCAGCTTCTGCCAGCTGCTCCAGCGCCGCTACGCCGGGCAGCTCGACGAGCGGGCCGACCAGTACATCGCGTTCGCGGTCGACGGCGCCCAGCGGATGCAGCGCCTGATCAACGACCTGCTGGCGTTCTCCCGCATCGGCCGCCTCACCACCGGCTTCACCGAGGTCGACCTGAACAAGGTGCTCGGTGACGTGGCAGGTCAGACCGAGGCCGCCCGGCAGTACGCGGACGCCGAGCTGACCTGGACCGAGATGCCGGTGATCCGTGGCGAGGAACCCCTGCTCACCAACCTGCTGGCAAACCTGGTGAGCAACTCGGTCAAGTTCCGCCGTCCGGACGTGCCGCCGAAGGTGCACGTGTCGGCCCGGCTGGTCGGCGCCGAGTGGGAGATCACCTGTCAGGACAACGGCATCGGGATCGAGCCGGAGTTCGCCGACAAGATCTTCGTGATCTTCCAGCGGCTGCACTCGAAGGACGCGTACCCGGGCACCGGCATCGGGTTGGCCATCGTCAAGAAGATCGTGGAATACCACGGTGGCCGGGTCTGGGTGGACACCGACGTTCCGGAGGGCACCGCGATCCGGTTCACCCTGCCGGCGCTCCCCGAGGACGTCGAGGCCGCTGCCGCCGCCGACGCGCCGGAGCAGTCGGAGCCCTCCGCGCCGGACGACGCGGCGACCCCGGCCGAGGCGCCGGCCGGGCCGCCGGAGCAGTCCGCCGACCCGGACCGGCCGGACCGGGCCGACGGAGCACCGGAAAGCGGTAGAACGGGTGACATGAGGGAGACGGTGGGATGACCGCGCCAGCGGACGGCAAGAGCCCGATCGAGGTCCTGCTCGTCGAGGACGATCCGGGTGACGTGTTGATGACCCAGGAGGCGTTCGAGGAGCACAAGCTCCGCAACCGGCTGACCGTCGTCTCCGACGGCGCCGAGGCGCTCGCCTACCTGCGGCGGGAGGGCCAGTACGCCGACGCGGTGACCCCCGACCTGATCCTGCTCGACCTCAACCTGCCCCGCCGCGACGGCCGGGAGGTGCTCGAAGAGATCAAGAAGGACGAGGAGCTGCGCCGCATCCCCGTCGTGGTGCTCACCACCTCCCAGGCCGACGAGGACATCCTGCGCAGCTACCAGCTGCACGCCAACGCCTACGTGACCAAGCCGGTGGACTTCGAGCGCTTCATCTCGGTGGTCCGCCAGATCGACGAGTTCTTCGTCAGCGTGGTCAAGTTGCCGCCGCGTGGCTGACACCCTGCTCGACGACGTCGGTGACCTGCTCCGCGAGGCCGCCGACCAGGTCGTGCTGCCGCTGTTCCGCAAACTCGACGACGCCGACGTGTCGGAGAAGGCGCCGGGCGAGGTCGTCACCGTCGCGGACCGCCGGGCCGAGGAGCTGATCTCGGCGCGGCTGCGGCACCTGCGCCCCGGCTCGATCGTGGTGGGCGAGGAGGGCGTCGCCGACGATCCGGAGCTGCTGCGGCACCTGCGCGACGGCGGGGACGTGTGGCTCGTCGACCCGGTCGACGGCACCGCCAACTTCGCCGCCGGCCGTCGACCGTTCGCACTGATGGTGGCGCTGTTGACCGACGGGCGGCCGACCGCCGGCTGGATCCTCGATCCGCTGGCCGAGACGCTGGCCTCGGGCTGGGCCGACGAGGGCGCCCTGCTCAACGGCGAGCCGGTGGACAACGCGGGCCAGGTGCCGTCGCTGGGTGAGCTGCGCGGCGCGGCCATGACCCGGTTCCTGCCCCCCGAGGCCCGGGACCGGGTCCGTGCCGGCGGCCGGCGACTCGGCGAGCTGCTGCCCGGCCAGCACTGCGCGGGCCGGGAGTACCTGGACATCCTCACCGGTGAGCAGCAGTTCACCCTGTTCTGGCGCACCCTGCCCTGGGACCACGCCCCGGGGGTGCTGCTCGTGCGTGCCGCCGGTGGGGTGGCCCGCCGGTTCGACGGCGTCGACTACCACCCCGCCGACGAGGGGCGAGGTCTGCTCGTCGCGGCCAACGAGCAGGTCTGGGCCGAGGTGCACGAAGCCCTCCTCAGCTCCTGATCCGAGCGCTGCGCGACAGTGCCGGGACGCTGCGTCGACATCGAGCCCGTCGGAGGGTCAGGGGGCTGGTCACCGGCGGGCGTTCCGGTATCGTGACCGGCGGTCTCCGCCAGCAGGCCGCCGACCGGCGCCGGCGGGGACGCCGCCGCGTAGTGGGTTTCACCGGGGCCGGCGGTCGACGGAAGGACGCTTTCGTGCCCAGGACCAGGCTCACCCAGCGGCGCGGTCGCCGCGCTCTGCTCGCCGTGCTCGCCGCCGTCACGCTCGTGCTCGTCGGCGGCGCCGTCCCCGCGTACGCGGAGCCCGACGAGGGTGGCACCAAGAAGCTGCGGGACGCGTTGGAGCTGACCGCCAAGGGCCACATCGAGGCCAAGGCCAAACTGGACAACTCCAAGCGCCGGCAGACGGCGCTGACCGGCGAGTTGAAGTCCGTCGAAGGTCGGCTGGTGGGGCTCACCGCCCAGGTCGGCGAGGTGGCCGCGCAGTCGTACCGGGTCGGCCGGCTCACCCCGGCGACAATGCTGCTCAACACCAGCACCCCGCAGGCGTTCCTGGAACGCGTCAGCGACCTCGACATGATGGCCCAACGGGACAGCAAGCGGCTGCGCGATCTCGTCAACGCCCAGCAGGAGGCCCAGCAGGCCAAGCTCGCCATCGACGCGGAGGTCCGCGAGCAGCAGAAGCAGCTCGCCGTGATGGCGAAGAAGAAGAAGGAGGCCGAGGCGGCTCTCGCCGAGGTCAGCTCGGGCGTCAGCGGCGGTTTCAGCGGCGGCAGCTCCGCCTCGGCGAAGCCGGCGCCGCGGAACCCCGACGGGTCGTGGCCGTCCGAGTCGTGCTCGGTGAAGGACCCGACCACCTCCGGCTGCATCACCCCGCGCACCCTCAACGCCCTCAAGCAGACCCAGGCGGCCGGTTACAAGCGGCACGTCTCCTGCAAGCGTGAAGGCGGCGGCGGCGAGCACCCAAAGGGCCGCGCCTGTGACTTCTCGGCAGCCACGAACGGCTTCGAGGACCGCAACGCGACGGGCGGCGACAAGGCGTACGGCGACAGCCTGGCCGCCTGGCACGTCCGAAACGCCGACCGGCTCGGTGTGCTCTACGTGATCTGGTACCGGCAGATCTGGCATCCCGGCACGGGTTGGCGCGCGTACAGCGGCAGCGGCAGTCCCGCCGCCAGCCACACGAACCATGTTCATCTCTCGATGTACTGACCCGGAGCGCCAGCTTCGCTGCGTACCATCGCGACGATGAGCTCCCCACCGTCCGACGTAGCGGCCCCGCAGGCCTCGGCCGCGCCCGTACCTGCCACCGGCCGGGCGCTGCCCAACGGCCTGGCCGCGTTCCTGGTCTTCTTCTCCAGCGGTGCCGTGCTGGTGCTGGAGACCGTCGCGTTGCGCCTGGTCGGCCCGTACGTCGGGGTGACCCTCCAGGTCACCAGTTCGGTGATCGGCATCGCGCTCGCCGCCATCGCGTACGGCGCCTGGTCCGGCGGCTGGCTGGCCGACCGGCGCGACCCGCGCGGCCTGCTGGCGCCGGCGCTGGTGCTGGCCGGCATCGCCACCGCGATCACGCTGCCCGTCGTCAGGTACGCCGGTGAGGTGCTGCGCGGCGGCGCGGCCAGCGCCATCCTGCTGCTCGTCGCGTTGGCCGTGTTCGTGCCTGCCGCGCTGCTCGCCGCGGTCACCCCGCTTGTCGTGAAGCTCCAACTCGCCGACCTGCGCCGCACCGGTCAGGTCGTCGGGCGGCTGTCCGGCATCGGCACCCTCGGCGGCATCACCGCCACCCTGCTCACCGGGTTCGTGCTGGTCGCCGCCCTGCCCACCACAGTGATCCTGGTGGCGTTGGCGGTGGCGCTCGGGCTGGCCGGCATCGCCCTGGGGTGGTATCTGCGCCGGCAGGCGCCCACCGACCTGCCCGGTCCGGCCCGCACCCGGGCCGCGCTGGCCGTGCTCGGCCTGCTCGGCGCGGGTCTCAGCACCGTCGCCCCGAACCCGTGCGACATCGAGACGGCGTACCACTGTGCCCGCGTGACCACTGACCCCGGCCGGCCCGACGGCCGGACGTTGCTGCTCAACTCCGCCCAGCACTCGTACGTGGACCTGGCCGACCCGAAACACCTGGAGTACGCGTACACCAAGTGGATCGGCGCGGTCGCCGACGTGGCCGCGCCGGCCGGGCAGCGGCTGGACGCCCTGCACCTGGGCGGTGGCGGTTTCACGGTGCCGCGGTACCTGACCGCCACCCGGCCGGGCACCGACAACGTCGTCTTCGAGATCGACGGCGGGCTGGTCGAGCTGGGCGAGCGGGAGTTGGGCGTACGCACAGGCCCGGACCTGCGGGCGGTGGTGGGCGACGCCCGGATGCTCGTCGCCGGGGAGCCGACGGACAGCCGTGACCTGGTGGTGGGTGACGCGTTCGGGCACCTGGTGGTGCCGTGGCACCTGGCCACCCGGGAGATGGCCGCCGAGATCCGCCGGGTGACCCGCCCGGGCGGGGTGTACGTGCAGAACGTCATCGACTACCCGCCGCTGCGGTTCATCCGCGCCGAGCTGGCCACGGTGGCCGCCGAGTTCACGCACGTCGCGCTGATCGCCCCACCGGAGGCGCTCGCCGAGGAGCAGGGCTCCAACTTCCTGATCGTCGCGTCCGACGCTCCGCTGCCGCTGGACGCCGTCCGCGGCCGGCTGGGCGAGACCGACAGCAAGGTCAGTCTGCTCTCCGGCACCGACCTCACGGACTTCGTCGGTTCGGCGCTCGTGCTGACCGACGACTACGCCCCTGTGGACCAGCTGCTGGCGACCGCCTGATCGGGTGACATCCTGACCGATTCCGATCGTCCAGGTGTAGGTGTCCCCCGGGCGGGCAACTACGGCCACCATGGGCGGTGGGGACCGGAACGGCGCGCAACTCCTCGATGAGCGGTACCGGCTCGTCGAGCAACTCGGCGCGGGCGGGATGTCGGTGGTCTGGCGCGGCTACGACGAGGTGCTCGGTCGCCAGGTCGCCGTGAAGGTCCTGGCGTCCCGGCTGGCCAGCGACCGTGCGTTCCGGCACCGGATCCGGGTGGAGGCGCAGGCCGCCGCGCGGCTCTGCCACCCCAACATCACGAACGTGTACGACTACGGCGAGTCCGAGCAGGTCGGCCTGACCGTGCCGTACGTCGTGATGGAGCTGGTGGACGGCACGTCACTCGCCAGTCGGCTGGGCCGCGAGGTGAAGCTGCCGTGGCGGGAGGCGGTGACGATCGGTGCCGAGGTCAGCTCCGCGCTGGCCACCGCGCACGCTCGCGGTGTGGTGCACCGCGACGTCACCCCGGGCAACGTCATGCTCACCTCGACCGGCGTCAAGGTCGTCGACTTCGGCATCTCCGCGCTGGTGGGGGAGAGCGAGAAGGGGCCGGACGGCGCGCTGCTCGGCACACCCGCGTACCTCGCCCCGGAACGGCTGGACAACGGCCAGGTCTCCCCGGCCACCGACGTGTACGCCGTCGGACTGCTGCTCTACCGGATGCTCACCGGCCGGCTGCCGTGGCAGGCCAGCACGACCACGCAGATGCTGCGCGCGCACATGTACAACGACCCGGACCCGATGCCACAGGTACCCGGCCTGCCGGACGCGGTGAGCGATCTGGTGCGGCGCTGCCTGGCCAAGAAGCCCGCGGACCGTCCGGCCACCGCCGAGCTGGCCCGGACCCTCGCCGAGGCTGCCGGAATGCTGTCGGCCGTGCCTGTCTCGCCTGCCGCCGGGAATCTGGACCCGGCGGCGTTGGCCAGCGCGGGCACCACCATCCTGCCCTGGTCGGCGGCGACCGACGCGTTGCCGCTTTCCCGGACCCGTAACCGCACCCGGCGGGAGCACAGCCGTCGGCGGCGGGTGGAGGCAGGGGTGGCCGCCGTCGGCCTCATCGCGGTCACCGGCGCGATGTGGGGGTTCACCTCGCGCAGCCCGGCCAGCGGCGAGGACCGGCCCACCACCGAGGCCCGGATGGGCCTGCCGAAGGCGGCGCCCTGCGAGGTGGCGTACGCGCTGCGGACCGACTCGGGCAAGGACTTCGCCGCCGAGCTGACCCTGACCAACAAGGGTGAACAGGAGCTGCGGGACTGGACGATGAGTTTCACCTTCCCCGGCCAGCAGGCGGTGACCAAGGCGGACCCGACGTCGGTGCGGCAGGAGGGGAACACGGTGCTGATCCGCCCGGCGGCCCAGCGCAGCACTCTCGCGCCAGGCGCGGCCGAGAAGGTCACCCTGACCGGGACGTACAGCGGTGCGAACCCGCTGCCGGTGGAGTTCCGGGTCGGCGACAGCACCTGCGGCGTACGCGTCTCCGGGGTGGCCGGCAGCGCGCCGTTGACCGCCCCGGCGACCAAGGCGGCCACCACGAAGACCCCGCCGAAGAAGACGACGAAGACCACCACGAAGGTCGCGCCGAAGGCCCCGGCGCCGGCGAAGGCTCCGAAGAAGCCGGGCAAGGGCAAGGGGCCGGGTGGTCCGGGAAAAGGGTGAAAGCCGCTGAGGGGCACGGTGGCGGCCACCGGAGGTGACGGTCAGCGTCGCCCCGCGAACTGCTGGACCTGGTCGATCCCACCCTCCACCACCAGCACCCCACCCTGCGCCAGCGCGGTGTCGTCCGAGGCGTACCGGAAACGCTCACCCGGCGCCTTCGCGCCGATCACCCGGACCCCGTAACGTTCGTCCGGGCGCAGGTCGAGCAGGGTCCGACCGACGAGCGACTCCGGCACCCGGATGGTGGCGATGGCGAAGTCGTCGTCGAACTCAATGAAGTCGAGCAGCCGGCTGACGATCAGATGCGCCACCCGGTCGCCCGTCTCCGCCTCCGGGAAGATCACGTGGTGGGCGCCCACCGACGACAGGATCTTGGCGTGCTTCTGGGACGTGGCGCGCGCCCAGATCTGCGGCAGACCCAGCTCGGTCAACGCCAGCACGGTGAGCACGCTCGCCTCCACCGAGGCCCCGATGGCCACCACCGCCCGTTCGAAGCTGGCCACGCCGAGCTGGCGCAGCGCCCCGTCCTCCGTCGAGTCGGCCTGGACCACACGGTCGAACTGCGCCGAGAAGCGCTGCACCTGATCCGGGTTGCGGTCGACGGTCAGCACCTCGCGGCCCATCCGGGTGAGTGACCCGGCCAGGTGGCAGCCGAACCGACCCAACCCGATCACCACGACGCCGCCGCCGTCCGATCGTCTCGCCGACATCCCGACCTCCTCGCGACTAGCCGACAATTGGTTGTTCCTGCGGATAGCGGTAGAGCCTGCGCCTGGTGTTCAGGGCGATCGCCGACCCGAGGGTGAGCGGCCCGACCCGGCCGATGAACATCAACACGGTCAGCACCAGCTGGCCGCTGGCCGGCAGCTCGCCGGCCAGGCCGATGGTCAGCCCGGTGGTGCTGAACGCCGAGGTGACCTCGAACAGGGCCGCCACGAAGCGCACGCCCTCGGTGAGCAGCAGCAGGAGCATCGTCCCGGCGGTGACCAGCGCGACGCTGAGCAGGGCCACGGTGACGGCCTGCCGCTGGCTGGCGGTGGCCACCCGGCGGTGCCCGACAGTCACGTCGGGCTCGCCACGCAGCTCCGCCCAGATGGTGAACGCCAACAGGAAGAACGTGGACACCTTGATGCCGCCGGCAGTGCTGGCGCTGCCGCCGCCGATGAACATCAGCACGATCAGCAGCGGGTAGCTCTCCTCCTGGAGGTCGGCGATGTTCAACACGCTGAAGCCGCCGGTGCGGCTCAACGCGATCTGGGTGAACGACGCGAGCGCCTTGCCCCCGACGTCGTACGAGCCGATGGTGCTGACGTTCGTCCACTCGGATGCCAGCAGACCGAGGAAGCCGAGCAGCAGCAGGGCCGCGCTGCCCCAGATGGTCAGCTTGGTGGCCACCGCCCACCCGGCCGGCCCGCGCCACTCGCGGAAGGCCTCGAACAGGGCGGGGAACCCGAGCCCGCCGACGATGGCGCCGAACGCCAACGGCAGCGACACCCACGGGTCGCGGTCGAAGGCGAGCAGACCGTCGCTGTAGAGCGCGAAGCCGCCGTTGTTGAACGCCTGGACGGCATGGAAAACGCCCGACCAGAGTGCCCGCCCGGGCGCGTAGTCGTACGCCCAGAGGAGCCGGCCGGCGACCAGCGCGGTCATCACCGCCTCGCAGGCGAAGACGGTCACCGCGATCCGGCGCAGCAGCCGCGCCACGTCACCGACGCCGAACTCGCCAGTCTCGGCCTGCACCAGCAGCCGGTTGCGCAGACCGAGCTGGCGCGAGACCACCAGGATCACCAGCGCCGCGGCGGTGAGGATGCCGAGACCACCGAGCTGGGTGAGCAGGGTGATCACCAGCAGGCCCCAGCCGGACCAGTAGTTGGGGGTGTCGGTGATCGCCATTCCGGTGACCGACACCGCCGAGGTCGCGGTGAACAGGGCGGTGACCAGGGGAGGCCGCTGGTGCTGGACGGTGGCCCAGCGCGCCATCAGCAACGCGGTGCCGAGCAGGATCGGCACCAGGAACCCCAGCGGCACCAGCCGCACAGGGTTGCGGAGAAGACGGCGCACCAGACAATCTTCCTTTTCCGTACGGGCGTCGGAGCGGGAACGCCCATTCCGGAGATTCACCTGCCGGCCAGTCACCGACCAACTCCCGGCCAAGCGCGGACGGTCTGCTGTCTTCGGCATCCCTCGATGACAGGAGACGGCGTTGCGACGTACCCTCTCGACCCTCGGCCTGGCCGGCGCGCTGCTCGCCGCCGCCGTGGCCGTGCCCACCGTGGCCACCGCCGAGCCCTCGACCAGCGGGGACCGCGCCCGGGCGAACGACCGCCCGATCGTGATCGGTCACCGGGGCGCCAGCGGCTACCGGCCGGAGCACACCCTGGAGGCCTACCGGCTGGCGATCCGGATGGGCGCGGACTACATCGAGCCGGACCTGGTGTCCACGGCCGACGGCGTCCTGGTCGCGCGGCACGAGAATGAGATCTCCGGCACCACCGACGTGTCGACGCACCAGGAGTTCGCGGCGCGCAAGGCGACGAAGACCATCGACGGTGTCGCCGTGACCGGGTGGTTCACCGAGGACTTCACCCTTGCCGAGCTGAAGACGCTGCGGGCCAAGGAGCGACTGCCGCAGGTCCGCGTCGCGAACACCGCCTTCGACGGCCGCTTCGAGGTGCCCACCCTCCAGGAGGTCATCGACCTGGCCCGGACCGAGGGGCGGGCACGGGGCCGCACCATCGGCATCTACCCGGAGACCAAGCACCCCAGCTACTTCACGTCGATCGGCCTGCCGCTGGAGGAGCCGCTGCTGACGGTGCTGCGGCAGAACAAGCTGGACCGCGGAAACTCGCCGGTCTTCATCCAGTCGTTCGAGACGGCGAACCTGCGTCGGTTGAGCCGCCTCACCGACGTGAAGCTGATCCAACTGCTCGACGCCACAGGCCGCCCGTACGACTTCACCGTCGCCGGCGACACCCGCAGCTACCAGGACCTCGCCACGGCGGCCGGCCTGAAGTGGATCGCCGGGTACGCCGACGGCATCGGGGCGAACAAGAACCTGCTCGTGCCCCGCGACGCCGCCGGCAAGCTGCTCGCCCCGACGAACGTGGTGCGTGACGCGCACCGCGAGCGGCTGCTCGTGCACTCCTGGACGTTCCGCGCGGAGAACCAGTTCCTCCCCGTCGACTTCCGGATCGGCACCGACCCGAACGCGCGCGGCGACATCACGGCCGAGTACGAACTCTTCCTCGGCCTGGGCCTGGACGGCGTCTTCAGTGACCACCCGGACACCGCCGTCGCCGCCCGCGCCGGCCTCTGATCCTCTGCGAGCCTCGGCCCGGCCTATAACCCGCTGCGAGCCTCGGTCCGGAGCTGACCCGCTCCGGGCCGACCACCGGGCCGATCACGCCCGGCCCACGCGCTGGCCCGTCGTCCGCCACCCGGACGGCGGGCCAGCGGCACGTCCGGGGGCTGGTGCCGAGCGGGGCCGGGGCGGGCTTGGTGGCTTGATCGACTCCAGATCGGCGAGGTGGGGGTGTCTGGACGACGCGATGGCGCTACCTCACCGATGTGGAGTCGACCATGGGTGCGGTAGCGCCTGATTCGTCGCAGTGGCGCACGTCGGCGACGCCTAGCCAACCGCCGGGTACGAGGAGAGCATGTTGGCCGACACGCCCTGCAACGCTTCCCATGCGTACGGTTGTTCGACAGTATTGTCGCGTCGAGCGGAAAGGGGCCGCGCATGGCGGACAAAAGCGCCATCGAGTGGACGGAAGCAACTTGGAACCCCACCACAGGCTGTGACCGCATCTCTTCGGGCTGCGACAACTGCTACGCGTTGACTCTCGCGAAGCGCCTGAAGGCCATGGGCTCGGCCAAATATCAGACCGACGGAGACCCGCGCACTTCCGGCCCCGGTTTTGGCGTCGCCCTGCACCCTGATGCTCTCGATATCCCTCGTCGGTGGCGTGACCCACGGACCGTTTTCGTCAACTCCATGTCGGATCTGTTCCACGCCCGGGTTCCACTCACCTACGTGCAACAGGTCTTCGCTGTCATGCGCGAGACCCCCAGGCATACCTTCCAGGTGCTCACCAAGCGCGCCTCCAGGCTGGCGAAGGTCGCCCATCAGATCGACTGGCCGGCGAACGTATGGATGGGCGTGAGCGTCGAGGATCACGCTCAGCGGGAACGGGTCGCCCAGCTCCGCGAGGTGCCGGCTGCGGTACGTTTCATCTCGGCTGAGCCGCTGCTGGGGCCGCTGGTCGACCTGGATCTCGACGGCATCGACTGGCTGATCGCGGGGGGCGAGTCGGGGCAGGGCTGCCGCCCGATGGATCCGGCGTGGGTGCGTGACCTCCGGGATCAGTGCGCTTCTGCTGGCACCGCCTTCTTCTTCAAGCAGTGGGGCGGGCGTACGCCGAAACTTGGCGGCCGGCACCTCGACGGTCGGACTTGGGACGAGATGCCCGCCCCGCGCCTACTTGTGCGGACATAAGGGCTGCCGCGGGTCAAGCCTCGGCTCAAGGCCGCCAGAGGACTTCCTTCCAGAAGTCACCCGTGCCGGGGCTGCTGATACGGCCCTGTCGATGCAGTGACTTGACGGCCTGTCGTACATGTGGTGCCCAGGCCTGCCCAAGCACGTCACCGTAGATCTCCGGCACATGATCGACGATTTTGATCGTAGAAGTCTGCTCGAGCAACTTGATGATGTTCCGCTCGATCGCACCTGACCAGCGAGGGGCGTTCTCGGCCTTGTACTGCTCGGCGTCGAAGACGGGACCGTCGCCGAACAGTGTCTCCGCTACGTGGTCGCCCCGGCGGATCTGCTCCCGGACCCACGCCTCCTCCCATTCGACGCCAGCCTTGCCGAGGGTGTCGGCGAAATGCCAGGCACCTTCGCCATGGGTGGTGAACAGGGCGAGGACGTATTTCGGGGCGAGACCGGGGCGTGGGCGCACCGGCATCTGCACCGCCTGGTAGTTGGACCCCTGGGTGAGATCTCGGGCGTACCTGTCCGCAACCCGGAGTGCGACGTCCATGGCGCGCTGGTCATCGCCCGCGTCCGACACCTTGGCGAAATAGCTACGCCACCAGCCGCCACCCAGGAACCGATCCAATCGCGCGGCCGTCCTCCGGTCGCTTTCCGAGAGTCCACCCGATCGACTCTCGGCAACGTGGACCGCCCGTCCCATCCGAGCCACGGTGGAAACGCTGAAGTGCAGCAGCAATTCGGTCGGCGGCCAACTGGGACGCCCGAGCAGCCGCGTCCGGATCAGATCGAAGTCAAGAGCCGGCCCGAAGGGATCGAGAAAGGCGAAGAGCGAGGCGCCCTTGGCTAAGGCCAGCACCTCGGGCAGGTGCTGGTCGAGGGTGCCTTGGCGAAGTTCGCGTCGAACCGCCCCGCCCTTGTCGCGGAGCACCTGCTCCAGGTTCGCGTAGCTGTCCGGGTCCTGCTCGACGAAGAACGCGAGCACGTCGCGGAAGCCTTGGACGAACTCGGCGCACCGGGACAACAGCAGCGGAGATCCTGGCTCTCCACCGTCGTACTCGCCTCTGCCGGCGTAGCCGTCGAGGAAGACGATCGGGTTTCCCTGCCCTGTCTTGGAGGCGAATACCACGGGATAGCGCTTGAGGATGCCGTGCTTCAGTACGGCCGCCGCCTTTTTCGACCGGAAAAATTCGTCGTTGCTGGACAACGGCCCTCCCCGCATCGCTCACCTTCGGTCATGAGAAGGTAGCGCTGCGTTGCTGGGTTCGCTGCCCGCAAAGTGGGCCAACCCGGAGCGGATTCGATCGGGGACGCCCGGCGAGCAGCGCCGACGGCTCGTTAGTGATTGGCCGTCGCGCAGTCCTCAGTCCATGATCTGACACAGGGAACGGCGGTGGCGCGGGCTTTGGTGCGCTGGAGCCGTCGTTGGTCGTCTGGCGGGTTGCCGGAGTGCCTACCGGCGGGGGTGCTCGGCGACGTAGGTGCCGCGGCCGGGCTGGCCGGTGATCAGCTCACGGTCGTGCAGCAGGGAGAGCGCTCGCGATGCGGTGTTCATGTGCACGGCGTAGGACTCGGCGAGTTCCCGAGTCGAGGGGAGCTTGTCGCCGGGCTTCAGCTCGCCGCTCTTGATCTTGGCGGCGATCTCGTTGGCGATGCGGCGATATGGCGCTTCTGCGGTGGGCATGGTGAGGACTCCGGTTGGTTCGGCGTCTTCGATCATGCCGGCCTACACCAGTTACTGCAACAAGCTGCGACGCCGCCAGTTCCGAGGGTCGACCTACACAAGTATTTGGGGTAGGTTGCTGAATGTCCGGCTCCGGTTGGTTCGGCAAACCCCTCGGAGTACGGGCCTTTGGTTGGTCCCGCGCTCGTGTCGCCGCCGTCGAAGGCTGCGGGCGTGGGGCCGGGCGGTCCGGTGGGCGTCCCCTACCCGCACACCGGACCGCCCTCCAGGTCGACGAGTCGAGGACGGTGGCTCTGGCATGACGAGGGAACGGTTCGTGGTGCACCTGCCGGTAATCGCTGAGGATCTGTCGGGAGCGCTGCGCTTCGCTCGGGCGATCACGCGGGCGCTGGGTTTCCTCGCCGACGTGGACCGGGCCGAGACGACGGTGTCGGAAGAGGATGCTCAGTGCGTACGACATCGGGTTTTCTGTGACCACCTGCTCGGCGGCCGGCGGCGGTGCCCGCGCCCGGCGGACCACAACGGGCCGTGCGGCTGACGGCGGATGGCTCGGGGCGACACACCCGTCGATTCACCCGTGGCGCTTCGGGCTACCGGAAGGCCCGGGTCGGGGACGGGGGTGTGCTCCGCTGTAACCCCGGGCCACCTCGTTCCTGTTACTTGTGTGTTTCTGCCACATAGCCCGTGGGTGACGTCACTTCTAGCGTGAGCCGACAACACAGCATCCTGTCCTCACCTGGAGTCGCGATGACGGTCCGGCATACGCGGCGGGCGTTCCTCTCCGCCGCCACGATGATGGCTGCGGCGCTCGCCGCCACCGCCTGTGGTAGCCCGCAGGACACCGCCACCGGCGGCGGCGACAGCGCCGCGCCGGTGAAGGTCGGCCTGGTGTACTCCCAGTCGGGAGCCCTGGCCAGTTATGGAAAGCAGTACATCGAGGGGTTCAAGGCGGGGTTGGACTTCGCCACCAAGGGCACCGGCAAGGTCGGCGACCGGAAGATCGAGCTGACCGAGGTCGACGACGCGGGGGACCCGGCCAAGGCGGTGTCCGCGGCGAAGGACCTGATCGGCAAGGGCACGAAGATCATCGCTGGTTCCACCGCCTCCGGCGTGGCGCTCCAGGTCGCGCCGATCGCGGCGCAGAACAAGGTCCTGTTCATCTCCGGCCCGGCCGCCACGGACGCGGTGACCGGTGCGAACAAGTACACGTTCCGTTCCGGTAGGCAGTCGTACCAGGACGTGGTGACCGCCAAGTCGTTCATCGGCGACCCCACAGGCAAGAAGGTGGTGGTGTTCGCCCAGGACGGTGCGTTCGGCGACGCCAACGAGGCCGCCGTGAAGGCCGTCATCGGCAGTGCGGGCGCCACAGTGAGCAGCGTACGGGCGCCGGCCAGCGCCACCGAGTTCACGCCGTTCGCCAGCCAGATCAAGGCGGCAAAGCCGGACCTGCTCTTCGTGGCGTGGGCCGGTACGACCGCTCCGGCGATGTGGCAGACCCTCGACCAGCAGGGCGTGCTGTCGTCCACCACCGTCGTCACCGGCCTGGACATCCGTGCCTCCTGGCCTACCTTCGGCGCGGCCGGCGCGAAGATCTCGTTCCTGTCGCACTACTTCGACGGTGCCAGCGACACCGAGGCGAGCAAGGCGCTCAAGGCGAAGGTCAGCACCATCGACCTGTTCCACCCGGACGGCTTCGCCGCCGCCCAGATGGTGGTCCGCGCGGTGCAGGAGGGTGGCGACGACGTCGACAAGATGGTCACCGCCCTGGAGGGCTGGAGCTTCGACGGGGTCAAGGGCAAGATGACCATCCGGGCCGCCGACCACGCGCTGCTCCAGCCGATGTTCCAGGCCAAGCTGACCGGCAGCGGCACCGCCTTCACAGCCACCGCGCAGAAGAGCCTCACCGGTGACGAGTCGGCGCCGCCGGCCGTGGCGATGAAGGGCTGAGAAATGCTCGCCACCCGCGGTCTGACCTGGCGGATCGGTGAGGTCGCCATCGTCGACAGCGTCTACCTCGACCTGGCGCCCGGGGAGTTCCTGGGCGTGATCGGGCCGAACGGCGCCGGCAAGACCTCACTGTTCAACCTGATCACCGGCCTGCGCCGGGCCACGGAGGGCCGGGTCACCCTGGACGGGCAGGACATCGGGGAACTTCCGCCGCACCGGCGGGCCCGCCTCGGCCTCGGCCGTACCTTCCAGGCGTCTTCGGTCTTCGGCTCGCTGAGCGTGCGGGAGAACGTCCGGCTCGCCGTGCAGGCGCACCGCGGGGGCTCGATGGCACTGTGGCGGCGGGCGGCGGCCGACCGGGAGGTGGCCGCCGCCGCCGACGCGGCGCTCGACCGGGTCGGCCTCGCCCACCGGGGTACGGCGCTCGCCGGCACCCTGGCGCACGGCGAGAAACGCAAGCTGGAGATCGCCCTGCTGCTCGCCGGTGAACCAAGGGTGATGCTGCTGGACGAGCCGATGGCCGGGGTCAGCGCCGAGGACGTCCCCGAGCTGGTCGCCGTCATCAAGTCGTTGACCGGGGACAGCGGCCGGGCGGTGCTGATGGTCGAGCACCACATGGACGTCATTCTGGAGTTGGCCGACCGGATCGCCGTCATGCACCACGGCGCGCTGCTGGCCTGCGACACCCCGGAGACGGTGATGGCCAACCCCACCGTGCAAGAGGCCTACCTCGGGGAGGCGCTATGACCGAGCCGATCCTCACCGTGGAGGATCTGTCGGTCCGGATCTCCGGGCTGCACATCCTCCAGGGGGTGTCCTTCACTGTCGCCCCGACCGGCGTGACGGTCCTGCTCGGCCGCAACGGGGTCGGCAAGACCACCACGTTGCGCGCGATCGTCGGCCTCACCCCGCCCGCCGGGGAGGTCCGCGGCACCATCCGGATGGGCGCGCGGAGTTTGCTGGCCCGGCCGACGCACCGGCTGGTCCGTGGCGGGCTCGGCTACGTACCCGAGGACCGGTGCGTGTTCGCCGGCCTCACCGTCGCCGAGAACCTGCGGCTCGCCGAGCGGCGCGGCACCACCCCGGCGTACGACAAGGTCTTCGCGCTCTTCCCGGAGCTGGACCGGCGCGGACGGCAACGGGCGGGTTCGCTATCCGGCGGGCAGCAGCAGATGCTCGCGATCGGGCGGGTGCTGCTCAACGACAACCGGCTGCTGCTGGTCGACGAGCCGACCAAGGGGTTGGCGCCGAAGGTGGTGACCGAGGTGGCCGAGGTGTTGGAACGGGTCGCGGAGTCGGTGCCGGTGCTGCTCGTCGAGCAGAACCTGGCGGTGGTCCGGCGGCTCGCGAAGGACGCGGTGGTGCTTGCCGCCGGCAAGGTGGCCTGGACCGGTGACGCCCGGGAACTGCTGCTGGAGACGGCGCTTACCAAGTCGTTGCTGGGTGTGGGCTCGGCGGAGGTGTCCCACTGATGGGGACCGTGATCCTGTTGACGTTGACCGGGCTCGGCCTGGCCGCGCTGTACTTCCTGGTCGCGTCCGGCCTGTCCCTGGTCTTCGGTCTGGCCGACGTGCTGAACTTCGCGCACGGGCTGTTCCTCGGCGTCGGCGCGTACGGCACCTGGTGGGCGGCGGGCAACCTGCCGGGCGCCGGCTCGGACGGGTTCGGCTTCGTGGTCGCTGTCGCCTTCGGGGTGGCCGCCGGCACGCTTGTGGCAGTCCTGGTGGAGCTGGTGCTGATCCGTCCGCTGTACTCCCGCACCATCGAACAGGTGCTTGTCACCGTCGGCCTGTCCCTGGCCGGGGTGGCGTTGCTCCAGGCCACCTGGGGTGCGGACGCCCGCACCTTCCCGCGCCCGGACTGGACCCGGCAGGTGACCGGGATCCTCGGCGCGCAGGTACCCAACGGTGGCCTGCTGCTGATCATCGCGGCGGTGCTGGTGCTCGGCGCGATCCTGGCGTTCCTGCGCTGGACCCGGTACGGCCTGGTGATCCGGGCCGGCGTGGAGAACCGGGAGATGGTGACGGCGCTCGGCATCGACGTGCGCAAGGCGTTCACGCTTGTCTTCGCGATCGGTGGGGCGGCTGCCGCGCTCGCCGGTGCGCTCGGCGGGGTCTACTTCGGCGCCGTCTCGCCCGGGCAGGGCGGCTCACTGCTGATCTTCGCGTTCATCGTGGTGGTGATCGGCGGGATGGGCTCGGTGGTCGGCTCCGCGTACGCGGCGGTAGTCGTGGGGCTGGTGCAGCAGTTCGTCAACTACTACGGCACGTCCGGGCTGGGCGACATCTGCGTGGTCGGGCTGCTGGCAGTGGTGCTGCTGCTGCGTCCGCAGGGCATCGCCGGAAAGGTGGCAACGGCATGACGGTGATCGACGCGCCTCCCGCGCAGGTGCCCGACGAGTTGACCCCGCAGCGGGGGCGGTGGCACCGGGCGCGGCCGTTCCTGCCGCTCGTCGCGCTGGCCGTGCTGGCGATCCTGCCGTACTCGACGATCTCCCTGCCGGGGATCTTCGAGGGGCCTGTCAACTCGCCAGGCACCCTGCAACTGCTCGCGATCTGCCTGATCTTCGGCGGGCTGGCCGCCGGCTACGACCTGCTCTTCGGCCGGACCGGCATGTTGTCCTTCGGGCACGCGCTGTACTTCGCGGCAGGCGTGTACGGCACCGACATCCTGGTCACCCGGGCGGGTCTGCCGCTGTGGCAGGCGGCGCTGCTGACCGTCACCGGTGGGACGATCCTCGCCGCGCTGCTCGGGGCGGTGGCACTGCGGACCGTGGGCATCGCGTTCGCCATGGTCACCTTGGCCTTCGCGCAGGTCGGGGCGATCCTGGTGGCCCGCGACTTCGGTGGGCTTACCGGCGGCGAGGAGGGCCTGCCGCTGGACGTGTCAGGGCTGCCCGCCGGGCTGGTGGGGGTGACAAACACGGTCAACCTGTACTGGCTGGCACTGGCGTACCTGACGCTCGTGGTCTTCGTGGTGCACCGGGTGAGCGGGTCGCCGACCGGGCGGGTGCTCGCCGGGCTGCGCGACGACGAGCGACGGATCGGTGTGCTCGGGCTGGACCCGTACCGCTACAAGCTTGTGGCGTTCACCCTGGCCGGCGGGCTGGCGTCGGCGGGCGGGGTGGTCTACGTCCTGATCGTCGGGGGCGCGTCGCCGCACATCACGTCCTCCGAGCTGACCCTGTCACTGCTGGTCATGGTGGTGCTCGGCGGGCCGGGCACCAGGTGGGGGCCGGTGCTCGGCGGCGTCCTCTACATGTACCTGGACCACCGGCTCACCGCCTTCGGCACCAGCGACGCGGTGGACAACCTGCCGGCCGTCCTCAGCCGCCCGCTGAGCCAGCCCCTGTTCGTCCTGGGCACGGTCTTCATCCTGGCCGTCTACTTCTTCCCCGGAGGCCTGACCAGCCTGGCCCCCCGCCTGGCCCACCTGACCAGATCCCTCCGCCCACCCCGACCCCCTCGCTGACGCGTGTTGATCAAGAGGTTTGCGTCAGAAGTCGGCCGGACGGTGACGCAAACCTCTTGATCAACAGAGGGATGACGGACGGCGCTGGTAGACATGTCGGGTGGAGACAGCAGAGCGGGCAGGGGTACGGGAGCGGGCCGAGGCGGTGCTGCGCCGGCTGGCCGGTGACCACGCCCGGCTGCGTGAGGACCAGTGGCGGGCCATCGAGGCGCTCGTCGTCGACAGGCGGCGGGTGCTCTGCGTGCAGCGGACGGGGTGGGGCAAGTCGGCTGTGTACTTCGTCGCCACGGCGCTGCTCCGCGACGACACACGGGCCGAGCAGGCCGGGCCGACCGTCATCGTGTCGCCGCTGCTGGCGTTGATGCGTAACCAGGTGGAGGCCGCCGCCCGGGCCGGCATCCGCGCCCGCACCATCAACTCGGCGAACCTCGACGAGTGGGGCGAGATCACCGCCGAGATCCAGACCGGCGCGGTGGACGTCCTGCTGATCAGTCCGGAACGGCTCAACAATCCGGACTTCCGCGACGGTGTCCTGCCGAAGCTCGCCGCGACCACAGGTCTGCTGGTGGTCGACGAGGCGCACTGCGTCTCCGACTGGGGGCACGACTTCCGGCCCGACTACCGGCGGCTGCGCACGTTCCTGGCCGAGCTGCCCGAGCGCACCCCCGTGCTGGCCACCACCGCCACCGCGAACTCCCGGGTCACCCAGGACGTGGCGGAGCAGCTGGGCGACGCCCTCGTCCTGCGCGGCACCCTGGACCGCGAGTCGCTGCGCCTCGGAGTGCTCGATCTGCCCAGCCCGGCGCACCGGCTGGCCTGGCTCGCCGACCACCTGGACCAGCTGCCCGGCTCGGGCATCGTCTACACGCTTACCGTAGCGGCGGCCGGGGAGACTGCCGAGTTCCTGCGGTCCCGGGGTTACCCGGTGGCCTCGTACACCGGGCAGGTCGAGGACGCCGACCGGCGGGCCGCCGAACAGGACCTGCTCGACAACAAGATCAAGGCGTTGGTGGCGACGAGCGCGCTCGGCATGGGCTTCGACAAGCCCGACCTGGGCTTCGTCGTGCACCTCGGCGCGCCTCCGTCGCCGATCGCGTACTACCAGCAGGTCGGTCGCGCGGGCCGCGCCGTGGAGCACGCCGAGGTGCTGCTCCTGCCCGGCGCGGAGGACGCCGCCATCTGGCGGTACTTCGCCTCGCTTGCCTTCCCACCCGAGGAGCAGGTCCGGGCCGTGCTGGCCGCCCTGCACACCGACCGTCCGCTCTCCACCCAGGCCCTCGAACCGCTCGTCGACCTGCGTCGCGCCCGCCTCGAGTTGATGCTCAAGGTCCTCGACGTGGACGGCGCGGTCCGCCGGGTGCGCGGTGGTTGGCTCGCCACCGGCGAGCCCTGGGTCTACGACGAGGCCCGGTTGCGCCGCGTCGCCGAGGCACGCACCGTCGAGCAGCAGGCCATGCGGGAGTACGCGACCACGTCCGACTGCCGGATGCGGTATCTACGGGAACGCCTGGACGACACCGGGGCCACCGACTGCGGCAGGTGCGACAGGTGCGCCGACCCGCTCTTCTCCGCCGACGTGTCGACTGCCGCGCTCGCCGCCGCGCAGACCTTCCTGGGCCGCCCCGGCATGGAGATCGCCCCGAAGAAGCTCTGGCCCACCGGGTTGGACGCGGTGGGCGTACCCCTGAAGGGCCGGATCCCGCCGGCGGAGCAGGCGTTGCCGGGCCGTGCCGTCGGGAGGCTCTCCGACCTGGGCTGGGGTGCCCGGCTGCGTGACCTGGTCGGCCCGGAGGCACCCGACGTGCCGGTGCCCGACGACGTGGCCGCCGCCGTGGTGGAGGTGCTGAAGGCGTGGGCGCACGGCGACGACCCGTGGCCGCGCCGGCCGGTGGCGGTGGTCGCGGTCGGTTCCCGGCGGCGGCCCCGGCTGGTCGGGTCGCTGGCCGAGCGGATCGCCGCCGTGGGCCGGCTGCCGTTGCTCGGCGAGGTCGTCCCCGACGGCCCTGGCGGCACCGGCGGGCCGCGCGGCAACAGCGCCCAACGGGTACGCGCGCTGCACGACGCCTTCACCGTCCCGACCGACCTGGCCGACGCGCTGGCCGGGCTGGACGGCCCGGTGCTGCTCGTCGACGACCTGGTCGACTCCGGCTGGACGATGACGATGGTGACCCGTGCTCTGCGCCGGGCCGGCGCACCCGACGTGCTTCCGCTGGCCCTCGCCGTGGCCGGCTGAACGCGCTGGTGCGGAAAAGTTCCCTGGCGCGGCGGAATGCGACTGTCGCCACGCCGTCCGGGCGTCCGCCGGGGGCGGGCGGGTGCGGCGGTACCGTGGGCGGCATGACCGATCAGCACCCCGTCACCGGCCGCACACTGGACGTCGGCGGTGCCTGACCAGGTCTCCGCCGCACCGGATCGGAGCACCCTGCGGCTGGCCCTGGTGGTCGGCGGTCTGGTGCTCGCGGTGCTGCTCGGCTTCGGTCTCGGCCGGATGAACACCGGCACCACCACAGGCGCCGGCGGCCCGTCACTGGCCGCCGAGCACACCGACCCGCCCGGCACCGCCCCGCACAACCACGGTTCCGTGGTGGGCGGCGGCGACCAGGGCGCGGGCGTCGAGCCGGGAGGCCTGTCGGTCAGCGCGGCGGGCTACACGCTGGCCCCGGTGGCCACCGAATTCCCGTCCGGTCGGGCGGGGCAGTTCCGCTTCCAGGTACGGGACGCGCAGCGCCAGCCGGTGACCCGCTTCGCCGTCGTCCACGACAAGCCGATGCACCTCATAGTCGTACGCCGGGACCTGACCGGCTACCAGCACCTGCACCCGAGCATGGCGTCGGACGGCACCTGGTCGGTGCCGCTGACCCTCGACGGGGCAGGCGTCTGGCGGGCGTACGCCGACTTCACGGTCGTCGCCGACAACGGCGGTCAGACCGCGGTGACCCTCGGCGTGGACCTAGCCGCGCCGGGCGGCTACCAGCCCCGTCCGCTGCCCGAGGCGGCCACCTCGACGACAGTTGACGGGTTCACCGTCGGCTACCAGGGCACGGCCCAGGTCGGTGCCACCGTGCCGCTGACCTTCCGGATCGACGGCGCGGCGGGCGCGGCCCCGCTGGAGCGTTACCTCGGGGCGTACGGGCACCTGGTGGCGCTGCGCGAGGGCGACCTCGCCTACCTGCACGTGCACCCGGAGCCGGAACTGGTGGACGGGCAGGTGCGGTTCTGGCTGACCGTCCCCGGCCCCGGCCGCTACCGCCTCTTCCTGGACTTCCAGACAGACGCGAAGGTCCACACCGCCGAGTTCACGCTCACCGTTCCCTGACCCTGGGAGGCTCAGCCGGCGCGGCGGATGGGACGGCGGGCCAGGTAGCGGAGCAGGTCGCGGATGTGGTGCTTCTCCTCGGCCGGGACACCGGGGTCGGCCAGCCGTTCGAGGATGGCCCGGACGTCGGCCTCGACCGGGCCGTCGTCGCTGCGGCGGCGGGGAGTCGGGCCGGCATCGGGCAGACCGAGCGCCCGGAACGCGGCCGCAACCGGCAGATCCAGTGCCGCGCAGAAGCCCCGTACTTTGGCCAATTCGGGATAGTCCTGCCAATCTCCGGCCAGCCAGCGGAACACAGTCGAGCGGCCGACGCCCGTGTGCGAGGCAAGATCGGTCACGGTCCACCCGCGTTCCTCGCGGGCGTCGTCGATCGCTCGCCTGACGAAGCGGGCGAACGCCATCTGCGGCGAAACCTCTGCGGAACCCATCCCTGCGGGTCTTCCCTCCCGGCCGGAACACTGGGCGATGCGCCTTCCGAGGGTAGTACGCCAGGGGCCGGAAACAATTGACTGACCGCACAATCTGTCCCGTGGACGGGACTTTTTCTTCGGCCGCATCGACGAACATGCGGAACCGACGAGCAGGAACCATCGCCGCTCATCAACTAAGCTCTGCTCCCGGCGTAACGTCCGTCCCGTACGCCGGGTTCTCGCAGCATTGCTGAGGAGCAGCATCATGGCCGAACCGAGCCGCCGGCGGCCGTACCAGCCCGGTGCGGTGAGCCTCTTCTTCGTCGCCAAGGCCGGTGTGTTCGCCGCCGGGTTCTGGATCTGGCTGCTGGTCCTGGTGCTGCGCACCGGTTCGGCGACCGGAGCGCAGGTGCTGGCGGCCACCGGCGCGATCACCACCACGCTTGTCGCTGTGGTGCTCGGCGCCCGGATGGCCTTGCAGCGCAACGCCTCGGTCCGGCACGCCGAGATGAAGAAGCTGCTCGTCGACATCTCCTGGAACGCCTTCGCCGCAGCCGGCAACGCCGGGAGCACCGGCAAGGTCGTGCCGTTCCCGTCCGCCACGGGGGACAGCGACTGGGCCTCCCAGCGGGCCGGCATCGAGCGGGTGCCGACCCGTGACCGGGTCGGGCGCGACCGGGGCGGCGACCTCCTCCGCTAGGGCCGCACCCCGTCGGAGGCCAGCAGCGTCTCCAGCCGGGGCGTGACCTGCCACTTGTCGACCAGCTCGCGGTACTCGGTGCGCTGCGCGTCGGTCGGGCCGGTGCCCGTGCGGCGGGCCCGGATCAGCAGGTTGCGCGGCGTGTGCTGCGAGTCGACGAACTCCACCACCTCGGCCCGGTACCCGTGCACCCGCAGCAGCCCGGCCCGCAACGCGTCGGTCAGCACGTCGGCGAAGCGCTCCCGCAGGATGCCCTGCCGGGTCAGCAGCTCGTACGGGGCAGGGGCGGGGTTGGCGCGGAGCTGCTTGGCCAGGTCGTGGTGGCAGCACGGCGCGGCCAGCACCCAACGGGCGTCCCAGCGCACCGCGCGGGCCAGTGCCTCGTCGGTGGCGGTGTCGCAGGCGTGCAGCGCCAGCACCAGATCCGGGGCGGGGTCGACGACGGCGTCGGCGATCGTGCCGGCCACGAAGCTGACCTTGTCGGCCCAGCCCAGGCGCCGCGCCAGCTCGGTGTTGCGTCGCCGCTGGTCCTCCCGCACGTCCACGCCGACCAGCTCGACGTCCAGCCCCCGGCCGGTCAGGTAGCGGTAGGCGGCGAAGGTCAGGTACGCGTTGCCGCAGCCCAGGTCGACCACCCGCAGCGGACCTGTCAGGTCGTCGGGCAGGGTCGCGGCGAGGGCCCGCAGGAACGCGTCGACCTGGCGACGCTTGGCCGCCGACCCGCCGATCTCGGCGAAGATCTCGTCGCCCGGATCGAGCAGGTACTCCTTCGCCCTGTCGTTCCCAGCCGGCGTCGCCGCCGGTCGGGCCGTCGCCGCGCGGTGCACCTGCGCCTCGCCGGACTTGGTCACCCGCAGCTGGAGCGTCGCGTCGGCCGTCTCCACGTGCCAGTTGCCGAACGGCTCGGCCAGCAGCTCGTCGACCGCCACCGCGGCCTCCGCACCGGGGGCGACGTTACGGGTGTACGGGCGCGCGCCGTCGGAGGTGGCGATCTGGAGCCGGGGCCCGGCCTTGAGCGTCACCGGCCGCAACTCGGCCCGGACCACTGTGGGCCGACGCCCACGGCGGCGGCCGGCGGCCACCGCCCGGGTCAGCGCGGGGTCGAGCAGCAGTGCCCGGACTTCGGTCAGGGCAGCGTCCAGTGGTTCAGGCATCGTTCCATCTTCGGCAGGTGGGGCGGGAAGGGAAACATCCCCCGTACCGCGCTGACGCGGTGCGGGGGATGTCGGGTGTCGCTGTGCGTCAGTCCGCGGTCGCCTCGGCCGGCGTACCCGCGCCGGAACCGCCACCACGACGGCGCCGGCGGCGACGCGGCTTCGACGGCTCACCGTCGGCGGCTGCGGCGGCCGGCTCGGACGGACCGGCGTCGGCGGAGATCACCGCGGTGGGCTCGCCCACGACCACCTCGCCGGCCCGGCGGCGACGCCTGCGACGCGGGGTACGGGTGCCCTCCTCGGCGGTGTCGTCAGTGGCCGCCTCGGCGGCGACCGGCGTGGCCGCGTCGGAGCGGTCCCGACGGCCGTCGCCCCGGCCACGGCGCTCGCCCCGACCCTCGCCGCCACGGCTGTCACCGCGCCGGGAGCCACGGCCGCCGCCGTCGCCGCGACGGGAGCGCGTGGTGCCGCCCAGGTCCTCCTCGATCTCGGCGGACAGCCCGGCCCTGGTGCGCTCGGCGGTGGGCAGCGTGCCGGTGACCTCGGTGGAGATGTGCAGGTCGGTGTAGAGGTGCGGGGACGTGTGGTACGTCTCCGGCGGCTCCGGCATCTCCAGACCGAGGGTCTTGTCGATGATGCGCCAGCGCGGCATGTCGTCCCAGTCGACGAAGGTCACCGCGACGCCTGTCGCCCCGGCCCGGCCGGTACGACCGATCCGGTGGGTGTAGGTGTCCTGGTCTTCCGGGCAGTCGTAGTTGATGACGTGGGTGACGCCTGTGACGTCCAGACCCCGGGCGGCCACGTCGGTGGCGACCAGGATGTCGATCTTCCCGGCGCGGAACGCCCGCAGCGCCCGCTCACGGGCGCCCTGGCCAAGGTCACCGTGCACCGCGGCGACCGCGAACCCGCGGAAGTCGAGGTCCTCGGCCACCCGGTCGGCGGCCCGCTTCGTACGGGTGAAGATCATGGTCAGCCCGCGACCCTCCGCCTGGAGGATGCGCGCCACCACCTCGACCTTGTTCATCGAGTGGGTGCGGTAGACCAGCTGCTCGGTCTGCGGCGACGGCCCGGTCTCGGCGGTGTGCCCGGCGTGGATCGTCATCGGCTGGCGCAGGAAACGCCGCGACAGGGTGACGATCGGGTCCGGCATGGTGGCCGAGAAGAGCATGGTCTGCCGGTCCTCCGGCAGCATCGCCAGGATCTTCTCGACGTCGTCGAGGAAGCCCAGGTCGAGCATCCGGTCGGCCTCGTCCAGCACCAGCGCGTGGACGCGGTCGAGGCGCAGGTGCTTCTGCTTCTGCAGGTCCATCAGTCGCCCGGGCGTGCCGACCAGGATCTCGACGCCCTTGCGCAGCGCCTCGATCTGCGGCTCGTACGCCACGCCGCCGTAGATCGGCAGCACCCGCACGCCACGCGTACGGCCGGCTGCGGCCAGGTCCTTGGCGACCTGGATGCCCAGCTCACGGGTGGGGACGACGACAAGCGCCTGCGGGACGCCGTCGCTGCCCTCGCTGGGCGCGAACACCCGGTCCAGCAGCGGTACGCCGAAGCCGAGGGTCTTGCCGGTGCCGGTGGGCGCCTGACCGATCAGGTCGACGCCGCGCAGGGCGATCGGGATCGCGTACTCCTGGATCGCGAAGGCGCGGGTGATGCCGGCCGCGGCCAGCGCCTCGACGGTCTCGTCGCGGGCGCCGAGTGCGGCGAAGGTGGGGGCCTCCGGTCGAACCGGGGCGGTGGGGGCCAGTTCCTGGCCGTCCATCAGGTCTTGAGTCAGATCGCTCATGTGGATGTGGGGGTGCCCTCTCGTGGGTGCGCCCCGTCATGTCCTCAGGGCGCGTTCGGTATGACGCGGGCCACACGGTCGGGGGCACACTGCCGAGCCGGACCGGGCCGCACGCGCGCCGCGGGCTGAGCTTCGATCAGATCGGCGCCCACGGCAACTGCTCTATGTTACCTGAACAGGCAAGCTCACGTCCCGATTCCCGGTCGGCCAGCCGCCACGCGGGGTCGGCGGATGTGTCCTGCGTCACATTATCCGCATCGAGTTCCGCGCGGTAGCCTGCGCTCGTGTCCGCGCCGACCACCCCCGGTCCCGCCGTGGCCGACCTGCTGGGCCTGGTCGCCTTTGGTGAACTGCTCGCCTTCGAGCGGATGGCCGGCGACTCCCGACTCGCCCCCGACCTGCGCCGCCGGGCCACGCTCGACGAGATGGCGGCGGCCGAGATCAGCAACTACCGGCGGCTCGCCGACCGACTCACCGAGCTGGGAGTGCCGCCGGCGGACGCGATGGCCCCCTACGTGGCGCCGTTGCAGGCGTACCACGACTCGACCGAGCCGCGGGACTGGGCGGAGGTGGTGACCAAGGCGTACGTCGGCGACGCCATCACCGACGACTTCCTCCGCGAGATCGCCGACACCCTGGACGGGCCAGACCGGGCGCTGGTGCTCGACGTCCTGCACGACTCCGGGTACGCGGAGTTCGCCGCCGCCGAGATCAGAAAGGCCGTCGCCGCCGACCCCCGGGTGGCCGGGCGGCTCTCCATGTGGGCCCGCCGGCTGGTGGGCGAGGCGCTGTCCCAGGCCGGCCGTGTCGCCGCCGAGCGGGCCGCGCTCACCGCACTCGTCGGGCGGGGCGACCGGGTCGACGTACCCGGGCTGTTCGGGAGGCTCACCACCGCGCACACCGCGCGGATGGCAGTCGTCGGCCTCAACAACTGAAACCGCGGCACCGGCCCGCGGCAGGTACGACTGCGCCGACCTGCCGCGACGGCCGGACCGGTCAGCGGACGGTGAAACCGACCGCGCGCGGCGACGCCTCGGCGATCTCGACGTACGCGACCTTCTCGACCGGCACGATCACCCGCCGGCCCTTCTCATCGGTCAGGGAGAGCGTGCCGCCGTTGCCGGCGAAGGCGTCGGTCACGATCTGCTCGATCTCGGCCGGCGACTGCGCGCTGTCCAGAACCAGCTCGCGCGGCGCGTACTGCACGCCGATCTTGACCTCCACTGTGCCTCCTCAACTGGGGCGAAAGAACCGCCAGGCGAAGGCTATCCGATCACGGGGTGAGTGGTCAGGCTGACTCACCTTGCAGCGGGAAGCTGGCGATGCCCCGCCAGGACAGCGCCGCCACCAACGCCTCGGCCTCCGCCTTCGGCACCTGCCGACCGCCGGCCAGCCAGAACTGGGCGGCCGTCTCCGCCGCGCCGACCAGCCCGGAGGCGAGCAGCTCGGCGTGCGCCCGGCTCACACCCGTGTCCGAGATGATCGTGTCGGTGATCGCCGCGATGCACCCCTGCTCGACCCTCTCCACGCGCTGCCGTACCGCCGGGTCGTTGCGCAGGTCCGATTCGAAGACGAGACGGAACGCCTCGCTCTCGTGGTCGACGAAGTCGAAGTACGCCCGTACCGACGCGCCGACACGTTCCTTGTTGTCGATCGTGCCGTGCATCGCGTCGCGCACCTTGGCGACGATCGCGTCGCAGTGTGTGTCGAGCAGGGCCAGGTAGAGGTCCATCTTTCCGGGAAAGTGTTGGTACAGGACGGGCTTGGAGACCCCCGCCCGTTCGGCGATGTCGTCCATCGCCGCGGCGTGGTAGCCCTGCGCGACGAACACCTCCTGGGCCGCCGCGAGCAGCTGCTTACGGCGCGCCGACCGGGGCAGACGGGTGGGTCGGCCAGCGGTCTGTGCGCCATTCCCCGCAGCGGTCATGGGATCCTCCGAGTTCTCCGTACGAGCCGGCATTTTCCCCCCAGACCGGGCGAGGCCCGTGACCCTCGTTGTGGAAATGGCCCGCCGCTGTAACTTATCGCCACTGTCGCCACACGGTAGCCTCAGCGGGGGCGACCAAGGAGCGCGCGGTGAGTGAAACAGGGCAACCCGGAGCCGCCACCCCGGGAGAGCACGGTGACGGAACGGGTCAGCACGACGACCCGGGCCGTTCCGGCAGTGGGTGGGCGCCCCAGTCGGGCGGGTGGTCCCGGGCCGCCGAGCGTGCGGACGACCCGGAGCAGGCGACACGTTGGCAGCCCGACCCGGCGGCCGGGTGGCGTACGTCATCCGCGCGGCACGGCGACCTGCCGCCGCCACTGGCCGGGCCGCCCGACGGTCCCGAGCCACCGGCCCGTGTCAACGGCCACCACACCAACGGCGTCCGACACGCCGGAGCCGAGGCCAACGGCGTCCACCACCCGGGGCTCGACGCGTCGCCGGGCCGCCCCGCGCCGGTGAGCGCGCCGCCCGGTCCTACCGACGACGACCGGCCCGCTGCGGGCGGCGACCGGCTGGTGGTGCCCGCCCAACGTCCCGCACCGTCGCCGCCGGCCGTCCAGGTGCCTCCCGTGGGCACCGCCGCCTCGGGTTTCGAGGTCCCGCCCGGCTTCCACGCGCCCAGCGCCGACCGGCTGGCCGCCGACGACCAGTCAGCCGCGCCGCGCGAGTGGAGAAACCCGCTACCGGCGGAGGCGTCCGCCGAGTCCGGCCGCACTCCGGACCTGCCTACCGACGACCCTGCCGAACCGCCCCGGTCCGCCGAGGGCCCCCGCGCCGCGGACCCGCCCCGGGCCGGGGAGTCGTCGGCCATCGAACCGGACTGGTCCGGGCCGAACTGGAACCGCCCGAGCTGGGGCAGCGGCTGGGCGCCACAGTGGTCCAGACAGGATGACGAGCCGACCGGCCGCCGGGCCCGGGACGAGTCCGCCCCGGGCTGGGTCGCCGAGCCCAACCTGCCCTACGAGCCGGTACGCGCCGAGCCCACCCGCCCGTACGAGCCGGTACGCGCCGAGGCGCCCCGCGCGTACGACGCCGACCGGGACGCACCCGAACCGGAGCCGACCCCCGAGCGCCCGTCCTGGGCCGGCGAACGCCAGGCGACCACCCCGGTCAGCGCGCCGCCGAAGGACCGCCCGTCCTGGGCTGCTCCGGCCCCGAGCGCCACCCCGCCTGTCGACCGGCAGCCGCGTGCTGCCGAATCGGCACCGACAAGTGGCCCGCCCGCCCCCGCGGGGACGGCGCCCTCGGCCGTCGATCGGCCGACCTGGGCCGACGGCCCCGCCCCGACCAGCGCCCCGCCGTCCCGCCCGTCGTGGGCCGGCCCGGCTCCGACGAGCGGCGCGCCGTCGCGCCCGTCGTGGGCTGGTGGGGCTGATGCGGCTCCGACGAGCGGCGCGCCGTCGCGGCCGTCGTGGGCCGGTCGGCCTGAGTCGGCTCCCACGCCCTCCGCCGAGCGGCCGTCCTGGGCACGCCCGCCGTCGACCGACCCGACGCCTGCTGCGTCCCCCGCCCCTACAGCGACGGCTCCCGCCGACGTGCCACCGCCGGCGGTCATGCCACCCCCGGCGGTCATGCCACCCCCGGCGGTCATGCCACCCCCGGCGGTCATGCCACCCCCGGCGGTCACGCCGCCACCGGCGCCCGCCGGTCCGGCGCTGACTGCGGAACGATCCTCCTGGGCCGGTGGAACGCCCACGGCGTCCAGCAGCCCACCGCCGGCCGAGCGGCCGGACTGGTCCGAGGGGCGCATCCCCGCGTCCCCGGGTGAGCGCCCGTCCTGGCCGGCGAGCATGCCCCGACTCGACGAGGCGGGCGACGGGCCCGGCCCGCTGCGCCCCGAGCCACGGTCGGTCGCACCCTTCCGGCTGCGCCCGGCGACCCCTGAGCCGCCGGAGCCGCCCCGCCCCGCACCCTCGTCGACCGGTCCGACCTCCACCGACGCCGCACCCGCGTCGACGGGCGTCGTCCCGGGCGCGAGCGGCCGCCGTGACCGGCCCTCACCCGCGTCAGCCCCTCCCTACGCGGCACGCCGCTCCGCCCCCGACCCGGCCGACCCCGGCCGTCGAGCGGAAACGACGGCGGCGGTGCTGCCGCAGCGCGTCCCCGCCGAACCGGACGTGCCCGTCGTGCCGGAGCCGCCAGCCGTGGAGCCCCCCGCCGAAACCCCGGAACTCGCCCGTATCGCCACCCACCTGCGCCGCGACGACGAACCCGCGCCTCTGCGGGAGCGCCCCGAGGGGTTCGACGTCAACGCCATCCTGGACGCCGTCCGGGAGGTGGCAGGCGTCCGCGACGCGGCGCTGCGGCGTACGCCGGCGGGCGCGCACAGCCTCCGACTGGACCTGGCCGACGGCGCCGACCCGGCCGAGGTGAGTCGACAGGTCGCCCGGCTGCTCCAGGAGCGGATGGGTCTCGCCGCCGCCCCGCAGAACCTGCCCGGACTGCCCACCACGCCGGCCCCGCCGGTCCGCCGCCGCAGCGCAGAGCCGCGCAGCCCCGAACCGCGCAGCCCTGAGCCCCGTGGTGTGGAGCCGCGCAGCGCCGAGTCGCGTGCCGTCGAGCGGCGCGCCCCGGAGACCCGGGACGCCGGCACCGAACCACGGCCCGGGGAGGTACGCGCCGCCGAGCCCACCGTGAGCGGGCGGGTGGAGACCCCGCCGGTGGGGGACACGTCACGTCGTCGCCGGCAGAGCGCCCCGCACCGGGGTCGTGCCACCGTGGAGGAGCCGGGCTCGGTCTCGGCCGCGCCAGCCGGGGCCGCCACCGGCAGCCCGGCGACGCTCGGGACGTCGTACTCCGGTGGTCAGGTGACCACCACGGAGTCGGCGCCGTCCCGGCCGCTGGACACCGGCGGCACGCCGGGTCCCCGGGTGGTGATCGACCACGTGCAGGTGAGCACGTTCGGGCTGGACGCCAACGTGGAGGTGCGGTTGCTGGCCGGCGGCGAGAACGCCTCCGGGTACGCGACCGGGCCGGCGGTGGACGGGTACGTGCTGCGGCTCTGCGCGGTGGCCGCTGCCGCCGCCGTGGACGAGTTGCTGCGCGGCGTCGAGAACGCCGAGCGGGGGCGCTGCTTCGTCGAGCACGCGGCGGTGGTGCCGTTCGGCAACTGCGAGGTGGCGACGGTGGTGGTGCTGCTGGTCTGCGAGGGCTGGGTGGAGCAGCTCGCCGGGTCGGCGCTTGTCGCAGGTGACCCGCGGCAGGCGGTGGTTCGGGCGACGCTGGCGGCGGTGAACCGTCGGCTGGAGGCACTGCTGTCCTGAGTGGTCCGGGGCAGACTGGAACGATGAAATGCGCCATCCTCTGGCCGGACGAGCTTCTGCCCGAGCACCGGGTTCCGCCGCCGTGGCCGGGGCGTGAGGTACGCCTCGGCAGCTCGGTCACGTACGTGCGGGACACTCCGGCAACCGCCGCCGGAGCGGAACCGGCGTTGTACGTGCACGGGCTGGGCGGCTCGTCGCAGAACTGGACGGACCTGGCCGGGCTGCTCTCCGACCGGCTCGACGGTCAGGCCATCGACCTGCCCGGGTTCGGTCGCAGCGAGCCGGGTCGCCGCTACACGATCCCCGCCTTCGCGGATCTGGTCGTCCGCTGGATCGAGCACTCCGGCCGGGGGCCGGTGCACCTGTTCGGCAATTCGTTGGGCGGTGCGGTCTCGGTCCAGGTGGCCGCCCTGCGACCGGACCTGGTCCGAACGCTCACCCTGATCTCTCCGGCGCTGCCGTTCCTCGACTTCCGGCGCTCGTTGCAGGGTCGGATGCTGCCGGTGCTCGCCATCCCCGGGGGTGAACGGCTCGTCGGCCGGTACCTCACCCAGCTCGCGCCCGAGGTGATGGCCCAGCAGGTGCTGGAGGCGTGTGTGGCTGACCTCGACCGGATCTGCGACCAGCGCCGCGCCGAGGCGCTGGAGGAGATCCGGGTGCGCTACGAGGCGGAGCACTACGCGGCCGCGTACGTGCGGACGTTCCGCGGGTTGGTCTCCAGTTTCCTGCGGGCGTACCTGCCGGGGTCGGGGTCGCTGTGGCGGCTGGCCCGGTCGGTGCGGGCGCCGACGCTCGTGGTGGGCGGTCGGGCGGACCGGCTGGTCGATGTGCGGGTCGCGCCGCAGACCGCGCGGGTCATCCCGGACAGCCGTCTGCTGATGCTCGACGGCGTGGGTCATGTGGCGCAGTTGGAGGTGCCCCGGCTGGTCGCCCGGGCGGTGGTGGGTCTGCTCGCCGAAACGGAGGACGCGACCGGGCGGTCTGATCTGGCAGGCTGAGCCGGATGCCCAGGTCAGCTCGCCGTCACCGTCGCTTCGCCCTGTTCGCGCAACTGGTGGCGGTGGTGGTGGCCGTCGGTGCGGTGGTGACCGTGGTCGCCGAGGGGCCGGGTGGCCGTCCCGAGGCGGACCGGCTTGCGGCGGACGAGATCAGCAGCGCGCCGCCGCCGCTGGTGGCCGCGCCGCTGCCGCCGTCGGCGGACCCGTCGCCGTCCGTGTCGGCGTCGCCGAGTGCGCCTGCGGTGCTGCGGCTGCCGGGGTCGGTGCCCAGCGCGGGTGCGGGCCGGTTCGGTTACGACGACCGCTCCGGCCCGGTGCTGGGTCGCGCGGGTGAGTTGCGGCGCTACCGGGTGGCCGTGGAGTCGGGCAGTGCCGAGGACGCCGTCGGGTTCGGGCGGGCCGTCGAGGCGGCGCTCGCCGGGCCGGGCAGCTGGGTCGACAGCGGGCGGCTGCGGTTGCAGCAGGTGCCCGGCAACGCGCCCCGCGACTTCACCGTCTATCTGGCCACGGCCCGTACGGCGGGTCGGATGTGCGCCGCCGGTGGCGTGGACATCCGGATCGGGGGTCGCCCGTACACGTCCTGCCGGGCACCCGGTCAGGTGATCATCAACCTGGACCGGTGGCGGCTGTCCGTGCCGCACTACGTCTCGGCCGGTGTGCCGCTGTCGGTCTACCGGACTTACGTGGTCAACCACGAGGTGGGTCACCAGCTCGGGCACCGGCACGAGCGCTGTCCGGGGGCGGGGCGGCCGGCGCCGGTGATGATGCAGCAGACGCTGTTCCTCAACGGGTGTCGGGTCAATCCGTGGCCGTACCTGGACGGACGCCGTTACGCCGGTCCCGGGCTGTGACGAAGAATCCCTCTTGCGTGAATAGCGGTATAAGAGGAGAAATGCCCGAATAATCTGGCAGGCTGGACGTCATGACGCCGTCGTCCCCTTACGGCCCGCCTCAGCCGCCCGATCCGTCGGGCCGGTCGGCGTACCGGCACGGCCGTCCCACCCTCGTCCGGATGCGCCGGCGCCGGCGCCGCAGCCTGCTGATCGGCGCGCTGGTGCTCGCCACCGCCGTCGGTGTGACCGTCTCCCGCGGCGGCGAACCGCCGGCCGACGTGCCGGCCACCACCACCCAGGGCGGAATGGGACTGGGCGGTGGGGCCGCCCACCCGGCGCCCAGCAGCTACCCGTCCGTCGGCGCGGGACGCTTCACCGCCGCCGACGGCGGAACCACAGTGCACGGCGAGGACGGCCCGCTGCACCGGTACCGGGTCGCTGTCGAACGCGGCACCGGCCAGGACGTCGACGCGTTCGCCGCCAAGGTGGACGAGGTACTGACCGACAGGCGCAGCTGGATCGCCTCCGGTGAGTTGCGCGTCCAACGGGTCGCCGACGCGGGGGCGGCCGACTTCACCATCTACCTGGCCACCCCCGTCACCTCGGAGCGGATGTGCGCCGAGGGTGGGCTGAGCACCGAGCGGTACACGTCCTGCCGGCTGGCCGGGCAGGTGATCATCAACCTGGCGCGCTGGCAGGAGGCCGTGCCCGACTACGGCGCCCCGCTGGACACGTACCGCACCTACGTCGTCAACCACGAGGTGGGCCACGAGTTCGGCGAGCAGCACGAGGCCTGCCCGGGCCCGGGTGAGCCGGCGCCGGTCATGCAGCAGCAGACGTACGGCCTCGAGGGCTGCGTGGCAAACGCCTGGCCGTACGTCGACGGTCGTCGCTACGCGGGTGACATCGTCCCCTGATCGACCGGCTGTCGGTTATTCCCGCTCCCGCATCGCGGACCACGTGTCCTCCCTCATGGCCGAGGGGTGCTCCGGCGAGCAACAATGGCGCGGTTCACACCGCCGATCCCGGGGAGTCCACCGTGTCGTTGCCCCCGCTCGTCGAGCCCGCCGCCGAGCTGACCGTTGACGAGATCCGCCGCTACTCGCGCCACCTGATCATCCCGGACGTCGGGGTGGCCGGGCAGAAGCGGCTGAAGAACGCCAGGGTGCTCTGTGTCGGGGCCGGTGGCCTCGGCTCGCCCGCCCTGCTGTACCTCGCCGCGGCGGGAGTCGGCACGCTCGGCATCATCGACTTCGACACCGTCGACGAGTCGAACCTCCAGCGCCAGGTCATCCACGGCGTGTCAGACATCGGCCGGTCCAAGGCCGAGTCCGCCGCCGCGTCGATCCGCGAGATCAACCCGCTGGTCAACGTGGAGATCCACAACACCGCCCTGGACCGGGAGAACGTCCGCGAGATCTTCGCCCAGTACGACCTGATCGTCGACGGCACCGACAACTTCGCCACCCGCTACATGGTCAACGACGCGGCGGTGCTGCTCGGCAAGCCGTACGTCTGGGGCTCGATCTACCGCTTCGACGGCCAGGCGTCGGTGTTCTGGGCCGAGCACGGCCCGTGCTACCGCTGCCTCTACCCGGAGCCGCCGCCGCCCGGCATGGTCCCGTCGTGCGCCGAGGGCGGCGTGCTCGGTGTGCTCTGCGCGTCGATCGGCTCGATCCAGGTCAACGAGGCGATCAAGCTGCTCACCGGCATCGGTGAGCCGCTTGTCGGCCGCCTGATGGTGTACGACGCCCTGGAGATGGAGTACCGCAAGATCAAGGTCCGGAAGGACCCGAACTGCGTGCTCTGCGGCGAGAACCCGAGCGTCACCGACCTCCTCGAGGACTACGAGGACTTCTGCGGCGCGGTCTCGGTGGAGGCCCAGGAGGCGACGCTCGACTCGACGATCACCGCGCTGGAGCTGAAGGAGTGGCAGGACGCCGGCAAGGACATCTTCCTCGTCGACGTCCGGGAGCCGGCCGAGTACGAGATCGTCCGGATCCCCGGCGCCACCCTCATCCCCAAGGGCGACATCATCTCCGGTGACGCCCTCGCGCAGTTGCCGCAGGACCGGCAGATCGTGCTGCACTGCAAGTCCGGGGTCCGCTCGGCGGAGGCGCTCGCCGCGCTCAAGGCCGCCGGGTTCCGCGACGCCGTGCACGTGCAGGGCGGCGTGCTCTCCTGGATCAAGCAGATCGACCCGTCGCTGCCCGCGTACTGACCGGTTGAGCCGGGACGGCGTCACCGCCGTCCCGGCAAATCGACGCACATGACGACGAGTCGCCGTCGGGCCGGAGCGACGCAGCCACTCCCGGCTGGCCGATTCCCCGAGGCGGTATCGCGTCTGCGCAGGTAGCGTTCCCGCCGTGGTCGACATGGAAGCCGCCATCGGGTTCGTCGTGGCGCATGGGGACGCGGTGGAACGCGCCCGTCTCTCGTGGCTTCGCAACGGCACCCCGGTGCCCGCCGAGCTGTTGGAGACGGCCGAGGTCGGCCAGTCGTCCGACGGCGGTTGGCCGGCGACGTGGGGTGGCGAGGTCGCCTCGATCGACGCGACCTGTTTCCGGCTCGCCGAGCTGGACGACCTGGGCGCGCTCGGCCGTCCCGCCGCCCGCCGCGCACTGGACTGGCTGGCGTCACGCCAGCAGGCCGACGGCGGCTGGGACGAGGACGCCTCGCTGGCCGGCTCCGCTCCGGAGTGGGCCCGTCCCGGCGACCCCGAGGCCAAGCTCTTCGTCACCGCCAACGCGGGCTTCTGGCTCACCGTCGCCGGGCTGGACGCCCGCGCCTCCGGGCCGCTCGATCACCGGGTCGGCGGGGCGTACGCAGGCGTCGTCCAGGCGGCGGCCCACTCGATAGCCGGACGGATCCGCCCGGACGGCAGCTGGCCGTCGTTCCTCGCCGCCGGCTGGCTGAGCGCGGCGGTGCTGCACCGGCAGGACATGTTCCACGAGTCGGCGCGCATCCAGGTGGTGCTGGCCGAGCGGATGGCGACGATGTCCCCGGGTGACGTGGCCTGGTTGGCGGCCACGCTACGCCGGGTCGGCATCGACGCGCAGGACTGGGTGATGGTGCGGGCGCTGCGCCGGCTGGCCGAGACGCAGCGCAGCGACGGCGGCTGGGAGAGCGACGACGGCCACCAGTTCGACGTGCACACCACGCTCTCGGCGATCCGGGCCTGCCGCCCGGTGACCGTCGCCTAGCGGACGTGCCCGTTCCCGGTGACCACGTACTTGGTGCTGGTCAGCTCGGGCAGACCCATCGGGCCGCGGGCGTGCAGCTTCTGCGTGGAGATGCCGATCTCCGCGCCGAAGCCGAACTCGCCCCCGTCGGTGAAGCGGGTCGAGGCGTTCACCATCACGGCCGCCGCGTCCACCCGGGCGACGAACTCGCGGGCCGCGCTCGCCGAGTCGGTGAGGATCGCCTCGGTGTGCCCGGTGCCGTAGCGCCTGATGTGCGCGACCGCCGCGTCGAGCGAGTCGACAACCGCGACGGAGATGTCCGCCGACAGGTACTCGGTGGCGAAGTCCTCGTCGGTGGCCGGGACCACCGCTGCGGAGTACGCGGCCACCTCAGGGGTGCCGTGCACCGTCACCCCGGCCTCGGCGAACGCGGCGAGCGCGGCCGGCAGGAACGCGTCGGCGACGTCGGCGTGCACCAGCAGCGACTCGGCCGTGTTGCAGGTGGAGAGGCGCTGCGTCTTGGCGTTGAGCGTCACCGCGACGGCCTGTGCCACGTCGGCGGCGGCGTCCACGTACACGTGGCAGTTGCCCACCCCGGTCTCGATCACCGGCACTGTCGACTCCTCGACGACTGTGCGGATCAGCGACGCGCCGCCGCGCGGGATGAGCACGTCGACAAGCCCCCGGGCGCGCATCAGCTCCTTGACCGAGTCGCGGGAGCTGGCGTCGAGCAACTGCACCGCGTCGGCGGGCAGGCCGGCGCCGGTGATCGCGTCCCGCAGCACCGCGACCAGCGCGGCGTTGGAGTGCGCGGCCGACGACGACCCGCGCAGCAGCGCCGCGTTGCCTGACTTCAGGCAGATCCCTGCGGCGTCCACCGTCACGTTCGGTCGCGCCTCGTAGATGATGCCGACCACCCCGAACGGCACCCGGATCTGGCGCAGCTCCAGGCCGTTGGGCAGGGTCGAACCGCGGACCACCTCGCCGACCGGGTCGGGCAGCGCGGCCATCTGGCGCAGCGCGTCGGCGATGCCGGCCACCCGGCCCGCGTCGAGGGCGAGCCGGTCCAGCACGGCCGCGCTCAGCCCGGCCTCGCGGCCGGCCGCCAGGTCCGCCTCGTTCGCCGCCAGGATCTCCGGGGTACGCGCCACAAGCGCGTCGGCCATCGCGACAAGCGCGGCGTCCTTCGCGGTACGGGTGGCGGTGGCCAGGTCCGCTGCGGCGTCCCGCGCCCGTCGCGCCTGCTCGGTCACGCTCATCATCGACTCCTTAGAGCAGTACCAGGTCGTCGCGGTGGACGACCTCCCGTTCGTATGCCGGGCCGAGCGCCGCGGCGAGTTCGGAGGTGGAACGACCGAGCAGCCCGGGCAGCTCCACCGCGTCGTAGTTGACCAGGCCGCGGGCGACCGGCGCGCCTGCGGTGTCCACCAGGTCCACCGGGTCGCCTGCGGTGAACGTGCCGTCCACCGCGGTGATGCCGGCGGGCAGCAGCGACTTGCGCCGCGCGACGACCGCGGCCACCGCGCCCGGGTCGAGGTGCAGCCGCCCCCTGGGTGAGGTGGCGTGGGCCAGCCAGAACAGCCGGGCGGTGGGGCGTTGCCGCTGCGGGTGGAACAGCGTGCCGACCGGCTCACCCGCCAGCGCCGGAGCGGCCAGGTCGGCGGCGGTGAGCACCACCGGGATGCCGAAGCCGGTGGCGATCCGGGCGGCCTCCACCTTGGTGACCATGCCGCCGGTGCCGACGCCGGAGCGGCCGGCCCCGCCGATGGTGGTGCCGGCGAGGTCGGCGTCGTCGCGGACCTCGGTGATCCGGGTCGACTGCGGCCGGGTCGGGTCGCCGGTCCAGAGGGCGTCCACGTCCGACAGGAGCACCAGCAGATCGGCGTGCACGAGCGCGGCCACCAGGGCGGCCAGCCTGTCGTTGTCCCCGAACCGGATCTCCTCGGTGGCCACCGTGTCGTTCTCGTTGACGATCGGCACCGCCCGCAGGTCGAGCAGCTTGCGCAGCGTCCGGTACGCGTTGCGGTAGTGCGCGCGTCGGGTCACGTCGTCGACGGTGAGCAGCACCTGCCCGACGGTGCGGCCGTGCCGGGCGAAGCTGGCCGCGTACCTGCCGATCAGCAGGCCCTGCCCGACGCTGGCGGCGGCCTGCTGGGTGGCCAGGTCGCGCGGACGTCGGGTCAGGCCGAGCGGGGCCAGGCCGGCGGCGATCGCGCCGGAGGACACCAGCACCACCTCGCGCCCCTCGGCGGTGAGCCGCCCCAGGGTGTCGACGAGCGCGTCGACCCGCCCGTCGGCCAGGCCGCCCGTGGCGGTGGTCAACGAGGAGGATCCGATCTTGACGACGACCCGCCGGGCCGCCGTGACTGCGTCGCGCACCCGCCCATTCTGCGTGGTCACGGCGGCAGCGCCCGGCGACGTTCCCATATGGTGGCCGATTGTGACACCTGACGAGTACGTCGAGGCGGTGCTCGACCTGGTCGAGCGCATCCCGCCGGGCCGGGTGATGTCGTACGGGGCGGTCGCCGACGCGCTCGCCGAACGCTCGGGCCGTGCCTCCGCGCGCCTGGTGGGAAACATCATGGCCCGGCACGGCGGCTCGGTGCCCTGGCATCGGGTGGTCAGCTCGGCCGGTCGGTTGCCGCCGGGGCACGAGCGGGAGGCACGCGCCCGGCTGCGCGCCGAGGGCGTGCCGCTGCGCGGCGAAGGAGTGGACATCCGGGTGGCGGGTTGGTCCCCGCTGGAGGGGATGTGACCTCCGGCATAACGTGAGTAACATTCGGCCCCATGAACCCGCCGCCGGGTGCCACCGGTACGCCTACCGCTGCCCCGCTGCCCCGGACGGTGCACGCCGGATACGCGCTCGGATCCCTGGCCACCGGCGCGTTCGGCACCGTGCCCGGTCTGCTGCTGCTGCCGTACCTGACCGACACGTTGGGCGTGGCCGCCGGGGTGGCCGCCCTGCTGGTGCTGCTGCCGAAGGCGTGGGACGTGCTTGTCAACCCGGTCGCCGGGCGGATCTCCGACCGCACCCGGTCCCGCTGGGGCGCGCGCCGTCCGTACCTGCTCGTCGCCGGTCTCGTGCTGGCTGTGCTCTTCGCGGCCATCTTCGCCGCGCCGTTCGGCAACGGTCCGGCCGCCGGGGCGTACGTGGCGCTCGCCTTCCTCGCCACCGCCACCGCGTTCGCCTTCTTCCAGGTGCCGTACGTGGCGATGCCGGCGGAACTGACCGACGACTACAGCGAACGCACCCGCCTGATGACCTGGCGGATCGCCGTGCTGGCGCTGACCATCCTGGTCTCCGGCGCCCTCGCCCCGCTCGTGGTGACAGCCGGCGGCGACGGCCTGCCCGGGCACCGGTGGATGGGCCTGTTCGTGGCGACGCTCATCGCCCTCGGCGCCGTCGGCGCGTTCGTCGGCACCCGCGCCGCGCCGACCGGCACGGTGGGCGGCAGCGAACCCAGCCTGCGCGCCCAGCTCGCGGTCGCCGCCGCGAACCGGCCGTTCCGGGCGCTGCTGATCTGCTTCGTGGTGCAGTCCGCCGGGGTGGCGACCATCCTGGCCGGCGTCAACTACTTCGCCGGGCAGATCCTGCGCGACGAGCAGAGCGGCCCGACCCTGCTCTTCGCCTGCTTCGTCGGGCCGGCGCTGCTGGTGATGCCGGTGTGGAGCCGGGTCGGCGCCCGGCTGGGCAAGCGGGCCGGCCTGGTCGCCGCAGCCGTGATCCTCGCCGCCGGGGCGCTCGTGCTGGTCGCCGCGCCGGTGCTCCCGCCGGTCGCCGTGTACCTGGTGGTCGCGGTGATCGGCGTCGGGTACGCCGGGCAGCAGGTCTTCGCGTTGGCGATGCTGCCGGACTGCGTCGCGTACGACACGGCGCGCACCGGTCGCCGGCAGGCGGGTGTCTTCACCGGCCTGTGGACCGCGGGGGAGACCCTCGGCCTGGCCCTCGGGCCGGGCATCTACGGTCTGGTGCTCCAGCTCTCCGGGTACGTGTCGTCCGACACCGGCACGGCGGCTGCCCAGTCGGATGCGGCCCGCCTCGGCGTGCTCCTGGGCTTCACGGTCATCCCCGCCGTCCTGATCGCGCCCCCGATCCTCCTGCTGCGCCGCTACACCCTGACCCCGGCCATCCTGGCCGCCGCCATGCACCACCCGCGCGTCGGGCAGGAAGCCGTGGTGGGGGACCGTCACGAGAAGGGCACCATGACTCCATGATCGACAAGGACGGGGTGGCGGCGGACGTCGTGCTCGCCGAGATCCGCGCGCTGCGGGACGGGGACCGGCCCACCCACGGCGGCCGGCTGTTCGCGTACGTCTACGACCCGGCGGTGCCCGGGCTCGACGAGCTGGCCGCCGCCGCGCACCGCGAAAGCGCCCACGTCAACGGGCTCGACCCGACCGCGTTCCCGTCCCTGCTGGCGATGGAGAACGCGCTCGTCGGCGCCGCGGCCCGGGTGCTCGGCGGAGGCCCCGGCACCACCGCCGAGGAGGTGGTCGGCAGTGTCACGAGCGGCGGCACCGAGTCGCTGATCCTCGCCGTCAAGACGGCCCGGGACGCCCACCCGGAGATCGCCGCACCCCGGATCGTGGTGCCGTCGACAGCGCACGCCGCGTTCGCGAAGGCGGCGCACTACCTGCGGGTGGCACTGGACGTGGTGCCGGTGTCCCCGGACACGCTGCGCCCCGACCCCGCCGCGATGGCCGCCGCGATCGGGCCGGAGACGGTGCTGGTGGCCTGCTCCGCGCCGTCGTACGCGCACGGGGTGGTGGACCCGGTCGCCCAGATCGCGGCGGCGGCGGCCGGGGCCGGGGTGCGCTGCCACGTGGACGCCTGCTTCGGCGGTTGGACCCTGCCGTACCTGCGCCGCCTCGGCGAGCCGGTGCCGGCGTTCGACTTCGCGGTCCCCGGCGTCACCTCGATCTCGGTGGACCTGCACAAGTACGCGTACGCGCCGAAGGGGGTGTCGGTGCTGCTGCACCGCGACGCCGCGCTGCGCGCCCCGCAGTACTTCGCGTACGCGGACTGGCCCGGGTACACGATGATCAACCCGGTGATCGCGTCCACCCGCTCGGGCGGGCCGATCGCCGCCGCGTACGCCACACTGCGGCACCTGGGCGACGACGGCTACCTGCGGCTGGCCACCGCCACCCGGGACGCGGTGGCCGGCCTCGCCGACGCGGTCCGTTCCGTCGACGGACTCCGGCTGATGGCCGAGCCGGAGTCGACTGTCGTCTGCTTCACCGCCACCGAGGGCGGGCCCGACCTGTTCGTCCTGGTCGACGAGCTGACCGCACGTGGCTGGCACACCCAGCCCCAACTGTCGTACGCCGGTCTGCCGGCAAGCGTGCACCTCACGGTGACCGCCTCGGTCGCGCCGCGGGTCGCCGAATTCGCACCGGACCTGGCGGACGCGGTGGCCGCCGCCCGGGCGGCCGGTCCGGTCGCCCTCCCGCCCGAGTTGATGGCGCTGGCGGCGTCGCTGACCCCTGACGCGCTCACGCCCGATCTGGTCGCCGGGATCGCCGGCGGGCTCGGGCTCGGTGCCGGGAACGCGCCGACGCCGGACCGGATGGCTGTGGTGAACACACTGCTCGACGCCGCGCCGCCGGCGCTGCGGGAGCGGCTGCTCGTCGAGTTCGTGGGTCTGCTGCAACGGCCCTCCTGGTGAGCGCAGCGCCGGCCCGCGGCGCACACCCAAGCGGTGTGCGACGCGGGCCGGCGGATGTCACCGGTAGGCCATGGCGACCCGGTTGTCGGCGTCCTTGAGGTCCAGCAGGAAGTTGAAGTCGCCGCTCATCGGCCGGGCCTCCACATCGGCTGTTCCCGTGCCCACCGGGGCGTCCTTCGCGACCCGGAAGCTCAACGTCAACGTCACCTCCGCGCCGGCCCCGATCCGGCCAAGGCCACAGGTCACCGGCCGGCTGGTGTCCTGCGGCTCGTTTGTGCACGGTGCCCACCCGTCGACGTCCGGGCGGACGTCCGACGGCAGGTTCAGGCGCAGCTCCACGCGCGGGACCGCCGCGGTGCCCTTGTTGCGGATCCGCACCGTTGTCGTACCCGTTCGTGAGCCGTCATCCGCAGTGCCCAGCACGAGCGCGGTGGCGGTGACCGCGAGGTCCGCGGAGTGCGGGTTGGGCCCGAAGCTCGTCGGCCCGGAGACCTGGGCGAAGGCCGACCCCTTCCACCGGTAGCCCCGCCACTGTCGCTGGGACCATTCGCCGGGCCAGCCACCGCCGGGGGCGATGTCGCCGACCTGCACCCGCACCGTGCCGTCGTCGGCCACGTCGAGCCCGAACAGCCACTGCGGCTTGTCGATGGTGGTTGCGGCCACGCGGCCGAGGGTGACCACCTTCCCCTCCTCGTCCCGGTCGAAGGCGACCACCTGCATCGGCCCCCGGGTGCCGAGCACGCACTGCACGAGCGCCACGGTCTCCACCGCCCCGTCCCCGTCGACGTCACCGTGGTCGAGCGCGATCAGCCAGTTGACGCCCTCGCGGTCGTCGCCGCTGATCCGCACGGCCGACGTCGGGCAGCCCGGCCCGGCCCGCCAGGCCGGCAGGGTCACCGTCGCACCGAGCAGTTGCGCCCGGCTGAACCGGCCGTTGGGCGCGGTGGAGGCGGGGCCGCCGCTCGTCGCGGACGGGCTGGTGGTCGGGGTCGCCGGGTCGGTCGGGGTCGGCGACACCGAGATGCTCGGCGTCGGGTCGACCGGACCCGGCCGGTGCTCCGGCCCGATCATCGCCGCGTACCCGACGGCTGATCCGCCGAACAGCGCGAGCGCCGCAGTGGCGGTGGCCAACAGCCGACGACGGCCGCGTCCCCGTACCGTCCGCCGGACGGCGGCGGGCCCGGGCACCTCGACCTCCTCCAGCACGGTACGGCGGTAGTGGGCGAACTCTTCGGCGAGGCCGAGGGTCTCCTGCTCAGACATCTCGCACCTCCTCGGTGGTGTCGCGCAGGTGCGTGGCGAGGGCCGCTCGGCCCCGGTGCAGCCAGGACTTGACGGTGCCCTCGGCGACGCGTTCCTGGGCGGCGATCTCGGCGACCGACAGATCGGCGAGGTAGTGCAGGACGACGGCCCGCCGCTGTTTCGGCGGCAACTTCGCCAGCGCCGTGTCCAGGGCGACCCGGTCGGGGCTTGGTCCCGCCACGTGGGTCTCCCGCTGCCGCAGCAGCCACGCCTGCGCGGTCCGCAGCCGCCGCCAGCGGTTGTGGCCGAGGTTCCAGGCGACCCGGCGCACCCAGGCCAGCGGGTCGTCGTACCGGGCCAGTCGGTCCCAGTGGGCGTACGCCCGGCAGAACGCCTCCTGGACCAGGTCCTGTGCCTGCCCACGGTCACCGGTGTACGCGGTGAGCTGGACGACCAGCCCGCGGAAGTGGGCGTGGTAGAAGTCGTCGAAGACCAGTTCGGCTGCCACCGGGGCGGAACCGCCCGACGGGTCGGGGGGCCGCCCGCCCACCCGTACTTCTCTCGTCACAAGCACTCGTCCTCCCCGTGGTGGCCGCGGACAGCGTGTCCCGCCGGCACCCGTCACACAGCCGGACACTCCGAGCGGTTGCGTACCTTCGGCCGACCTTTTGTGTCGTGTCCGGGACATCGCCAGCCATGCACAGCGAGGTCGATCAATCAACGGGCATGAGTATAGATAAATGTCACTAAATGGGGGTTTTATGGCATTCGCCGGTTCCGTACGGTCAATTCATCAGCCCAACGACACGGGGAGAGCGATGATGATGCGAAAGATCCTGATCAGCGGAGTGACGGCGGCAGCTGGCCTGGCCCTCGGCCTGGGCGGCGTGGCGGCAGCCGTCACGGCGATCGGCCCCGGCCCGGGCGCGCCTGGGGAGATCGGCCCCGGCCCGGGCGTGTCCCTGGCCATCGGCCCCG